>JBEKFX010000022.1:0-98649 GCA_050013115.1 Polyangiaceae bacterium
CCTGTCGCCATCGAGCTCCCTGTCGCCATTGAGCTCACTGACGCAACCGAGGTCTCCGGCGCAGGGGCAGCCGAGCAGCCGTTGGTCAACCCGGCTCCTAGACTCAATCCCAATTGAACGATTCGAACACGCATGTTCACCCCAGAGGTTTGCGGCTCTCATGCAAGAGAAACCGGGCACCGGGCTCGTTCGAGGGGCAGCGCCGTTCGGACGTCTCTCGCAAGGAATGGCACAAGTGGGCCACCAGTATCCGGGGGGCTGAATCCGGCTCACCGTTGACGACAAAATTCCGCCCACAACGTTATCCTGGCGGACCGCAATCCATTCCGAAGGGTCGACCACTTGGCCGACGGACGGCGGACCACCCGGGTCGAGCCGATCAGCCAAGCGCGCGCGCCCGCAACCCCGATTCGGCTCGAGTCCATGTCGAGGTGGCCGGCCTGGCCTCAACGCACCCTGGCCGGATTCGGCTCGAGTCGATGTCGAGGTGGCCGGCCTCGACGCACCCGAAAGGTTCTAGCGCAGCTAGATAGATAACCCGGGCATGATCTGGTTTCCGCTTTTCACGCTCGCCGCTTACGCCGTCGCCGTCCTTTGCGCGCTCTGGCGACGCGGGCGATCGTTCGCGATGTTCGTGAGCGTGCTCGGCGGGATCTATTCCCTGCTCGCCTGGGCGATGGCTCCGCCCGCAGGGCCGCTACTCTGGGTGTACTCGGCGTTCCATGTCGCCGCGTACGCAAACTTCATTTCTCTCTCGCGGCCACGCATGCGAAGCTTGCCCTTCCGCCTCCTGCTCAGCTGGCCGTCAGCCGTCATGGTGGGGGGTACCCTCCTGGCGCTGCCTTGGGCCATCGCCGTCGCCCTCGGCTTCCATCCGTGGGTACCGTGGCTCCCCTACGCGCTCGCCGCATGGGGCATGTTCCAGTCCCTCTCGACGCGACGCGAAGACGTGGACCTCGTCATCCCTGGGCCGGCTGGCCCGCGGGCACCGATGGTGCGTCCGCATCCACGGGGAACGCACCGGCAAGCGCGTCCGCTCACGATCGTGCAGATCACCGACCCGCACCTCGGTCCCTTCATGAGCGTGGCCCGACTTCGCGCGATTGCCGCGCGAGCCGTCGAAGCCAAGCCCGATCTGGTGTTCCTCACCGGCGACTTTCTGACCATGGAGTCGCAGCACGATCCCGACCTCTTGCTCGAGGCGCTGCGTCCGCTCGAGGCCATGCGAGGGCGGGTCTTCGCCTGCCTCGGCAATCATGACCACGAGGCGCCGGCCATCGTCGAGCGCGCGCTCCGCGAGAACGGCATCCAGCTTCTCGTCGATGACTCGACCGAGGTCGAAACCCACGCGGGCCCCGTGCAGATCGTCGGGATGAACTTCGTGTGGCGCGATCGGCAGGGCCACCTGGCGACGGTCTCCGCCGTGCACCCGCGCAAAGGCGCGGCCCTTCGGCTCGTGCTGCTCCACGACCCCAGCGCGTTCCAACATCTTCCGGAGGGAACCGGCGATCTCGTGCTCTCGGGCCATACGCACGGCGGTCAAGTCGGGCTCGTGAGCCTGGGCCTCTCGTTCACCATGCTGCGCTTATTCGGCATCCGCATTCCGGACCACGGCTTTTGGGCACGCGGGACCGATCGCATGTACGTCCATAAGGGCACGGGGCATTACGGCTTTCCGCTGCGGCTCGGCGTCCCTGCGGAAGAGAGCCTCATCCGCATCCACCAGCCGTGACACACGAAGACCCCCACCGCCAAACCCGCCCGCCGCCATTTCCGCGCTGGCTGCTGGCGCTGCCGGCGGCAAAGACCCCCGCCGCCGCCCGCCGCGCGATTCGGCCTGCTGCTGGCGGCGGGCGACCTGCGAAGACCGCACCGGCAACCGACCCGCGCCCCGGGCCGCGAACAAATGCTTTCAGCACCGCTGATTCGGCCTGCTCGCAGCTTGAGCGCGTGATGCTTCGCACGCGCGCGTGATGCTTCGCAGAGCGCGTGATGCTTCGCAGAGCGCGTGATGCATCGCACGCGCGGGACGCCGCGGTCAACGAGATCGGCGTCGATGCCGTCGTCTCGAGATATGCGTCAAGACGGCGCCGACACCCCAGAGCACCGCCGCCGACGAACCGACCGGCTTTCCGACTGCCTCGAGAGCGCAGAAACCCCCTCCGGCCGTGCCACCGCCATTTCGATAGACCCGGTAGAAGTCGTTCACCGGGGAGGGATAGTCGCATGCCTCGGCCGACGGCGGGCCGACGTTGCCCGAGGCATCCACTGCGGCGACGACGACGTTGTAGTCCTCCGGTTGGCTCGCCGTCCCTCCAGGCCCGTAGTTCGTGAGGCCGCTGATGGTGATGGTTTGCGAGTTTTCGCCAATCGCGGAGAGAATCGGCATCCTTTGGACATTGGTCCACGTGTTGATCGGCTCGCCCGCTGGACAACTCGCGCCGACCAAGTACTGGCATGGAATCGTGGCCACGCCGACCGGACCGATCGTGCTTGTCGTGCCAGCCTCGGCGTCGACCTCGCCATCCGCAGCGGAATTCGCTTGCGCGCCGGAATCTTGAATGCTCTCGTCGGTCAGCACTTGGCTCGAGCAGGGACTCGAGACGGACGAAGCGACGGCGGTGTCGGAACCAGGGATGGGGTCGATGAAAACGTCGTAACCGTACGTATCGGCGTCGTTGTTGGCAGTCCAATTGACGTTAAAGACGGTGTCCCCGTCGGCGATGCCCACGCCCGCGGGGGCGGTGGGCCCCACCAGATCCGTCGTGATCTCCTGCTTGAAGGCCACGGCGCCAGGGATGTTCTGGAACGAACCAGAAGCAATCGGCAGGATGTACACCGTCAATGTCACGGCGGACTCGTTCGGCTGCGCCAGACATGCCGCTGCGCCCTCGTCGACGGGACCCGCCGGCGCGACCGGCGCGCTCCCTTGCGGCCCGACGAGGTCCTGGACGCGAACGGGAATGGTCAGCTCCGTTTGAGCGACCTGATTACCGGGAGAAAGCGTCGCCACTTCCCAGCACACCGCCGACCCACCGTTTCCGCGATTGATATCCTGTGTGCAATCTTGATTTTCGGAGACCCACACTTCGAGTTGCTCTGTCGTAAACCCGGCGATGTACACCGTGTACTCGAGAGTCATGTCGCTGATGCAGTCGGCGTAGTTCACCCCGTCCGGGTTCAGCCCCGCGGGACGCGTCGACACTCCCAAGTTGACACCGTTCACCACCCGCGTCGGAAAAGGCGCACTCGAGTCGAACAGCACAGCCGGTGCGGACGCGGCGGCGGTCGTCGAAGCGGTCTGCGCGTGAGCCGTCGAAGGCAGCAAGCCGAGCGCCGGCCAGAGCACGCCGCATCGCGAACGGCGGACGAGCCGGCGCATCGAAGTGCATACGGCGCTGCGTTTCGCGATATCCCCTTCAACCCGAGTCGTGGTGCCGTCCATCGGCTGGCTTACCCCCATCGACGTGCATGGGATTGGCGATCCCATAAAAGGCAATCACCGAAGGCGCATCCTCAGCCCGGCCGCCCGCCGCGTCCAAGCGATCCTCGGAGCTTGAAGACGAACTGGAGAACGTCGAAGGCATCCCGTCGAGCGACGTCGTGCTCGTGCTCGACGTCGACGCACTTCCACTCGACGTCGAGTTCGGGGGCGTCGTCGGGCTGGGCGTCGACGTCGATGAGCTCGTGTTCGAAGCGGTCAAGATCGAGGTGGGGGCCGACGCCGTCGAGGTGGCGCTCGAGGTCGATGACGTGGTGTTCGACGTGATCGCGGCGGGCCCCGACGCCGTCGCGCCGACGCCCGAATTGGTTGGCTCGCTGCCTGACGCCGTCGAACTCGCGCCCGGCGTGGTCTGCGGGGCGCTGCTGTCGGAGCACCCGGTCAGAGCGGCGACGCCCGCGGCGACGGCGGCCGCCGCCGCCATGCGCCGAAACGGTTCGCCCGTCGACGGGCGCGCCGACCGTGCCGCTTCACCGCAAAAGGGACAGCTTGGCTCCGACACTTTGATGTGTCGCGAGCACGCACTGCACAGCACCAATCGCTCGGCCATGGCCAACAACCTTTGTTCTCTCACGCTCATGCGTCTTTTTGGCGCGCGCCCGGCCCGGCCACGAGCAAGCGCGCGGGCGAGCCGACTTTGCCTTCGGGCGGGGTTCCCGCCCATTGTTCAAGCGTTCGCGTCAAAGTGGGTCCCCTCGGTCGTCCGTTGAGCACAGGATGCGCTTGCGACTGCCGCCGTGCAAGAATTCAAAGGGGCGGGGCGCCAAACCGCCTGGCTGTTGACCGCCGGATGCCAGCCAACACGGACGGAGGGGGCGCGACCCGACGACGGTCCGCTTGGTGGGGGGGTTGGGCCGAATGGCGCGCTCGATAGTCGCCATGTTCCACTTTGGCTTAGGGCGCGACACGGGTCGACGTCCGCCCGAACGAGCGCGATCGAACACCGCCCGGGCCTCGGCCGCGCGGCCGCCCGTCACGACTGGCGCCACTGACCCGGCGGTTTCCCCGTCCAGCGTTTGAACGCGCGACTGAACGTGGCCAGATCGGCGAAGCCGAGCCGAGAGGCCACGTCGGCGAGCGACAGAGTCAGGTCGGCGAGCAAGTTGCGAGCAAGGCCGCAGCGCGCGTTGTCCAAGACCTCGGTAAAGCGTGTCTCCTCTTGTTCCAACCGCCGCTGAAGCGTCCGCGAGCTCATATGCATCGCGCGCGCTGTCTCAGCGACATCGACCGAGTCGGGAAGTGACGACGCCACGTGGGCGGCCACCTTCTCGGCAAACGAGCCACGATCGTGGCGATCGCCGAGCTCGGCGTCCACGAGCGGGGCGATCGTCTGGACCGTCAGAGGGTCGGCGAGACGCATGCGTCGGTCGAGGTTCACCGGGTCCACACTGAACCCGCTCGTGTCGCAGCCGAAGGTGAGCTCGGCAGGGCCGAAGAATGAGCGCACCCGGTCGACGTTCGACGGACGAGGGTGCTGAAACCAGACGTGGGACGGCGTCAGCGGACCGGCGCCGTCACGGGCCCGCTGAATGGTGTACGCGATCGCGAGCTCGTGAACGTACGGACCGACGCCGCGCGGACGACGCGGCGTCCGGAGCACCCATCGCGCGTGTTCGCCGGCCCCCTCCGCGAGGGCCGCGTCGAACCCCGGGTGCAGGAGAGGCACCCAGCGTGCGAGCAAGACGAGCGCATCGCGCAGGGTCGCGCTTGCGCGCACGGCGAGCTCGGCGAGCGAATGGCGACGGGACGACATGGCACAGGCGACACGTATGGCGACGTCCGCTTCGGCCGTGGTGCCGGCGACGACGCGGAGGAGTTCATTCGGAGCGTCGACCGCCGCGGGGACCACCTCCCGACGGACGGCATCGGGCGGCAGGGCGAAACGCCAGCCGAGCGCTTCGACGTCGAGTCCTCGCTCCGCCGCGTAGCGAAGCACGATGGGGACGAGCGACGAAGAACACGGCGGCTCCTTGAACGGACGGCCCATGCGCCGAATGAGGATAGCGACTGCGCTTCGGAAAGCCGGTTGAGGCGCGTTCGGCCAATCGATTCGGCGCGTGCGGTCATGGAAGCGTCGCGCTTGATGGGTAGAGTGGGCTTTGGGGCGAGGCGAGGAAAGGGGACGGATGCCGATTCACATCATTCACATCGACGGGCGCCTGCTCTTCGAGGCCGACGCAGAGGACGTGCGCGACGCTGTCGAGCGGGCCGTCGATCAAGGTGTGGACCTCGCCGGGGCCAACCTCGGTGGCGCACAGCTTCGCGGAGCGGACCTCAAGGACGCCAGCCTGCGGGGGGCTGACCTGCGCGCGGCGCGGCTCGATGGTTCGAACGTGGAGCATTCGGACCTTTCCTCGGCGCGGCTCGACGACGCGTCCGCGCGGGGGGCCAATTTCGAAAATTCGTCGCTCGCCGGCGCGTCGCTCGCACGCGCCAATCTCGAGGGCGCCAATCTCGAGAAAGTCCAGCTCGAGGACGCCCTGCTTGAAGGGGCCCAGGCCGTCAGGGCAAACTTCGAGCGCGCGCGGATGACTCGCATTCGCGCGCGCGGGGCGGTCCTCCGGCTGTCGAACTTGGAAAAATGTGACCTTCGCGAGGCCGAATTGACGGATACGGATCTGTCCGGAGCGAACCTCGAAAAGTGCGACTTGCGCGACGCGCGATTGCTTGGCACGAAGCTCGTCGGTGCCAACGTCGAGAAGGCCGACCTCCGGGGTGCGGATCTGTCCGCGGCCGACCTGCGGGACGCCAACCTCGAGAAGTGTCAGGTCGAGGGGGCCTGCCTCGACGGCGCAGCCCTCGGTGGAGCAAACCTGGACGGAATGAGTGGTCGGCTTCGCTCGCGCGACGGCTCGGGACCGTATCGATGACTGCGCGAAACTCGGGTCCGCCGCTGATCGCCGGAGGCATCCGTTGCTCCCGGTGCGGCCATTCCCACAGCGCAGAAGTCTGGCATGCCCTGCCCGCGGAGCGGACGCTGACGAGCGCGGACTTGGATCCCTACGTTCAGCCATGGCCGCGCGACGTCGTCGTGGAAGTGCGGTCCTGTCATGGATGCCGGGGCGCGATCGCGCGACGCGCGCGCGTCGTCCGGTAGAATCGACCCGACGGCTTCGGGACAGGGTGCGCACCGCGGGCCGGTGCGCTGACCCGCGGGGGTCCAAACGTTTCGCGTCGTGCGCCGCTGAACACGGCGGCCGCACCGGCAGCGGGACGTCGCACGCTTCAGGAGCCGCCCGCCGGCAGTCATCTGCGACGTGAGCTTCGGCGCAGTCGTCATAGCGGACGTCGCACGCTTCAGGAGCCGCCCGCCGGAGCGGGATATTGCCGATCGATATAGCAGAGGCCCTGGGAGTTGAGATGCCCCTGGGTCGATTGGTTATATCGAATGTAGTCGTAGTAATCTCGAATCGCGGGGCAGTTGTCGGTCGAGAAGTCCGCAGGGGTCGTTCCTGTGCAAACCCCGTTCGGGTTCTGCGGCACGCTGAGGGTGCTAAACGACATGGCTCCGTTGCCCGGCGGCGTGTAGTCCATCGGCTCGCAGTCGCGCCATGGCATGACGATGCCGTTCTTGTCCGTAAAAGGGTTGAACGGGACCCCCTTCAAATCTTCGGTGTGCGCAACGGGGTTCGGCACGCCGACGTACTGCGCGGCAATTTGGTCCCAGTGGACGGGCGAGTTCTCTTCGAAGCTCTCCCAGAACGGGTGATCCATGTGGACCGTGATTTGCGCGACGACGCTCTGACTCGTCGAGGTCTGCACGCCGCGAACGGTCTGGTTCTCCTGCTCGCTCACCGTGTAGTTGACGCAGTTGACGTAGTTCGTCGGCGTCGAGAAGCCGAGCTGGAACGTCATCGTCGGCGGAAGCTTGGTGAAGTCGTAGGCGCCGCTCGTCATGGCGGCCGCGTCGGCCGCGCCGCCCTCTTCGTCTCCGCCGTCCGCGCCGCCGCTGTCGCTGTCGACCGCCACGCTCGCGTTCGTACTCGTCTGCGTGCACATGGCGAAGCCCGATGGCGCTCCAGCCGCATTGCCGGCCCATGTCGCCGTTCCGTAGTAGTAGACGCTATAGCCGCCCTGGACCATGTAGTCGTAGTCGGCCTGTTCTGTCTCGTCGAGGTTCACGTTGATCGCGCTGCCGTCGCCGGGCGCCTGGACCGTGCTGAACCCGAAGCCGTAGGTGGTCGACGGATCGAACGCCGCATTGCCATTCAAGTTCTGGTTTTTGATCGTCGTGATGGCGAGCGCCTGCTCGCCGCCGCCTCCCTTGCCGTCGATCGGGCCGCCCTTGTGGAGATCCACGACGAACGGACCGTTGACCTGCGCAACCGCCGGGCCGTGCTGAGACTGGTCCGTTGGGCTGAGGTTTGGATTCGACCAAAGTGTGATTTTGTCGACCACGACGATATACTTCTCGATTTTCCAATTCCAGCCGTCGACCATCCAGGTTTGCGAGACATCGAACGGGGGGTAGGGATAGCCGGCGAGGGCGTTGACTTCGCCAGAAATCGTAATCAGAAACGCGTTCGCACCAGGGTCGGTGACCGATCCGATTGTTTTGAGGGTGTGCCCATTGCCGTCCGCCAGCGCCTGTGCGGTATTGGCGGTTTCAGCGTAGGTCGTGCCTCCTCCCGAATTGTTGGTCGCGCTCGAGTTCGAACAAGCCGTGTCGAGCGCGCAGGCACACACCACGGCCTCGATGAGGCCCAAGGTGAGCCGCGATCTCTTTCTTAGCATGAAGTCGCTCCTTATTCCGTTGGGGTCCGTTCTGCTGGATTCATTTTTCGGTTCATTCCGCCCACGCGACCGCAGAATCAATCCAGATTTGCGTGGATGTGCGGTCCGTTGGATTCAGTCCATCGTGGTTCCGTTGAAGAGCTGGTCCGTCGGATTCATTCCGGTGGGCCCATTCCGCAGGAGGTCCGTCGGATTCATTCCGGTGGGCCCATTCCGCAGGAGGTCCGTCGGATTCATTCCGGTGGGCCCATTCCGCAGGAGGCCCGTCGGATCATGGAAGTTGGGAGAACCGGAGCGAGTAGGCCGCCGGACCGCCAGTCAAGATGCTGGTGTAGAGCGTCTCGCCCTGGATGGCGCCCAAGCCCGTCCCGAAGCTCGTGTCCGGAACGCAGTATTTGGCGTCTCCGAAAATCGCGTTCGGATCGATTTCGCATTCGCTGCTATCGACTGACGGAAGGGTCGAAAAATCGATCGGGGTATTGAACCACCCCCGCGGGTCGACGGTCACGAGCAGCTGGCCGTTGGCGAAGAGTTGCTCGTCGATCCCTCCCTCCTCGAGGATGCGCTGCTTGCAGATCGGGTGCTGTCCGGGCTGGGACGGATCGCTCACGGGGGTGCCTCGATTGCTCTGGTTGATGTTCACGGTGGCTGCCCAGGTGAAGACCGCGCCGTCCGATGCGCGCGTCGCCGTCCCTTGGAGGTCGACGGTGTTCGGCGTCGTCGCGGTCGCGTTGTCCGGGTTGTTGACGTCGCCGTCCGTGAGCCACATTTCCCAGCTCTGCCCGACGTCGGCCGTCCCATCTCCTTGCACGGAAAACGGTTGCGGAGAGGTCGACAGCAGGTTGAGCTCGACCCCGCCCGGTACCTGCGCCGCGTAGACACCCGGGTTCAAGCAGGTGGGCGATTCGGCTCCCGTGGCGAGGGGTGCCTCGTCGATGTAAATGGCGCCGATGTACATCTGTGCGAACGTGAGCTGAATCGTGTACCCGTTCACATAGAAAGGCTCGGAGGCTCCCGGCGCTCCTGCGGCGTACGCCGGGAACGTGATCAGCTCGTCGCCCGTCGTCCCGTTGCAAGACGCCGCAGCCAGCCCCACAAATAGAGCGGCCAGCAGGGTGGAGGTCTTCTTCACGGTGCACCTCCCAGTGTCGCGGAGAGCGAGAGCATGATGGTCTGCGGCGCTCCGGCCGTGAACGAGCGCTCCGGCGCCAAGGTCGGCTCCGGCTGCGAGTGGAAGTCCGATGCGTAGTTGTATTCGCCGAGCTTGTACTTGGCATTAAACAGGTTCTGCGCTGCGACCCTCACGGTCCAGATGCTCCACCTGATGCTTGCGGACGCATCGGAGACGAAGATGACGTCGCTGAGCTCACCGTAGGGGAGGGGGCGCCGCCCGACGTAGCTCACGCCATAGCCGAGTGTGGCGAGGATCGGCCTTTGAACGAGGGTCCAGGGGAGCCGGTGGAAAACGGCGGCGTCGGCTCGGAGGACGATGTCGGGAACGTAGGGGACGAGCAGATGCGTGTCGTCGAACGTTGCCTTCACGAACGTCGCATTCGCCGCGACGTCGTAGAACGCGCCGAGCGCCCGCGCCGATCCGGCCCAGCCCGTACGCGTCGATCCGGTCGCCAGAGTCGTTCGACCTTGACTCGGATCGAATAGAAGGTCCTGGTCGGAGTGCGTTTGGAAGAACGTGGACTTCGCCGCGAGGTTCATCTCGCCGAGCTGCTCGACGTAAGAAACGCCGAGGTCTCGCGATTGGACGTTGACGAACGGCGTGAGGAGGCCCTGGGCGACGTAGCTCGGATCCACGGATCGAACGCCGTTGCCTGCGCTGAGACTGAACTCGAAGTGGTCGAACGGACCCAAAACGAGGGTGCCGCGCGGCATGATCGCGCCCGCCCCGGTGGTCGACCGCCCAATGGGTTCGCGATAGACGCCGTGCTCGAGTTCGCTCAGGCACGGTTGGTCGACCTCGAGGTACTGCTTGGACGGACTGTCCACCCCCTCCTGCGCGTTGACGGCGCACTGATTGAGCACGTCAAAGAGGAACATGTCGGTCCGGACGCCCCCGCGCAGCCCGAGCCACGGCAGAAAGTGGACGTTGCCGTCGACGTAGACGCCGATGTCTCCGAGCGTCGAGGTCAGATCCGCATCGGTCATGTACGGATCGCCGTTCGCGTTCATGTCGCGGTATTGCGTCGAGGTCGTCTGGTCGACCCGTGCGAAGTACCCCCCTTCGAACTCTTGCCGCAGGCCAAGGGCTTCGCCATGCCAGCGCGCGAAGCCCCGGCCACCGATCGTCACCTCGTCGAAGTGAAAATCGATCATGTCGCCTCGCTGCGGGTGGAGCGACTGCGTCGGCAACTGCACGTCGTTGAGAAAGCCCGTCCAATCTTCGAGCAGCCTCATCGTACGATCGATGACGAAGAACTGCTGCGAAACGTCCATCTGGCCAAAATGGTTTTCGTACGTCGCTGCGATCGACGCCCGGCTGGCCGTGTTGCCGACCTGGTTCGGGTCCTCGGTCCCGTAAAAGCCGACGTGTCCGGATTCGTAGTCGTCTTCGCGAACGACGCCCGCCGAGTTGTATTCCGTGACGTAGGCGGTCGCGTTGATCCGCAAGAGGCCGTTCGCGCCAAGGGATAGTTCGTATTGCCCGATCGCGGTTCCGCGCTTGGCTTGACGGTTCGTCCCGAAGCCGTCGGTCGTGTAGTACTCGGCGCCGGCAAATGTCCCGGTGGAGGAGTCATTCGGGCCCCAAAGAAGAAGGAGTCGCTGGGTGTTGTAGCTCCCGATGGTGTATTCCGCGCTCAGCCCGCGACGGTCCAGCCCGAGCTGATAGTCGGCACTGCCGGCGACGGCGAAGTCGCCCTGCTGCGGCGCGTACGGACCTTCGAGCACGCGTATCGAGTGAATGAGCTCGGGAATGATGAAGTGCGTATCCGCGTAGCCGTTGCCGTGATAATTCCCGGCGTCATTGATGGGGACCCCGTCGACCGAAAACTCGAGGTCTTGGCCCTCGTGCGCGTCGAACCCGCGTAGAAAGACCTGTTCGGCGTGGCCCGAGCCGCCTTCGTTCGTGAGCAGAAAGCCCGGCGCGAGCTTGAGGGCATCGGACGCATTCGTTCGCGGAATGGCCTTTAGTTCTCCGAGCGTCACTTGGTAGTCGGCCGCTCCACGAGTGCGCGGCTGCAGGCGACCAAAGACGTTGACTTCGGCCTCCGGCGCAGTGCTCGAAGGGGTCGGCCCATTCTCTGGCGCGGGCGTGCCCGAAGGGGCGGTCGACGCAGAACGAGCCGACGCCGCCGGCGGGCCGGAGGGAGCCGAAGCGGCAGAGGACGCTGAAGCCGCCGGAACGGCCGGGTGAACGGGGAGCTGACCTTCGGGCTGCGGCGTCTCGACCATTTCGGGCGGCGGCTCCGGCGGAGCGAAGTGGAACGGCAGCTTGATGCGACTCGCGAGGGGCTTTCCATCGCGCATGGCAGGCACGAAGGTCCATCGCCGCGCAGCCACGATGGCCGCCTCGTCGAGATCGGCGCCGCCGGACTGGGCGACGGTGATCTTCGAAACATGGCCGTCGGCGTCCACGGTCACCGTGAGGATGACGTCGACGTGCTTGCGCTCCTTCAAGGCAGAGGCCGGGTAGACGGGGTCGACGTGGTCGATGACGGACGGGGGCGTCACGGCGTCGGCCGTGGCCACCTGCGCATGCGCGGCGGAGGTCCCGAGCACGAGATGCGTGGCCACTCCGCCGACGAGGGAAGTCGCCAGAGTGCGCACGAGCTTGCGGCGATGGCACATCACTCGGAATGATTCATCAGTTGTTGAAGTGATCAATTGTCGTAACTGGGTTGCAATTGAAGGAGGCATAGTCGATCCTGTGCGTATCGAAAACCATTATTCCGAATTTCGGGGTGAATGTCCTTGTTCGTCGTCGCCGTGCTCTTGTCCATCCTCGGCCTCGCTACTGGTCCGCTGCTCCTGGCCTTCGGACGGACGCGACCTCGGTTGAGCGCGACCATCGAGGGTCTGACGATGGGCCTCGTTCCGACGCTCGTGGCGACGCGCTTGGTTCCGCACCTCTACGACGACATCGGACTCGCAGCGCCGGTGCTCGCGATCGCCGGGTTCGTCGCTTTCTGGGGCCTCGAGCGCCGGGATGCGCATCTGGCGCGGGTCGGGACCGCCATCGTGCTCCCGGCCCTCGTCGTCCACTCGGTGCTCGACGGAGCGGCGTTGGCCCTCGCTTTCGGCGAGCACATGGGCAGGGGAGCGACCATCATGCTCGGGGCCGCACTGGTTGTGCACCGGCTGCCGGAAGGCCTCTTCGTCGGTGCGACATTCGTCCCTCGCATCGGCATCCGACGCACCTTCAAACGGGTGGGTGTCCTCGCCTCCGGCACAATCGTCGGCGCACTTGGAGGACAGGAACTCGTCGCGCGCGTGCCGAGCACCTGGCTGCATGGGCTGGTCGCCATCGGCCTGGGCGTCATGGTGCACCTCATTTCCCATCGGCATGCAACGTTCAAGTCGACCGAGGACGGACGGGCCGGGGCTCTCGCCTTCGCGGTCGGCGTGGCCGTCGCACTCCTCGTCCCCTCCCCTGGCGACATGCTGTTTCGCGCGCAGCCCCACGAGTTTCCGATCGGTCGCTCGCTCGGTCCACTCTTCGTCAAAACGTCTCCAGCGGTCGCGATAGGATTCGGCATTGCCGTCGGCTCGCGGTGGCTGAGGCAGAAGCTTGCCGCCAAGGCCGGCCGAGCCCTGCCGATCCTGACGCACCACCCTTGGGACGTCGCCTCCGGCGGTCCCATCAACCTTGCCGGCCTTCCGGTCGTCGATCCCATCAGTGCGACTCTTTCACTGGCATTGTTCGGAATGCCGATGACTGCGGTGCGGCTCATCGGATGCGCCGTGGCCGCCGCGTGCCTTTGGGGGGCGCAGCTCTTGGTTCGACCGAAGCGCGGAGACCCTGATGAGTCATCATCGTCCGCTGGTAAGGCCCTCCGGCCTGCGGAGTCGCCCGCCCACTGCCCGAAGGCCGCAGTGAGCGGAGACCTCGGACGCGCCGCATTCGACTGCATCGATCGAGTCGGACCGAGCTATGTATTCGGACTCCTGCTCGCGACTGTGGTGGAGGCCGCCTTGCCGCGCAACGCGCTCGCGGACGCGCCGGCGGGCGTGCTGGTCATCGGGCTCGTGGGCCTCGCCGCTCCTTTCGGGCTCGCCCCGGAGGCCCTCCTGCCCGTCCTATTCATACTCACCCACAAGGGGCTGGGCAGCGCGGGCCTGGCCGCAGTCAGCGTCGCGGGTCTCGTGCTCTCGTTCGCCACGGTGGCTTCCATTCGTGCCCGCGGCGGCGCCGCCGGTGTCGGCGGGCTCTTGCTCGTCGCGATGGGGTCGTCGGTCCTCGCGGCCGCACTCGCAAGAGGGCTCGACATCGCCGTGCCGGCGGCGCATCCGTTCATGCTACGTCCTGCGGGGCTTCTCGAGTGGGCATGCGCCGTCATCGTGAGCGGCGTCCTTGCCGCCAGCCTGCTTCGAATGGGGCCCCGCAGCTTCTGGCGAGCCGCGTTTCGAATCGCAAGGCGTGGATCGACGGCGCCGGTATGACGCGACAGCTGCCCGTCGCCAGGTCGTACGCGGGGTGAAGACGTGCTTGCCCGGAGTTTGGGGGACCACGGACTCTTGAGTGCTACGGCCTCATCTCAAAGCGCGACGCCCATGCCGCCGGCGGTCGTCGCTTGGCTGCGTCCGCGCCGCAGCCAACGGACGCCCGGGGCACGACGGGCGGGGGCCCCCCACCCGCCCGCTAATCGACGTCCTCTTCGTGGGACCATTCGTGGTCTTCCGATGCGTGGTCGAGGGCGTTGGTGATGAGATCGATGACGTGATGGTCCGCGAGGGAATAGAACGTATGCTTTCCGCTCCGGCGGCGCTGCACGATGCGCTCTGCGCGGAGCATCCGAAGCTGCTGGGAGACCGTCGAGAGTCCGACGCCCGCGGCCTCTGCAAGTTCGGTGACGCATCGCTCGCCGTCCGCCAGGCGATCGAGCAACTTCAGACGCGCCACGTCGCCCGCGACCCGAAACAGGGCGGCCGCCCGAGAAAACGCCTCTTCGGAAAACACCTTTCTCGGCGGCGAGCGCTGCGCGTGCTCGCCGGGACCGCAGGTCTCGGCCGGAGGGCGCCCAGCGACGGCAGACGTTGCTTTGCGATTCATGGACTCACCCGTTCTCATCCGTCACCGGCGAACGGCGAGCCACCTCGGTCAAGTGCCCTGTGCGGCAGTCTGAGCCAGCGCATCGAGGAATTCCGCCGTCGGCGGCGGTCGCATCGGTTCGACGAGGGATCGGAGCCGACCGACCGTTCGCGACGGGAGTGTCGTAAGCCCAAGCGCGAGGCGGTTCAAGCCAAATCGCAACCGGATTGCGGTTTCGCAGCTCTTGAGCGGACGGTGTTCGGCCCCTGCCGCGAGCGGGCTCTTTGAAAGACGCACGCCTCGCGGTAGAAGTTGACTCGTGGGAAAGCGCAAGCCTGCCCTTGTGGGTTCCGCCGGAGTCAAGCGGTCTCCAAATGAACACGCAGAGCTTCTGCGTAGCTTCGGCCTCAAGAAAACGGCTCCCCGGGTTGCCGTCTTGCAGTTCCTCGAACGCACGACGGCGCCGATGACCCACGGAGAGATCGCGGAAGAGATGGCCGTGTTCGGTTTCGACCGAGCCACGGTGTACCGCAATCTCATCGCTCTCGTCGATGCCCACCTCGTCGCTCGGAGCGACATGGGCGATCACGTCTGGCGCTTCGAGATGCGTCGCGGAAACGAAAGCCACATTGGCGAACACCCTCATTTTCTTTGTGTGAGCTGCGGCGGCGTGACCTGCCTGCCTGGTGGAACGGTAAAAGTCATGTCCGCGCGGGGCGTTCCACGAGCTGTCACCGGTCGGGACGTCGAAGTCCAGCTCAAGGGCCGCTGCGACGCTTGCGCCACCTGAGCTGGCCGACAGACATCCCCTCTTCGGCGACGGCGATTCCGGCTGGGAAGACCCGAACGGCCCTTGACTGCGTGCACGGGGGCGTCACCCGACGGGCCCTTGACCGCCTGCAGGGGAATCGCGAATATCGCGCGCGTGGCATCCGTGCACACGCAGCGGGAACGTCCCGACCTGTCGACACGATGAACTCGGGTTTCGCTGCGCCAGGCCCCCCGACGTGCCACGGCTTCGCCACATGAGCGTCGAGCGTGACGTTGCCTGACTGGCTGCTCTTTTTCATCCCCTCGTTCGTTTGGGGAACGACGTGGCTGACCATCAAGTTCAGCTCGGGGTCGTCGCACCCGCGTTGTCCGTCGTTTACCGATTCGGGTTCGCGTCCCTCGCGCTCTTCGCCTTTTGTGCCACTCGGCGGATCCGACATCGGTTCAGCCTCCGCGATCACGCCAGCTTCGCCGCGATCGGCATCTTGCAGTATGCCCTGAACTACGTCCTTTTGTACCTGAGTGAAGAGCACCTCACCTCGGGGCTCGTCGCGGTGGTCTACGTCCTTGTCCTCGTCTGGAATCTGGCCGGTACGCGCCTCGTGTTCGGCACCCCGATGCTCCCGTCGATCGCGATCGGCGCGAGCATCGGGGTCGTCGGTGTGACGCTCGTTTTCTGGCCGGAAATCTCTCGCCTGCGCGCACCGGGCCAGTCGCTGGGAATCGCGCTGGCCGTCCTCGGGACGCTCGTCACATCGGCCGGTAACGTGTGGTCGCAACGTCTGTATGGGCGAGGCGTGGCCGTCGTCCCGAGCACGGCGTGGTCCATGCTCTATGGGACCCTCGCCGTTGCGGTCTATTGTGCCATACGCGGGATCCCGTTCTCGTTCGATTGTCGTCTGTCCTACGTGGCCTCGTTGACCTACCTTTCGATCTTCGGGTCGGTCGTCGCATTCGTCTCGTTTCTCACGTTGCTCGCGCGCATTGGTGCAGGGCGTGCGGGCTACGTGGCTGTCTCGGTGCCGGTGCTCGCCATGGCCATGTCGACGGTGTTCGAGGGGTATCGCGCGTCGGCGCTGGCGCTATCGGGAATGTCCCTCGTTTTGGTCGGCAATGCCTTGATGCTTCGCGGCGACCCACGATCGCGAGGCGCTCGGTAAAGTGCGTTCATCGGTAAAGTGCCTTCAGGTGGGAGGCCACGGACGCCGGCGTGCGATGATGACTTCGACGCCGCGTGGATGGCCTCGGTCATCGCGTCGATCCCGACCTGAGTCGCCCGCTCGGGCTTCGTCTCGCGGTCCGGTGGGCGCACCAGCCGAAGCGGCCGGACGCGGAGCGCCGGCGCGCGAAGGACCACGCCCCTGCCCTGGGGCCGCCTCGATGGTTGGGGACTCGTTTCGCGATGGGTCACCGCGCCGACGCTCTTGGCGCGCCCGATCGGACGCGGGCTGGCCGTTTTGGGCCGGTCTGCGCGGCAGAGACGCGTGATCTCGAGAGGGCGCCCCCCGCGGCGCATGGCGCGGACCGGGCTGCGGGCCGTTCTTGCCGGGGCTCGCAGCGGCATGGCCTTTGGAATCGCCAGTCGGTTCGACTCCAGCCCTTTGGGTCGGGCTCGGTCGCGAACCGCCTTGCGACGACCGGTCGGCCGGCGGCCCCCCTCGCAAACCGAGCGATTCGCGCCGCTTGCGCTCATCATGGTTGGCTTCCCGAATGAGCTCGAGCACACCGTGGGTGTTCGCCCGCCGGTCCGATGGGCGATAGCGGCCGGTCAGCCGCGTCTCCGGCGTGATGGCGTTCTGCTGAAAGAGATCCCACATCTCCTCGGCATACGGCAGGCGCCGCGCGTGGGGGACGAACTGGCTGAGGAAGCGATGCAGGTTCTCGACGTCGCGGACGAGGAGCTTTCTCGCATTGGCGTTGAGCGCCGTGTCGACCGACTGCGGAAAGTCGATGATGACCGGTCCTTCGGCGCCGACGAGGACATTGAAGTCCGAGAGGTCGCCGTGCACGACCCCGGCGCAGAGCATTCGGACCACCTCGCGCAGCAGGCGATCGTACATCGCCTGCGCACCCGCAGGGTCGAACACCAGGTCGGCAAGGCGGGGTGCCGGGTGGCCGTCCGCGTCGGTGATGAGCTCCATGATCAGGACCCCATCGATGAAATGCCGAGGGGCTGGAACGCGCACACCGGCCGCATGCAGCCGATGGATCATGTCCACTTCGGTCGACCGCCACGCAGCCTCGTCCTGGGCGCGACCATGCCTCGACCGCTTGTCGATCGCTCGCTGGTCTCGCGAGTTTCTGACCTTGCGGCCCTCCGTGTACTCTGCGCGGTGCTTGAAAGTCCGGTTCTGAGCCTCCTTATAGACCTTCGCGACGCACGGATCGCCGCCCGACACGACCAAGTACACCTGGGCTTCCTTGCCGCTCATGAGGGGGCGAACCACTTCTTCGAGGATGCCGTAATCGAAGAGTTGCGCGAGACAATCGGGGATACGCATTCGGGCCAGGGCGATTGTACTCGATCCGGCGGGCGCCGGCTCCTCGGCGAGCGCGCACGGGTTCGCGGGCAAAGACCGGCGTAAGGGGCGTTTTCCACCTGCCGATCGACGGTGGAGCGAGGTGCCTTCGCGTCTGCGGTCGATCCGCGGCGGTTCGCGCGATCGCCGTCGAGCGAGCACGCCGGCACGACCTCGTCCAGGCTGGCGAGGGCATCGGCTTCTTTTCGTCGCGCTTGCGCTTGTTTAGGCTCTGTTGAGCCGTCGCCGACCGCATGGGCATCTGCGGGACGTGAAGATGCGTCACACCGGCAAGCGTGTTCGGGCCCCGAGGACCTCGTGCGAGGTGCCGTATCCGGGTGGCGCGGAAGAGGACCGTCCGAACCTGCCCTCCCTTTACCGCGTCTGGTTCACTCCGGTCGTCCATTGGCTGAAGGCGCTCGGGGCGCCGCATGCGGATCTCGAGGACCTCGCGCAAGAGGTCTTCCTCGTCATTCGCCGGAGGCTCGAGGATTTCGACGGCCGCAACACGGCGGGTTGGCTCTATCGGATTGCGTCGGGTCAGCTCCGTGCGCACCGTCGCCGCTTCTGGTTTCAGGCGCTGGCTTCACGGGTCCAGCATGTCTTGAATGAACTTCCCGACGGACGTCCAAGCGCGCTCTCGGAGATCGAGATGATGCAGAAGCGACAACGACTCGATCGGATTCTGGCGGGCATGTCGGAAAAGCGGCGCCGCGTGTTTTTGTTATGTGAGATGCAAGGATATTCCGGTGAAGAAATTTCGAATATGCTCGATATCCCCATCAACACGGTAAAAACACGGCTCCATCACGCTCGCAAAGATTTCGTCAAACTGTTGGCCGAACACCATGCGACCGGACGACTCGACGACTGACCGCACCACCCGACCACGGACCGCACCACCCGACCACGGACCGCACCACCCGACCACGGACCGCACCACCCGACCACGGACCGCACCACCCGACGGCGGACCTCTTTTCGCGAGAAAGGTCGGCGATCATTGAATCTGGAGAAGCTCGATGTCAAAAACGAGCATTCCGGCAGGGGCATCCGTACTTTTCGGATGATCGCCGTATGCGAGAGCGGCCGGCATCCAAAACCGCGTCCGATCCCCCACGACCATGAGCTTCGCGGCCTCGACCCAGCCTTTGATGAGCGAACCGACCAAGAAACTGCCCGGGCGATTCCTTAGCAGTGAGGAATCGAACAGCAGTCCGTCGGTGGTCCAGCCGGAGTATTGGACGACGATGGTGTCGCTCTCTCGGGGGTGCACCTTGCCGGTTCCCGCCCGAAGGACGCGGTAGCACAGGCCCGTCGCCGTCACGATGGCGGACTTCGGCGGCGAAGCGACGTCTTCAGGGCGCTTGGGCGAGTGAATGACCTCGACCAGCTCGATCTCGTAAATCAGGTCGCCCGGGGGCGCTCCCCACTTCGGGCTCTCGCCGTATGCGAGATTGGCGGGGACCCAGAGTTTGCGCTTCTCGCCCTCGACCATCGATTCGAGCGCTTCCGTCCAGCCCGGGATCATCTGGGTGAGGGTAAAGAGCCCAGGCTCTCCACGAGGGATGGACGAATCGAACATCGTGCCGTCCTTCCGCCAGCCGGTGTAATGAACTTTCACTCGATCGGACAGGGCCGGGTGATCCGTTCCGTTGCCGCGGCGCATGACGAGCATGCGCAGCCCGGACGACGTCGTCACCACACCGTCGGGCCAAGGCGCCTGTTCGGGGCGCGCGACGTCGAGGTCCGCCGAAGCAAGCATGTCGACCCCTGCTTCCCCCGCCGCATCGTTCGCGGCCGCATTCACCTCCCTCTCGCTTTTCTTGCCGCAGGAGACGAAGACCCCCACCAATCCGACGCCACACAACGTAACCAACGCAACGACGACGCGTCCGCCGTGGCTCCCTCCGACTTGCCAACGACTCATTCGCCTTGCTCGCGGTTCATCGTTAGCCGACGGGTCACGCGCGTCGATTGGGCCGTGTACGTGACCGACGACATTCGCCTTGCTCGCGGTTCATCGTTAGCCGACGGGGCCTGTGCGCAAGGAGAAAACCTAAAGACAGCACGGGAGGATCTTTGAATGGAGGCGTCGGGTTTCTTCACGGACAGCGAGCGCGCATCGAACCGTTGGACGGGGAGGCATCCTTTCTTCTTTTAGGAGACGCACCTCCTGTGGAAGAGGCTCGTATGTTCAGACAAGCACGGGCTCGCAAAACAAGGCTTTCGGCCTTGCTCATGATGCTTGGAGTGGCCGGCGCATTCGCCTGCACGGGCCAAATCGGCGGCCTGTCAGGAGGGGCTCCCGCAGGTGGCGTGGCGACCGGTGGGGCCACGCAGCCCGGTTCGTCTCCCACGAGTTCGGCGGCAGGGGTCAGCGTCACGGCGCCGGCAACGGCAGCGACCACGACCCTCGTCGCGAACACGAACGACGTTCTGCTGACCGACCCGGACCCGACGACGACCGCCTGCGCCACGTCGGGAGAGACCCTCGTGCCCTTTCGGGCCCTCACACGGCTGAATCGAGTCGAATACGACAACACCGCACGAGACCTCCTCGGGGACACGGCCCACACCCCTTTGAATACGCTGCCGGCGGACGGAGGCGATGGGGGCTTCGACAACAACGCCGCCGCGCTCCTCATCGACCCGACACTCGCACAGACCTACGAGCAGTTGGCTGAAACCCTTGCTGCAAACGCCATGGCCGCCGGCTCTCCCGGACGTGCCCTCGTGCTCGTGTGCACCACGACTGACGCGGCGTGCGTGACGCAGATTGCCACGACCTTCGCCGGACGCGCGTGGCGGCGCCCCGCAACGACGGCGGAAGTCACGAATCTCGTCGCCCTCTACAACGCCACCGTCGCGGCGGGCTTCTCATCGGACGATGCGACACAAATTCTGATCGAGGGGGCCCTGCTGTCGCCCAATTTCCTCTTTCGCCCCGAAATCGACGCTACGCCGGACGTGCCGAGCCAACACCCCATTTCGCCGTACGAAGTCGCCACCCGGCTGTCCTACTATCTGTGGAGCAGCATGCCGGACGCTGCGCTCGAAGCGGCAGCTGCTTCCGGTCAACTGTCCACGCGGGCCGGCATCTTGCAGCAAGAGCAGCGCATGTGGGCCGACCCGAAGGCGAGCGCCTTCGTCTCGCGCTTTCCCGGTGAGTGGCTCAATACCCTCAACATCACCGCCGAGAACACGCCCGACCCCACCGTCTTTCCGGCCTTTACGGCGACGCTCCAGGCCGACATGCAAGCCGAGACCGCGGCGTTCATGGCCGACCTCGTCACCGGCGATGAGAACTTCCTCGATTTCGTCGACGGAAAGTTCACTTACCTGAACCAGGACCTCGCCACGTTTTACGGTATTTCTGGCACATTCGGTACGACGTTGACACGAGTCGACTTGACCGGAAACACCCAGCGAGGCGGCATTCTGACGCAGGGGTCCTTTCTCACGGTCACCTCCGTCGCAAATCGCACCTCGCCGGTGGACCGCGGACAGTGGGTGCTCGCGCGCATGATGGCCAGCCCGCCTCCCGCGCCTCCGGCGAACGTTCCCCAGGTGAGCGCGCCGGTCCCGAGCGACGGCGAGACCTTTCGCCAGATCATGGAAATGCACGTGAGCACGCCAGCCTGCGCGTCGTGCCACAACTTGATGGACCCGATTGGATTCGGCCTCGAGAACTACGACGGCATTGGAGAATGGCGCACGACGGACAACGGTTTGCCCATCGATGCTTCGTCCACCCTCGTGCCCAGCGGACAAAACTTCGACGGCGCGCTGCAGCTCGAGTCGATTCTCAAGGCGGATCCGCGTCTTCCGAGCGCCGTCGTGCAGTTCTCGCTCTCGTACGCACTCGGTCGGGATGCGTCGACGGCCAGTGGTGAATGGGGCGACGACCAGTGCGTCGTCGGTGCACTGACGACGGCCTTCCAGACGACGGACAACACGCGAATGGCGGCGTTCGTGTCGCGCATTGCGGGTTCCGACGACATGCGGATGCGCCGAGAAACCCCGTAGTCCGACGCCTTTCGAGAAGACGCCAACTCTTTGGAGTGAATCATGCGAAACAGCACGCAAAATTGGGCCGACCGCAACCTTTTCCGGATGGGCCGGCGCTGGTTTCTGTCGGCCGCCGGAATTGCCGTTGCGCTGCCTTTCCTCGAGGCGCTCGACCCGAAAGGGGCGTACGCTCAGCTGGCCGCGGGAATACCCCGGCTGTTTCTTTTTCATTCGCCAGCTGGGGTCAACGTCAACACCTGGGCGCCGATTGGAACGGGCACGAACTTCACACTCGGGACGACGCACTCGGCGGTCGTCTCCGCGAACTTGCAATCGCGCGTGATGATCGTCACGGGAACGAGTGCCATCGGTGGGCCACGCGGCCACACGTGCGGTATTTCCGGCGTACTGACCGGCTTCCAGTGCCAGACTTTGCCCAGCACGAGCAACGCTCAGTCGTTCGATCAGGTTGCCGCACAGTCCATCGGCACGCAAACGCCCTTTCCGAGCATCGAGCTCGGGACGACTCACAACACCGAAAATCCGAACGCAGAGACCGGGTACAGCACGATTCTCAAAGACAACTTGAACTGGCTGAACGCAACGACGCCGCTCGAGCGACAGACCGTCCCGCTGACGGCCTTCAATCAAATTTTCGGCGCGTTGCCGGGCGCAGCCCCGGTCGACGGCGGCCCGGACGCGACGCCGCTCAACGTCAAAGACGCCATGCGAAAGAGCGTCTTGGATTACACCCTATCGGAGGGAGCGGCGCTCGGCGCCCGACTGGGCACGGCCGACAACGTCCGGCTACAGCAATATTTGACCGGCCTCCGTTCCCTGGAAACGCAAATTCAAAACACGCCAACCGTCGGCCAAACAGGCGTTTGCACCCCTGGCGCGGTGCCCGCCGCGGGAAATCCGTCGGACATTCAGGTGCACGTCAAACTGATGCTCGACATGATCGTCACGGCGTTTCAATGTGACTTGACTCGCGTTGCGACCTTCGCTTACGAACAGACGACGACGGAGATTCAGCACACATTCCTCGGAGTGACGCCCGCGTACCACATTGGGGTGACCCACCACAATAATCAGCCCACTGCACTCGCCAATTACACGACGTGCAATCAGTGGTTCGTCAGTCAGTATGTCTACGCCCTGCAGCAGATGGATGCCATCAAAGATGGTCCTGGGTCCATGCTGGACAGCGCCGCGACCATGTACTTCAGCGAGCTCAGCGACGGTAACACGCACAGCAGCGCCAACATGCCGATGCTCATATCCGGCACGGCGGGCGGTAAGCTTCTGACGGGGCGAGTGGTCGCGGGCAGCGGTCCGAACGAGCAGGTCCATCTGGCGATTCTCCAGGCCCTCGGCTCGAACGTGACATCCTTCGGCCGCGCCAAGGCGCCCATGCCGGGAATGCTCGCGTAAGTCGCGCCAAAAGATGGCACGCGCTTCGAACGCACCGCTGCTGGAGTCGGTCGGGAACGAGCTCGAGGTCCTCCTTTCACCCGTCACACCGGAGACGTTCGTCGCAGAGTATTGGGCCAGGAAGCCGCTCTTCGTCAAAGGCTTCTCGGACAAATACAAGGGGCTACTCGACCGCGAAACCTTCGTTCGCGCCCTGTCTGAACCCGGCCTCGCCGCGGACGATTTCCTCCAGGCGAGCTTCGACAAGAGTCCGCGCTCGGGGTCATCGAACGGGTCGTCACCGAGCGAATGGGCCTCCGTCGCGTTCAAGACGAATCCGGGCGAGGCGATGGCGCTTTTTCGGGCGGGGGCCACGTTATGCGCTTCGCAAATCGATACGCGGGTGCCGGCCCTGCCACCCCTTCTCGCCGCCATCAAACGCCAGCTTGGCTACCCCGGGAAGGTTTACTTCAACGCCTATCTGTCCCCTCCCGGCGCTGGATTCAATTGGCACTTCGATGCCCGGATCGCAAGTACGCTTCAAATCGAAGGAACCAAGCGATGGCGTTTCTCCCATCGCCCGGCCGCGCCCTGGCCTCGTTCGAATGGGGCGCTTCGCGCGAACGGGAGCGGTGAGTACACGGACCCCCTCGTCCGGCAGCTTCAGGCGATGGGGTTCTGGCAGGCCGCAGAGCCGGGCGGGACGCTTGCGTTCGATGAGAGAGACACGTCCGAAGTCGTGCTCGAGCCCGGCGATTTGCTGATTTTACCTGCCGGCGTCTGGCATGACGCGTGCGGCGGCGACGATGGCTCGCTCGCACTCAACCTATCGTTCGCACCGATTTCGTATTCGCTCCTCGTGCGAAGCCTGCTCGACGCCATACTCACCTCGGACCCCGGCTGGCGCGCCCCACGGCCTCTGCTGCCGCGGCCTGGAGGCGCGCCGGGGGAGGTCGATCCGAAAGGGTTCGAGGCGATCGCGGCACAGATTGGGGCAGCCGCAGACGCGCTCCGGTCCCTCGCAGGCGACAGCGCGGCGGTGGTCCGACTCTGGGGTTCATTCGTCCAGAACCCGAACCCGGGCTTCACGCCGGCCTACACCGCGGACGAGTCGGCCGTGTCCCCCGTTTTGCCCGACCAGAGGCTCCGTGTCCGCGCCGACGGCGATGTCTACGCGGTGCTGGCCGACGGCGGATCGCGCTTGTGCGTTTCGATCGGCACGAGCCGTGCGTTTGAAGTGGTGGGGGAAGCCGTTCCGTTCGTCCAACGCCTGATGACCGAAAAAGAGTTTTTCGCCAAAGACTGCCTCGGATGGGTCGACGAACGATCCCCCATCGACTGGAGCGACATCGAGGCGATGCTGACCAAGCTCAAGTACGACGGACTCATCGAGGACGCCCTTCCGCCCGTGCGTGCAACGGGTGGGCTGCGCGTCACTCCGACCGCTTTCGGAAGGTGAGCCAGCGAAGCTCAATGGGCGTCTCGCCCCTCGGCAAGTCAAATACGTCCTGTCCCGCGGTCCATCCCTCGAACCAGCCCGTCGGTGGCCACTGGTCGGCCGGAAGATGGGCGCGTTCGTATTCCAGAACGGACTCGTCCGAAGCGGCGTCGAACGGAAGTCCGGCTGCCGCGCCCTGCAATTCGGAGCGCGTGAACAGGGAACACCACATCACTTGGCTCATCGTGCGCGTCACCTCGTCCGGTTCATCGTCCTCGGTCGGTAGAAAGGCGCTGAAGAGGAGCGTGCCGCCGGGCACGAGAAGGCGGTTGGCGGTCTCGAAAAGGGTCTTCAACTGCGCAGGATTCCGGAAATGCGAAACGACCTCGGCCAGAAACACAAGCTGATAATGGTTTTGAGGAACGGGCGTCGCCGGATCGAGGATGTCGCCCTCATAGACCTGAATCGGCAGATTTTCTTTTTCCACGCCTTCGCGAAGAACTTGAGCCAGCGCAGGCGTAAGCTCGACGGCATCGGCTCGAAAGCCCTCGCGCGCCAGAGGAATCGTGTTGCGGCCAGTCCCGGCACCCACGTCGAGCACCGCAACGTCTTGGGGGCGGCCGAGCGAGCGTGCCACTTCGATGACTTTGGCGTCCGGATGGTGCCCGAAAAGCGGCGGCGTGCGCGAAGCGACCCATTCGGTAAACTCGTCTGTTATGGCTGAATGGAGAATCCCGACTTTCCAAGTGATCGTCGATTTCGGGTGCGGGTCGGTTTCGTAGACCACGCAGACGCTGGAGTAAGGCGATTCTTCGAATGCTTGTTCGAGCGTCTGGCTCAACACCTGACGAAAGTGGCCGAGCTCCGCAGTGCTAAAGGGGCGCCCGAGGGATCTCCACGTGCCGCTCAGCCCCTCGACATAGTGGTCGACAAAGCCCGGCACGGCCGGCAGGAGGAGCTCAGCCTTCGCCCTCAGTCGAAGCGGCAGCTTACGGATCATGGCTTGCTGCATGGTCTCGCGAGTCGTCTTCTTGGCTGCGGTCGTGGAGGCTTTCGAGGACATCGGCCGATATTGACCGAAATCGGCCGGGGCAGACAATGCTTCGCACGCCCTCGCCGCGATGGAAACCGCGCCGGCCGGCGCGGCCTGGCGACCCCGGCTCGCGCCGGGCGCCGAGCCGAGGCGATGAGACTGCGGTGCGTCATCCCGGGCTGCAGGCATTCCAGCGACACCCACCTACTCATTTCGAATGCCATCCTTTTCTGGATTGACATCGGACGGGATTTGAGTCCGAGCTTGGTGAGTCAACATGACGGAGGTTCACACGAGTGGGGCGCCGGCAAGCAGCAATGGCCTCGATCGATGGCGGTCCAACGCGGCTCCCCTTCGAGGTCCTCTCGCGCCAGGGCAAGGGCGATCCGGGCGCCGCCCGCCGTTCGAAAGCTCAGCCCCAGCGCGAGAGGCACCCCGTCGAGCGACAATGGACCGTGTCAGCGGAAATCCGGCAACGTGAAGGCAAGCGAACCGGGGTCATGTCAAATGGACGCGCAACCTGATTGAGGCGCCTATGAGCGAAAAGTTTGGTGACGACGAAGCCCCGACGAAAAATAGCAGAATCGTAGTCGTCACTTGCCAGACCTGTGGCGAGGCCTGGGAGGTGCCCTACGACGTGCGTACCGAAAGCGAAAACATCGGAACTCAAGTTCGGAGCATCCGTGTCGAGCACAGAACGGTTTCGAAAGGCGCTAGACTCCAGATAGAGCATATCCTCAGTTTCGTCCTCGGCCGAAAGGACGTCGAAGGACCGAAAACTGAAATAAAAACGTAGCGCGACGCGTTGGCGCGGTTTCGCCGGAGGCGGACTCAGGCCGGAGCGACAGCCAGAGATCCCGCTCGGGCCTCTTGGACGCGGAACGCCAGAGTCCGCCGAACGCGAGCCGTGACCGCGGCGGGATAGAGATCGGTCAGAGTTCGCGCTCGGCCTTCAGCCCGCGCGCGCGCACACCCGGTCGGCCGGCGGGCCGTTCGTCGGCGAGGTGGCCCAGGGGCGGGGCGCGTTCTCATCTCCCGACGAGTGGGGGTGCCCGTGGCCCTTCCCTTTTGCCTATTGTCCTCGCTTTGGGGGATGTGCGAAAAGGCGCCCATGAGCCAGGTCGAGATCAAGACTCGGGACGGAACGTGTCCGGCGTACGTCTATCGTCCGAGCGGCTCCGGCCCCTGGCCCGCCGTTCTCGTCTTCATGGACGGTCTCGGCATCCGACCCGCCATGCTCGAGGTCGGCGCGAGGATCGCGACCGGCGGCTACTTTGTTTTGTTGCCGGACCTGTTCTATCGGTCCGGGCCCTACGAGCCCATGGACCCTCGCTCCGTGTTCAGCGACCCCGAGAAGCGCAAAGTGCTCATGGAGAAGTTTTTCGCGCACGCGACGCCGCCCCACATCATGTCCGATACAGGGGCGTTTCTCGACTACCTCGCCGCCGAGGCCGATGTGAAGCCGGGGCGGGTCGGCACGACCGGCTATTGCATGGGCGGTTTCATGTCGCTGACGGCAGCCGGGACGTATCCCGACCGCATCGCGGCCACCGCCTCGTATCACGGCGGTCGGCTCGCCACCGACGCACCGGACAGCCCGCACCTGCTCGCGCCGAAGATCCAATCGCGCGTCTACGTCGCGGGCGCGAGCGAGGACGCATCGTTCACCGAGGAGATGAAGGCGAAGCTCGAGGGCGCACTGACCCAGGCCGGCGTCGACCATGCGATCGAAACGTATCCCGCGAAACACGGATGGGTGTTTCGCGACACGCCCGTCTACGACGCTGCGGCGGCCGAACGGCACTGGCAGACGCTGTTCGCGCTGTTCGACGCGAAGCTGAAATCGTAAGTTCCGCTCCGTGCGTTTGGGTTTCCGTTCGGTTGCCCGCGGTCGTCACGATGCGAAGATGGGCGTTCTCGATGAACGCCTGTCGCCCAGTCAGTGGACGACGCGTCCGCGCACGATCGTCAGGTCGAGTAGGTCCCCTGTATCCGGCCGCAGCACGGACACGCCAACACTCGTGCCGGGCTGGCCTCTGATGCGCTGCAGCGCATCCGCCACGGACATACCGTCTGTTGGTTCGCCGTCGATCCCGACGATCCGATCGCCCGCGTGAAGCCCGGAGCGCGCTCCCGGGTCGCCTGGGAAAACGTTCCGCAACTCGATGCCCGCCGGTGTTTGCGCAAGCCCGGCGCCGATTCCACCGAGCTCCATGCTCGGGCCGCCGTCAAGCGCAACCAAGGTCAGGTCCTGGCGGACGGCGGACCCCGAGTCGACGCGCAGCCCGGAGACGAGCTTCACCCGGAAACCGTTTTTGTGTGCCCGCACGGTCAGCGGGCCTGCGGGTGCCCCTTCGAGGCGGAACTCGCCGGCGCCATTCGTGTGCGCGACGGAGTCGCTATCCAAGACCCGACTCACCTGGTCGAAGTGCAGGTCGACGTCGGCGAGCGGGACGTTTCCTTCGTCCGTCACCGTTCCAAAGACAAGACCGCCTTTGGCGATGACGACGCGGACCCCGCTCGTCAGAACCCCAGCGCGCACCTCGATCGACCCGGAGCGCGCCGGTGGTCGTCCCGACGCCGACGCCGTAAGCACATAGCTGCCCGGGGCGAGCTTGTCCCAGCGAAACACCCCCGCCGGGTCCGCGAAGTTCTGCACGCCGCGGCGATCGAAGTCCTTGCCGCGAGCCGGCGAGAACGATTCGATGCCGATCCGAACCGGCGAAAGGCCGGCGCCACGCTCGTCGACGACTGCGCCTGCAATCCCTCCCCCCGCCTTCAGTCGGAGCAGGAGGCGCCTGCCCTCGACGACCCGCGCGATGTCACTGGGCGCAAAGTCCGCGTGCTCGGCCACCGCGTCGCATCCGATCGCGCCTGGTGGGAGCTCGAATGACCCATCGTCGGCGCTCTGGGTGGCCGCTTCGGACCGTTCGCCCTCGCAGGCGACGACGCGGGCTTTCACGGGATTCCCCTCGTCGTCCTCTACCTCGCCGTCGACAGGATTCGCGGTGCCGAGGACGATGCGAACGACGAATTCGGCCTGATCGTCCCTCGACCCGAGCGACACACGCTCGCTCCTGTACCCGCGCGCGGCCGCGACGAGGGCGATGGCTTGTTCGGGTACCGTCGTCAGCCGAAAGGCGCCCGCCACATCGCTTGTCGTGCGGATGGTCCATGGCAGGCCGTCGATCGAAAGCTCGACCCCGGCGACCGGCCGGCCTTGGGCGTCGAAAACCGCCCCGCGAATCGCACCGAAGGCCGATAGAACGAGCGTCAGCTCGAGGGTCTGCCTCTCGCCAACGCGCAATGCGGCGCTTGTTACGACACCGTCGTCGCCGTGATCGGCCACAACGCGCCAGCGCCAGGGTCCGACACCGCGAAAGGAGAACGCGCCACTCGGGTCGGTCGCTGTCGCCTGATAGACGCGGTAGGGCGTGCTGGTCGAGACGAGCCGGACGCTTGCCCCATCGACGGGGCGGCCGTCGGCGTCGAGTATGTGACCGCGGATGGTCGGCGCCCGGTCATCGGTCACGGGCATTCGCGGGGGATTCCCGATCGCGTCCGACGGCGACGATTGGAGCGACCTCGTCGAAGGGGGCGTCCGTCCTCGGAGCGTGATCGCGGCCCCGACTGCCGCCGGAAGCACCGCGCCCGACAGCAAAATGGCCACCAGGATGCGCCTGGCGTTCATCGACACGATGTTAGGTGCCCTCGGCAGGTCTGTCACACGTGCCGTTTCTCAGTTCGGCGTTGTGGAGCCATTCGGGTCGGATTCGTTCACCGACCATCAGCTGACGCCTGTCCCCCGACATTGCGCCCCGCCACCCACGCGCGGGTCTCTGACAGAGTTTCGGTAGCCGACCCCTTCGGCAAGAGCTCGCGTGGCACCCGGCGCGCGGGTCTCCGACAGAGTTTCGGTAGCCGACCCCTTCGGCAAGAGCTCGCGTGGCACCCGCGCGCGGGTCTCCGACAGAGTTTCGGTAGCCGACCCCTTCGGCAAAAGCTCGCGTGGCACCCGCGCGGACCTCTAGAAATTTCGGTGGCCGACTCCTGTGGGAAGAGCTCGCGCGTTACGCGGGCTGTCGCAGCCCCTTCATGTCGCCGGCTCCGGACGCGGCCGCTCCGCGGAAGACCTCATCGTTCGCTTCAGGTGGACTTCGTGCCGAAAACGGCCGATCATGACATTCCACTCATTAACCAGACGGTGAGTCCATGGGCGACAAGTCTCCGAAAGCCAAAGAAAAGTCGAAGAAGCAAGACACCGCCGAAAAGAACCAGAAGAAGGCGGCCGCGTTCGCCAAGGCTGCGCCGCCCGCGACGAAAGTCGCGAAAAAGAAGTAGTCCGCTTCGCGCGGTGGCTCGGCCGGCTGGCCAGGTCGACATCGTATCATGGGATCGAGCCCGGGCGATCTCGCCTCGACCGGCCGGCTTCATCGGCCGCCACGCGACGTTCGGCATCCGCGGTCGTCCATGAGCGACCTTGCGATCGGCAGGGGCAGCCGTTTATCAATGCACGCAACGAACATAACTCGTATTCGAAACGTCATTGCCGTAGGTGAAACCGTAATAGAAGAGAGCGGACCACGCGCTACCGGGAATGCCGGCGTACGGTGTCGAAGACCAGAAATAGTCGGCCGGCGTGCCAGGAAACGCCGTGGCATCGATGGTCGGCCCGGGAGTCGGGACCGAAAGGTCCACGATCGAGAGCAGCTCCTTCATCGTAGGGAGACGCCACGTCGCCCCGTTCAGACCGAGCGTCGCGCAATAGCTCGCCGCACCGCCCTGCGTATAGGTAGACGACGGCACGGCTTGCTGCCATGTGAGCTTCGTCTTCGTGTCGTAGACCGTGCCGTTCGCAATCGTGTAGCGCCCGGCCGGCGCTGAAGCCCGACCGACGATCACGGCCATAAGCCCTACGGCGAAGACTGCAACACCGAGAAGACGGGGGGCCGGACGCTTCATGACATCCTCGAGAGGGGCGACGGGCAACATCGACGTGAGGCGAGAGGGGCGACGGGCAACATCGACGTGAGGCGAGAGGGGCGACGGGCAACATCGACGTGAGGCGAGAGGGGCGACGGGCAACATCGACGAGAACTATCGAACGCAACGAACCGAGTATGTAATCGACGCGACGTTGTAGTCCGTGTAGCCATTGTTGAAATACACACCCCAGGCGCTGTTGGGGGCGCCGGCGTACGGTGTCGAAGACCAATAGTAGTCCACGGGGGTACCCGGAAAGGCCGCCGCGTTGATGCTCGGGTTGAACGTGCTCGTGTCCACGATGGACACGAGCTCGACGACCGATGGGAGGCGCCAGTCGGCGTAACCGTCGAGGCGGAGCCCCGCGCAATAGGCGAGGGCCCCTTCCTGGGTATACCCCGCGCTGGGCACGGCCTGCTGCCAGACGAGCTCGGTCACGTTATCCATGACCGTCCCGTCGCCGTTGTCGGTGTAGCTCTCGAGGTTCGGAGCGCCTGCTTCCACGTCGACCTGGGCATTGGGCATCGGCCACTCGGCCCAGTTCGGGTCAGCGCACGCCGGTCCAGCATTGCGTTCGCAAACGAGGCCCGACCCGCACGACGACGATCCGCACAAGATGGTCGCGTCCCCGCCAGCATCCGAACCCGAGCCCGACCCGCTGCCCGACGCCGAGTTGGCAGCGGACTGCGAGCGATTGATCGAGCCCGCGCCGCTCGCTGAGCCGCTCGTGTTTTCGCTGCTGGAAACGGATGAAGACCCGTCTCGGCCATCGACGCTGGGCTGCGATGCGGACACCGAATTGCCATTCGATCCCGCCTCATCGCATCCCATGCCCGCCACAACGAGGATTCCGAGAGTCCCGAGAGCGAACGTGATTCGCATCACCACACTCCGTTCAATTGACTCTGTCGGGTCCAGGGCCGACGGACGACGGCGAGGCCCCAAAGACCCACACCTCGGCAAGATTACGCGTTCCCGATGGATGCTGCGACGAGGACCATGCCGCCAAGCCGACCGCGTACACTTTACAGCATGCGGCCTCTTCACGCCCGTCAAGAGACGAGCGCTCCGAGAAAATGGCCGACCCGACGTCGCGTTCCGGTTTGAATGGACCTTTCAACCCCGAGCCGCGGCGAGGCGCGCGGTAGCATCGATAGGTCGATGCCAAAACTCGCGGCTTTCGCACCCGGCAAGAGCGCCGGTGCTCTTCGCGCGCTCCGTTCGCGCGACTTCGCAATCCTCTGGATCGGCAACCTCTTGTCGAACACGGGAATGTGGATGCAGCAAGTGGCGGAGCCGTGGCTCGTCCTGCGTCTGTCGAATTCGCCGTTCCTGCTCGGTCTCGACTCATTCATGACGGATGCACCAATCTGGGTGCTCATCTTGGCCGGAGGAATCATCGCCGACCGGCGCGATCGGCGACGGACGGCGCTCTTTTTTCAAGGCATCCAGGTGGTCTGCCCGGTCCTTGTCGTGGTGCTCCTCGCCACGGGTCGCATCGAAGTTTGGATGGTCATCGCCCTCTCGCTCGTCGTCGGGATCACCGACGCGCTGTCCGGCCCCTCGATCAATGCCCTCGTACCCGCGTCGGTGCCGGACGCCGACGTGCCGAGCGCCGTGGCGCTCAACTCCGCCCAGTTCAACCTTTCCCGCGTTCTCGGCCCTTTTTTCGCCGGGCTCGTCATGGCGACGCTCGGCCCGATCGTCTGCTTCGCCGTCAACGCGGCTTCGTACGCGCCTTACCTGCTGGCCATCTATCTCCTTCGCATTCCGACGCGCCCCACCGCATCGGTTTCCGGGGGAGCGAGCACGACAAGCGCCAGGCGGTCGCTCGTCGAGGCGGTGGGCGCCGTCGCAAAAAAGCGTCGGATGCTGAGGGCGCTCCTTACCGTCATCATCACGAGCCTCTTCGGCATGCCCATGGTCACGTTCATCCCGGTCCTCGTGCGCGACGCCTTTCATCTCGGAAGCGCGGAGTTCGGCGGTGCGCTCTCGGTGTTCGGTTTCGGGGGGCTCATCGGTGCAGCGATCGTGTTGCCGCTCAAAACGAACCGGCAGCGGCAGGTCCTCTCGCATTTTGCGGCACTCGGTCTCAGCCTGCTCATCGTCGCAACGGCCGTCTGCCCGGTCTTCGCCGTTGCTCTCGCACTCCTCTTCGTCATCGGCGCGGCCATGGTGGCGAGCAATACTGCGGCGAACTCGATTCTTCAGAGCTCCATCGACGGTCGGATCCGAGGTCGGGTCTCGAGCATGTACACATTGGCGCTGCGCGGAGGGGCACCGCTCGGAAGCCTCGCCACGGGAATCGTCACCTCCCATTGGGGGGTGCGCACCGCCTTCTTCGCCAATGGAACCCTCGGCTTGATTGCACACGGTGCGCTCATTCGCCAAGCGCGGCGCCGGTCGCGTACGCCACCACCGAGGTCAGATTGATGTCGGCGGGGAGCGGTGCACAAGCGAGTTCGCGGCGAGTTCGGGGTTTGAGCGGGACGCAAACACCCGATGCAGATCAGTCGCCATAGCGAAGAAGTTGCGTCCCGCGGCTGGCGCTTCAGCCAACGCGAGAAACGTGTCATCGCCCTTCGGAGAGGCAAAAATGCCCCGCGGTATGTCTGCTGCATCCAAACGACCAAAGGAACAGGAGGGACCGATGTCTCAGAGGACAAAGCGCCCGACGTCTCGAGCGAGGTCCACACGGCAGCCCCCATCGCCCGGCCCGCGACCGGTCAATCTACCAAAGCCCAAGGTCACCGGCGGCAGGTCGTTTCTCGAATCACTCCGTCGACGCCAAACGATCCGCGCAATCAGCGACAAGAGGCTGTCGGCCCAAACCCTCTCGAACCTGCTCTGGGCGGCCTGCGGAGTCAATCGGTCGAAGGGCCCGTTCGGCTCGTTGGGAATCACGGCGGCTTCGGCCAGCAATTCGCAAGAAATCGATCTCTTCGTGGCGCTGAAAGGGGGAGTCTATCTCTATGAAGCCCGTCACCATCGGCTGCTCCCCGTGCATGCGAGCGACCTCCGGGCCATGGCCATCAGCCCCGGCCAGAAGAACGTCGCGATGAACGCGCCCGTCCAGCTCATTTACGTCGTCGACATCGAACGGCTCATCCACACCCAGGGCTTCCAAGAGCCTGGGCTGCAAGACCCCGACGTCCAAAAGTCATACTACTACGTCGATACAGGTCTCATTGCGGGGAACGTCTATCTTTTCGCGGCATCGCAAGGGTTGGCGGCGTGGTTTCACAACTGCGATCGTGCAGGCCTCTCGAACGAGCTCAAGCTGCGTCCCGGGCAGCGCGTGCTCTTCAGTCAAACCGTGGGCTACGCCGACGGGACATAGGCGCAAGTCACCGGTCCGGGGTCATCGGACGTCGGCTGCGCCTCCGGGTTCGGCGGCGACACGGGCTGCGGCCGGGGCGTCTCGTGCGGCACGGCAGGGAGCGGAACCCGCGGGTTGGGCGGCTGCGGTTCGATGGGACGGTGAATCGGCTGGGGGATGGGATTGGAACTCACGCCCTTTTCTCACGCAAGGACCGTGCGCCGCGCTCCCCGTATCGACCGTATCGGCCGTCCGACCCCTGACATTCGCTCGAGAGCACGCGCGCCGCACGACGCAGCGAACAGAGCCGCTCCGCTGACGACAAGGACAGCGCCCCCGAGCGCGTGACCTCGTCACTGCGCGAGCAGAACCGCTCCGCTGACGACAAGGACAGCGCCTCCGAGCGCGTGCCTCTTCGGTAACTCGCCCGCCCAAAGAGCCAGGAGCTGGGCGAAGAGCACCGACGTATTTCGAAGGGTCAAAACGGCCCCCGCCCCGGACAACGAGAGGGCTTGCAGGAAAAGGATGAACGATGCCGTGCAGGTGACGCCGCCCACCCCGATCCGCAGCGGACTTCGACGGAGCGCCAGCCATCCGCCCCATGCATTCCGACCCATCGAGGCCATGTTGATCGGCAGCGCAAAAGCAAGCGCGACCGCAAAGAGCGCGCGGGGTTCGGCACCCGCCGAGAGCGAGACCTTATAGCAAAGATGATAGCCGCCGATGCAAAGGGCACACATGGCAGCCCAGCCCAGGCCGGCCGCGGTGGCGTGCTCGCGAGGACGCCACGACGCGAGAGCCAAGCCCGCTCCGACGAGCAGCACGCCGACTCTCGCCGGCCAGGGAAAGGGCTCCCCAAGAAAGAAGACCGAAATCGGCCAGGCGACCAGCATGGCCCCACCCCGCGCCACCGTATAGAGCGGCCCGAGCGGCCCGCGCGAGAGTGCCAGACCAAGCGCGACGAAGTACGCCCCTTCGAAGAGACCTGCGCCGAGCGCCCAGCGCAGGCTCGCCCACCCCGGGAAGGCTGCTTGTCGCGCGAACGGCGTCAGTGCCGCGGCGACGACGGTGGCCACGAGGAGAACGCCCAGACCGGCGCTGCGCGCATCCTTGTCCTGCTTGACGAGCGCGTTCCAGACCGCGTGCAGCAGCGCCGAAAGAAGCACGAGAAGGGCTGCTCGGGCGGTCATTCGCTCACGCTTCGCTAGCACGTCGCGTCGACGCGGGTCTTCGCTTCAAATGAGTCGGGATCGGACCCACTGCGAGGCTCGCTCGAGTGCGAGGATCGTCACGAAAATGACGACGAGGATCGTCGTCACGTGTCCGAAGTCGAACGTGTCGAAGCGCCCCTTGAGCTCGACGCCGATTCCTCCGGCCCCGACGACCCCGATGGCCGTCGCCATCCGCACATTTCGTTCGAGGATGTACTGGGTGTAAGCGATGTATTGGGGGAGCACCTGCGGCAGCGCCGCGAACCAGAACACCTTGATGCCGCTCGCGCCGAGACTAAAGAGCGCGTCTTGCGGTCCTGGGTCCGCATTTTCCACGTCGTCCGCGTAGAACTTTCCGAGAAAACCCGTCGAGTGGAGGCCGAGAGCCAAGACGCCGGCGATCGGACCGAAGCCGAAGGCGAGCACCAGAAACAGAACCGAGACGAGCTCGGGGACGGCCCGAAGAAAGGCCGATACGCCGCGCGATGCGACGTAGAGGGCACGGTGCGGGGTGTATCGGCGGGTGCCGAAGAAGGCGAGCGGTGCGCCCAGCACGATGGCCACCAGAGTCCCCCACATCGCGATCTCGAGCGTCTCGAGCATCTTCTCGAGCACGCGCTCGAGGTAGCCGAAGGGGCGAACGAGAACTTCCTCGCTCGCTTTGGTCGTGACCATCCGTTGCTCGGCGAAATCGTAGACCGAGGTCTGCGTCTCGCGGGTGGCCAGATGCGAAAGAAATGGCAAGTGAGCGCGGTCGAACCGCTCGATGCGCGCCAAGGGCTCTTCTTCCGCGAGAACGAGCGGGAACGCCGTCGACGCGAAACGATCGACGCCGCGGGCCACGTCGGAGTCGCGCCGAAGCCCGACAAGATGGGCGACGTATTCGAACGAAAGCACGACCATGCGATCGATTTGCGTATGACGCGCCGACGCACCGAGCATCACGGCAGCGATGATGGCGATCGCGATGGCGCGTGGCCCGAACGGCTGGCGCAGCGACCAGCGCTCGGGCGGCTGCGCCGCTCGGGCGGGCAGCGGCGAGGACGCCGGTTTCATGCGAAGGCCGGCCCCGTGTTCGCAGCATAAATGCGATCGAGGGTGACGGCGTCGAGGCCCGAGGGCAACCCATCGTAGACGACGGCTCCGGCACGCATGGCGACGATCCGATCGGCAAACTCCCGGGCGAGATCCACTTGATGCAGGCTGCAAAGCACCGTCGAGCCGCGCTGCGCGGACGTGCGACGCAAAAGGCGCATGATGGTGCGGCTCCCAGTCTGGTCGAGGCTTGCAACAGGCTCGTCGGCGAGGACCACTTTCGGGTCGAGGATGAAGGCGCGCGCAATCGCGACGCGCTGCTGCTGACCACCCGACAGGCGACTGGCGCGGCGGTAAAGGTGCTCTTCTTCGAGACCCACCTCGGCCAGCAACGCGCACGCTTTGCGCCTGTAAGCCTCTGGAAAGAGGCGAAGGATCGCGCGCGGCGTCGAAACTTTGCTGAGCGTCCCCGCGAGCACGTTCGTGAGAACCGAGAGGCGCCCGACCAAGTTGAACTGCTGATGGACCGTCGCCGTCTCCGCCTGGATCCGTCGAAGCGTCTTTGGCGTCATCCGGACGCCATCGACCTCGACCGATCCCGAGGTGGGTACGATCATCCCGTTGATCGTGCGGAGCAAAGTCGACTTGCCGGCGCCCGACGACCCGAGCACGACGCAGAACTGGCCCCGTGGTACGTCGAGAGACACGCTTGCAAGCGCCGTCTGGCCGCCCGGAAAGGTCTTCGTGACATCGCTGAATCGGAGCATGGCCGGATGGGTCGACGCTTACCTCTCGCTCGCCTTCTTCAAGATGGCGTCGCGGATCGCGTCGACTTTCTGCAGCTTCTCGGCGGCCTTCATGAACTCCGCCTCGGGATAGGCCGTATCGTACCGGTCGACCCTCTTGCCCCCGTAACCGCGAATCATCTCGGGTGTCACGCCGGGAGCCTCCTCGACGTGGGCGAAGCCGTCACGCAGCTTGGCCTTCACGTCCGCCGGCAAACGCGACGCCATCGCGAGCGGCGGGTTCGGGATCGGCTCGCTTCGCGCGATCGGTCGAAGGGATGCGGAGCCGATCTTCTTCTCGTCGACCGCCTTCTCGAATGAGAGAAAGGATGCCGCGCCTGCGTCCACGCGGCCTTCGGCGCAAGCGGCGAGCGCGTTGACGTGGCTGCCCGCGAAAAAGATCTTGGCGACGTCGTTCACCGGATCGACGCCCGCCTCGATCAACATCGCGAGCGGGTAAGCAAAGCTCGACGTCGAGTTCGGGTCGCCGAGCGCGAGGCTCTTGCCCTTCAAGTCGGCGAGGGTCTTCACCGGTGATTCCGTACGCACGAAGATCCCCGAGTAGTACACGCTCGAGCCGTTCTCGACCGATACGGCGAGGAGCTCGGCGCCGGCACGCTTCTTCGCCTGAAGATACGAGACGGCGCCGAAGAAGCCGATGTCGACCTGTCCATTGGCCATGGCCTCGACGACCGCCCCGTAGGACTGGCCGACGCGCACATCGAAGTGAACACCGCGCGTTCGCGCCACCGCGTCGAAGAGGGGCAAAAAGTCCTTCTTCGTACCGTCTTCGGTTCCGCCGTCGGCCGGAATGAGCATGACCATGAGAGGGCGCGCTTCGCTCCCGTCCCGCGGATTCGCCGTCGCCACGTCGCTTGCGTCCCGACGACATCCAAGTGGCCAAGCAAGCCACGCGACGACGAGAACCGCGAAAAGTACGCGCATGGCGCGCATCGTACGCGAGAAGGGGGCGCGACGTCTGCCGCGATCGCGGCTCATCCGGATTCGAGAATCTGCACTTTCGACCGGAGTCCTCGATCGACCAAGGGGTATGGCCGATCGATGGCCTTTTCGCTTCAGTTTTGCGTCAACGCCTCCCGCGTGCGAAAGCCGGCGGCATGCGCCACCTGCCCGGCCGGCGAACGCGGTCCACGCGGCGATCGCACTGGGCTCGCCCTGCGGCCAGACTTCGACCTGGTCTCGAGGGTCAAAACGGAACCGTGATGCGCCCTGGCGCGCCGTTCAGGCCGTCCTGCGTATGGCAGCTATTGCAACTCATGATGGTCTGCGGGGTGATCATCGACCGCTCGCGACCGTTCGCCGTCACCGTTGCGACGAAGGGCGGCACGACGGTCCGGCTCGTATAAAAATTCCCGACCGCATTCGGGTATAGGATGAATTGATTATTGACCGAGTCGGTCACCGTGACCGTCGCACCCGTCGTCAGTCCATCGACTCCATCACAATCATCGGGCTCGTGGCCGGTCGGATAGAGCGTCCCCGCAAGATAGAAGTTGGCGTGGCATGTGGGGCACGCCTCGCCAGGACGCATGTTTTGGTTCGTGCCGCTCGACCAGGTCTGGTTGCTGGTGCATCGAGCCGAAAAATTCAGCGGATCGTCGGCGGACGAGTCGGCCGCTCCGCTTCCGCCATCGGCAGGACCCGTCGCGCCGCCGGCCCCGCCGACGGCGGGGCCGCTGGTCGCGGCGTCTGCGCCCCCCGTCATGTTCGCCGCCGCGTCGCGACCGGAATGCTGGCTGGCTCCGGTTTCTTCCGCAACACCCATCGAGCCGTCGAGCCCCTTCTGACCTCCGGCTCCCTCCGGCACGCCCATGGCGCCGTCCATCATGGTCGGACCGGCTTTCGAAACGCTCGTCGAGCCGCCCGAGTTTCCCGTCGACGTCGCTGCACCTTCGCCATCCGGAGCGGCGATCGCGTCCGCGTCGGGTTCGTCCGGGGTCGCGCTGCTGCTGCATCCGACGGCGCACGGCAGGGCGGCGAAAGCGAAGCAGGCAAACGTGGCGAACGCATCGCGTCTCATCAGGTGGCAGGACATTTTACGGGCCGTCGGCCACTCACGCACGCCGTATCCCTCCGCCGTCGGCCGCTCGAGGGCGCGCGCGGCGAACGCACCGTCATCGGCGGGTCGAACCGGCTTTACGCGAGGCGATGGAGTGTGTATCCGTCCTGCGCATGGCTGCGGGGATGATTGAATTGCGATGGACGTTCGGGCTCGCGTTGGCCGGCGCGGTGGCTTGTGGCAGCCAGACGCCGCAGGCGGCGGCACCCGGAGGGACGGCGGAAGCACCGCCGGTGACGACGACGACCGCCGCCGCGGCTTCGAGCGGGGCCGCGCAGGTCGCCCCCGCCGGCGCCACCCCGCCAGCGACGTCCGCGAGCTCGGCCGCAGAGGTCGCCCCGGCCGGGCCGACGCCGACGGATGAAGAAGACGAGTCGATGGCCGACTTGAAGGAACACCACCGGCATCATCATCACGGCGGGTTCGCGATGTTCATCGCGATGAGCCTCGACTCGCTCGGCACGACGCCGGAACAGGAAGCTTCGATCAAGAAGATCCAGACCGACTTATACGCCAAATTGCAGCCGGCGCACGACGCCGAGAAGGCCGTGCTGTCGGCACTTGCGGACGGCGTCGCTGCGGGGAAGATCGACCGCGCGAAGATCGAAGTGGCCATCGGGCGTGTCGCTTCGGCGGCCGCGGGGGTAGACGACGCGGTGGCGAACTCACTCAACCAGCTCCACGCCGCGCTGACACCGCCCCAACGAACCGCCCTCGTCGGCAAAGTCGAAGCGCACTTCGACGTCTGGCGCGAGGTGAACTCGACGGACGAACCGGCCGCGAAAGACGCGCACGGGCACATTGGAAGACTGACAAAAGAGCTCGCCCTGACGCCCGATCAAGTAGAAAAGATTCGGTCGAACTTTCAGTCGTCGAACCGTGGTGGGGCGGTCTTCGATTCGAAGGACGCGGAGGCCCACCTCAAGTCGTTCGCGGACGCCTTCGCGAGCGACTCGTTCGATGCGAAGTCGCTTACGATGGGTGGTCCGGCGAACGGGCAGGTCGCGGCCTGGGGCCTGACGCGCATGGCCCACTTGTACGAGGCAGCGACTCCGGTGCTGACCCACGAACAGCGCGTGAAACTGGCCGACTCGCTTCGCCGACACGCAAATTACAAGCGAATGCCAACGAGCACCTGAGGTCGATGCCATGAACCGAGCCCAATCGACCCTGTCACTCGCTCTCGCGCTTGTCCTCGAATTGGGCGGCGCGGCCTGGCTTGGCGGGAACGGCGATGCCCGCGCGCAAGGCGTCGCGCCCCCGCCACCTCCGCCCGCGTACATCGCCACCGTGCAGCCGGAGTACTACGAAGGTCGTCCCGTCTACTTCTACGGCGGCAACTGGTACTACCGAGATGCGCACGGGTGGAACTATTACCGCCGCGAACCGGCATACCTGCATGAGCGGCGGGCCCACTGGGGTGAAGACCGCCGCCGGTATCATTACCACCGCTGACCGAGCACGGTTCAAAGGAGCGCTCGGCTTCGTCGATACCTCCCTCGGAAAGATGGTCGGCGAACTCGGCCGGCGAGGTTTGCGCGAGTCGACGCTCATCGTCGTCACGGCCAAACCTGGCCAATCGCCGATCGACAAGACCAAGCTCGCGATGGAATCGGGCGGCAATGGAGACGCGACGGTAAAAGACCCGCTTCCCTTCGTCGACACCGGGGACCCTGTGATCGGCAACAGGCCGACCTCAATGGCCTGTTCCGCCGGATCCGGCCCCCACCCAACGCCCGCATCCTTGCAGGGCGGCGACGATGCCGATGCGCGTCAGCCTCCGGCCCGCGGCCTGAACGCCCGTTCCGGATTTTTGGCCGGCCTCTTGACGACGCCATCATGTGCGTCGAGCGCTTCGATGGCCCAGCCGTAGCCGGCATAGAGAGCCACATGGCCCGGCCACCAGAGGATGTCACCGGCCCGGACTTGGTCGAGCCGCACCGCGTCGAGGCGGGCCGCCATCTCGTCGGCGGTGCGCGGGAGGTGGACGCCCACCGATGTCCAGGCCCGCTGCACGAGACCTGAACAGTCGAAGCAGCCCGGCCCCGTTCCGCCCCAGCAATACGGCTTGCCGACCTGTTGCCACGCGAATGCAATCGCCCACCATGCGAACGCGTCGGTCCCGGGTTCGCGCCCGGATCGTGCCCTGGCGACGAGGTACGGCGGAGCCCACGCCGGGAATGCGGCGCGGCGCGCAGGCGCGGGGCCTCCCGGCGCGGACATCGAACTCGATGCGCAGCCCGCCGTCACGGTGCTGATGGCAAACGCTGCCGTGAGATGTCGGAGCGAAGCGGAGACGAGGCCCATCAACAAGGGATTCTGCCTCGAACGCGGCGGCGGCGAGAAGTTCTCGGGTCTTCCGGACGCCCTTGCGTAACGGCATGCTTGGAGACGCGTAGTCCCGCGCAAGGAGAAAGAGGCTCGTTTCATGAAGCTTCGCCTGCTCATTGGCCTGTTTCCGCTCGCGGTCGGGTGCCATGCGGCCCGCGCCACGACGGACGTTCCCCTCGATTCGCAGCCGGCGACCCGCGGCTCGTCCGATCGGGCTGCTGCCGCGCCCGCCCGCCCCGCCGCACAACCGGCTCACCTCGGAACTGAACCGGGGCACGCCGGCCAGGGGACACCGCTTACGCCGACCGGTCACGATCGGTTGGCCGCCTTTGCCGCAGGGTGCTTTTGGGGCGTGGAGGACGCCTTCCGGCACGTGCCGGGCGTCGTAGCGACCGCGGTCGGCTACGCAGGCGGACACACGACGGATCCCGACTACGAAAAGGTTTGCACCCACACGACAGGGCACGCCGAAACGGTCCTCGTCGAGTTTGACCCCACGCGAATTCCGTACGAAGAACTCTTGCGGGTCTTCTGGAAGATCCACGACCCGACCCAGACGGATGGGCAGGGGCCCGACCTCGGCAGCAACTACCGCAGCGTTATTTTCACCTTCGACGACGCGCAAGCCGCGGCGGCTCGTGCGTCGCGGCAGGCCGAGCAAAAGCTCTTGCCTTCGCCGATCGTGACGGAGATCCGCCCGATGGGTGCTTTTTACAGGGGCGAGGCGTTTCATCAGCAGTTTGCCGAACGCACCGGTCATCACGGCTGCCCGATTCGCGTCCCGGTCGAAACCCTGTGACCGATGACGGCGTTGCCGTCGGTCTCCCATCATCGTTCATGAGCCGAAGCGCGGTCCCTCAAGCTTGGTGCTCCACCGACTCTGCATCGGGACAGCCGGCCATCCGGACGTTGTGGGACGTTGTGGATCCGACCGGGCACCGTTGAGCTGAGCCGTTCGGACGTCGCTTCGACCGATTGGACAGGTGGGGCCACGTCGAACGCGGCCGCGGAGCCTGGCTGCGCCGACGGAGGAAGCCGACGGGACAATAGACGAAGGAAGGCGGAGCAAACGGCGGGGGGCAGCTCTCGGCGCGGCGGCCCTTGCCCGACTCCGCACATGATCCCTATTCTGGGTGGATGGCGTCCCTCCTCGAGCAGCTCTCCCGCATGACCGTCGTCGTCGCCGACACCGGGGACATCAACTCGATCCACAAGTTCAAGCCCCGCGACTCGACGACCAATCCTTCGCTCATCCTCGCTGCGGCGCAGATGAAGGAATACGACCCCCTCGTCGACGAGGCGATCGGTTGGGCTAAGCACGAGTCGGGAGCCGGCGCGACCAAAGACGCCGTCGTCCGCCGCGCCATCGATCGGCTGAGCGTGGAGTTCGGGCTGCGTATTTTGAAAATCGTCGACGGACGGGTGTCAACGGAGGTCGACGCCCGACTTTCTTACGACACAGCCGCGACGATCGAAAAGGCGCGATCCATCATCAAACAGTACGAGTCCGCCGGCATTTCGCGTCAGCGGGTGCTCATCAAGATCGCATCGACTTGGGAGGGGATTCGTGCGGCCGACCTCCTCGAGAAGGAGGGTATTCACTGCAACTTGACGCTCCTCTTCGGCGTCCACCAGGCCATCGCCTGCGCCGAAGCGGGTGTCACGCTCGTCTCGCCATTCGTGGGTCGCATCCTCGACTGGTACAAAAAGTCGACCGGCAAAAACTATACGCCGGCCGAAGACCCCGGCGTCCAGTCGGTTACGACCATCTACAACTACTTCAAGCACTTTGGCTACAAGACCGAAGTGATGGGCGCGAGCTTCCGGAACATCGGCGAAATCACCGAGCTCGCGGGGTGCGATTTGCTGACCATCGCGCCGAGTCTGCTCCAAGAGCTCTCCGACAAGGACGGCGAGCTGCCGCGCAAGCTCGACGCAGCGAAGGCCCGCACGCTGTCCGTCGAACGGCTCACTCTGGACGAGCCGACGTTTCGCAGGATGCACGCCGCGGACAAGATGGCGACCGACAAGCTCTCCGAAGGCATCGATGGCTTTACGAAGGCGATCGTCGCGCTGGAGAAGTATCTCACCGACCGTACGGCTTGATCGAGTCGCGACGACATGGGCCGGCCGAGGTTTTGAAGGAGGCGCAGCGACCGAGAGGGCCCCCAAGCCCGCGCGGCTGGCTGAGAGGATCAGTGTTGGGCTCGTTCGTGTTAACCTCACGTCCATATGCTTCCCGAGCGCAAGCAGGTCCTCATCGTCGACGACGAGCCCAACCTGCGAAAGATCCTTTCGGCCCAGCTCGCGCGGGACGGCTATGACGTTCTGACCGCCGAGGACGGCGACCAGGGTCTGCAGCTGCTGCGCGAGCACCATATCGATCTGGTCGTCACCGACCTCAAAATGCCACGCGTCGACGGGATGACGCTCCTCAAGCGGGCTCTCGAGGAAGATCCAGAATTGCCCGTCGTCCTCATCACGGCGCACGGCACCATCGATACGGCGGTCGAGGCACTGAAGATCGGGGCGTTCGACTTCGTCACCAAACCATTCGACAAGGACGAAGTTCGCCAAATCGTCGCCAAAGCCCTGAAGACCCGCGAGCTTCGGGGGCATGATGCGACGCCGACGCCCGCATCGCGGAGTGCGCGCTTCGGAATCATTGGCGGCTCGCCTGGAATCGCCGAGCTCTACGCGATCCTCGAGCGGGTTGCCGATACCCCGACGACGGTGCTCATCACGGGCGAGAGCGGCACGGGCAAAGAGCTCGTGGCCCGGGCGCTTCACGAACACTCGAGTCGCAAAGACAAGCCGTTCATCAAGGTCAATTGCGCAGCGATTCCGAAGGAACTGATCGAAAGCGAGCTGTTCGGTTATGAACGCGGCGCCTTCACGGGTGCCGTCGCGAGCAAGCCAGGTCGTTTCGAGCTCGCGAACGGCGGGACGCTCTTCTTGGACGAGATCGGCGAGATTCCGATCGAGATGCAGGTCAAGCTCCTGCGTGCGCTCCAGGAGAGCGAGTTCGAACGCGTGGGAGGCATCAAGACGATCCGCGTCGACGTACGGCTTGTCGCGGCGACCAACCGAGATTTGAAAAAACTCATCGCGGCGGGGCATTTCCGTGAAGACTTGTTCTATCGACTGAACGTCGTGCCCATCCGCTTGCCGGCGTTGCGCGAGCGGACCGGCGATATCCCGCTTCTCGTCGAGCATTTTCTCGCGAAGTTCAACGATCGGCTACGCAAACGGGTCGAAGGCGCCGCCTCCGACGCGCTCGATCTTCTCGTTGCGTATCCGTGGCCCGGCAACATCCGCGAACTCGAGAACGTGATTGAACGGGCCGTTCTCTTCTGCGACACGCATCAGCTGCACGCGAACGACCTGCCTCCGGAGCTTCGCGGCATTCCGACGATGACGAATGTGCCCCTGCCTGCGGCCGATCTCGAAGCGGCGTTGGCGAGCGAGGGGGGCCTGAAGGAGCATGTCAAGGTCGCCATGAGTCGCCTCGAAAAGGAGCTCGTCAGCCGGGCCCTACAACAGACGAACGGCAACGTCACGCACGCGGCCCGCCTTTTGAAGATTTCCCGCAAGGGCCTCCAGCTCAAGATGAAAGAGCTCGGTTTGCGTGAAGGATCGAACGAAAAGGCCGAGTAACGGCGGTGAAAGACCTTGGGTTGCGTGAAGGGCCGAGCGACTAGGCCGAGTAAGCCGCCCGACGCGTGCGCCGGTAGACGAGCGCCGGCGGCGCGTTGGACGCTCGCGCTCGCATGCCTCGCCGCAGCCGCCGATTGCCGACGATCGCGAGAGGGCGACGGGATGTCGCAGAACGGCGGTCCCGTCGCGACCGCCCCGAGCGCGACCGCGCCCGGGACGTTGCGGGCCGGAATGGTCTGGATTCCGGCCGGGGTCCTGCACGCCGGCAGTGCACTCGACGACGTGCCGCGCGTTGCCGACGCGGAGCTTGCGCTGGTCGATGTCCCCATGGCCGGCTTCTACATGGATATTCTTCCATGGCCCAACGAGTCCGGCGCGATCCCGACGGCGAACGTCACCCATGACGAAGCCATGCGCTTGTGCGAGGCGAAGAACAAGCGTCTGTGCAGCGAGCTCGAATGGGAACGCGCGTGCAAAGGTGCAGACAACACGCGCTACGAATATGGCGCGAGCTACGATCGCGGAATTTGCGGCGCAGGCGCAGTGGCCGGAACTGCGTCGCTCAGGCCGAGCGGCCAAAAGCCGCTCTGTCGGAGCTCCTTCGGCGTTCGCGATTTGCATGGGGGTCCCGCGGAGTGGACCGATTCACGATGGGGTCGTGGTAGCCCGCGCGATTTCTTGTCCGTCCGCGGCGGCAGCGAAGTCGCCGGCGAGCTCGTGACCCGCTGCGCGTTCGCCCGCCCCTTCGCCGCATCCGACCGCTCACCGGCCATCGGCTTCCGCTGCTGCGCAGGACCCCGCAACGAAGCCGAGGTCCACCTGGAGGTGAAGAAGGGCCTCGCCTTCGAGCGAAGCGACCGCTCGGCTCAGCGCTCGCCGCCTCTCGCCGCCCTCGGCGGCGTGGACTGCGGACCGCCGACCAACCCATCGCCATGCTCCATTGCCCGAGCCTGGACGTGGAGGCCCGCGCCCAACGTCGAGCTTTCGCTGGCGGGAGGTTGCGTCGGGCACGATCCTCGGACGCGGTGCGCGCTCGGGGTCTCGCGTAGCGACCTTGGGCGAGCCGAACCCCTCGCCCAAATCGACACCGGCCTTCTCATCCCCGAGGTCGTCCTCGTCGACAGCGCCGATCGGCGGGTCAGGGTGCGGGGCGGTAACGTCCACGGCTACTTCTTTCGCGAAGTGAGCTTCAGCTACGGCCGTGTCGACGTCCGCGAAGTCCACTGAGGCGGAGAAAGCGCGGCACCGGGGCGTGCGAAAGCTCGGGCGAGCTCGGCAATGTGCGCGGGGCCGGTCCCGCAGCACCCGCCGACCATCGTGGCCCCATCTTCCACCCATCGACGCGCGAAGTCCGCGTACCTCCGGGCGGCACCCTGCGGTTCGACGCTCCACCCCAGACCGTCGGACATGCCGCCGGCATTCGCGTAGGCCCCGACGGGTACAGGGAGCGAGGCGAGCGCCGAAATCAATTCGGTCGTAAACGCCACTGGAGTGCAATTGACGAGCACGGCGCGGGCTCCAGCGTTCACGCAATCGCGTGCCGCTCCCAGCGCGGCGGCTTTCGACATGAGGTCCGCGTTCGGACCGGCCGTCAGTGCGACCCATGTCTCAACCCCCGTCCGCGCGGCCTCTTCGACGGCGACGACGGCCTCGATGGCCGTGGCGAACGTCTCGCACAGGAAAAGATCGACGCCCTCGTCGGCCAACGCGACGGCCAACTCGCGGTGCTCGGCGCGAGCGGCTCGGCCCGGACTCCGATCGGGTCGGTAACAATCCTCGAGCGGGGCGAGGCTGCCCGCAATGCGCGCCTGCGGCCCGACGCTCATCCGTGCAATCCGGACAGCCAACCTCGCGAGCTCTTGCCAGCGCCGGCCCACCGAACGCCGCTGCGTTCGAAAGGTCGCGGCCGTGTGCACGGTGGCGCCTGCCGCATCGTAGGCGCGGTGAATTTCTGCGACGGCATCCGGCGCGACGTCGACGGCGTGAGCCGTCCAAGCGGGCTCAGGCAGCGCGATGCCGCGCTTGGTTAGCTCGGTTCCAAGGGGTCCATCGAGGATCACGCAGGACATACGGGGAAGATAGATGGCCGCGCCTCGTTTCCGTCACGTGCTTGCGCGACGCCGGGTTCGGCGCGAAGTTCCCGAGAGACATGCGACTCGAAAGGCGCGGAGGCAGACGATGCTACGAAAAGGCGGCAGCGAAACGGTCGAGCTCGAATGTCCGGAGTGTGGGTCGCCCGTCGAGGTGACGATCGAAGAGGCCGAGAGAGGCAAAGTGCGCTGCCCTCGGGGCCATGAGTTTGCGGTGATGGGTATGCTCGGGGGCACTGTAGGCAAGGAGCCACGCCAGGGAAGCTAGGGCACCCAGGTGCGTGCAGGCGGGACAGCGTTTTTGCAGCCTCATCGGTTGGCGGCACGTTGCTCGCTTGTCACACTTCTCCAGAGACGTGCTGCTTCGCAGAACCATCGCATTCGCGTGTCTGGTGAGTTCGCTCGGCGCGGGCGCTTCCGAGTCCGTGCATGATCCTTCAGCGTGCGCCGGCGAGTGCGATCACCCCATCGCGTACTCGCTCGACGTTCAATTCAATGCCGACGAGCGGGAGCTCATCGCCGACGCGATGCGCGTCTGGGAACGCGGGACCGGAGGGCGCGTTTGCTATGAACCGGGGGGACGCGACCTGGTGATCGAAAAGCTCGAACGCTCCGATCAACTCCAGCCCTGGGACTCCGAGTGGCCTCGTCACGTGGCGCTGACGAAGGGAAGTCGCATTTGGATCGTCGCCGCGCGAATCGATGATCCGGGCGAATACCGCGCCCTCGTCGTCCACGAGCTCGGGCACCATCTCGGGATCGGCCATATCGAAGACACACCGATGACGTACATGCACAGTACGATCAACGACACCCCACAAGAACTCTGGGCGAATCCCCGCCTGCCAGCGCGCGACGCGCGCGCATTTTGCGACATTCGCCGGTGCACGTGCGCCTTTTGATGGGCTTTCGAAGACGGTGAAGGCCTCGGCGAGAGAGAGACCACCACCGTTCGACCCTGGACCGGGTCGGGGGGACACGCTGCGCATGCGCCCCATCGTCATTCCGCAGTGTACTCGCCCGGAAGGCCGCCGTCGGGCGCCTGCGTGAAATAAAGCTTGTCGCAGCGCACATCCGGCGCGGCGGCGATGAACCCCGACAAGTCCTCGAAGAGGGAAAATGGCGATGCGGGCGAGGTCCTCCACGCCGCACGCTCCAGGCCGGCCACTTCGTCGAAAAAGAAGAGGGTGCGCGCGTCGGCCGAAGCCCCGGTCGCGCGACGACGGTGGGTCGAGTCCGTGCCCACGAGCTCCGTGGCCGTGAACGCCACGCCGGCCGCCCACACTTGCTCCGTCGGCAGCCAGGTCGACTCGTAGAGATAGGGGATGGGGGCAGGACCCGCGTCGCCCAGAAGGTCGCCGGGGGTCAGAACGTAGTAAAACGACTGGCCGTCGGCACCAAGAACTGGCTCTGAAAACTGCCCGCCGGTATCGCGTGCCATCGCTGCGATCTGCGCAAATTCGCCGGTCGACGTCGGCGTGCCACCGCTCGACGACAGACTGAAGGCGACGAACGAGGTCCGGTCGGCCGAAACGGCGAAGAGCGCGCTTCCGGAAGGGTCGAGGGCCACTCGGTCGTCCGCGATCGACCCGGCGTCCTGGGCCACGGTCACCGGTGTGCCGAACGCGGCATTTCGATCGCTTCGTGTCGCGATGAAGATCGTCGGCTGCGGTCCCGAGGTCCAGGCGGCCGTCAACTCGTCATTGCTGATCCCGCCAAACCGCCCGATCTCGGCGATCCACTCGGTATCCGGCATTTCGGTCCACAGGTGCGTGGGATCGCAGAGTGGAGGTCCAGCCGCTTCGGAATCGGCATCGGCGCCCGACGCCGCGTCGACGATCGCGCCCTGCGCATCGCCCGCGGGCTCGGCCGTGCCATCGGCCTGCGCGGCGTCGGGGCCGCCCTCGGCGACCGCCGACGGATGGGAAGGACCCTCGACTCCAGTGCCGAGTACCGGGGGCCCCGAAGAAGGCGAGCATCCGCACGCAACGAAAAGGAGCGACGACAGAAGGCTCGCGCGAATGGGCGCTCGACCGACCGTCCGCCTAGGCCGAATGGGTTGGCCGACCCCACGTCGATCGGCTTTTGGCGCGATCGCAAGGAGCGGGGACGCACAATGCCAAACGGACTTCTTGGACAAGAGGCTCGAAGACGACAGGGCCGAAGCCCGAAGAACCCCGACGGGAACCAACATGGGCGGTGCTCTAGCTCATTCCGATGGCACGCAGTCTGCCGTCACGCTCCAGCTGAAAAGGGTGGGCGCTTCCTGCATCGTCGATGTCGGCTCGAGCACCACCGTCAGTCGCAGATAGGACTCCGAGCTCACGCGGGGCACGGCCGTCCCAAAGGGCCCGGCGTCGGGTCCCACGTCGATGGGAACCGGATTTTGGGGAGTATTCTGCGTGGCAACCTCGAGAAGCACGGTTTGCGCCGTGCTCCAGTCCGGGGCGCCGCCGTCCGTCGACGGGTTCGACGTCTGCGCAGAAAACGAGATGGAAGCGGTCGCCGGAATCGATGCCTGCCACGCCAGCGTCCTCCAGACGACTTGCGTCCCCTGGGGGCACGTGGACGCGAAATCTTCTGTGAAGCTCTGGGGGGCATACGTCAGCACTTCACCGCTCACGGGAGAAGGCAAAGTTTGGCACGACAACAAGTCGAAGAGGAGAAACTCGAGCGCCTCCTCTTGGGGGGTCATCGGCGTTTGCAGGCAGGCGAGGGGAAAAATCGCTCCGGTATAGGAACAGGTGCCCGTCGACTGGGCACCGTTGCATGCCCGCATGTCGCAGTTCGTATCGTCCCAGCAGCCCTGACAGAGGCGTCCCGTGCAAAGCTCCCCGGCGCTGCAGTCTTCATCGCTCACGCACGCCATTTGGCATTGGCCGGGCGTCGCGTTCTGGCACGCTTCGACGGCGCCGCAGTCGGAGTCTTCGACGCAACCTTGCGTCGATCGAGCACACGCGCCGGCCTGGCAGTGGTTGCTCGCGCATTGCGTATCGGTCGTGCAACCCGTCTGCGGCACACATTGCCCGGGCACGGCGCCCACGCAACCATAACCGCCGGTGCAGTCGCTCGACCGCGCGCACGGCTGCGGGGTGCACGTTCCCGGCGTGGCTGCCCCGAGCACGCACTTCGACGTGTAGCCGCAGTCGGCGTCGCTGCTGCACGTGGAGGGCCCGGACGAGGCGAGATCCGCCGTCGACACATGAAAGTCGCTGAAGGCGACGCGCCCCGCGCTGCATGCCATCGAGCCGCCGTCGGCGCCCGAGGCCGAACCCGCGCCGAGGCCTTGCCCAGCCGCCCCATCGAGCGCTCCGCCGTCGGCGGATGCACCGGCCACGAACGGCGCGTCAAATGACATGGCGAGCGGTTCGTTCGGCGCGCTCGTGTCTCGCACCCATTCCTCCGCCGGAGGATGGATGGCGTTCATGTCGTGGCGCGCGGCCGTGAGCGACAAGTGATCGGGTGTCGTCGACGCTCCGACGTCGACCAGCCACGAGGCAAACGCCTGGCCTTCGGGCGACGTCGTGTCAATGGTCGTGTCGAGCGAGGTCGAATATTGCTCCGCCGCCAAATCCCAATCGGCCACGCCGAAAAAGGGGTTCGGCGTCAGCGTGATTGGATTCGTCGGCTGCGCCACGTTGTTGCGGTTCGGTGTCGCCAGCCACGCGTACGAAAGATGCGTCGAGAGCACGCGGCCGCCTGCGTTCGCGAAGGCGTCGAGGTTGTCGGCGTATGTGACGAGATCGCCGGGCGCGCCTTCGCAAGGCAGCATGACGAGATCGTACGGCTTTAGACCCCCCGCCCCTTGCCCGTAAAGAGCGGACCCCGGAGGCGCTCCGCCGCTGAAATCGAGGCCATTGGCTCGGTAGAAGTCGACGTGTCCAGTGCGGGCATTCGGAAGCTCGAATTCGTTTGGATCGATGCCGATCTTGAGAAGCTCGCACTCCATGGGATCGTTCGAACCGGTGACGATGGCCAACTCCGGCATGTCCGCAGCGCCGCCGTATCCGTCCGTTGCGTTGCGGGGAAGCCGCGATGCGGTTGGATCGACCGAAGTCACCTGGCATTTCGGCACTGGAGAGGTCAGCATGTCCTCTCGACGCCAGTTGCCGACCTGCACGACGAGCGGAATCGCCCCGCCAGGCGCAACGTCCGTCGACGGCACATTCTCGAGCGTAAAGCTCCCGTCAGGGCCGCTCTTCGTGATCGCCACGGCCTGGATCGTGTCGTTGGCGGCACACGCGCTGCAAGCACCGGTGGTTATCGTCGGCAGCGCGCTCGACGTGGGAACGTAAACGGTCGCATTGTAGACGGGGTTAGTACCCGCGGGATCGAACACGACTCCGGTCAGCTTCGTCGGGCTTCCGGCCGGGCAGTCGACCGCCACCTGGCACCCCAGCCCTTGACAGCTTGCGGTCGAGAGGGAGGTCGAGGCCTCGAGCGTCAGCGCCGCGTCACCCGTGTGGACGATGCTCGAGGCATCGACATCCGATCCGGTCGACGTGACGACCGTGCAGGTCGGGGCGCCGAGTCCTGCATCGTCGATGTACGGGTCGCACAGATTCACCATGTCGGCGGGTAGATCGGCGCAGGGCGTCGTCGTCGACAAGAGTCGCAAGCCGCCCGCTCCCCCGAGGGTGACACTGCCAAGGCTCTTCGTGACGAGGCTCTTGCTCACGCAGGGGCCCCACGCGCCGTTCAGGCAGACGGAGTTGCCCATCGCGCACGTGACGTAATCGCCCGAACGAGACGACACTTCGCCGCATGCGGCCGTCTGCCCCGCCGGGTCACACGGGCAGCCGGCCCGCCCCGCGACGCAGGTCGGCGCATACGGCGCCCGCGGGTTCGCGGTTGCGCCCGGGCCAGGGTTCACCCCGTCGTCTTGGCTGCAGGCCAAGAGCAGCCGGGCCACCATCAGGATGAATGCGACGCGAATGCGCGAGTCTTCCATTCCATCCCACCGTGCCGGCCTCTTTCGTATCACCGAGGAGAGTCAACGCAACCGTGAGATCGCGGCCGACACGCCCGAGAAAGCCGCCTCTCGGGCCATCAAGGAGCCACCCTTTGGCCCCCTTTGCTGGAGAAGAATACAGGAGCCGCGGTCAATCGCCTATCTTCTCGCGCAAGACGGCCGCCATGGCAGCGAAAGGCGCCCGACGGGCGGTGTAAAGCTCGAATTGCGCGACCGCCTGGTAAAAAAGCATGCTCCCGCCGTCAACGGTCTTCAGACCGCGGCGCCGCGAGGCTTCCAAAAGCATCGTCTTCACCGGCTTGTAAACGATATCCATGACGACCAGGCCCGGGCGGAGGGCGCCTTCCGGCAACGGACTGGCCGAATCGATGTCGGCTTGGCCGAGGGTCGTCGCATTGACGACGATGTCGTAGTCGGCCGTCCGCACGCGATCGTCCCAGTCGATGACCGCAGCGCCGGTGGCCAACGCGAGCCGGTCGGCTTTGGCTCGATCGCGATTGGCGATGGTGGCGTCCGCGCGACGATTGCGCAGTCCAAATGCAATCGCCCGTGCGGCCCCGCCGGCCCCGAGCAGAAGAACGCGAGCCCCCTCGAGTGAACGGGCGGCTTCGAGCGCTTGCATCGCGCCCGTCCAGTCGGTGTTGTGCCCGACGAGGTGGCCGCCGTCGTTGACGATTGTGTTGACTGCACCGATCCGTTCTGCGACCGGGTCGAGCGCGTCGAGCAGCGGCATCACCGCTTGTTTGAACGGATGGGAGACGCCGAATCCGCGAATGCCGAGCCCCCGCATTCCTGCGATCGCGTGCGCCAGATCGGTGACCTCGAACGGCACGTACGTGAAGGGCAGACCGAGCTCGCGATAGCCAGCCTCATGGATCGAGCGTCCGAGGGAGCTCGCATGTCGAGACAGCGATCCGCACAGCGTGATGGGGGAGGCCACGGAGCGATCTTGTCGCTCGGGCGGACGATGCGCGCAAGATGCACCCGGATGGGTGCTCCAGCCCCATCCGCACGCGGCGCGCCGGCCCGGTGGCGATTTCTGGACCCCGGGGTCACAGTGGACGCATGCACCGGCGACGGGCGGGCTCATGTCGAGATCGAATGGCCCCGCAGCGGCGACCTGGGCTTGCCCGCGGCCGAGGGCTTTGGTGCGGCGTCGTTCTGCTCGTCGCCGCCGCTCGGCCGGCATCGGCCGAGCCGCCGTCGGCCGAACTCATGACGAAGCTCGCCACCTTTGCCGCCCATTTCGACGAGGTGCGGGCGAGGGGGAGCTACGTCGTCGACGGGCGCTTCGAGACACTCGATGGAGGGGGCCACACGAGCTCGGTGAAGGCGGTGTTGGCGCGAGTCGAGCCGGCCGGGACGTCGCACCGCCTGGTCGTGCTGCGTTACACGGAGGATGGTCGAGACATGACGCCGGACGCCCAGCGCAGGGCCCGCGACGCGGCCGCACGCCCGAAGGACAAAAACGATCTCAGCATTTCATTGCCGGTCGCCGCCCAGCAGCAGGCGCGCTACGCCTTCGACGAGGTCGAACGGGATCAGGTGGATCCCTCGCGTGTGCGCATCGCATTCGTCCCCAAAGTGCTCGACGATCACAGCATCGAAGGCTCGGCCTGGGTGGATACGCGCACGGGGGCCGTCGTCTCGGCCGGCTTCAAGTTGAGCAAAACCCCATTTCTCGTCGATTTCGTCCACATCACGGTCGAATTCGGGGCAAGGACACCGCTTGGTCCCGCGGTATCGTCGATTTCCGTCCGGGGGCAAGGCGGCCTCTTGTTCTTTCGGCGGGGCTTTCGCGCCGTCGCGACGCTCTCCGGGTACACGCTTTGAACCGGGAGCAGCAGGTGGCGAGCCCACGGCGCGGCAGCGATCGGTCCAATTTTTGCCCGAGGGCTGGCTCGGCCGCTGTGCAAGCGCCGGTGTGAGCCGCTTTCGAGCCTGCGCGCCACTGTTTTTTCGTGCGCGATCGCCCTGCCCGCTCGGCAAGCTCGGCCCATTCGACGACGGCGCGGGCACCCCGACTCGCCTTCGAGGACGTCTACCGCGAATTTTTCGACGAGGTGAATCGCTGGGTACGGGCCCTCGGTGGTCCGCGTCGGGACCGCGAAGATCTCGTCCAGGACGTCTTCGTCGTCGTCCATCGGAGGCTCGTCGACTTCGACGGGCAGAACCTCGGCGGCTGGCTTTATCGAATCACGCGCAACAGGGTTCGTGACTTCAGGAATCTGCGTTGGTTCAGCGTCCTCCTGGCTGGATCGCCGGCCGACGACGTCGCAACCGGACTGTCCGAGACCCCCGAAGCGCTTCTCGGAGACATGGACGAGCGGAGGTGTCTGGCGTCGCTCCTGGCGAGACTGCCCGAATCCCAACGCAAAACGCTGAGCCTCTTTGCGCTCGAGGGCTACTCAGGCGAAGAAATCGCCATGAACGAGGGCGTGTCGCTGAATACGGTGTGGACCCGCATCCATCAGGCGCGGACCAAGCTGATGGCGCGCGCGGCGCGGTTGCGCGGCACGGGCGATCGGTCGTTGGCGAACGGTCGTTGACTGCAGCCGCGTCGAAGCCATTCGACGGCGCCGACATACGGTCATCCTGCCCGAATCGCGCCTCGGCACTCGAGCCAAGCCGCCAACCCATGAACGCTCGTGTGTGGCCCACCGTCTTCGCCTGCTATCCCCGAGGGGTGCCGCGGACGGTGCCTCCCCTGCTGTTTGTTCTCTTCGTCACGCCGGGCTGCGTGAACGAACCAACGACTGTGATCGAGGCCGAACCCCTGGAACCGCCGCTCGCGCGAGCTCAGCCCGACGTAACGGCAGAAGTGGACCTACCCACTGGGGATCCCACCGAAGAGAAGGCTCCCGGCCTGGGCCGGGGTCCGACCGCGGACCCAGGTCCGGGCCCGGTGCCGCGCGCGCGGGGGGGCGGCGATCGACTCCTCTTTCATCTGGGTGCAGGGTACGGCGCGCTCGGGAGCATCGACCTGTCGAGCTGCCGGGACGCAGGGCTTTTGCCCGGCTACTGGCACATGCGGGTGACGTTCCGGCCGAGCGGGCGGGTCGCCCACGCGTCGGTCGAAAGCCCGACCATGCCCCCACCGCAGGCGCTCGGATGCATCGGCAAAGAACTCGAAGGCATCGCTTTACCTCGGTTCGACGGCGACGATGTGACGCTGTCGAAGAGTTTTTTCGTATCGCCGGCCCCTCTTCCCAGCGGCGGAGCCAACCCGGAGATCGAGGTGCGCACACCCCGGCTCAGCCCGGCGCCCCCGGAAAAGTCCAGTCCATGGCTCGCTCGCACGCTGAGCGGCGCCGCCGAAGGCGATGTCTTGTGTTCCACCGTCGAGAAGCACTCGCTCAAGTGCGTCGTGGCCAGCCCGGGCGATTGGCTCCTCCGCGGCGCGCGCGGGGTGGACGTGAAGCCGGGGCTCGGACATTCCGCCTTGTTCTGCGACTGAGCCGGCTGGCGGTCGGCAGCCGAGCTGCCGACCGGTGGGGCGATCGAAGCATTTCACAACCGAACGGGCCAGCTGGGTCTCAGGCCCATTCACGGTCTTGAGAACAGCAATGCGAATCGATCGCTCGTTCCGCGTCGATCTCCCGCGGCGCCCGGCGAATCGTTCCAATCCCGCGTATCGGCCGGGTTGCGAAGGAAGCTCGATTCACGCAAAAGCACGAACCCGGCACGTTCGACTTCGGCGCGAACCGCCTTCTCCTCGACACGATGCAGTGTCTTGACGTCTGCGAAACCCGTTCCGAGGCGGGCGCTGTGGTCGATGACGGCATAAAGTCCTCCCGGCTTCAAGGCCGCAAATACGGCGCGATTCATCTTCGCCCGGTCGACGCCCAGCCACACCGTGTCGTGGTAGACGAGGTTAATCACGACAAGGTCCAGATTCGAGACTTCGTGGGGGAAGGGGTCTTCGATCTCGCGATCCATGCGGATGATCGGGCGCGCAGCGGCCCTCGCCAAGCGCTCATGCCAAGGCTGCTCCCCGGTTTCGAGAATGAACCTCGGATTTTCGGCATAGACGACTCCGCCCGGTGCGACGGCTCGGGCCAAAAGCTCCGCCGTGTATCCGGCACCCGCCACAAGCTCGCCCACGCGCATTCCAGGTCGAACGCCGAGGAACGAGAGCAGCTCCGCGGGACGTCGCCCCGCGTCGAGCTTGCGATCGGACTCCAGACGATCGGCTGCCTCGACAATCGCGGAGGCGTCCGGCGATGCCGATGCATCGAGGCCCGCCGCGACGCGCCCGGGCGCGGCTGGAATCGAAGGTCTGTTCGCAACGGGCGTTCGCCCTCCACAGGCGAGCGAAAGCAGCAGGCAGCCAAAGAACGCGGTTCTCATGTCAGCCCTCAATCAGACGGCCCGAGCTGACATTTCGTTGCGGCCGTTTCCTGGCCCCTTCCTTCCGGTTCGAGGACTGGCTCGACCTGATGGAGGAGCACTTCGATCTGGTCCCGTCCGCCTTCTCGGCACTCGCGCTAGTCCATGGCCGCCTTCAGCGGTCGGCGGACGGCGAGCATCGCGAGCCCTGCGCCGATGCCGAGCAGCGTCAGAAGGAGGAAAAACGTGTCTTTGGGCCAGCGGGTGTAAAGGACGCCAATTTCACCGCTCAGGAAATTGCCGAGAAAGCTCGACAGAAACCACATACCCATGAGCATCGAAACCATGCGTGCAGGCGCGACTTTGGTGACCAGCGAAAGGCCAACAGGAGAGAGGTAGAGCTCCCCAATCGTCAGAAGCAGGGTGCACGCGAGCGGCCAGAAGGGGCTCCCCCGACCATCGCCGACCGCCCGGACTCCGACGATCATCACGACGAAGCTCGCGCCGAGCAAAATGCATCCGAGCGCCATCTTGGTGAGCGTCGTCGGCTCCGTATCGCGACGCCCTTGCCACCGCCAAAAAATGTCGAGCAAGGGCGCAAGCACGATGATGGCCAGGGGATTGAACGACTGAAACCAGGTCGAAGGGATCTGAAAGCCGAGGAGCGTCGGCCATCTCGTCTGGTCGTCGGCCCATGACTGCATCGTGTTCCCCTGCTGCTCGTAGACAGCCCAAAAGACGATGTTGAGCGCGCAAAGAACGACCAGCGCCACCACACGACGTCTCTCGTGCGCGGTGAGTGGCGCCCGCACGCTCTTGTGCGCTTCGTGGGCTTTCGTGAGGTTGTCTTCGGCCAGGTGCCGGTGCCCCGCAAGATACACGGAAAGACCGAGGAGCATGCCCACGCCCGCCGCGGCGAAACCGTAGTGCCAGCCGTAGACCGCTGCGAGCGTGCCGCAAACGAGATTGGAAATGAACGCTCCGAGGTTGATGCCCATGTAAAAAATCGTGAAAGCCCCGTCGCGCCGCGGGTCCGATGGTGCGTACAGGTTGCCAACCTGGGTCGAGACGTTGGGCTTGAACGCACCGTTGCCCAAGATGAGCAAGAAGAGGGCGATGAAGAACGAACTCTCGAACGCCATCACGAAGTGACCGGCGGCCATTAGCAAGCCTCCCGCCACCACGGCCTTGCGCTGGCCCAACCAGCGGTCGGCCATAAGACCTCCGAAAAAGGGAGTCAGGTATACGAGCGCGGTATACGTTCCATAGAGAACCGATGCCGCTTCCGCCGGACGAGCGGGCACATGGGCTTGCACGAAGTCCCAGAAGAGGACGTCGTGCGGATTGCCGGGAGTGAGGGCGCAGGGCCGCGCGAGTTTCGTGCAGCCCTGCAGCGCTTCGCGGGCGCCGACGAACAGATAGTTCACCATGTAAAGCTTCAGTAGTCCGCGCATGCCGTAGAAGCTGAAGCGCTCCCACATCTCGGTGAAAAAGAGAATGACGAGTCCGGGCGGCTGTCCGAAACGCCGCTCGAACCGCGTCAGTGGGACCGGACGTAGGCCGTCTTGGCTCGGCAGGCTCACGCTGGCCGAAGTCGGGCGAAGCGACGAAGCGGGGATGCGCGTTTTCACCGTCATAAAGGGGAGCTACCACCCCCGCGACCCGCTGGCGACGCTTCCGCGGGGCGACCGGGCGACCGCGCCTTGCGGCCGGGATGCGCCGCGCGTAAGGACCGAAAAAGCCCATGTCGGCGCCAAAAAGAGACCTCGGGTCGAAGTGGTTGCTGCCGCGCGCCGAACTCGGCTCGCTCATTTCGGTGCTCTGGTCGGACGGTTACGAGGTCATGGGACCCGTCGTCCGGGGAGGTGCGATCGTGCACGGTCCGGTGCGCGGCGTCGAAGATCTCCCCGTGGGGTTGACCGACGTGCAGTCGCCCGGGAGCTACCGGCTGCAGGACCGCGGCGACGCCGCCGTATTCGGTTTCGCCGTTGGACCGCATTCCTACAAGCGCGACTTTTTTCCTTCCGAGATCCCGCTCGTGAAACTCCGCCGTCGCGCCGACGACGTCGAAGTGCTCGCCGCAGGCCCGGCCCCCCGGAAGCTCGCTCTTTTCGGCGCCAGAGCGTGCGAGCTCGCTGCCGTCGCCGTTCAGGATCGCGTGCTCTTGCAAGGCCCGCATGCCGACGCGGACTACGCCAATCGCCGACATGGCGCGTTCGTCGTGGCGGTCCAGTGCGGGACGGCGGGGGGTACGTGCTTTTGCGTGTCGATGGGGACGGGGCCCAAAGCCGCGCGCGGATTCGACCTGGCGCTCACCGAGCTCATCGAGCCATTGCACGAGTTCGTCGTGGAGATCGGATCGGAAGCGGGCTCGATGCTCGCCGGGCGTCTCGCCCTCGAAGCCGCATCGGCGCGCCACATCGATGAAGCCGATGCCGTGACGACGCGCACGGCAGCGCAGATGGGCCGTACCCTCGATACGCACGACATCAAGAACCTCCTCCACTCGAACCTCGAGCACCCCCGCTGGGACGACGTCGCGTCCCGTTGCCTGGGCTGCGCCAACTGCACGCTGGCGTGCCCCACGTGCTTTTGCACCACCATCGAAGACAGGACGAGCCTCGACGGAGACGAAGCCGAGCGCACGCGCCGTCTCGATTCGTGCTTCAGCGTCGCCTTTTCTCATGTGCACGGAGGCGCCGTGCGTGGTTCGCTTCGCTCCCGCTACAGGCAATGGCTCACCCACAAGCTGGCGAGCTGGATTGACCAGTTCGGGACCTCCGGATGCGTCGGGTGCGGCCGCTGCATCACATGGTGCCCGGTGGGCATCGACATCACCGAGGAGGTCGCGGCCATTCGCGCCGCGAGCCAGGAGAAGTAAATCGTGGAGTCCATCGAGAGAGTTCTACGTGAGCACCCGTTCATGCAAGGGCTCGTCGACGAGCACGTGCACGTCCTCGTCGGCTGCGCGAAGAACGTTCGATTTGCGCCGAACGAGTTCGTCTTCCACGAAGGGGACGAGGAGTCGACATTTTTCCTCGTGCGCGAAGGGACCATCTCGCTGGAGAGCCATCTCCCGGGTCGTCCTGCGGCGACGGTCGAGACGCTCGGACCGGGCGACGTGCTCGGCGTGTCGTGGATGTTCGCCGGCGCGCGATCGCACATCGACGCGCGGGCTCGCGAAAGCGTGCTGGCTTTCGCGCTCGACGGCGGATGCCTGCGCGGAAAAGTCGCAACGGACGACGCGCTCGGCCACGCGCTCGCCCGTAAACTCCTCGAGCTCACCTATCGTCGACTCGAGCGGTTGCGCTTGCAAAATCTCGACGTCTATCGGTGACGCCCATGACCGCGACGGCTCACGCTGGGATGCTGCCTCGCATGATGCGCATTGCGCGCGTCGTGCGCGAGCTCGGGGACACGGTGACGTTCCATGTCGACGTCGCGGCAAACGGTGGATTTTCCTTCGCGCCCGGACAGTTCAACATGCTCTATGCGTTCGGGGTGGGCGAGGTTCCGATTTCGATTAGCGGCGACCCCGGCGACGGGACGACGCTCGTCCATACGGTGCGCGCCGTCGGCACAGTCACCCGTCCACTCTGCCTTTTGCGCAAGGGTGCGCGTCTCGGCGTCCGCGGCCCGTTCGGCAGCGCGTGGCCACTGGCCGACGCGCAGGGCAAGGACGTCCTTTTCGTGGCCGGCGGACTCGGTCTCGCGCCCTTGCGGCCCGCCATCTTGCACGCGCTCCGTCATCGCTCGAAATTTGGTCGCATCGCGATCCTTTATGGCGCGCGAACTCCGCGCGACATTCTCTTTCGCAAGAACCTCGAATCATGGCGCAGCCGCTTCGATTGCGACGTCGCCGTGACGGTCGATCACGCCGGGAGCGATTGGGGCGGTCACGTCGGCGTGGTGCCGGCGCTCGTTTCCGAAGCCAGGTTCGACCCCGGCCATGCCGTCGCCATGGTATGCGGCCCGGAGATCATGATGCGTTTTGCAGCACGCGCCCTCGAAGACCGAGGGATCGCGCGCCAGGCCATCTGGATGTCGCTCGAGCGCAGCATGAAGTGCGGCGTCGGGCTCTGCGGGCATTGCCAATTCGGCCCGTTCTTCGTGTGCAAGGACGGTCCGGTGATGCGCCTGGATCGAATCGCCCGGCTGCTCTACGTGCGGGAGGTCTGATGGCACGCAAGCTCAAGCTCGCAGTTTGGAAGTTCGCCTCCTGCGACGGCTGCCAGCTCAGCCTTCTCGATTGCGAGGACGAGCTCTTGGCCGTGGCCGACGCCGTCGACATCGCGCTCTTTCTCGAGGCGACCAGCGCCGTCAAGAAAGGTCCCTACGACGTTTCGCTCGTCGAGGGTTCGATCACGACGGCCCACGATGCGGGCCGAATCGAGCACGTACGCCGCGTTTCGAAGAAACTCGTTACGATCGGCGCGTGCGCCACGGCGGGAGGGATCCAAGCACTTCGAAATTTCCGCGACCATCCGGAAATGTTGCGGGTCGTGTACGCCCGGCCCGACTACATCGACACGCTGGCCACGTCGACCGCGATCGCCGATCACGTCGCCGTCGACTACGAGCTTCGCGGCTGCCCAATCAACAAGCGGCAGCTGCTCGACGTACTGACCGCGTTCGTGCACGGCCGTGCACCCAACCTTTCGTCCGATCCCGTGTGCGTCGAGTGCAAGCGCCAGGGTAACGTGTGCGTGATGGTCGCGCACGGTACGCCGTGCCTCGGCCCGGTGACCCATGCGGGTTGCGGCGCGCTCTGTCCAACGTATGACCGCGGCTGTTACGGCTGCTACGGCCCGAGCGACGCACCGCAAACGGCGCCGCTCGCACGCCGCTTTCTCGCCCAGGGGATCCCGGCGCGCAACGTCCACCGGATGTTCCAGAGCTACAACGCGAACGCCGACGCGTTCCGCATCGAAAGCGCAGCCCATGAGGACTAGGACCATCAAGGTCGACATCATGGCGCGCGTCGAGGGCGAGGCCGCGCTGACGGTGCGCATGCGGGGCGACGAAGTGGTCGGAGTCGAGCTTCGCATCTTCGAGCCTCCGAGGCTCTTCGAGGCGCTCTTGCGCGGTCGCTCGTGCTTCGAGGCTCCCGACGTCACCGCGCGCATCTGCGGCATCTGCCCGGTTGCGTATCAAATGAGCGCGTGTGCGGCGGTCGAGAACGCCCTCGGCGCGAACGTCTCGACCGACATCGCTGCATTACGAAGACTGCTCTATTGCGGGGAATGGATCGAGAGCCACGTCCTTCACATGATCATGCTTCACGCGCCCGACTTTCTCGGCGTCGACGACGCGATCGCGATGGCCAGGCTCCACCCCGAACGCGTGCGTGCGGGACTGCGGATGAAGAAGGCGGGCAATGCGATCGTGAGCAAGATCGGCGGTCGCGAGATCCACCCCATCAATGTGCGGGTCGGCGGCTTCTACCGCCCGCCGACGAAGAGCGAGCTCGAGTCGCTCCTGCCGGAGCTGCGCTGGGCCCGCGACGCCGCCGCCGAGACGATCGACTGGGTGGGCGGGTTCGAGTTTCCGGCCGTCGAGCACGCCTACGATTTCGTCTCGCTACGCCACCCGGAACGATACCCCTTCTGCGAGGGGCGCATCGCCTCGACGAGCGGTCTCGACATCGACGTGAGCGAATACGATGCGCACTTCGTCGAATCGCAAGTGCCTTATTCTCATGCCCTCCAGACGACGCTCGACGGGAAACCAATCTTTTGTGGTCCGCTCGCGCGCTTTCACCATAACTTCGATCGTTTGCCTTCGATCGCGCGGGCCGCGGCCGAGCGCGTCGGGTTGGTCGGGCCATGCCAAAACCCTTACAAGAGCATCCTCGTCCGCGGGATCGAGGTGCTCTTCGCGCTGGACGAGGCCATCGGAATCATCGAACGCTACGTCGCCCCGGTCGCCACGTCGACCGATCCCCCGAGCCGCGCTGGAATGGGCTGGGGTTGCACCGAAGCACCGCGCGGCATCTTGGTTCATCGCTACACCCTCGACGAGACGGGGGCGATCCTCGACGCCAAGATCGTCCCGCCGACGTCGCAGAACCAGCGCACGATAGAAGACGACCTGGCCCGCATCGGCAAGGAACTGGCGGCGCTTCCACTGGCCGCGGCACGTGCGCGGGCCGAGCGGGCCGTCCGAAATTACGATCCTTGTATATCGTGCGCGACCCACTTTCTCGATTTACGCTTCGAGTCCATCGTATGACGCTCGTCATCGGCATCGGAAGCCCATACGGCGGCGATGATTCGGTGGGCCTCGTCGTCGCCGAGCGGATGCGGGGGGCGGGGTTCGACGCGGTCGAGGCGCACGACGTCTCTGCCATCGTCACGCTCCTCGGGTTGGTGGGCGCCGGGGAGCCCGGGCGGGTCGTGCACTTGTCCGGATGCGCCCTCGAGGGTGCCTCGGAGGCGCCTTCGGGCCGCGTTCGTCGGAACGGCGGGCGCGCATCGTCGCATGGCTTCGGGATTGCGCAGGCCGTCGCCCTGGCTCGCGTTCTCGACGGCGACGCGTGCGCACGAGACATACACCTCGTTGGAATCGTCATCGAGCCGCCCCGGGCAGCGGGGACCACCCTCAGCGCGCCGGTCGCGGCCGCCGTCGACAGAGCCGTGGCCATCGCGCAAGGGCTCGCGAGGGACTGAGCCGGTGCACGAGTCTCAGCTCGCCCGAGCGATTCTTCGCGAAGTCCTCGCGCGCGCCGCGCAGGTTGACGCGGCCCGCGTCCTTGCCGTGCGAGGTCGTCTCGCCGAGACCGAGGCCGTCTCGCGCGACAGCCTCGTCTTGTCCTTCACCGCCATGGCGATCGGCACCCCGGCCGAGGGGGCGCGGCTCGAGCTGTCGATCGAGCACGTCGTGGCCCGCTGCCGGGCATGCCGAGCGGAGTACAAGCCCGAGCAGCACGTGATCGTTTGCCCCCGGTGCGGGGACTTCGGTGCAGACCTCCTCGGAAGCACGGGGCTCGTCATCGAAGCCATCGACGTGGACAGTTGATCGGACTCGATCCGCTCGGCGCTCGGAGCGCCGCCCGCGTGGGCAGCAGTCGGGCCGATGGCATGGGGCGTTTCCCAAGACTGCAGTATCCTTCGCGGCCGAGCCATGGACGACCTGACCAACGACCTCGCCTCGCTGCGGATCGATCGTGGGCGACCGCCTCGATCGACTCGTTCCGTTCGACGTGCGCTCGCTTGGATCCTCGGAGCGGTGATGGCCTTGGGGGCGATCGGACTGGCGTGGGGCACACTTGGCCCGCGGCTCGAGGCCCAATTCTTCAAAACCGAGGTCAGCGTGACCGAGATCTCGCTCGTTTCGCCGGCTCAGGCCCAGGTGCAGCTCACCTCGACGGGCTACGTCGTGCCGCAGGTGCAGGTCGACGTGTCGTCGAAGCTGACGGGCCGGGTCGAGAGGGCCTTCATCCACGAAGGCAGCGGCGTCAAAGCCGGCCAGATCATCTTCGAGCTCGATGCGAGCGACCAGCGCGTTGCGGTCGCGAGCGCGCAAGCACGCGTCGCGGCGGCCCGTGCGCGAGCGGCGACCGCCCGGGCACAGCTCGCCGAAGTGGTTTTGCAGCGCGACCGTGAGCGACGGCTGGCCGACACGGGCGCCGTCGCGGCCGCGACGGCCGACGACCTCACCGCCCGGGCCAAGTCGCTCGAGGAGCAGGTGCGTGCGACGGACGCGGACGTGCTCGCATCGCAAGCCGAAGTGGTTGCGCTGTCGACCAATCTGTCGAACACGACAATTCGTGCGCCGACGGACGGCACGGTGATCACCAAGCCGCTTCAGCCGGGCGACGTGGTGAATCCGGGCGTCTCACTGGCCAAGATCGCCGACTTCACATCCATCGTCGTCGAATCGGACGTTCCCGAAGCGCGTCTGCACCTCGTACGGCCCCTCGCGCCATGCGAAATCGTGCTCGACGCGTATCCGGACAAGCGCTGGCGGGGCGAGGTGGTGGAGATGAGCCCTCAGCTCAACCGGGCGAAGGCCTCCGCCACCGTGAAAGTGCGCTTTCTCGATCGAGACGAGACCGTACTGCCCGAAATGGCCGCGCGGGTCTCGTTTCTCGATGCGCCGCTCGATCCGAAGCGGCTTCACGAACCCCCAAAGAGGATCATTCCGGCAGCGGCGGTGGCGGACCGCAGCGGGGCGAAGGTCGTGTATGTCCTCGAAGGTGACCGGGTCCGGATGGTTTCAGTGACGCTGGGGCCTCCCTTCGGCGGCGACTATGAGCTCGTCGACGGACCGGAGCCGGGCACCAAGGTCGTCAGCGATCCGCCAGGAACGCTGACCGACGGCCAAGCCATCAAGGAAAGGAGCGCCGGATGACGGAAGAACGCACGGGATCAGGGGCCGCTGTCGGTACCCTGCCGCATCCCAAAGCGGAGGCGTCTATCGTGAAGCTTCGGGGCGTCTCGAAGACGTACGCGCGGGGCGACGAAGCCGTCCGCGTCCTCGAAGCGCTCGACCTCGACGTTCCCACCGGCTCGTACGAAGCGTTCATGGGTCCTTCCGGTTCGGGCAAGACGACCTTGCTCAACCTCATCGCGGGTCTCGACCGACCCTCGGCCGGAAGCGTCGAGGTCGCGGGCAAACGGCTCGACACGCTCGGAGAAGGCACGCTGGCCCATTGGCGCGCAAGCACGATCGGGTTCGTCTTCCAATCGTACAATCTGCTGCCCGTGCTCACGGCGCTCGAAAACGTCGAGCTGCCGCTCCTTCTGACGAAGCTTGGTTCATCGGAACGAAAGAGGCGAGCCCAGACCGCACTCCGGGTCGTCGGGCTAGAGGACAGGGTTTCCCACTACCCGCGGCAACTGTCGGGCGGACAGGAGCAGCGGGTCGCCATCGCCCGTGCGATCGTCAACGATCCGACCATCATCGTCGCAGACGAGCCAACCGGCGATCTCGATCGCAAGAGCGCCGACGAGATCTTGACGCTCCTCGAAAAGCTGAACTCCGAGCTCGAGAAGACCATTTTGATGGTGACCCACGATCCGGCGGCCGCCGAGCGCGCAAAGCTCATCCGGCGTCTTGACAAGGGAAGGCTCGTGTCATGACGTTCACGTCGCTGGCCATCCGCAATCTCGCGCGAAACAAGTTTCGAATGGTGCTCACCGTGGCCGGGGTGGCCGTGGCGATCGTCGCTTTTCTGCTCTTGCGAACCGTCATCTGGGCCTGGGGCAGCGCCTCGGAATGGGCCGCAAAGGACCGCGTCGTGACCCGCCACAAGGTCACTTTCGTGATGGAGCTGCCGAAGCGCTACGTCGAGGACGTGCGCGAGGCGCCCCACGTGCGCGAGGCGACTTGGGCCAATTGGTTCGGGGGCAAAGATCCGAAACATGACCACGAGTTTTTCACCACCCTTGCCGTCGACCCGCAAACCTACTTCGACGTCTACAGCGAGATCAAGGTCCCCGCTGAAGGGCTCGACACGTGGAAACATGACCGCCAGGGCATCATCGCCGGCGACGTCATCGCGGCCAAGCTCGGGTGGAAGGTCGGCGACAAGGTCATTCTCGAGAGCGGTATCCATCCGGGCGACTGGCAATTCACGGTCGACGGCATTTACACGCCGACCGCAAAGTCGGTGGATCGCTCGACCGTGCTGTTTCACTGGGAGTACATGAACGACTCTCTTCCGCCCGAACGCCGCGACACGGTCGGCTGGATCGTCAGCCGCGTCGACGACCCGAGCCACATCGCCGACGTGGGTGTCGCCCTCGACCGGCGGTTCGAGGAACGCGACACGCCGACGCTGTCGCAGGACGAGCGCAGCTTCACGGCGTCTTTCATGGCGATGTTCTCGGCCGTCTTCAGCGCCATGGACATCGTCTCCGGGGTCATCTTGGTCATCATGACGCTGATCCTCGGCAACACCATCGCGATGGGCGTTCGCGAGCGAACGAGCGAATACGGAGTACTCAAAGCCATCGGCTTTCTTCCAGGCCACATCGTCGGATGGATCGTGGGCGAATCCCTCTTTTTAGGATTGATCGGGGGGCTTTTCGGTGTGGCGATTGCTTGGCCTTTGATTAACCTCGGTGTCGGACGATTTGTCGAAGAAAACATGGGGCAGATGTTCCCTTACTTTCGACTCGAGACCCGAAATGCGCTGGTCGGGCTCGGCTTGGCAGCGCTGCTCGGCATGGTCGCGTCGGCGATCCCGGCCTGGCGCGCATCGAAGCTCCGGGTCATCGACGCCGTTCGACGCGTCGCCTGATCGAAAGGGCGCTCCCGATGATTCCCATCCAATACAACGTACGGAGTCTCATCGTTCGCCGGGCAACGACCCTCGCCACGGCGACCGGAATCGCGCTGGTTGTCTTCGTTCTGGCATCGTCGATGATGCTTTCCGCGGGCATCAGGAAGACGCTCGGCAGCGCGGGGCGACCCGACAATGCCATCGTGCTTCGAGTCGGCAGCGACGCCGAGCTCGGCAGCGTCCTCGACGAAACGACCGTTCCGCTCGTCCTCTCCGCTCCGGGGGTGCGGACCAGCGGTCAGGGGCAGCCGCTCGGTGCGGGTGAAACCGTGGTGGTGGGCGCGATGCAAAAGCTCGGGACGACGGGCGTCACCAACGTCTCGATCCGCGGGGTGACCGACAACGTGATGGTGCTGCGGCCCGAGGTTCACCTCGTCGCGGGCCGTCCCGCCCGCGCGGGGAGCGATGAGGCGCTCGTGGGGGCGCGTATCCGGGGGCGTATTCAGGGGCTCGATCTCGACCAAACGTTCGAGTTGAAGAAGAACCGACCGGTCAAGGTCGTCGGGATCTTCGAGGCGGCCGGTTCCGCCTACGAGTCCGAGGTTTGGGTGGATCGCGAACTTTTGCGGCAGGCCTACCACCGCGAGGGCGTCGTCTCGAGCATACGCGTCCGACTCGAGTCTCCCGCGAAGTTCGACGTGTTTCGCGCCACGGTGGAAAACGACAAGCGCCTCGGGTTGCAAGCCCTCCGCGAGCCGGCCTTCTACGAGAAGCAGTCCGAGGGTGTTTCGGCGTTCATCGGCGGCCTGGGGGCGGCCGTCGCCGTCTTCTTCGCGGTCGGGGCGATGATCGGAGCGATGATCACGATGTACGCGGCCGTCGCGAACCGCCAGCGGGAAATCGGCACGCTGCGAGCTCTGGGCTTTTCGCGATCGAGCGTTCTTTTTTCGTTTTTGCTCGAGTCGGTCCTTCTCGCGCTCGTCGGCGGAATCGTCGGCGCGGCGGCCTCGCTGGCGATGGGGTTTGTTCGATTTTCGATGGTCAATTTTGCGAGCTGGTCGGAAATCGTTTTTTCGTTCGACCCGACGGCGCACGAGCTGCTCGTCGCAATCGTGTTCGCCGGCGCGATGGGTCTTCTCGGCGGGCTCTTTCCTGCGGTGAGGGCAGCGCGCACGTCCCCTCTCAACGCGATTCGCGGATGAAGCCGAGACGTGCTGCGGTCGCCCCCGCCACGCGCGCGGCCGTAGCGCGCGGCGCCTTCGATGAAGAGGAGCTCACCGCAGTCCACGAGGCCGGCCACGCGGTCGTTGCGTGGCGCCAGCGAATCAAGGTCCGCCGCGTGACGATCGTTCCGTCGGGCGATGCACTCGGCGAAGTCCTGCATGACCGCGGCCCCGCGCTCTTCACGGCATCGGCCCAGGGCGGCCTGTCCCCACGCGCAGTGGAAAACCGCGTGCTCGTCCTTCTCGCCGGATCGGAGAGCGAAAAAAAATTCCGCGGTCGATACGACCACGCTGCCGCACGATGCGACTACGACCGGGCGGTCGAGCTCTTGACGAACCATGCGGGGTCGCAGGAAGAGGTCGACGCCTGGATGAAACTTCAACGGATTCGCACGAGTCGGATCGTGTCCGACATGTGGGGCGAGATCCGCGCCGTCGCAGCGGCTCTACTGCGGCAAAAGACGGTGACCGGGACCCAGGTCGCCGCCATCATCGAGCGTTTGGTGGCCGGCCACGTCCGCGCCATCTTGGGTGGGGACCGGCGCCCCGCACGTGTCACGGCAAGGCAGGGTTCCAATATCCGCCGGTCATCATGACCAGTGAAAGGGCGGTCCACGATTCGGTGTAGTAGGTGCTCCCGTCGAGCTCGTTCAGCGTCGCGACACCCGCATAGGCCTGGTCGCGGAGCATCGCGAACATCGGATCGCTCATCGCACCGACCCCGGCGGGACCGACGAACGCAGCCGATTGGTGGACGGTGGGGTTCGTGGGCGCGGGCGTCCCATTGAGGTCGTATCCGTTGACGATGTTGGACGCGCCGATCTGCTGGTAAAATGCGCTGATCTTGGCGAGGTAGGCCTTGGCTCGTGGCTCGCCGTACCAGCATAGGTCCTGACCCATTCGAAACGGCGTTCGGCAGGAGTCGAGTTGATCGTTGGTCGGTAGGCTCGCATTCGGAGCCTGAGGTACACCGGCCGGGGTGGACCACGCGGGCACGAGCCCGTTCGTGGCGTTCATGTTCGTCGCGTTCAGCGTGGCCGCCAGTATCGTGTAGGAAGTTTCGACCACTGCGTTCCAGTCGGATGACTTACCGGTCGCCTGGCCGAACAAGCGATAATAGGCCGGTGCAAAATACGAGATATTGATGATGCTGGCACCGCCGAACTGATCGCCCGGCGCAAGGGCGTCTGCCCGAGAGGCGTCGACCTCGTACTGCCAAATGTTGTCGATCTGTTGAACGGCGAGAGCGTGATACGCTGCGCCCAGCGTTCCCTGGCCCCCCCAACGGTGGTCCGCCCACAGCAGCGCAAAGGCCATGTCCTCGTCTGCGTCCGTAGCCGCTCCGGTTCCTTCGGAGGTCGGGCCGCTGCCGGTCGGATCGATCTCCCAGTTCATCAGGCCATTTGCGTCGAGAAAGAGCTGCTCGTAGTTCCATAGTGCGTCGAACGTCGGTTGGTCGTTCATCGCCACGGCCAAGATCATCCCGTAGGCGGTCCCTTCGGAGTTCGAGGTATCGATCTCGTTGGGCGAATTCGGCCGGAGGACGCGAAGAAAGCCGCGTGCACCGTTCGACGTCAAGAGATCGGTCTTCCATTTGGCGTAGGCGGCGAGCGAGTCGGTCCAGGATGCCCCCGAGGGTCCGGTGCACTGGCCAAGAGCGGCCATCGGGTCCGCCGGTGCCGGAGCGGCGCCATCGTCTCCAGCAGCGTCGGGTTCGGCGGCCGAGGCCTCCGATGGAAAGGCGCCGGCCCCGTCGCCCGTCGGCCCCTCAGGCGCCGTTGCCTCAGCCACCCCGGCGTTCTCGTCGCCCACCGATTCGCTCGACGCCTCGCCGGCTCCGCTGCTCGGAACACCTTGACCGGCGTCGTCCGAGCCGAGGCCGGGCGTCCCCCCATCGGGCTTCGCACCGTCATCGGCCGCAGCAGACTGCGGTTTCGAGGCCGAACCGCCCGCACAACCGGCGCCGAGGACAGCCAGCGCGGACGATAGAAGAATAAGATTGCAGCGCGCGTAGAAGCGAAAACGACGTCCACCAAGCATATCGGATCAGGCTAGCGCGTTCGCCGCCTTCGTCCCGCATCTTGGTCGCGCCGCTCACAGCACCGGCCCCGCCGGATATCGCGTTCGGCCGCCGCCGCGTCAAGGTTGCTTGCGCGCACACACGCCATTGGCGCACCAGGGAGTGCCCGCCGGATATCGCGTTCGGCCGCCGCCGCGTCAAGGTTGCTTGCGCGCACACACGCCGTTGACGCACCACAGGGTGCAGCAGTCGCTGTTGGCCACGCAGTTTGCGTCGCGGTCCAAGCAGCGCCCGTTGCCCTGCGCGTTCGTCACCCCCGGGGCGGAGTTGCTCGAGCTCGCGCAGGCCAGAAACGGCAGCGTTGCGAACGCTGCCGCACTCATGCACCGAAACACGGACTTTGCGGTCATTGTCGGGCAAATCGCAACTTTTGCGCCAGTCGACTTGAAGGCGCGCGATGAAAAGCCACGCAGTGCATTCGGCCGCCCGGTGATCGCGCGGCACCCTCGCACCGTGCGCGTGTGGCGGCGTGGCCTCGGGGTCGATGGATGGCGTGGACCGGCACGTCGCGCGACGCTCCTCGCGGCTGACCCGCGTTTCCCCAGGCACGGCCGCGCTCTGCGCGGGCGTGCCTGACCCTCCGCGCAACGAACGGCGCTCGTCCGGGCGGCGGGCGCGGCGGCTCGCCGGCGGTGAAGCGGGGACGGTGGCGCCGGAGAGATGTCCTCGACCGCGCTCGAACGGTCGCTGTTCGACGCACGCGTTGCGCCCGCACGCAATCGCTTCCTGGCGAAAGAGCCGCTTTCGGGCGATTTGCGCATGGCACCTTTCCTGAAGAACGCGATGGCCATGGTCTTTTCCCTGTCTTTCAGCGCGCGTCAGTCCTGCGGGGCCCTCCTCATCACCGCAACGGCGAGCGCCTGCGTTTCTCAAGGCCAGTACGACAAGCTGGCGCAGGACACCCAGCATCTCGAGGCCGACCTTCATGGCTCGCAATTGCGTCTTCAAGCCGATGACGCCGAGCTCGCCAAGCTTCGCGCGGGAATCACGGATGCCGAAGCCTCTCTGCACGATCGAGACAAGCGGCTGGCGGACGCTCTCGCAAAGGATGGCGAACTGCAGGCCAAGCTCGATGGGCAGACCGCGGAGGATGCCCAGCTTCGCGAAGAGCTGGGTCGCCTCGGAAAGAATGCCGATCACCTCCTGGCCGAGAAGGGAACCCTTGCAGGCGCTTTGACCGAGGCCAAGGCCCGACTCGAAGAGCTGCGCAAAGCGCAGGCGGCGGCCGAGGCGCGCCTCGCCCTTTTTCGACAGCTCGTCGCGAAATTCCAGAAGATGATCGACGCTGGCGAACTCCGTGTCGGCTTGCGAAATGGACGGATGGTCTTGCAACTCTCGAACGACGTCCTCTTCGACACGGGACGGGTCGAGATCAAAGGCGCCGGTCAGGCTGCTCTTCGTGAGGTCGCCTCGGTCTTGCGCACGATGTCGGACCGACGCTTCCAGGTTGCCGGCAACACCGACAACGTCCCCATCGACAACGCGCGCTTTCCGTCCAATTGGGAGCTTTCAGCGGGGCGGGCGCTCGAAGTGGTCCACTTTCTCATCGGGCAAAAGATGATACCGGAGGCGCTGTCGGCGGCTGGTTACGGAGAGTTCGATCCGGTCGCATCGAACGACGAGGCAGCGGGTCGCGCGCGCAATCGGCGCATCGAGATCACCCTGCAGCCGCAGATCGACGAGCTGGTCGCGGTGCCCGCCGACCGATGACCGCGTCGACGCGACCCGGGGTTCGCTGACACGCAACGGTGTGGTCTTCGCTACGAGCCAGCGCCCGCGCGACCGCCGTCCATGGGACCGTCGTCCCCGTCCGGCTCCGGCGACAGCATTTTGTCGAGGGCAGCCATCAGGACATCGATGCTCGCCGCTCCCTCCGGCTGCGTGTCATTCGACGCCGGCGATGCAGCCGGCATGCACTCGCCCGGACCGAGGAGCAAACCGCCTGGCGAGCCGCTCGCGCTCGGTCGGTCCTCGCCGCAAGCCGGATTGCGAGCCGGGCCCACATTTGAGTCGACACACACACCGGCGACCTCGACCTCGAATGCCATGACCCGCCGTACGGCGCGGTGGCTCAAGCCATCGCGCCATCTGCCGTTCGAGACGATCAACCGCATCGGGGACGCAACTCTCGGTGACTTCGAGCCGCAATCTGGACAGCCGTCCACGCGCTCTTTCGAGGACACGGGCCAAGGAGGGACATTTTCATGGACGAAAGACCGTCCGACAAGCGTAGACCCAAGGTCCCTAACCTGGGCATTTCGGGCGGCCACGACGGCGAGAGCACGAAAATCCGCCTGTCGCCCGACGCCTCCTTTCGGGTCATGCGCCGCGATCGGCCCTTCTTGGTCGTCATCGGCGGCGGGAGTGTGGGCGAGATGTTCGCGCTCCGGCAGCCGGAGGTGCTCATCGGCCGGGCGCGCGACGCCACCGTGCGACTCGACGACGACGGCGTCTCCCGACGTCATGCGCGTCTTGTCTGCATCGGAAGCGAGGTGCACATCGAGGACCTCGGCAGCGCAAACGGCACGTTCGTCAACGGCGATCGCGTCGCCTCACGGCCGCTGGCGGATGGCGACAAGATCACGCTCGGGTCGATCACCATTCTGAAGTTCACCTACAGCGACGACCTCGACGAGACGTTCCAACGGCGAATGTTCGATGCTTCGCTGCGTGACGGACTGACGAAGGCTTACAACAAGAACTACATGCTCGAGCGGGTGGACAAGGAGCTCGCTTATGCAAGGCGCCATGGCGCCCCGCTATCTGTCATCATGCTGGATATCGATCATTTCAAGAAAATAAACGACACGTTTGGTCACCCGGCGGGCGACGCGGTCCTCATCCAGCTGACGAACGTAGCTCTCGACATGCTGCGCAAGGAGGACATTTTTGCGCGCTACGGCGGGGAGGAATTCGCCGTGATTTGTCGGGGCGTCGCCGTCAAAGACGCGGGCCGGCTGGCGGAGCGGCTCCGCGAGGCGATTGCAGTCATGCGCATCGTACACGAGGGGCGCGAGCTCGCGGTCACGGGCAGCTTCGGGGTCGCAGGCTTTCCGGAGCTCAACGCGGAATCCCCGGCGCAATTGATCTCGGCAGCCGACGCGGCGCTCTACGAGGCCAAGCGCGGTGGCCGCAATCGCGTCGTCGCGCGAGCCTGCGAAGCCGGGCGAGAGAAGCCGCCGACGAGCCCTTCGTCTCCGTCCGGAAGTCGAAGCTGAAACGTGGGCCCCCGCGCGCCGGCCCGCGCGCGAAACGGAAAAAAGAGAGGGTGGTTGCTTGCCCGACCTCGTCTTTCTCGGGATCCAGCGCGGCCGGGGCCCGCCGGCCGTTCGTGGTCGGCCGCGACGCGCCCCCGCGGGGGCTTGCGCCGATCTCTGGACGCGGCCAAAAAAAGGAGGCGCGCGTCGCCCGGGCATTCACTATTATGATGTTTCCCTTGTGCAATAAAATGGGGGCCATGCGTGATGCCACAGACGATCCTGCTCGTCGATGACAGCAAGACGATGCGTGAAGTGCTCAAAGTCTATCTCATGGGACGGCAATTCGAATTTCTCGAGGCCGAAGATGCCGAGCGGGGCCTCCGGCTCTTGCGGCTCGTCCCGGTGCACCTCGTCATCGTCGACCTCAAAATGCCGAAAATGGACGGCCTGGGCTTCGTCCGCCATGTGCGATCGAGCGATTTGGCGGCGCTGAAGCGCGTCCCTCTCGTCATGGTCACGGGCGAGAAGAGTTCTGAATATCAATCGCTCGCCATCGCGGCGGGCGCCAACGCATTTCTCCAAAAGCCTCTGGACAGCAAGCGCGCAAGCGAGGTCGTGGACCGCCTTCTCCCGAGGTGATCGCGTGAGCCTCCCGCATCTGCTTCTCGTCGACGACAGCGAGGCCATCCTCGCTTATCAGGCGGCCGCGCTTTCGTCCCATTATACCCTCAGCACCGCAACCAACGGCCGTGAAGCCCTGGACAGGTTGCGCGAGATTCGGCCGGCCGCCGTGCTCCTCGACCTTTCGATGCCCGACATGACGGGCGACGAGCTCCTCGCTCGCATGCAGACCGACCCTGCCCTCTGCCGGATTCCGGTGATCATCGTCTCGTCCGAAAGAGCGAGGGGAGAGGCGAGCAGGGGTCGCGGCGCTCGCGCGTTTCTACCCAAGCCGATTCGCGCGGCCGAGCTCCAGACCGTCGTAGCGCGGGTGCTCGAAGAGGAGCGACTGCGTGCGCGCGGCGACGAGCTCGCAGTCCTCTTTCTCGGGATCGGACCCCTCGAGATCGGCATTCCGCTCGAACCCGTTCGTGAAGTCCTCCCTCAACCAATGACGCAGCCCGTCCCGATGGGGCCCGACTATCTCTCCCAGATGATCGATTACCACGGGACCCCGGTCCTCGTGCTCGATCTCGCTCTTCGGCTCGCGGTGCCCTACGCCGAGCCGCTGCACGAACGCAAACTTGTCGTCGCCGGGATCGACGAACGCCTGATCGCCTTGGCCGTTGATCGGATTCGGGCACCCGAAGCGTTCGCGGCGGCCGACGTTCTGCGGCGTGCCGACATCGGCGGGTCCGATCACACCCCTCTCACCAGAGTGCTTCTGGCCATCGTCAAGACTCAGCGCGGGCCGATCCCGGTCGTCCCACCCGACGCCTTTCTGTCGGCAGAACTCGTCTTCCAACTGTTCGAGGGACTGACGCCTCGGCTGTCCTCGCCGGCCGACGACGCAAGAGGCGCCCCATGATCGACGCGCGCCCCGAGTTCTCGTCGCTTTCGAGCGAAATCCGCGACCTCTTGGTCCGGCGATCCGACCGCATCCGACGACCGGCGCTCGAAGCCGACGGCGAAGACGATGCGCCATGGTTTGCCGTCTTCGCGTTGGGGGGGGAGGAGTACGCGATTGCCCTGCCCATCTTGCGCGCGGCAATCCCGCTCCGCACGGTCACGCCGGTTCCCCGTTCGTCGCCCGTCGTCATCGGCGTGCTCCAGTTCCAGGGCGAAGTCATCGCAGCCCTGAGCACGGCCGCGCTGCTCGGGAGCGGTTGGGACGTCCCCCCCACCATCCTGCTCGTCGTCGACGCCGGCGGCGGCCGCACCGTGGGCCTCGACTGTGCCCAGGTTCCCGTCGCGGCCGCGCTCGCGGTCCCGCGCCAGCGCGCGCGCGATCAGGCTGCGGGTGTCCTCTCGTGCGTCGCCGTGCCGGGCCGCGGCGCTGTAAACGTCATCGACCTGCCCCGCCTGCTCGACAGGCAAAACTGGATGGACGGCGAGGATGCCTAATCCGGACGCGATCAGGCGCCTCATCGAGGGATTCGTGGGCGAGGCGAGCGACCTTTGCGAGTCGGTGACGCGGGACCTGCTGGCGATCGAGCGAGGCGGAAAAGACCTCGTGGCCCGTTACGAGAACGTCGCGCGAAGCTTGCACACACTGAAGGGCGGGGCTGGAACGCTCGGGCTCGAGGATCTCGAACGTCTTGCGCATCGCTTGGAGGACGCCCTTCTCGCGCATCAAGCGGCGAAAGAGCCCATTCCATCTCGGGACGCCGACGCGCTCCTGCGGGGGCTCGACGCCTTCATGGACCGGCTGCGTGCACACGCCGACGGGCGAGCTGCAGAGCTCGACAGCGTCGAGGACGTCCTCGCCGCTCTTCGTCCCGCAGGCGAACAGCCGTCAGTCGATGTTGCGGACGAAGCCATCGCCGGGCTCGACCCGACGCCGGAGCAGCCGGAGCCCTCGGCCATCGCGAGGGGCCAACAGGCGTGGCGCGTCGCGCCCGAGCATGTGATCGCCCTCACACGGGAGGTCGAGCGACTGCGCTTTCTCCGCCTCCGCGTCGACGAGCGGCGTCACGCACTCGCCAGGGCTCGTTCCGCGCTGGGTCCGCTGTCGCGAGCTCACGACGCGCGCGAAGCCGATGAAATCCTCGCGGGCGTCGATGCGGCCCTCGCCGCCGACGCCCAGGACGTCGCCGACCTGGTCGACGTCCTCGAGCAGGGGGTGAAGGACATCAGCACCCAGCCCATCCGTGTCATTTTCGAGCCCCTTCATCGGGCCGTGCGGGATCTGTGCCGGAGCACGGGCAAGGAAGCCAGACTCTCTTTCGTCGGCGGCGAGACTTGTCTCGATCGGCGGGTGCTCGAGGCGCTCAAAGGTCCAATCGTACACCTGATTCGTAACGCCGTCGTGCACGGGATCGAGGCGCCCGCAGAGCGTCGGGACCGGGGAAAGCACGAAGAGGGCGCCATCGTCATCCGCGTCGAACAGCAAGGCAACGTCGTCTTCATCGAGGTGAGCGACGATGGGGCCGGGCTGAAGCTCGAGGCCATCAAACGAGCGGCGATCGAACGAAAGATCGCCACGGAGGCCGAGCTCGCGCGCATGCCGCCGGAAAAGGTGCACGAGCTCGTTTTCCTCCCTGCGGTGTCGACGGCGCCGGAGGTGACGGCCACTTCGGGGCGCGGCATCGGGATGGACGCCGTCAAGAAGGGCATCGAGCAGCTGCATGGGCAGATCGAACTGCAGACGACCTATGGCCAGGGCACGCGCATCCTTTTGACATTTCCCGCGGGACTCGGCAGTTCGCCCATCCTCATCGTCCGCGTCGAGGACCGCGACTTCGGTCTTCCGATGGCTTCGGTGGAGAGCGTCGTGGCCGCCAGCCCGTCCCATTTGACGATTGGCCGAGGCGAGACTCGGCTGAAACATCAGGACGAGCTGCTGCTCGTCGTCGACCTGGGCGCCGCCCTCGGGCTCCGCCCCCTTCGCCCGGTCACGGGCGGCCGGCTGCTCATCGTTCACTCGAAAGGGCGGCGCGTCGCACTATGGGTCAACGACGTCGTCGGGGACATGAATCTCGCGATTCGCCCACTGCCCATCGAGGTGGCCCATGTGCCTCTCTACCAGGGAGCCTCGAGCCTCGCGGGCGGAACACTCGTTCTCATTATGCGGCCGGACTGGATCACCGGAGTGCGGGACCCGGCCACCATGTCACGCACGGGCCGCGAGGCTTTCGTGTGACATGGCCGACAAACGAATCACCTCAGTGAAGGGAACCAACATGCAGCCGAGTGGGACAACGGCGCCGAGCCTGCGGTGGTTTGGGCTCGAGCCCAAACTAATGGCTGCCGTGCTCTTGGCCCTGGGCCTTTTGGCAGCGACGATCGGGCTGCGGGCTGCGGGCCTTCTCGAAGAGAGTCTCGCGCATGAGTCCATCCCGCAAGATCTGATCGACGGCGAGATTCAACATTTTCGCGCGACCTTGGGCGCCTGGGCAGGCGGCGCGATCGTCGGGGCTGCGTTCCTTTGCGCCATCGTCGTCCGGTTCGTCGTGATCCGCCCGATTCGAGAGCTGACGCGGGTGACCGTCGAGATCGCTCACGGCGGCGATCTCAGCCAGAAGGTCACGTTCCGTTCGCGCGACGAGCTCGGTGAGCTCGCCGGGGCGCTGTCCGCGATGGTCGAGCCGCTGCGATCCATCCCGCAGGGCATGCGCGACTCGACTCAGCGCCTCGCCGATTCGGTGGCGAAGCTCAGCGCATCGACGCACGAGCAAAGTCGGACCGTCGAGCGACAGGCGGTGGCGCTCCAGGAAACGCAGGTCACGGCCGAAGAAATTCGCCAGACATCGGTGGTCGCGGCCCAGAAGGCGCAGACCGTGCTCGAATACGCCGAGCGCGCCGAATCGATCAGCCGCACCGGGGAGGTCGCCGTCGGGCAAAGCCTGGCCGCTTTGCGCGACATCCGAGTGCAGGTCCAAGAGATTGCCCAGCGCATCACCAGCCTCGGCGAGCGCGCCATCCGGATCGGCCAGGTGACGCAGACCGTGAAGGACCTCGCCGACCAGTCCAACATGCTGGCCCTGAATGCCGCAATCGAAGCGGTGCGCTCGGGAGAACATGGAAAAGGCTTCGGCGTCGTGGCCCGAGAAATAAGAAGTTTGGCGGACCAGTCGATCCACGCGACGCAGCAGGTTCGCGAGATGCTCGACGACATCAGCGAGGCGATTCGCGGAGCGGTGGCGATCACCGAGAAGGGTTCTCAACGGATCGACGCCGGGCTCGAGCAGGTGAAGACGTCCGGCGAACAGCTGTCGCAGCTTTCGAACATCGTCAAAGACAACTCCCAGGCGGTGCGGCAGATCAACTCGGCGGTCGGCCAGCAAAACGGCGCGATCGCCCAAATTCTGGGGGCTCTTACCGACCAGAGCACGCTCATGCGCGACACGATGACGAGACTCGAGGCGACCGACGATGCCGTGAAGACCATCGCCAACGCATCGCGGTCACTCGTCGCCATCGTGGAGCACTTCGGCGCGTGACCATGGCGATGGCAGACAAAGCCGGGACGCGTTCGAGGGACCGCCCGCCGCGGTCAGCGCCACGGCGCAAACCGACGATGCGGCTCGGGCTCGCGGCGAAGCTCCTCGCCTCGTTCGCCGTCTTCTTCACGCTCGCGGGGTTCGCAATGTCGTTCATCGCGACGCGCGAGCTCGACCAGTCGCTGGTCTCCGACTTCGAAGCACGTGGCGAGGCGGTCGCAGCAGGATTGTCGGCGACGGCCGAGAGGAGCATTGGGGGCGACCCCCTTCTTCTTTCCAACGCCGTTCTCGAGAGCCAATCGCTACGCGGCGTGAAGTACATTTTCGTCGAAGACGGCATTGGCCGAATTCTGGCTTCGAGCTTCCCCGAAGGGCCTCCGCCCGGGCTCGTCGAGAGGTCTCGCTACGAGGGGGACTCGCTCTTGCCCGACACCAAGCGCATGCAAAAGAAACGGATCGAGATGCGCGTGGGCGCATCGCCGTTTCGTGCGATCGACGTCGCCCTGGCCGTGCGAATCATCGATGTCGACGTTCGGTGGGGGCGGGGGCGCGCCGGCAGCGTCCACGTCGGAATGGACCTCGAGCAAATCGATAGCGAGGTCCAATCGCTCGAGCTCAAGATGATCAGCGTGGGCCTGATCGTTGCGGCGTTCGGCATCGTGGCCTCCCTCTTCGTCGCCGCCTGGACCGTCATCAGGCCGGTTCGAGAGCTGACTCGCGTGACTTCGGCCATCCTCGCCGAGGGGGACCTCACCCAAGGCATCCGCGCACGAGCGAACGACGAGATCGGTGATCTCGCCAATACGTTCGGGCTCATGGTGAGCCGGCTTCGAGAGATCTCCAAGGCGATTTGGGAATCCACGAAGCTTCTCGAGGAACTCGTCAATAGCCTCCAGCAGTCGTCGCGCGCACAGGGACGAACGGCACGATCCCAGGCCGAAGCCCTTCGCGAAACGCGGCGCGCGGCACAAGAAATCGGTAACGCCTCGCGTCTCGCGGCGCAGAGGACCGATGCCGTCTTGAGACACGCCGCCCGCGGCGAGGATCTCGGACGAACCGGCGAGACCGCCGTCAAGCACAGTCTCGAGGCGCTGACGGACATCCGCGGGCAAGTGCACGAGATCGCCTTGCGCATCACCGGATTGAGCAGCCGCACCGTGCAGGTTGGAAACATTGCCGGGACGGTGAAGGACCTGGCCGACCAGTCCAACCTGCTGGCCCTGAATGCGGCGATCGAAGCCGTGCGGTCCGGCGAGCACGGCAAAGGGTTCGGCGTCGTCGCGAGGGAGATTCGCAGTCTCGCCGACCAGTCGATCCAGGCGACCAAGCGGGTCCGCGAGCTTCTCGACGACACAAACAGTGCAACCCGCCAGGCCATCGTCATCACCGAGGCAGGGACGCAGCGCATCGACGCCGGCCTCACGCAGGTGAGGGCATCGGGCGAACATCTGGCCGACCTCTCGAGCATCGTGCGCGAGAACTCGGCCACGGTCCGCGAGATCAGCGTTGCCGTGAGCCATCAAAACGATGGAATCATTCGTATTGCGGAGGCCATCAATCAACAAAGCGACATGATGGAAGAGACGATTGGTCGATTGAGTGCGACGGAAAATTCGGTACTGACGCTCAAAGACGTCGCCGAGCGACTCGTTGCCCTGGTCCGAGAATTCCGTGTATAAATCGAGGCGGGTGACGGGTTCGTCACTGACCAAAGGTGAGTGGGTACGACATTGGCTGCAAGAGTTGCGTCACCGCGTGGAATTCGGTCACTGCAACAAGGAGGCGGTACTCGTCGCGCTTTTCTCGAGCGGAGCGCGCTGGCCGTGGGCCTGCTCGGCGCGGGATGCGCTCGGGGCGACAGGATGGGCGGTCGTCGGAGCCCGCCTTCCAATCCGGTCACCTGGCGTGTTCAAACGCACATCGGTGGCAATACCACGACCTTCCATGCCTTCAAGCGCTTCTGCACGAGCGTCGGCGAGCTGTCCGAGGGTCGGCTCGTTTTCGAAGCCTACCCGGCGGGGGCCATCGTCGGCGCATACGACATGTTCGAAGCGCTGAAGACCGGGCTTCTCGATTGCGGGAGCTACCCGCCCCTCTATCCCGCAGACAAGCACCCCGAGTTCGCCTTTCTGAGCTCGTACCCGCTCGGCCTCGATCGACCCGATCAATGGGAGACGTGGTTTTACGAGCTCGGCGGCCTCGAGCTCGCGCGCAAGATGCACGAACCGCACAACATTCGCTTCGTCGGCCCCGTACAGCACGACTTGAACATCATTCATTCCACGGTTCCCATTCGGTCTTTCGAAGATTTTCGTGGAAAGAAATTGCGAATGCCCGGCGGCCTCATCGCCGACGTGTTCGCGACGGCGGGCGCCCGGACGATCAGCATTTCGCCCGATCAAATCTACACGGCGCTCGCCAACGGTTCGATCGAGGCAGCCGATTTCGTGGGTCCGGCCGTGAACCTCGAGCTCGGTTTCGGTCGGGTCGCGAAATACATCATCCTCGGCCCGCCCGCGACGCCGTCCATACACCAGCCTTGCGACATTCTTTGCGTTCTCGCCAATATGAAAAAGTGGCGGTCACTGTCGAGCCATTTGCAAAGTGTCGTCGAGTATGCGGTCCGCGGTTACTCGTGGGATCATTATACTGCGATTCAAAAGGCCAACACGTTGAGCTGGGACCAATACGCCGCACGGGGCGTCGAAATCATTCGCTTGTCGGATGCGGACGTCGCAAAGTTCCGCGCGGTGGCCATTCCCGTTTGGTTCAAATGGGCCAAGATGTCCCCTCTCGCGCGAGAAGCCTTCGCGTCGCAGCTCGCGTACATGAAGTCGCCGGCGGTGGACTACGTCGACGACGGCAAATTCGTCGACGCAGAAGGAAAGAGGCTGAGCCTGGACGACTGACGAACGCGGCTCTGCAATGCCAAAAAGCAAGTCAACCTGATGAACAATCCAGTCGGCGGGGCGAGAGAGGCAACGGAAGGAATATGAGGAGTCCGGTTCGAAGGGCGGAATCGCTATCAATCGATCGACGCGGTATCGTCGGCGCGGCCGTGGCCGGCATCGGGGCGAGTGCGCTCGAGGCCTGCTCCAAGCCGAATGCCGAGACGAATGCAGGCAAGGCGGCCCCAACCGATGTCGTCAAGTGGCGGGCCCAATCGGACCATCCGACCCTGGCATCGGACTATGAGCCCTTCGTGAAATTTTGCGCCAACGTCTCGGAGCTATCCGAGGGCCGATTCGTCATCGAACCACACGGACCCGGAGAGATCGTGTCGGTGAAGGACATGTTCGAGGCCGTCAAGATCGGCAAACTGGACCTCGCCGTGACCTTTCCGGGTTTCGTCGATTTCAGCGCCGGCACGAGCTTCTTGACGTCTTACCCGCTGGGCCTCGACCGGCCGGACCAGTGGGAGACCTGGTACTACGAAATGGGCGGGCTCGATCTGGCGCGGCGCATGTTCGAGCCGCATGGCGTTTACTTTCTGGCTCCCATCCAGCACGATCTGAATCTCATTCATTCGCGGGTTCCGATCCGCTCGTTCGACGACTTCAAAGGCGTCAGACTGCGCATGCCCGGAGGGCTCATCGCAGATGTGTTCGACGCCGTCGGCGCCAAGACCGTGTTGCTGACGGGGGACCAAGTGTACCGGACGCTCGAGAACGGCACGATCGACGCGGCCGATTTCGCAGGGCCGGCCACGAACTTCAACATGGGTTTTGCCAACGTGGCGAAGTACATCGTCCTCGGGCCGCGGTCGACGCCGTGCATCCACCAGCCGGTCGACCTTCACTGCGCACTCGTTTGTCTCGAGCAGTGGAAGGCGCTTCCCAGGCACTTGCAGCAGGTGCTCGAATACGCGGTGCGGCGGTTTTCGTGGGACGATTATGCCTACGTGCAGAAGCAAAACATCGCCGCGTGGGAAAAGTACCGTGAAAAGGGAGTCGAGGTATTGCGACTCTCCACGGCGGACGTGGAGAAGCTGCGGCGTGTGGCGATTCCCCTCTGGTTCAAATGGGCCCGAAAGGACCCCTTTGCTGCGGAGGCGTTCACGAGCCAGCTTGCCTTTATGAAAAATACGTCGGTGGCTTACATCACCGATGAGATGCTCGTCGACGGGAAGGGAAACCGCTTGACCCTTTGATCTCCGGGGATCTCGACGATCGGAAGCGGTGGTGGTGGCGGGCGTGCCGCCGTCTGCCGGAAAGCACATGGCCGAAGCGTCGGACGCAAGCGCAGTCCGCCCGAACGGCGATGGCCGAAATGCCGCCCGGCGCGCGAGAAGGCCGGTCGGACGCAAGCGCAGTCCGCCCGAAACGGCGATGGCCGAAATGCCGCCCGGCGCGCGAGAAGGCCGCCGCCGGCACCGAGCTCGCGCGGGTGCTCCAAGCGTGGGCGGCCGACGATCTCCCGGCTACGTGCCCGGGGCCCGGCGCCCGGCGTCATCCCGTATGCGACGAACGCCGCGGGCCCTTCATGAATACCGCGACCTTCCCTCGATCGGTCGGGGACATCGTTCGCCTTTCACAGCGCGAGCCGGTCTCCGTTCCCGTCGACGAGCATTTCGTCCGTGAGGTAGCCGACCGACGGATTTTTCATGTAGGCAAGCTGACTGGCAAAGGCCTCGCGTGCGAGCGGGTCCTTTCGTGCCCATTTGAACCAGAGGGGAATCGCCACACGCCGCAGCTTGTCGACATCCTCGTTCGACAATCGCAAGATCTCGACGCCCTTTTGGCGATACTTCTCCCATGCCAAAATGTTTTGCCGCTGCACGTACGCGTAATCGTCCCACGAATAGCGCCGCACCGCATACTCGAGCACCCGCTGCAGGTGCTTCGGTAGTGCGTCCCACCGCTGAGAGCTCACGAACGCGCAGTGCAGGTCGACGGGCTGGTGGATACAAGGCGTGGCCGGCGGCCCGAGTATGATGTACTTGGCGACGTTGGCGAAGCCGAGATTGAAGTTCGTTGCGGGCCCCGCGAAGTCGGCCGCGTCGATCGCGCCGCCCTGAAGCGTCGGGTAGACTTGATCGCCCGTGAGAAATGCGGTCTTTGCGCCCACCGCTTCGAACACTTCGCCGATGAGTCCGCCAGGCATTCGTATCTTGATGCCTTTGAAATCATCGAACGAACGGATGGGAATCCGCGAATGAATGAGGTTTAGGTCATGCTGAATGGGCGCCAAGAAGAAAAGGCCATGCGGCTCGAACATCTTGCGAGCGAGATCCAAACCTCCGAGCTCGTAGTACCATGTCTCCCACTGATCGGGCCGGTCGAGTCCCAAGGGATAGGAGGTGAGGAAATTCGTGCCCGGAACGAACTCCTCCACGAACCCTGGAAAGGTGACGGCGAGGTCGAGCTTGCCGCGCTTGACCGCGTCGAACATTTCGCGCACTGCCACGATCTCCCCCGGGCCGTGGGGCTCGATGACGAACTTTCCCTCGGATAGTTCGGAGACGTTCGAACAGAACTTGACGAACGGCTCGTAGCAGGACGCGGCCGGGCCGTCGGATCCTTGGGCTTTCCACCGGACGACGGCGCCGGATGGGCTTGGCTCGTCGGCCTTGACCGCAGCCGTCGCTCTACCGCACGCGGCGAGAGCGGTCGCTCCCAGGCCCGCGATGGCATTGACCACGCCGCGACGATCGATGAGACGGCGGTCGTGTTCACTCGCTCGGTCAGTCATGATGTCCCGAATCCTTGAATGAATGACGCGTGAGGCGTGGGGGCAAGGGCTTCGAAGGGCTGTTCGATGTGGCAGGAATCGAATGGTGCAGCGATCGCGGAGGCGGAGAGCACGCGACGCCCGGACGTCTTACGCTGATTCGGTCGATTGCGACTGAAAGGTAAGGGCCCTCGCCCGCAGTGACCGTGCCATGGCGCGCGCCAAATCGCCGGGACCGACTGGAGTTGCCCACGGGCGGCGTAGCCAATGTGGCGGAGTGTGCGGTCTCCGCCGCCGCGCCGGCCAGAACAGCGAGAACAGCCAACCCGAGAACCCGAGAACCCGAGAACCCGAGAACCCGAGAACCCGAGAACCCGAGAACACGAGAACCGAGAACACGCGCACCAAGGTCGAAGACGCGGCGAATGCGCGCCACGATGCCGGCGAGCGCGCCGACAGAAGGGAATCGGATGGTTGCGGCGAGCCCTTGCCCTTCAAAAATTGGGACAATAGAAACCGCCGTTGCCCGTCGGCTGACAGGGAGCCGAACATGCGCCAAAGGACGTCGTCAAGCCTCCGTCGGTGCCCGGCCAGCACGATAGATAAGACAGGCAAACGCCGTCGATGGGACCGCATGTGTCGGCCACGGGATTGACGTTGGTGCAGGAGAAGCCACAGACCAAGCCGGCGTCGCCACCAGCCGGCGCCCGGCCATCGAGCGCAGCGCTGGCGCCCGCGACGCGACCCCCGGTGCAGGCGTACTCCGTGCCGATGCATATCCATTGGGGGCCGGCGTCGGCGGAAGTCCCGGCGAGGTCGCAGCCACAACTGAAGCCAAACCCCTCGGCGCACCCGAAGCAGCTTCCGCTTCGGCTGCAGGAAGCGTAGGTGGCAATGTTGGACGGACAAGCAGGCATCGATAGCTCCGGGCAGACGCAGACGCCTCCGTCGTCGCCGGTTGGGCAGGTGCAGCCGCACGGCACGTCCGGCGGACAGCCGCTTGCGCCGGCCGTCGCATCGGCGGTCTCGTCGGCCGCCTCGTCGGCCGCCTCGGAAGGCCCAGCGAAAGCACATCCGTCGCACGGAGCATCGTCGCCGGCATCTCTCTCGACCCCGGTCGGAGCGGAAGAGCCCGTCCCGTTGCAGGAGGCGACATACGGAGCCAGCGCGGCGCCGCAGCCCAGCAGAAACGCAGCCCGAAAAGAGGCTGTCATGGCCGCAAGCCTAGTCCTCCGACGGAGAAAATTCGACGCGTTGCGGCGGTACAGGCGCAGGACGAACACGATCGGGACGACCCCGGCGAACGCCTCGCATCCGCTACGCCGCTCGACCCGTCGGTTCCCCGAGTCTTCCCCGGGCAAGAGCGCTCGTGTTCAAGGACCGCGGCAGCAAATTCGCGCGCGCGATAGGCTCGCGGCCCGATGCAACGCACCCCCCCCCTTTTTGGAATTGTTCTTCTCGGCGTTTCGCTCAGTTTCTCCTGCGGCGCCGGTCCGACCGGCCGCCAAACGACCGCGAGCGTCTCGCGCGGCGACGACACATGGTTTGTCGGCCCGCGATGCGCAGCCGATACCCCGACCGAGCCCGCGTCGCGCGTCGACGTGCTCGCGGAGGGCAGCGGGCAGCCAGTCACCGCGGGCATGAGTGTTCGCGTTCACTATGTCGCCAGTTTGCCCAGCGGCGCCGTTCTCCGCGACACCCATGACGGCGGTGTTCCAAGTGAGGTCATCCTCGGAAGTACGAAGATGATTTGCGGCCTCGAGCGCGCGTTGATCGGCATGCGCCCCGGCGAGCAGCGTCGCGTCGTGGTCCCGTGGTCGCTCGCCTTCGGCGAAAACGGGCGGCCTCCGGAAATCCCGCCGCGCACCGATCTCGTCTTCGTGATTGACATGTACTTGCCGGCCAATGTCGTTCTTCAGCATGGCGCACCACCGGTCAATCCGGCCGCCGGCGGCAGAAGACGTTGATGGCCGCGGTCGCGCGCCGAGGGGCATCACGAATGGCGGGCCCCGGCGACTTCGGCATGGTGGCTCCCCCGGCGCGACGGCCGGTGGCAAGAAGAGACGCTCGGTCGTCCTCACCGTCGTTTCGTTCGCAGGGCGGAGGTTCGGTTCGGCCGTGAACGATTCCCCTTGCCCGCTCCAGCACAAACGTTCGCAGGGCGGACTTCGGCGTAATCCCAACCTAACGCACGCGGGCGACGAGGCCGTCGCGAACGGCCGGCCATTCCTCGGCCACGATCGAAAAAAGCACGGAGTCGCGGATCGTCCCGTCGTCTCTTCGCTGATGCCTGCGCAAGGTCCCCTCGTAGCGGGCCCCGAGACGCGCAATGGCCTCTTGCGACCGAACGTTGCGGACGTCCGTCTTCAACTGCACGCGGCCCGCTCCGAGGCTTTCGAAGGCGTGCCCGAGAAGCTGTAGCTTCGAATCGGGATTTACCGTCGTCGACCAGACGGCGGGCGTATAGGCCGTCGCGCCGACCTCCAGTCGCGCATCATCAATGGACGCGTCGAGATACGATGAGGTTCCGACGACCGCCCCGGCGGCCAGCCCCGCATACGGACGGAGCAAACGCACGATCCAGATGATTCGCCCTTCGGCCAAACGCTTCGCGAGGGTCCCGGCAAACTCCGCTGCGTCCCTCGGGCGGCCAGGGAGGTGACGCCAGACGGAATCCGAATTCAAAGCCTGAAACAGGGGACCGGCGTCGCGTTCCGGAACGCACGGGTCGAGTTCGACAACATGGCCGGTCAGGCGGGTCACGCGCGGCGGCCAAGACATGAAGCCCCACGGCGTATCGTGGGGTCGCTCGTCACGTATGGCACGAAAAGGATCGACTCGCTCCGTCATGGGACCGACATGATGGGGTCAAACGGGGGTAGGAGAAAGGTCATGATGCACGCCCGCTCTGAAAAATTGGCCGAGCGGTCTCTTGGCTTGGATTCGAAACGAGCAGGCGGCCCGAAGAGCCCGTCCGATTGGCTCACGGAGGCCTTGCACACCGGAACCCGTAGGCATAGGCACCTTTGTCGGCCGGGTTGTTCGGATGCCGGGCTGGAGCAAAGTTCGAATACCCGGTGTCGAAGTTGCCACCCTGCGTCGATCTCGAGCTGCCCCCACATGCCCATTCCCTTCGCCGCCGTCCCAACCGAAGCAATGTTTTCCACGCCAGAGCAACTCCCGGATCCGTTTGGGAAATAACACATGTAGATGGCGTACTCGTTCATCGTCCCTGGACCGGTCGAGCCCCATGGGTATTCGCTCTGCGCGGACCCTCCGACCGCTGCGTATTCAAATTCCGCTTCGCTCGGCAGAAAGCCGCCGTCCCAAATGCAAAATGCGTAAGCCTCGAACCAGTTGACGCAGTTAATCGGCAGATTGTCCTCGGTGCCAGCGGAAGTGGTCCACGTATAATAGTGGGATCCGACGGCGAGGTCCGGTACGAGGGACCCTTCGCACTGCAGTGCGGCGTCGGTCGGCGTGACGTTGCCGTCGTCCGCCGCCGACCAACCCGGCTCGTAGGCTACGCCCGAGGCGTTGATCAGGCCGCTTCCCCCGTTCAAATGCGTGTGCTTGCCCGATCCGGGGGGCGGCACGTAGCCCGCGCCCCCGTTCCATGCGCTGACGAACTGCCGAAAGCGACCCACCGTGACCAAGTACTTGTCCAGGTGGAAGCTACTGACCGTCGCCGGATCGGCTTCCCCGGTCGGCCCGTTGCCAGAATTCTGAAATGTCCGATAGTAGCTTCCTCCCGGCACCAATACGCTTGTGCAGCAGCTTTCGGCGGCTCCTCCGCAGTTATCCAGACCCGGCCCCGACGATTGGCAACTATGCGACCCCACCGTGCCGTCGTCCGGAGCGTCCGGCGACGCATCGAATTCACTTGCTTCGGTCTCAGCGGCCGCATCGGAAGCGCCTCCCTCGGTGACGGAACTCCCCGCTTCGGCCTCGGGCGTACTTTGGGTCGTGCTCCAGCCGAGAACGACCTGCGCGTCAGGACATCCAACGGACGCGAGCCCGATGGCAACACTGGCTACGAAACCAGGACTCGTTTGCGCGGGATGAGGCACCGGTTGCCCTCGTGCATGACCATAACGCAATGGTTGCGATCCGAAGAACGTTCGCCACGACGGCCACTCCGCGCGGTACACACCTCGCATGGCCCACCGCTCACGGGGTTGTCCCCCAAGAGGTGAGATCCCATCGACGGCGAAGCGCGCCGGCGAAGCGGCTGGCCGGCGCGGGCGGCTGCGCTCCAGCCTCGCGGCCGGGGCGCTCGCTGTGCAGCTGGCTGGAGTCCGAGCGATCGCGTCCGAACCAGGACATCTCGTCTACCTCGAATGGGTCGCGCCTGACGGATGTCCGGCCGCCGTGCCCATCGAGCGCGAGGTCGATCGCCTTCGCGCGGATCTTGGCGCCGCGTCGGTTCCGCGGCTGCGTGCGCACGCTGAGGTCAAAAAAGAAACGTCTGGCCGGTGGCATCTTGATCTCCGAACCGTGGGCCCGCAAGGCGCTGGGCATCGCACCATCACTGCGGAGTCCTGCCCGGCCCTGGCCGACGCGACGGCGCTGATTCTGGCGCTGGCGCTTCCCGCCGCGGCCGAGCGTGCCGCTCCGATGGGCTCGACCGCGAATCCGCCGCAAAGTCCGCCGCGGCCGGCGTCCGAGGATGCGCGGCCGAAGCGGGCTCCCGCAAGCGCGTCCGTCGTCCCGCAATCCCTGCCCGCGCCGACGGCCCCGGCTCCGGCGGCGACAGCCTCGGCTCCGGCGACAGCCTCGGCTCCGGCGACAGCCCCGGCTCCGGCGACAGCCCCGGCTCCGGCAACAGCCCCGGCTCCGGCGACAGCCCCGGCTCCGGCGACGGCCTCGGCTCCGGCGACGGCCTCGGCTCCGGCGACAGCCTCGGCTTTGGCGCCGGCCCCGACCATGGGTCTGCGTCCGGCCCCGCCTACGGCGCCGACGGCTCCGGTGACGGCCGCCGCTCCAATGGCTCCGGTCCCCGCCCGGAGCGAGCCACCACCATGGCCCGGCGCCGGCCCCCAGGGCTCGCGCGCACAGACGTCGGGCCGGACCCTGCGCCTTTCGGCGCGCGCCTCAGCGGTGCTCGATATAGGCACCACGCCGACAGCGGCTCCGGGTGTCGCAGGTGCACTGGCGGTGACGGTGGGCGCCATTCCCCGGCTCCGCGGTGAGCTCGACGCCACTCTTTTTCAAGACGAAAGGGTCGCCGGTCCGGCCGCACGAAGCGGGACGTTCAGCCTTCGCACCTTCGATGCGGGCGGGTGCAGGGTTGCGCAGGCCGGCGGTTTCGAGCTGAGCCCCTGTGCGAGCCTCGAAGTTGCTTGGCTGTCGGCAAAAGGCTTGTATGAAGCCCACCCGTCACCCCCCGGATATGCCACATGGTTGGCGCTCCGCGCCCGGGCCACGGTGGCCTATCCTGCGTCCGCGGCTTGGGCGGTTCGCGCCGACCTGGGCGGGGGTCTCAACCTGAGCCGTCCTGAATTCTTGTCGCGAGGTCCCGAAGGGGGCCTGATTGACCAACCGGCTCGATTCACCGGGCGCGGTGCGCTGGGGTTCGAGCTACACTTTTAAACACGAGGCCCCATGTGACCGGCCACTTATGGGCAGTGTCCACTGGGGCCGCAAGAGTTTCCGAACCGTTGTCGGCCGCCGCCCGTCAAGATGCCGTTTCGTGGACATTTGGAGCGGTGTATAAGGCCCATTTTGCGTTTGTCTGGCGAAGCGTGCGGCGCCTGGGGGTCGCTGACAGTGCGCTCGACGACGTCGTCCAAGATGTATTTCTCGTCGTACATCGCCAGCTTCCGGGCTTTCGCGGCGAGTCGAGCGTTCGGTCCTGGCTTTTTGCCATCGCAGCCCGCGTCGTGCGCGACTTGCAACGCTCGCTGCGCCGCAAGCCGGCCAACCTGGGGGGAGGTGGTCGTTTATGCGACGACGTGGACCTCCTCGCAAACTCCACGCCGAGCCCGCATGAAACCGTCGCGGCCAGCGAGGCCGTGCGAACCCTCCATGCCGTACTCGACGCCATGACGAGCGAGCGACGCGAGGTCTTCATCCTTGCTGAGCTCGAGCAAATGAGCGTCGGAGACATTGCGGCCGCTGTAAACGCCAACCCCAACACGGTCGCTTCCCGGCTGCGCGCGGCGCGGACGGAGTTTGAGCGGGCGGTCGCCCGGGCGCGAGCAAACGACCAGAGGAGGATCCGATGACGGGGCTCGGGCCAGAGGCCATGGCATTGCTCGAGGTGGCGCGCGGCGGAGACGAACCAACGCAGGCGGACGCGGAACGCGTTCACGCGGCCATCGCAAGACGGTTGGCAGCCGGCGCGGCGACGGGGCTCGCCGTCGCGACGGGTCTCAAAGGGTCGGCCGCCTCCAGCGGGCTGGGGGGCGCGGCGGGGGCAGCACCGTTGGGCATTCCCATCGGGCTTGCGACGAAGGCCTTGCTGGCGGCGGCACTCGTCGGCGCGATCGGCGTCAGCACCGCCTTGCTCGCCCGTGCCCCGCGATCCCGCATGCCCGCCGAAGCGGTGGCCACGGTGCCGGCATCGTTGCAAGCGCCGGCGGATGCCCGACCCATCGACGATGGTCGGCGGTTGAAGGAACCCGTTCCGGAGGCGCCAGCGTCGCGGACCTCCGGGGCACCGGGCGAAGGCGTTCAACCGCTCGTGCGAATGCCTTCGACGTCCGTCGCCGCCGTGAACGCCCCTTCGCCGCACGGGTCACTGCCTGCGCGCGATGTCGCCGCCGAAGTGCGTCTCCTCACCGGGGCTCACGCGGCCCTTCAAAGCGGCAACGCGGACCGCGCCCTCCTTCTTCTTGAAGAGCACGCGCGGCGGTATCCGAAAGGCGCGCTGGGCGAGGAGCGCGATGCAACGAGAATTGCCGCCCTTTGCGCGCTCGGTCGCACCGTCGAAGCGCATGACGCTGCCGATCGGTTCCTGCGCGCCGCGCCGCGTTCGCCCCACGCGGGCCCCGTTCGGGCGTCGTGCGGCGGTTCGTCGCCAACACCCTCGCCGCCTTTTTGATCACGAAAGGCCAGACCCCCGCGCCGCGTTCGCCCCACGCGGGCCCCGTTCGGCGGTTCGTCGCCAACACCCTCGCCGCCTTTTTGATCACGAAAGGCCAGACCCCCGGCCACGATGGTTCTGCGGGTGTCGGGCGAGCCGTGATGCCGTCGCGGATCGGGCAGCCAAGCCTGTACGTATTCTCGGCTGGGCGCCCGACATCCAGTTGCGCGGGCTGTGCTTCGCCAAACGCCTGCTGACCGAATGTGGAGCAAAGGGCACCCCATGACGCAACATACGAAGCTCACGAGGCTTCTCTTTCGGCGCAATCACCGCGTCGTTTACGCTCTCGCATGTTCGGCCTGCATGGGGACCATCGGCGACCCAGTCGGTTCGTCCGGCTCCGGTGCGCCCGGGCCGAACCCGGGTTCGCCGGGAACCTCGGGACCCCCGACGATCGCGGCACCGGGTAGCACCGGCGTTCTGGCCGATGGCGGCCCTGCGCTCATCGACGGCGACGGCGCCGCACCGCCCGTCGCTCTTTCACCGACCTCGCGCGTCGCCCGACTGAGTCATACGCAACTGCTCAACACCTACCGGGATCTGCTCGGGATCACCGACGTCAGCGGGGCGGACGCCATCCTCACGCCCGACGCAGTCGTCGGCTACGACAACGAAGGGGATGCGCTGTACGTCACCGACCAGCTGTGGGGCAATCTGCAGCAGGTCGCCGAACTTTACGCCAACACGGTCGCGACAACGCCCGCCTTGTTGGCCGCCCTCGTTCCGGCAAACGCCCCGGCCGACCTGACCGGAAAGGCGACGGCCTTCCTCCAGGCCTTCGGGCTTCGCGCTTACCGTCGACCGCTCACCGACGCGGAGGTTCAGACCTACCTGACGCTTTTCAACCAAGGAACAGCCCTCATCGGAGGGACCGACCCCTTCGCCGCCGGAGTCGAGTTGGTATTGGAGGCTTTTTTGCAGTCTCCTTATTTCATTTACCGAATGGAGCTGAGCGACCAAGTCGTCGGAGACCGCATTCCCCTCAGCGACTACGAAGTGGCATCGAAGCTTTCGTATGCCGTCACCAACACGATGCCCGATGCGCCGCTCTTTGCAGCGGCCGCGCAAGGCGGCGTCGCGAACGCAGCGGCCCTGGCGACCCAAGCCGGGCGCCTCCTCTCGACGCCTGCCGGGACCGCGCAGGTCGAGCACTTTCACTTCCAGATGTACGGCTTCGGCGTCTACGACGGAATCACGAAGGACCCGGCCGTTTACCCGCAATTCACGGCAGCCACCGGGCCCGCCATGGAAGAGGAAAGCCTCCTCTTTCTCGACTGGATATTCCAAAACGGCAAGGGCGTCGTTGATATCTACACCTCCCCCGTCTCTTTCGTGAATAACCTCCTTGCTCCAACCTACGGCCTCACAGGGACATTCACGGGCGCGTTCACCCAGGTCAATCTCGACCCGACGGAGCGGGCCGGCCTCCTCACGCAGCTCGGCTTTCTCGCGAACGAAGCAACGACCGACAACATCTCGACCATCCTTCGGGGCGCCTTCGTCAATCAGCGCATCTTCTGCGTCGTGCTGCCTCCGCCGTCGCCGCTCGCCTCGCCCCTGCCAGCCATCATGCCCGGTGAGACGGACCGACAACTCGTCAACAGTTTCACGGGTCCCGGAACGTGCGCCGCTTCGTGTCACGCCACGCTCATCAACCCGCCCGGTTACGCCTTCGAGAACTACGACGCGATCGGCGCTTATCGCACGACCGACCAGGGACAGCCGGTGAATGCCGCCGCCGGTTACGCATTTGCTGCCCCGTACGGCGAACAGAGCTGGACGACGCCCATCGAGTTTTCGAACGTCATCTCGAAGGCCCCAGAGGTGCATGGTTGCTACGTGCAGAATTGGGCGTCCTATCTCTACGGTCGTCCGGTAGCCGACAGTTCGTCCGGCACCTTGCTCGCCAATGACGCTCCGTTCATCCAGTACCTCACAGGGGAGTCGCTCGGCGGCGGCCTATCCGTCGAAAATCTCATCCTGTCCATTGCCACCGATGCCACCTTCCTCGCCCGGTCGCCTGAGGTGAACACGGCACCCGCCCCCGGCGCGGCCCTCGATGGATCCGCGGAGAACTGACATGCCCAGGGCCAGACCACACACCATGCAACGACGTCAGTTTCTCCGCGGAATCGGGGGCGTCACCCTGGGCCTGCCTCTTCTTGACGCTTTCATTCCCCGCTGGGCAAAAGCCAATCCCGCTGCTGTACGATCGCCGTACGTCGCCGTCGTCGTCCATGCCAACGGCGTCGTGCAGGCCGGGTCGGCGATTGGCGGCAGTACAGACCCGGAGTGGTTCTGGCCCTCGGCCGCCGGGCCTCTCACCGTCGCAAGCCTCACCACCGACTCGGGCGCGCCCGATCCCCAGGATGGCGGCCAACCGGCATCGGGGGGACGGGAGATCGGCGAGCTTGCCGCCTACGCGACCCAGCTACTCGTCGTGCGTGGCGTCAATCACGCCCACCCCGCAGCGGGCTGCCAGCATGCCGGCGGAGACGCGCAGATCCTGACGGGCAACAGCATCACCGGCTCCGGGCCCGCGACGCTGTCAGCAGGACCGTCCATCGATACCGTCATCGCGCAGAAGATGAACGCGGGAGGCAACCTCGATCCGCTGGCCCTTCATGCGGGGCGCTACTCTCCAGGCGGCATGGGCTTCAACGTGCCCGGCTACATCTCCTACGTCGGACCTTCTCAGCCGCGATCGCCAACGCCGTCGCCCTACCAAGCATACTTGCAAATGATCGGCAACGGTTCGAGCGCCAACGTCGATGCGGGGGCCCAAGCGCTCATCGCATCCCGACGCAAGAGCGTCAACGACCTCGTTCGGGGCGAGATGCAAGCACTGCTCGCGAGGACCGACCTGTCGGCTTCCGACGTGACCCGACTCGAGCAGCACTTTGCGGCGATCCGCGACATCGAAGTCGGCGTCACCGCCACCCTGGACGCGGCGACCGTCGCTTCGATGCAAGCGGTCGATCCGGCACCGTACGACATGACAAACCATCTCGAGATCATTCAACTGCACATGGATCTCATGGTGTTCGCGCTATCGTCCGATTACACCCGCGCCATCACGTTGAAGATCGGCGACCGCGAAGACGATCACGAGTTCACGCAGGACGGCGGAACCACCTTCCACCTGATTTCGCACCGCGGCGTCGCCGACGCCGTTCAAAAGCACGATCGAATCGTCAGGACCCACTTGCAAATCTTCAGGGGCTTTCTCGACGCGCTGCAGGCGGTCAGCACCCCGTCGGGCACCCTGCTCGATCTCGGCCTGCCCATCTGGACGAACCAAATCGCGAACGGAGCCCACTCTTACACGCGCATCCCTTGGGTCATCGTCAACGCCGCAAACAGCTATCTCCGGACGGGCCAATTCGTCGATCTCCCAGGCACGGGCGCGACGACCAATCAGATGCTGAACACGCTTTTGACCGCGGCGGGGGTGCCCACGACGACCTTCGGCGACGCGACCCTTGCGCCGGGCGTCATTTCCCAGATTCTCGCATGAGGACGAGGCCGGGGCGGCCGAGGCGCGAGGCGCCCGGAGCTGGCCGCCGAGCAGGCCCGACGCGCCTTCGGCGCTGGGCCCCTCTCGCCCTGGCTGCGATCGTCGGAGCGGGATGCTCCCCGGGCGACCCCCAGGAATCGACCGGGGTGCAAGCTTCGTCAGCCGTCGACCCCAGGCCGAATGCCACGAACGACGCGAGCCTGTCAGGCGACGTCGACACGGCGATCTCCTCGGCCTCCGGATACGACGCCGGCATCGCTTCGCTCGACGGGCCCGGGTCCGCGACGTTCGACGCCGACAGAGCGACTTGGCCATCGGCCGATGGCGCGCCGCCGCCAACCGACGCGGCCCTCGACGCGCCCCCTTCCGTCGCGCCCGATGAACCGTCGCAGGCCGACGGGCCGCAGGGCCCCGAAGCGGATGGGGGCTGCCCCGGCGTCTTCTGCGAGGACTTCGAGAAGGGAGCCATCGATCCCACCGTTTGGAACGTCCAAACGAGTGATGGACAGACGGTCACCGTCGAAACCGCTGTGGTCGCCCACGGCCGGTACGCCGCCCAGTTTCATGCCAATCCCAACGTCGAGAGCTACGATTTCATCATCACGAAGAACGCACCGGCCGCGCTGGTCGGACACCACTACGGTCGTGCCTACTTCAATGTGACTCCGGAGCCGCCGCCCGAGCACACCGAATTTCTTTTCGCCGGCACCGCGGGGTTCCCGCACTTGAAGTACCTCGAAGTCTCCGGTGTCGGGGCCGCTTGGCAACTCACGTACGTCGACCTCGTCGGAGGCACCGGCGAGTCGTTCGCATCGGGGGGCAGCCTCCCGCACGCGACCTGGTTTTGCCTCGAATGGGAGTTCAACGACACCCCCGATCAAGCCACCGTCTACGTCGACGGCGGCGAAAGCTATTCTCGCAGCACCATCACGTACGACGGCCAGAGCACGGGGCTCGTCGGCGGCTTCACCGACTTCGGTTTTGGCTATTACGATTGGCACCCCGCAAGCTATCCATTCGACATTTATTATGACGATATCGTCCTCGACACGAAGCGCGTCGGGTGCATCGTCGAGCCGTGATACAGCGGCGAATGGCCGTGCGGGTCACCGCGGGCGTCCGGTCGGCGGAGACTGAGACTCGAGGCGTGTTTGACAGGGCGGCAACGCCGTCGGACGGGGGCTCGTCGATTCGCCCGGCCCCAGTCGATTCGCCGAGCCCTTGGGTTTCGATGCATGGTCACGCGGAGCAAAGCTGCGCGTGAACGATCACCCGATCGGGTCGGCCGCGGCTGCGTTGATGTCTTGATTCTCGAGAATGGGCTTGGCTGAGCCGTTTCTGGCGACGTTCAGCATGGCGCGCCCGACCCGCTCGGTGGTCGTCACGTGGCGGGGAAAGAGCGCGCTCAAGAGCGGCACGATCGGGCTCACGATCGCGTAGAGGATCCGGTACGAGCGCGTCCGCGACGTAATCCCATGCATCGGTCGAATGAACGCGGGTCGAAACACGTATCTGCCTTTGAACGGCAACGCGAGGACGGCGTTTTCGGTCTCCCCCTTCACGCGCGCCCACATGGTGCGGCTCTTGCCGGTGCCGTCCGCCCCCGCGCCGGAGACGAAGATGAACGTCATGCCCGGATTCACGTCGACGAGGGCACGCGCGGCCGAGAGCGCGATGCCGTACGTCACGCGGCGGTAGTCGGCCTCGGCCATCGCGACCGAGGACACGCCGAGGCAGAAGAAGCAGGCGTCATAGCCTTTGAGATCGGCGGTGATGCGCCCGTAGTCGGTGAGATCTGGGTGCACGAGCTCGCTTAGCTTCTCGTGCTTCTGCCCCGTCGCGCTGCGGCCGACCGTGAGAACACGCTGGACGGCCGGATCGAGCAAGCATTCGCGGAGGACGCCTTGCCCAACCATGCCTGTCGCGCCAAAGACGATGACCTTCATGAATGAACGACAGATACCACGACCACAGCCAAGCCAAGCCAAGCCAAGCCAAGCCAAGCCAAGCCAGACGCTCCGCCCCTCCGCATCGTCCCCGGTCTGCTTGGTGAGCGGCGCCTGCAGCGATTGGCGTGGCCGCGTCCTATCGGCGGCGGCAGCGCGCCAGAGGCGCGACGACGCGCCAGAGGCGCGTTCAGTATGGCGGCGCGTCGAAGTGTCGAGAATCATGTGCCCCATGCGCGCAATCGTCTTCGAACGCAACGGCGGACCCGAAGTGCTCGAGTTCAAAGAAATGCCCGATCCGCAGCCAGGCGATGGCGAGGTTCTCGTTGATGTTGAAGCGGTCGGGGTCAACTACATGGATGTTTACGAACGCGAAGGGCGCGGGGGATACGGATCCAAACCACCCGCTGTTCCCGGTGCGGAGGGGGCAGGCCGGATCGTCGGCACGGCCGAGCGCGTCGCTTGGACCGGAGTTCCCGGCAGCTACGCCGAGCGCATCGTCGCGCCGCGGGAGCGTTTGGTCCCCATTCCTGAAGGCGTATCGGCCGAGATTGCGGCCGCGGCGCTGTTGCAGGGCATGACCGCCCATTATCTCGCCTTCGACAGCTTTCCGATTGACCGAGGCGACTGGGTCCTCGTGCACGCCGCAGCGGGAGGGGTCGGGCTACTCTTGACGCAGATCGCCAAGCTGCGGGGCGGCCGAGTCATTGCGACGACTTCGAACGGTGCCAAAGCGGCACTGGCCAAAGAAGCCGGCGCCGACGTCGTCATCGACTATGAGCGCTTTGCCGAGCGCACGCGCGAGATCACCGGCGGCGAAGGGGTGGCCGCGGTCTACGACGGCGTCGGAAGGACGACGTTTCTGGCCGGGCTCGAAGCCCTTCGACCGGCGGGCCGGATGATCCTCTACGGCGCGGCAAGTGGCCAACCCGACCCGCTCGATCTGTCGCTGCTCGCCGCGCGAGGCTCCCTTTACGTCCAGCGGCCGAGCCTGCGGACGTACACGCGCACGCCGGCCTTGCTGCGCGACCGCGCCATCAAGCTCTTCGAGCTCATTCGAGGTGGAGACCTCCACGTGCGCATTGGAGCCCGAGTGCCGCTGGACGAGGCGCGCCGCGCACACGAGCAGCTCGAAGCGCGTAAGACGACCGGCAAGGTGCTGCTCGTTCCGTCGCCGAAGACGCCTTCGGTGGGGACGGCGTGATCGAAGACGCACGTTCGCTGAGGTGTCTCCGAACGGGCAACTCGTCACGACAATGATCCCTCGCCCGCGGCGGAGTTCGTCTGGCGCGCAGCTTCGTGCGGATCGCCCCGGCGGCGCCGTCGGGTGACTGAGTCGCGAAGGTGGACCGTGCACGAGAAATTCGGCGGGCCACCAGACTGCTCGGAGCTTCGATGGCTTTGGTCGGTCACCGGGATTTCGCCCCCGCGCAACGGTTGCACGAAGGCCGAGCCGCATGGCTTCTCAGCGCCGGTGCACACCGTGAACGGGCCGCGTCCTCCGCGAACCGATGCGGCATGCCCAGTGCTTTCATGACCATCATGGCCAAATGGCTTTGGACCGTGCGACAATCCGCGACGGCGGCGAGCCTACCGCAAGGCCGGCCTGCAACCCCTGGAGGCTTTCGATGAAACGGCTGCTCGTCGGGCTCGATGGATCGGCAAGGGCGCCTTCCGTACTCGCCACAGCAACGACGCTTGCCCGAGCCATTGGGGGCCACCTCACCGCGATTCGGTCGGTTGGTCTGCCACCGGATGTGCCGCAAGATTTGTTCAAGACGACCGACCAACCCTTGCTCGACTTGCTCTGCGAGGAGGCGCGAACATATCTCGAGAAGGCAACGACCGATGTCTCGAAAGAGCTGCTCGAATCGACGCGCTTCGAAGTGGTTGTTGGCGCGCCTTGGTACGCGATCTGCGCGGCGGCCCGTCGCCTCGAAACCGACCTCATCGTCATCGGTTCGCATGGGTACGGCGGACTCGACCGGCTTTTGGGTACGACGGCCGCCAAAATAGTAAACCATGCCCCATGCTCCGTGCTGGTCGTGCGCGACCACGAAACGGAAGGCGCAGCGGGAGGAAGAAAGACATGACCCTCGCGCGTCCGGCGCAGTCGCCCGCGAACCCCGGCGGCCGACCGCGCGTGGTTTACGGCCCGCCGCACGTCGCGGTCACCGAAAA
>JBEKFX010000023.1:0-66196 GCA_050013115.1 Polyangiaceae bacterium
CTGGGGTCGACGACGGCGTCAAGCCGGCGTCAGCGGACCTCCCGGTGTCTTGGCCGGAACCGCCGCGCGAACGCGCTCGGAACGGGCCCAGCGCTCGAGGACATCGAGGCGCTTGTTCGTCTCGGCGCGCATGGCCCCGAGCTCTGCCAGCATTCTCTCGATACCGAGCTCGTTCTTCAAGTTGACGCGAAAGTCGGCATCCGCTTTCGCTCGGTCTTTGGCCGACTGGCGGTTCTGGCTCATGACGATGAGAGGTCCCTGAATCGAGACGAGAATCGCGAGGACGAGGTTGTAAAGGATGTAAGGATACGGGTCGAATCCGGTCAGCCTGCCGTCGACGCCCATCGTCGAGAGTCCGATGTGCGACGCGACGGCGGGGACGTTGGCGGCGCACCAGGCCAGCGTCAGCCCGAACAGCATCAAGATGAAAGCCCAGCTTCCATTGAGCTCGGCGACCTTGTCGGCCAGCCTCTGCCCCCAGGTGAGGTTTTCCTCGAATTCGCGCAGCACGTCCTTGGCCGCACGCTGGCCGAGAAGCGCATTGGTCTCACGCAATCGCTCGGCCATTTCGCTTAGAATGGTCAGGGCGGCACGTTTCGAGCGCGACAGATGCTCGCCGAGCTCCTCGCGCGTGAGCTCGAGCAAGACGGTATCGACGATGGCGCGAACGCTGGCGGACCGAGGCTTGTCGTCGAAGAGCGCAAGCTCGCCGAAAAACTCGGCCGTTCGCAGCTCCTTGAGAACGACGACGGGCTCTTCCCGGTCGGCGCTCGGCAAGTAAACCTGAACGGCGCCGGATCGAACGACGTACATGGACGATCCGGAATCTCCCTGCGAAAAGACGATGTCGCCGGCCTTGAAGCTCTTTTCCGTGAGCCGTGCAGCAAGAGCCTCCCGATCGTCGTCTCCGAGCCCCTGAAAAAGCGGGACCTGGGTGAGGAGCTCCTCCGGGCGCATCGCGTGATCTCTAGCAAAAAACCCCTTCGCGCCCCCCCTCCGGTCTCCCCCTCCGGTCTCCCCCTCCGGTCTCCCCCTCCGGTCTCCCCCTCCCGGTCTCCCCCTCCCGGGTGGTAAACAGCCTGGCCTTGCCCTGGGAAGTGAACCTCATCCAAGACGGCAGCCGACAGCTCGTCCTTCGCAGGCGCGGTGCCGTCCTGGAGCTCAGGGCCGGACCTACCGTGCTCCTGTCGAGCGCCGCCCTCGAGACGGAACGAGCGTTCGGCCGCCTCGTCGCCGGTCTTCCTGGGCGACCGAGAAGCCCTCACCGGGTGCTCGTCGGCGGGCTCGGGTTCGGCGCGACGGCGCGCGGCGTGCTCGACGCGGGCGGGCCCGATCTCCGTCTCGTCGTCGCCGAAAAGGTGAGTGCGGTGGAACGCCTCGTCCGCGGAGAGCTGGCGGAGCTCGCCGGCGATCCCCTCGGCGATCCCCGCACGACGCTGGTGCTCGGTGATGTCGCCGACGTCATCGGCGCGGCGTCCGCCGAATTCGACGCCATCCTGCTCGACGTCGACAATGGCCCTGATTGGGCAAGCTTCCGTGAAAACGCCCGCCTTTACACCCCGACTGGCCTAAATTCGGCCCTTCGCGCACTCGCGGACGGCGGACTTCTCGGCATATGGAGCGGCTATCGTGCCGATGCGTTCTTGGCACGCCTGCGATCCGCCGGCTTCTCGCCCTCCTTCGTGCCGCTCTATGAGCGGAACCGTGTGCGCGCGAGGGCCTACCTCGGCGAAAAGGCTGGTGCCGCGAGGACGCCGGAAGGGAGCGAGCCCACCGACGCCGCACGAACTCGCTCGGCGTGGAGCGAGCGGTGACCTCGCCGGGCCCGATCCGGTTCCGGCCGGGCTAGATCGGACCGTTGCGTTGTCGTAAAGAAGCATCCTTCATGCTGAGCGAATCTCGCGATCGTCTGTCGGACCTCCAACGGCGCCTCATGGCGCTAAGGGGGCACCTTTGACATCCCGAAGCTGAAGGCCCAAATCGCGTCCCTCGAGAAGGAGACGCTCGCACCGGGGTTCTGGGACGATCAGAAAAAAGCGCAGGCGGTGAATCGGCGCCGCGCCAGCCTGGAGCAGCAGCTCGGCAGCATCGAGCGGTTGACGCGCGATGCGGAGGACGCGTCGGTCCTCCTCGAGCTCGGCGCGGGTGAAGCAGACGACGCGACCATCGCCGAGGCCGAGGCTCAGCTGCCCGGACTCGACACCCGAGTGAGAGCGGCCGAATTGGCGAGGATGCTTTCGGGCTCGGTCGACCACGCAAACGCGATCGTCAGCATTCACCCAGGCACCGGGGGCAACGACGCGAAAGACTGGGCGCAGATGCTCCTCCGCATGTACTTGCGGTGGTGCGAGCGCCGAGGGTTCAAGACCGAGGTCGTCGATTATCAAGAGGGGGACGAAGCGGGGATCGATGGCGCAAGCTTCAGCGTCCAAGGCGACCACGCGTTCGGGTACTTGCGCAGCGAAAACGGGGTTCATCGGCTCGTGCGCATCTCCCCGTTCGATGCAAACGCGCGTCGCCAGACAGCGTTCGCTGCGGTCGAGGTCACGCCCGACATCGAGGACGAAATCGACATCCAGGTCAAAGACGAGGACCTCGAAATCACGACCATGCGTGCGGGCGGCAAAGGCGGCCAGAACGTCAACAAGGTCGAAACGGCCGTCAGGCTGAAGCATCTGCCGAGCGGCATCGTCATCGTGTGCCGGGCGGAGCGATCGCAGCATCAGAACCGCCGAATGGCCCTCAAGATGCTCAAAGCGAAGCTTTACGACATCGAAACGCAGAAGCGCGAGGAACAGGCCGCAGCGCAGGCGGCCAGCAAGACGCAAATTGCGTGGGGAAACCAAATCCGGAGCTATGTGCTCCAGCCCTACCGCCTCGTCAAAGACTTGCGGACGTCTCACCAAAACGGGAACGTCGACGCCGTGCTCGACGGTGACCTCGACGCCTTCATCGAGGCGTACTTGCTGGCCGCAGCGGGTGGATCGTTGAAAAAGGGCGGGGTCGCCGAGGAAGCCGACGCACCCTGACCGACGCCGCCCTCGGTCCAGCCTGGCGCAACGCCGGACCGAACATGGGAAAAAGCACGATGGCCGACGACCCCAAGAAACCAATGGACGCAGAGCGCGACGCCCGTCGCGCCGAGCAAGCGATGATCGACGCGCGGCGCGCCAAAGCCGCGCGTCTTCGGGTGCGCGGCGAGAACCCCTTCGCGAACGACGTCGTTCCGAAGCTGGGCGGCCGCACCTACGATCTTTCCGAAGTCCGCGCCGTCGCGCGCGATGCGCGCGACGCGTCCGGCGCCTACGAAGAGGCCGCCGTCCGGTCGCTCGCCGAGGGCGCGCTCTTTCACGTTCGCGGCCGCGTCGTGGCACTGCGTTCGACGGGCGGGCTCTCGTTCGTCAGCCTTCGCGACCGGACGGGCCACATTCAGCTGCTCGTGAGCCAATCCGCGCCGGGCGACGCTTACGAGCGGCTCGCGGACGTCGATGTCGGCGACGTCGTCGAGGCGGAAGGCCCACTCACGGCAAGCAAGCGCGGTGAGCTGTCGATCGAACCGCACCGCTTGCGGCTGCTGACCAAGGCGCTACGCCCCCTGCCCGAGAAGTGGCACGGGCTGACCGACGTCGAACTCCGGTACCGGCAACGCTACGTCGACCTCATCGCCAATCCTGCGGTCGCCGACGTCTTTCGGGCCCGGAGCCACGTCGTCCGCGCGGTCCGCAGCATCCTCGACGCAGAGGGATTTCTCGAGGTGGAGACGCCGACGATGCACCCGCTCATCGGCGGCGCGGCAGCGAAACCGTTCGTCACGCATCACAACGCCCTCGACATGCGCCTCTTCATGCGGATTGCGCCGGAGCTCTATTTGAAGCGGCTGGTCGTCGGCGGACTCGAGCGGGTGTACGAAATCGGTCGGGCCTACCGGAACGAGGGCATCAGCACGAAGCACAATCCCGAATTCACGATGCTCGAGTTCTATCAGGCGTATGCGACCTACGAGGACCTGATGGACTTCACCGAGGCGTTGCTGCGAGGGGTGGACGCGCGCCTTGCCGAGGCCATGCCCGGACCGCACGCGCTTTGGAAGCAATCGCGTCCATTCACGCTCGACGAGCCATTCGTGCGGGTGCCCATGGAGTCGGCGGTTTCGGCGGCGGCCCTTCACACGGGCATTCCGGAGTGGGTCGCTTCCGTGCAGGATCCGGACGGGGGGGGCCTGATCGCGCTGCTGAAGGGCGACTTCGCCGAGCAGATCAAAGCGTGGGCGCGGGTGTCTCCACGGGCGAAGGCGCTCGATTGGGGGAACTTTCGCAAAGGCTTCGCGAAATGCGAGAGCGACGGCGAACGACTTTTTGCTTGTTACGAATACGTCGCCGAACCGTTCTTGCAAGAGGACTACCGATCGTCGGACGGTCAGCGATCGGTCCCGGTGTTCGTCCGAGACTACCCGTTTGAGATTTCGCCGCTGGCCCGCCGGAACGACGCCCGCCCGGAGCTGACCGATCGCTTCGAGCTGTTCGTGCACGGCCGCGAGCTCTGCAACGCGTTCAGCGAGCTCAATGATCCGGACGACCAGGCCGATCGCTTCCGCGTGCAGGTCGAAAAGAAAGCGCGCGGCCATGAAGAAGCGATGGACTTCGACGAGGACTACATCCGAGCGCTCGAGCACGGAATGCCGCCCGCAGCGGGTTTTGGCATGGGAATAGACCGCCTCGTTATGGCGCTTACCCACGCGGCGTCGATCCGCGACGTCATTTTCTTTCCACTGCTCAGGCCCGAAACGCAGTCATGAGCCGCGCGCTCCGCAGGGTCGTCGTCGGCGTCCTGCTCACCGGAGCGGCGGCGCTCGCGGGCATACTCAACCGCGGTACGCCCTCGGAACGGCTCGCCATCGGGGTCGTCCGGCTCGCCGCGGGCCTCGTCGGCGGCGCGGTGCTCTCCATAGGCATCGCGTCTTTTTTGCCGCGGATCGGCTGGCGGCGCATCAACCTCGTCATTCTCGCGGCCTCGACGCTGGCCTTTGCGGCTCTCGTCGCGTGGACGCGCCTGCTGCCCCCGCTGCACGGCTCGACCTGGACGCTCCGCGATGCCCTCGTTCGAGCCGGGGCGATCGTGACGGGCGTCTTTTGCCTCGTATCGACCGTCATCGCCCTTCTTCCGTGGGGACTCGACCGTCTCGAACGCGGTCCGTTCGAGACGTTCATCGCGGCGCGCCACGTCCGAGCGAAAAAGAGCGGATTTTTGACGCTCATCAGCGGGCTTTCCATCTTTGCCGTCGCGCTCGGATCGTTTTCGCTTTCTGGCGCCATCAGCGTGATGGGCGGCTTCAGCGCGGATCTGAAAAGGAAAATTCTTGGCAATAACGCTCACATCGTCGTGGACACGACGGGCCAGACGCCTTGGGACGACTATGAGCCCATGCTCGAGCGGCTGCGCGCCATTCCTCGTGTCCTCGGGGCCACGCCGGTGGTTCAAGGCGAAGTGATGGTGTCGAGCGCGTCGAACCTCGCCGGGGTCGTGGTCCACGGCATCGACACGGAGACCATCGGCAGCGTGATCGACCTTCGCAAGAACATCGAAGCTCCCGTCCTCGTGAAGGACAAGCTCGCGTACCTCGAGGATCCCGAGCAGCTTCGCGATCTCCCCGCCGAGGAGGTCATCGGCATCGGATCGGGGGGGGAAGAATATACGAAGGGGCCCGACCTTCCCCCGCTCGGCGATGATCTCGATCCGGCCGTTCGGGCAGCGACCGACAAGCCGCCGCTCCGGCCGGGCCTCGTCGTTGGACGAGAGCTCGCCAAGACGCTGCACGTCTACGTTGGGGACGAAGTGACTCTGGTTTCGCCGCTCGGTGACCTCGGCCCGATGGGCGTCATGCCGAAGACGCGCAAGTACCGCATTGCAGCGATCTTCTACAGCGGCATGTACGAGTACGACGCGACGCACGTCTATACGACCCTGAGCGAAGCTCAGAACTATTTTGCACTCGCCGACCAGATCACCTCGATCGAGGTCAAAGTCGACAACGCCGAGAGCGCGGATCGATTCACCGATGCCGTGGTGGCTGCCGTCGCCCGGCCGAATTTGCGCGTGCGCGATTGGCGCGAAATCAACAAAAACCTCTTCAGCGCCCTCAAGCTCGAACGAATCGCGACATTTCTCATCTTGTCGATCGAGATCATCGTCGCGAGCTTTTGCATCGTCTGTACGCTGCTCTTGATGATGACGGAGAAAGCCAAGGAAATAGCCATCCTGAAGGCACTCGGGGCCACCGACGGCCTCATCATGCGGACGTTCATGACCGAAGGCGTGCTCATCGGCGGCATGGGAACGCTCATCGGCGTCGCAACGGGGCTGGCATTGTGCACCGGCCTCGCCTGGTTCGGACTCCGGCTCGACCCCGAAGTTTACTACATCGATCGGCTGCCCATCGACGTGAACGTCTGGGACTATGGCGCCGTCACGATCGCGGCGCTCTCAATCTGCACGATTGCAACCCTCTTCCCGGCCAAGCAGGCGTCTCAGCTTCGTCCGGTTGACGGACTGCGCTACGAGTGATCGGCGGCCGTCTCTCTCGTCGAGACGGGCGCTTCCGTCGCCGCGGCCTCGACGGACGTCGTCATGTCTTTGGGCAAAGGCACGGTCACGTCGAAGGCCGCCACACCCCCGCCGCCGTAGGCCACGCGGGAAGTCGCTCTCGTCTAAACGGGCGCCTCCGTCGCCGCGGCTTCGACGAGCGTCGTCATGTCTTTGGGCAAGGGCACGGTCACGTCGAAGGCCGCCACACCCCCGCCGCCGCGGGCGGCGCCGGAAGTCGCTCTCGTCTAAACGGGCGCTTCCGTCGCCGCGGCCTCGACGAGCGTCGTCATGTCTTTGGGCAAGGGCACGGTCACGTCGAAGGCCGCCACACCCCCGCCGCCGTAGGCCACGCGGGAAGCGTGAAGTGCGTGGCGCCCGAGCGCGCGAATGACCGGGCCGCCGTATAGCTCGTCACCGGCGAGCGGATGGCCGATCGCGGCGAAGTGAGCCCGGAGCTGGTGACGCAGCGCCTTGCCGACCTTCGCCTCGACGAGCGCCCAAGTCCCTGCGCGCTGTAGGACGCGATATTCCGTCGAAGCCGGCCGGGGCTCGTAGCGGATGACGTCGCGCGGGTGGACGCAGGCGTAGACGCGCCGCTGATCTTTGGGGTGGTTGGCGAGCGGAAACTCGATGGTTCCCTCATCGGGCAAGCCCTGCTCGGCGCAGATGAGGAGGTAGCGCTTGTCGAGTCGCCCCTCCTTGAGTGCCGCCTTCAGCGTGTCGAAGGCGGCCGCCGTTCGCGCCACGACGACGGCACCGCTCGTCTCGGTGTCCAGGCGATGGATGATGCCGGGCTCGCGTGCCGAGTGTCCGACGAACGCTTCGCTGTCCGGGACGAGCTCCGGGTAGCGGCCGAGAATGGCGTTGACGAGCGTCCCCACCTCGCCCGGCCGGAGCGGCGCGGTGGGCTGACCGGCCGGCTTGTCGAGAACGACGACTTGATCGGTTTCGAACACCACGCGCAAGGGTGCATCCGGGGTCGGGACCGCGGGCGCGTCAGCGACCTGTGCCACGTCGATCCGAACGCGATCGCCGCTCGCGACCGTTCCACCCTTGGGCACCCGTCGCCCATTCACCCGAACCGCACCGAGATCGATCGCACGCTTGACGCGAGCCCGACTGAGCTCCGGGACCAGCTCGGCGATGGCACGATCGAGGCGAGCCCCATCGAGCGCTGCGGGAACGACGAGCTCTCGCAAAGGGCTCGACGAAGCATCCTGGGCACTAGCTGCGTCGTTCATCGGAACTCAACGGCGACCATTGTTATCACGCCGACGCTCGCGGCGCCCCGCCGGTGAAAAGGTCTCTCGCGCAAAACCTCGGCTTGAGAGCACTGAGGGTCGAACCTACGGTTTCGCGTGAGGAGGTCCCCATGACGGCGAGCGTAGAACCACTGCCTCACGTGCTCATCATCGGCGGCGGCTTCGGCGGCTTGACCGCCGCCCAAGCGCTCGCGAACGCCAAGGCCCGGATCACCCTGCTCGACCGCACCAACCACCATACATTTCAGCCTCTTCTTTATCAGGTGGCCATGGCGGGCCTTTCTCCCGCAGACATTGCGCAGCCCATCCGCGCCATCGTACACGGCCAAAAGAACGTCACGGTGCTGATGGCCGAAGCCAAGCGGATCGACCTCGACGCGAAAATCGTCCACCTCGACGACGGCGACGAGATGCACTGGGACTTCCTGATCCTGGCTTGCGGTATGGAGACGTCTTATTTCGGTCACGACGAGTGGCGGCGAACGGCACCAGGGCTGAAGTCGATCGAGGATGCGATCGACATCCGGCAGCGGGTCCTCCTCGCTTTCGAGCTCGCGGAGCGCGAATCGGACCGCGCGCGCCGCGACGCCCTTCTCAGCTTTGTCGTCATCGGCGGCGGCCCGACCGGCGTCGAGCTCGCTGGGGCACTCGCCGAGCTCTCGAAGTTTGCTCTCGAGCGCGACTTCCGCGGAATCGATCCCTCGGCGACCAAGGTCCAGTTGCTCGAAGCCGGGCCAAGGATTCTGCCCTCGTTCCCGGAAGATTTGGCCGAAAGCGCCGTCCGACAGTTGCGCGACCTCGGAGTGCTCGTTCGAAAAGGGGCGCGGGTCACCGCAATCGAACCAGGACGGGTCCACCTGGGCGACGAGCAGATTCCGTGTGCGGCGGTCATCTGGGCCGCGGGGGTGCGCGCCGATTCGTTGACTGCGACGTTGGGGGTCACCCTCGATCGCTCCGGACGGGTCCTCGTCCGAAAGGACTTGAGCGTACCGGGGCACCCCCACGCGTTCGTCGTCGGCGACGCCGCACGTCTCGACGGAAAGGACGGTGGGCCATTGCCGGGGGTCAGCCCGGTCGCAATGCAAGAAGCGCGGACGGTCGCGAAGTCGATTCGCAGGCTCTTTGAAGGCAAGCGTTCGCTCGAGTTCGAGTACTTCGACAAGGGGTCAATGGCGACGATCGGGCGCAGTCGTGCCATCGCCCAGATCAATCGGATTCATCTCTCGGGCTTCGTCGCGTGGATGGCGTGGCTTATCGTCCATATTTGGTATTTGATCGGCTTCAAGAACCGCCTGGTCGTCATGATCGTGTGGGCCTGGTCGTACTTGACCTACCGCCGTGGAGCACGACTGATCACCGGATACGCCGACCCGAGCGCCATTCGCGCCTTGAGGTTGCAATCGGCGGCGCCGAGCGCGGCCTCGGACGGACGGGCCCGGACTCCCGTTGCCGAAGAGCCGGGGGTGCGGGCCCACGCGTGACGGGTCAGGCGACTCGGCCGAGGCGCGCCGATTCGCGGGCGTGAACGGCAACGGCCAGCGCGCCGAGCAGGCTCGCAAGAGGAGCGACGGAGGGCGGCGCCGCGCCGAAGCCGATCGCCAAGAGCGCGATGAGACCCGGACTCGCTCCGAGGCCGATGGCGAACCAGACCCGCCCCCTCGTGGTGCGCGAAATCGCGAGCGCCTCCGCGGCGTCGCGGACGTCGTCACTGGCCAGTGCAATGGCCCACTCTCCGGGCGCCCCGCCGGCCGACCCCATCGCCACTGCGACGTCGGCAGCGCCCATCGCGCCATCGTCACTCGCCGGATGGCCGATGACGGCGACGACGCTTCCGCCCTCGGCGAGAGCACGGACTTCGGCGCCTCGGTCCGCGGGCAGCACCTCTGGGCGTACGTGGTCGATATCCAGCGCGCGACCGATGGTTTCGCACGTATCGCGCGCTTCGCCACTCAAGAGAACGGGTTCGATCCGCGCATCGAGAAGCATTTGGACGGCGGCACGCGCTCCCGCCCGCAAGCCGTCCTGCAACGCGATGAGCCCAATCACCCGATCCCCGAGGGCGACGAGCAGCACGCTGCGCCCTTGCGCCTCGAGCTCGCTCACGCGGCCATCGGCCGTGGCGACGCCGATCTTCTGCTCGAGCATGATGGCTCGGCCGCCGACGACGAGCCGCTCGCCGCTCGACGCAAGCGCCGTGATGCCGAGTCCGGCGTGGACCGTGGCGTTGCGAACATGGTCGGGGCGGACCCCGAACGTGCGCGCCGCTCGCAAGATGGCCCCGGCAAACGGATGAGACGACGCGGTCTCCGCGCCGGCCGCGAGAGAGAGAACGCGCGCGGTCTCGTCGCCGTCGCTTCGCTCCGGCGGGCGCGAAAGGCCGGCGACGGCCTCGAACGCTACGATTTCCGGCTCCCCGAGCAGGACGGTCCCGCGCGCGCTCAGCACGGCGATGTCGGTTGTGCTCGCTTTTTCGAACGCCCGGGCGTCCTTGTAGACGATGCCGCCTCGGAGCGCGGCCAGATGCGCGCGAGCGAAGTGCAGCCCGGCAAACGAAACGGCGGCTTTCGCGCCGAACGCCATCGCCGTCGCCGCCATGGCCGTCATGATCTCGGTCGTGGTCGCATTCGAGGCAAAGGCGAGCACTCCCCCCAAACCGGCTGCCGCAGGCATCCCGCGCTCGACGGCGTGGCGCAGCGCACGGGCGGTCGGCGCCGCGACGTCGATTCGCGCGGACGGGGACGAAAGGAGCTTGACCCACGCGCGCTCGCGACCCGACCAGGTCGTCGTCATCCGCAATCGATTGGAGATGACGCGCGCGCCGGCCACCACCGGATCGCCCTCGCGCCGGACGACTTCACCCCGGGCGTCGAGCCAGGGCACGACGCGCGCTTCGCCCGCCGTCACGATCGCGTCGACACCGACGAGCTCGCCGGCCATGACGGCGATGGGCTCGCCCGGTCGCACCTCGGACGCGCCGCGATCGCTCGTGTCGTCGCCCTCGATGGCGTGGACGCGCACGTCGAGCGCGCGCTCGATCCGGTCTCGCCCGGCCTGCACCCCCACGCGCGCCCGGGCGACGAGCCGTTCGATGGCAATCGCGCTCACGCACCCGACTCCCGCGAGGACCGCCGCGCTCACCGCACGTGGATCTCGGACGATTTGCCCCCAGCACGCAGCGGCGACGGCCGCGGCCGTCGGTCCGATGACGACGAGCGGATGAGGGTCGGCGGGGTCTCGCTTCACGCGGGCGACGCGAAGGGCGAGCGCCAGCCACGCGCCGACGAGGAGGGGCAGACGGGCCACATCGGCCACCGAGCCGAGCAAGACAATCGCCGGCGCCAGAAGTCCGAGCCCGATTCCGACACCGTCGAACGCAGCCAACGCGCGCTCGCCGATCCGATCGGTACGCCGCAACCGATCACGCGGTGCCAAGGGGACTCGAGCGGCGTCCCGGCCGATCGACGACGGTCCGATGGGTTCTGCGCGGACGGAGGCGGCCGCCGGAGGAGGATGGGGAGCGCCGCGGACGGCCGGAGGCGACTCCGTGGGCGCTTCTTCATCGGCCGCTCGCCCTTGCGTTTGCGCATAGTGCTGCCGGCACTCGGTGCGGCAGAAATAGTGGAAACGGCCGTCGAAGATCGCGACGTGTCCGGCCCGCAGCGGATCGAGCGATTGCCCGCAGCCGGCGCACGAAGCCTCCGGCGCACCCATCGACGACCGGGCCTTCACGCGCTCGCGCGCAGTGCCGGGAGCTCCGAAAGCACGCCGCGCAACGTCCGGATACCCTCCTCCAGCTGCGCGACCGACACGATGAGGGGCGGCGCGAAGCGGAGCACCCGCTCGCCCGCAGCAGTCAAGAGCACGCCGGCATTCTGGACGTGAGCAAGCACGTCTCTCGCCGCGAAACCCGGCCTGAGCACGAGCCCCCAGAGCAGGCCGGCGCCGCGCGCGCTCTCGCAGACCGCAGGGATGTCGTCGACGAGCAGCTGCAACATCGCCCCGAGCGAATCACCTTTCTTACGGGCCTCGGCGACCAGATTCTCTTCGTCGAGGATGCGCAGAACCGCGAGCGCGGCGGCGCTGGCGAGGGGATTGCCTCCAAAGGTACAGCCGTGTGTCCCGGGAGGCAGTGCGCCCGAAAGCTTCTCTGTCGTGAGCATGGCGCCGATGGGGAAGCCGCCGCCCAGACCTTTGGCGAGGGCCACGGCGTCGGGCCGAACTCCCGCCGCCTCGACGGCGAGAAATCGCCCGAGCCGCCCGACGCCCGTCTGAACCTCGTCGACGAGGAGAAGCGCTCCGTGCGCGTCGGCGATGGTCCGAAGGCGCGCCAAAAAACCGGGGGGCGCCGGCAGCACGCCGCCCTCGCCCTGCAGCGGTTCGACGATGATTGCGCACACGTCGGACCCCATGACCCCCTCGACGGCGTCCGCGTCTCCGTACGGGACGTGGGTGACCGGACCGAGCGGCCCGAAGCCTTCGCGGTACTTCGCCGTGCCCGTCAAAGAGAGGGCGCCGAGCGTGCGGCCGTGAAATGCGTTGTCGAACGCGATGAGGCGAACCCGCTCGGGCCGGCCGAGCCCGAAGTAGTGATGGCGGGCGAGCTTGAGCATCGCTTCGTTCGCCTCCGTGCCCGAATTGCAGAAAAAGGCCCGATCGAATCCCGTGCGGCGACAAAGCTCGCTCGCGAGGAGAATGTTCGGTTCATTGTAAAAGTAGTTCGAGACGTGCATGACCGCGCCGGCCTGCTCGGCGATCGCACCGACGAGCTGGGGATGGGCATGGCCGACGGCGCAAACGGCGATGCCGGCGCTGAGGTCGAGCCACCGGCGACCGTCGGCATCGAAGAGCTCGCAACCGCGTCCGCGAACGAACGCCACGGGGGCTGGCTTGTAGTTCGGGTAAAGATGCCGCCGCGCAAGGGCGACCAAATCGGCATTCGACGACATGCGAGGGCATTAGCATGCGGCGGGGTCCTGCTCGAACCGGACAGCCTGACGGGCGTCATCGCTTGCGTAGGATTTCGGCGGCAATCTCCGCGAACCCGTCGCCCATGGCGGACCCCGCGACGTACCGCGGCGGTACGGTCAAGCGCCGCAAACTGGCCTTCACGTTGGCGACGCCGAAGGTCGTGAGGAAAGCCGAGAAGCACGGCGCGTCGTTTCCGCTGTCGCCGACGAACGCGAAAAGCGAGGGCGAAGCTCCCGGATCGACTCCGAGCTCGCGTGCGCAGAACCGGACCGCCCCACTCGCCTTGTCGTCGGCGTCGAAGCTCGCGTGCAAATGCACGCTCGACTGGGTGGACCTCGCACCCGAACGCGCGATTTCGACCGCGATCGCGTGAATGCGATCCGCGGGCAACGTCACGCGCTCGCCGACGTCCCAGGTGACGTCCGATCGGCGCAGGTCGTTGTCGTCGGTCAACCGCGCCTCCGGAACCGTCTCCCGGACACGCTCGACGAGCGACGCAAGACGCGCGCGGCGACCTCGCCTGGTCCCCTCGCCGCACGAATCCCGGCGCGCGATGCCTGGACCTTCCCGCACGAGCGAGACGGCGCCGTTTTCCGTGACGCAGCCGGAAATCGGCCATTGCCGCGCCAGCACTTCGCCCCAACCGCTCGGGCGGCCTGTCACCGCGACGAGAAAGAGTCCTGCGTCCTTCAAGTCCCAAAGCGCTCCGTAGGCCCGGCGCGTCAGCATTCCATGGGATAGGAGCGTGTCGTCGAGATCGAAGAGCACACCCACCAAACGACGCGCCTCGGCGGAAGTGAGTGCGTCGAGGGGCTTCACCCGCTGCCCTGGGCGCGGCTCTCGATCCGCGCAATCAACGCTTTCAAATAAAGGCCTTCGCCGAACGCCGCCGGCACGGGGTGATCGGCGCCCTGAAACCACCGCTCGAGAACGACGGCTTCGACCCCGGCCCGGGTGGCGCCGGTCGCAAGGGCCCGCGTCAGCGCGGCGAGATCCACGGCCGCCGAACACGAGCTCAGAACGAACAGACCGCCCGATCGGGTGGCCCGGCACCCGTTCTCGGCGAGCTTGGCATAGGCGACGAGCGCCTGCTCTCGCGCGGCCCGCGTCGGCGCAAGACGCGGCGGGTCGGCCACGACGAGGTCGAATTCACCCTTCGAAGCGGCCAGCACGCGCCGCGCGTCCTCCTTCAAGAACGTGACGCGCGATCCCACGCCGTTCATCTCGGCGCACTCGATGCCGACCGCGACCGCGAGCGCATTTTCTTCCACGGCCACGACATCGCGAGCCCCGCCGCGTGCCGCCGCAATCGCAAATGCCCCGACGAAGGAGTAGGCGTCGAGAACACGCTTGCCTGCCGAAAGCGCTTCGACGCGCGCCCGCAGAGAGCGCTGATCGAAGTAGAAACCGGTTTTTTGACCGAGCTCGCGCGGAATCCGGAACCTCAGGCCGCGCTCGGTGAAATCGAGCTCGCGAACGTCGCCGCCCCGAACGACCCCCCCGATCGATTCGAAGCCTTCCGTCTTGGCCGTCTGCGCGCTCGTTCGATCGAGGATGGAGCTCGCGAAGGTGACCGCCTCGAGCGCATCGTAGACGAACGATTCGCGCTGCTTCATCCCGATGGTCCCGATCTGGACCGCAAGCGCGTCGCCGTAACGGTCGACGATCAGGCCGGGAAGCCCGTCGCCCTCGGCGTGCAACAGGCGAAAGCCTTCCGAGCGCCCCAAGCCCAACCCGAGCCCCGTTCGAAGCGCAGCGGCCTGCTCGATGCGGCTCCGAAAGAAGGCGGCGTCAAGAGGTGTTTGTGCGTTGCGAACGAGCAGCCGAACGGGAATCGCCGAAGCCGGGGAAAAAAAACCGCGACCGAGGAGGTTTCCGCGGGGATCGACGACGCTCACTTCGTCGCCGGCTGCCGCTTCAGGATAAACGTCCTCGATGGCTTGGGCGTAGACCCACGGATGACCTGACCAGACCGGCTGCACGTGGCCTGGTTTGAGCCGGACGGTCGGCATCGTGAGCGAGGGCTATAGACGGAGGCCCGAACGGCGTCGAACGACACCGAAATCGGCGGCCGTGCTTGGACGTGAACGAACCGAGCGTGAACGAACGTCGACACAGGTCGGCCTTCTCGACCGACGGCGCATTGATTTTCCCCTGTGCGGGGCTCAAACTTCCTGGCACCTGGGTTGCACCCTCCGCTGTGAGCGCGGGACCACCCTGCTGCGGCGGCGGGCACGGAGCCGCACCGCGAGACGTTCCCTCGGGAGGGAAAGAACGCGTCATGACGAAATGCCTCCTTTCTTCGACGGCCCTTGTTCTCGCGGTCGCTTTGGCGACGCCGGCTTCGGCGCAAACGACGGCGGACGCCCCGCCGGGCGGCGGCTGCGCCCCGGGAAGCTGGTTTTGCGCCGAACCCCCTCCTCAACAAAAGCCAGTGGCATCCCCGTCTGGCAAAGCGCTCCAGCCCCTACCGGACCCCGAAGGCCCCGCACCGGCCGACGACGACTCGCCCCCCCCGCCTCCTCCCCGGCTTCGACGCCCGCCGCCGCCACCGGCGCCGCCCCCCGTCGTCGTCTACGAGCGACCGCCGCGCCCGACGGCGCCACCCGCCTTCGACTGGGGTGGGCCCCCGCCCCCACCACCGCCGCCGCTTGTGCTGTCGCGACCGCGCGAATGGGGGCTGAACCTCCACGTGGAGGGAGCGTCCTTCGGGCACGGGGCCGGCGACGCCGGGATGGCCGGCGCCGGCTTCGGCGTTCGCTATAAGCCGAACCGGCGGTTCGGCATCGAAACCGACCTCGATTTCGTCGGCGGCACGGACTACCAGGGCGACAGCCGCAGCGAGACCGCCTTCACGATCAACGGCCTTTTTTTCCTGAATCCGCGGTCGCGCGCACAGGTGTACCTCCTCGCCGGCTTCGGCTGGTCTGGGGCTCACGTCACGAACGATCAGTCCTCGAATGGGAGCGATCTGCACTACACGTACTTTGGCGGCCAGCTCGGTGCGGGCCTCGAGCTGCGATTGAGCCGCGCGATCGCCCTGAACGGTGACGTGCGAGGCTTCATCCGCACCCGGATCGACGACCAGGCCGCATCGAGTCCCGAATTCGTCGACCAATATGGTCGCACGAGCAATACGTCCGGGGGCGCATTGTTCACCGGTGGCATGACCATCTATTTTTGAACAGGCCCTGGCCACCTGCTCGGCGCGCGCGGGTGGCTTGCGACGCTTGCCCTATAGTGACCGCATGCCGGCGTTTTCGACCCATGCCGATCTGGCCGGGGGATTGATCTTCGACTGGAACGAGGCCGGTCGACACGATCGGCCGAGGCCGGTTGGCTTTTCGCTGGTCGATGAAACACTGCGCGACGGGCTGCAGAACCCGAGCGTCTCCGACCCGACGATTGAAGACAAGCTTCGCATTTTGCACCTCATCGATGACCTCGGCATCGAGCACGCCAACCTCGGTCTACCGGGCAGCGGCCGGCGAGCCTTCGAAGACGTGCTCCGTCTTTGCCAAGAGGTGGCCGACTGCCGGATGCGCCTTCAGATCTCGGCGGCGGGCCGCACGGATCCGACCGACATCGTCCCCATTGTCGAGATTGCGCAGCGGACGGGGATTCGGCTGGAGGTCTGCGCGTTCATCGGATCAAGCCCGATCAGACAGTATGTCGAGGGGTGGGACACGACGCTCATCGCCGGGCGGAGCGCGGAGGCCATCGACATCGCGGTCCGCGCGGGCCTTCCCGTATCGTACGTGACGGAGGATACGACGCGGTCGCGACCGGACGTGCTCTCGGCCCTGTTTCGGATGGCCATTGATCACGGCGCATCCCGGCTCGTCCTCTCGGACACCGTGGGCCACGCCACGGCGGACGGCGTGAGAAACTTGATCGATTTCACGAAGGCCGAGATCGCAAGCACGGGCGCAACCGTCGGCATCGATTGGCACGGTCACAACGACCGAGGCCTCGCACTCGAGAACGCGTTGTCGGCGCTCAATGCAGGCGCGGACCGCGTCCACGGCACGGCGCTCGGCATCGGCGAGCGCGTCGGAAACACGCCGATCGAGCTCATGCTGCTCAACCTGCGCCTGCTCGGTCAGTTGGCTCCGGAGCGTGACCTCACCCGGCTCATCGAGTATTGCGAGACCGTCGCGAAAGCCTTCGGCTGGGAGATCGCGCCCAATGACCCGCTCGTCGGTCGCGACGCGTTCCGGACGGGCACGGGGGTTCATGCCGCCGCCATCATCAAAGCGCTCGACAAGGGCGACGCGTGGCTCGCCGACCGAGTTTACAGCGCTGTGCCAGCGGGGATATTCGGGCGACGGCAAGAAATCAGCATCGGATTCATGAGCGGGACGTCGAACGTCGTGCACTGGCTCCGGCAGCGCGACCTCGACCCCACAGCGGAGCGGGTCGCGGCCATCCTGCGGGCCGCCAAAGGCACCCGGCGAATCATGAGCGACGACGATGTGATGGCCATCGCCCTGCGGGTGGAAGGCTGAGCCAACCGGCCAAAAGCGGTCCCTCACCCGCGCCGGATCGCGGCCAAGCTCCGGCTTGGGACCGCAGGGCTCCCCGCCTTCGGTCCCCGACGCCCGAGGACTGACCCATTCCAAGTCGACCGGTGGCAGCCCGTGCGCCGATCCCGACCCGATCGCTGCGGCGAGAAGCGGCCTCTCAGAGGCCAAGCCAAGGCGACGGCGCAATGGTTTGGGACCCGTGCCGGACCTCGAAATAGAGCATCGGCCCCTTGCCGTCGTCTCCCACGGTGCCGATTCGATCGGCGGCGCCGACGTCTTGGCCCACCCGGACGTCGATCTCGTCGAGGTTGCCGTTCACGGTGAAATAGTGGTCACCATGGTCGAGAATGACGATGCGGCCGTACGGCCCGTAGCGATCGGCGAACGCAACGCGCCCTGCGAACGGCGCGCGCACCGGGGTGCCCGCCGGGACCAGGAATTCGAGCCCGGGCCCTGACGTCCCTTCGCGTCGGGCAGGACGGACCTCCGCACGCGCAGCAACCGGCAAGAGCAAGCGCCCCTGCGCGCTCGCGAAACCGCCGGCGGGCATTTCGGTCGCGACGGTGCCGCCGGCGACGGGTACGTAGCCCGAAACGGCGCCGCCGGACGCGTGGAACGCCTGGTCGAACTCGGCCTCGCGGCGCAGATCGTCCTCCCGAGCCGAGATCGCGGCCTGCAGCGCCAGCCTTTGACCCGAAAGCGCAGCCCGGTCCCGCTCGAGCTGCTCGATTTCATGCTCCAGCGATTCGGCGCGTGCGTGAAACCGGCGCTCGTCGACGGCGTCCGCGGTAACGACCCGGCGCGCTCGCTCGACGTGCATGGCGTGGGTAACGAGCGCTCCGAAGCCTCCGCTGACCGGCAAGAGGCCTGCCCGCGTCATCAAGTAATAGGCTCTCCCATGGGCGATGAGGCGGGCGTGCGCGATCGCGACGCGCCCGACCAACTGGGCGAGCTCGCCCCTGTCGGAGCGGAGACGGCCGTCGGCGTCGGCCACCTTGCGATCGATCGCAGCGAGCTCGAGCGACGGAAAGGGGGCGGGGGCCCCGCCCGACGAGGGCAGGGTGGCGGCGGCCGCCGAGGTGCAGACGAGGATCACCGCGACCGCCTGGCGTGCGGAACGCTTCATACCGAGACCAGCCTGCGCAAACTGACGAGGGAGGCTACCGCGCCGAGAAGAGCGCCGAGGGCCACGATGCCGACCACCGCGGGCCAGGGCAAAAAGATCGGTTCGAAACCGACGAGAGCGGCCAACTCCGAATCGAGCCTCCCACGCACGAGCACAAAGAGCACGCCGAGCAGCGAAACGGCTGCGACTGCGCCCAGCACACCCTGAACGCTTCCTTCGACGACGAAGGGTTTCTTGACGAAGCTGTCGGTCGCGCCGACGAGCTTCAGCACCTCGACTTCGGCCCGCCGGCGCTGCAGGACGAGGCGCATCGTCGAACCGACGACCGCCAGGACGGCCGCGAAGACGATGAGCGATAGGAGCGCCGAAGCCGCGACTCCGCCTCGCACCAGACGCGAGAGTTTCGCAGTCCAGGACTGATAGGTCTCGACGTCGTCGACGGCAGGCAATCGCCGCATTTTGGCCACCATGTCGGCCAGATCCGCGTCCGACATGTCCGGTGCGATGTCGAGCTCGATCGAGGCCGGAAAGGCTTCGACCGGCAACGCCAGGAGATCGTCGTGCGCGTCGAGCTCACGCCCGAATTGTGCCCGCGCGTCGCCACTCGAGACGTAGTGGACCGCCGTCACCCCGGGCACGCGGATCAATGCCGATCGGAGGGCGTCAACGTCTTCCTGCACTGAGGCGTCTTTGAGATACACCGAAGCGCGCCCGGCATGGGCCCACCGTTGTTCGGCAGCCCGGAGGTTCGCGACGACGAGCAAGGCGGCTCCCAGACATACGAACGCGACGGCGAGAGAAAACACGCTGAGCGCGTGAAGCCGCCACTCGCGAATCAGCCCTCGCCTGGCCCTTCGTGTCGTACTGGCGGACAGCATCGTGTTTTCCTCGTGGGCGTCGCGCCGCTCAGAGCGGCAGGCGATTGTCGTATTCGTCCGGTGATATCCCGTGCGGGACGTCGATTGCCTTGCCCTCGTCGAGAATGACGACACGACGAGGTCGCACTTCGAGCAGCGTCCGATCGTGGGTGGCAAAGAGCACGGTCGTGCCTCCCTCGTGGATTTCCTCGAGCAGACCGAGCACGTCGATCGCCAGCTGCGGATCGAGGTTGCCCGTGGGCTCGTCGGCGAGGATGAGCGCCGGCTCGCCGACGATGGCGCGCGCGATGGCCACGCGCTGCTGCTCGCCGCCCGACAAGACCGAGGCCGGGTCATCGCCTCGGCCGCCCAAGCCGACGCGTTCGAGCGCCTCACTGACGCGCGCGCGGATGAGGCGTTGGGGCAAGCCCAAGACTTCGAGCGCCACCGCGACGTTTTCGAACGCGCTAAAGGAACCGATCAACTTGAAGTCCTGAAAGACGATTCCGAGATTACGCCGCAAGAACGGAATGGCGTCCTGGCGGAGGCGCGCGACGTCGCGACCGAGAAACAAGATGCGGCCGTCGTCGACCGTGTCGGCGCGGTATAGCATCCGAAGAAGCGTCGATTTGCCCGACCCGCTCGGCCCCGTCACGAAGACGAATTCACCGCGTTCGATCGTGAGGCTCATGCCCCGCAGCACCGGCGCGCCATGTCGATAAGACTTGTAGACGTCCTCGAAGATGAGAATGGGCCGCTGTGCGGCCTCTCGTGAAAATCGAGGATTGCCGACGCGAAGCATCGGACGGAATCGCTCGGGGGGCTCGTTCCGACCCATCTGCAACGGGGTATCAGCCGCGAGCACGGGCGACAACTTTTCGCCCTTTCCGGCGGGGATGCGCGACGGAGCGCCCGACCGGCCATCACGCCAGCGATGATTGTCTCCCGCGCCCCTCCGCATGTGGGTGATCGTCGCCTGCCCTCCTCACCGCGGCACGCCACCAGCATTCGACGACGACTCGGACGCTGCCCACGATAGGCAGCTTGCGGCCGCCTCTTCCGCCAATTGGACGGCGCGCGCTCCCTCGGCCAAGGTCGCGATCTCACGGACCGCACCGCCGTCGATCGCGTCGGCGAGGCTTTGCGCCTGCGTGAAGAGCGGCTCCTCGAGAGGCAAGGGCACGTCGGTGGATACGCCGGTCGACCTCGCGGTCCGTACGAGCCTGTGGCTCAGAAGATCGCCCTCGTAAGTCCAGAGGTGGCTTGAGAAGACGACGGTCCTCTTCTTCGTCGGCACCGTCCGATCGAGGGCGATGTGTGCCAGAGCTCCGGAGGTCAGGCGGAGAAGCACGTGCGCGAAGTCTTCACCCCGCCCCGGCGTGACGCGTGCGCCGACGGCGCCGACGAGCATCGGCTCGCCCTTGCCGAGATAGCCGGCCAGGTCGAGGTCGTGCACACCGAGATTGAGCAGCACGCCCGCGTCGAGGACTTTCGAAGGACCGACCCGGCAAAAGTCGATGGCGCGCGCAACGTCCTCGTCGCGCGCCATGCGAGCGAGCGCCCGAACGACGGGATTGAACCGCTCCGAGTGGCCGACGAACAAGCAAGCCGCGCCGGACGCGGCGCTCATCAAAGCTCTGGCTTCCGAAGTCGTCGCGCAGAGCGGCTTCTCGACGAAGACATGGCGGCCCGCCCCGAGCGCGTGCGAAGCCGACCGCGCGTGCTCGCCGATTGGCGTCGCGATGACGACGAGGTCGGCTCGGCCGATGGCTTCCGCCTCGGACTCGAAGCGACGCAGCCCGGCGGGAATGGCGGCATCCGGCCTGATGTCGAATCCGCCCATCACTTCGAAACGGTCGGGGATTGCAGCGAGCACGCGGAGGTGGCGGCCGCCCATCGCACCCAGCCCGAGGACGCTGACCTTATGGCGTTTTCTTGTCCCTCGACCCACGCGAACCGTGGACCATGCCACGCGGGCGCCGCCCGCGGCGAGAAAAAAAACTCAGTGTCCGATGCCGAACGAGAACGGGAAAACGGCCTGAGTCACGCCATCGCTCGACGGAAAGCGCCAGGCCCGCACCTGTCTCAACACACAGCCTTCGACGCGCGCATTGTGGATCGTCGTGCCGGCGACGTTGGCGCTCGTCACCCCGCCGATCGGATCGATCGTCCACGATGCGGTCACGCCACCGCGCAACGTCGGGTCCTTCTGCGCTTCCATTTCGTAGCAGGCGCGGAGCGCGCCCATGTGGGCGAGCACGACCCGCTGCACTTGGTCTGGGTTCAAGCCGCCCCGCGCTGTTCCGGGAGCGACGGCTTGGACTCCGTGCTCACCGGGGCTGCTTGCCGTGCCGCTGCCCGAGCCTCGACCACCCCCGGCTCCTCCTCCCCCGCCCCCCCCCGGACCGCGACCTGACCCAGCCCCGAATCCGCCGCCGGTGCCCGCGCCCCAACCTGTGTTCAACGTGCCGGAGCCAAACAGGACGCCCGCTCCGCTGCCACCGCCTGCCGCCCCCGCTCCGCGCACGCCCGTGCCCGAGCCGCCCCCGAGAACGATGTTGGCCGAGCTCAGCCCGCCGAGCGCATCCGAGACCGTCTGAATTTCGCTCAATGTCTTCCGAATCTCGGTCCCTGTGTCGGCGAGGGCCTCGCTGAGACCCCCGTAGGTTTTGACGGGCCTGAGCTCGCCTGGAAGCTCGTTGTGGTCCTCCTTGCCGTTCAACCCGGCGCTCCCCTCTTTTCCTTGGATCTTTTGGCCACCGCCCTGTTTTTTGGGGTCCTTCGCAGCGGCGTCTTTCGGTCCGCTCGGTGCTCCGCCTCGCGCACTCGCCGCCGTCGCGGGCGGATCCATGTCGGGGAGGACCCGCTTCAGCCCGAAGCGCTCCGCGTATTCCTCCGCACTGACGAGCTCCGGTGGCGACGGATAGGGCGGCGGCGTCCAGTTGACGATGAGCAGGCCGATGACGCCGAGGTGAAGGACGAGGCTCGAAAAGAGCGACAGGCCCGTCAACGGATCGGCGACGAAAAGAAGGTGTGCAAGGGCGGTGATCGGCGCGAGCACGGAAGACCGCCGCCGCTCGAGGGCCGGCGCCGCCGCGGTGTACTGAAAGAATACGGAAAAGAGCCCGTACTGCAGCAGCCCGTAATCGCCCGGAATGACGGGTAAAGGGGCATTCGACCGGGAGAGGCTCGCGATGTTTTCTTCGCGGCCGCGCAGCTGCAGAAGACCGGCGACGGCGCCTCGGGCGTCGAGCTCCCAGCCGTTTCCGACGGCCCGGAGGGGCGTCGCCGGCGCGGCAAGCCCGTCGGGCAGCGCAGCCAACGCACCGGGTACTTCGCCGAGGGCGCAGTCCTCACCGGGGTCGAGCAGCTTGACGCCGACGATGGTCGTACCCCAGGCCGCAGCAACGCGAAGAACGTGGCGATGGGCCAAAACCGCCATCGTCACGTCAAAAGCTCGATTCTTTTCGTGTCTCGGACATCTCGCGCAAGAAGCTGCGATGGCCCAAATCGCCGGCTGCGAACTCGGCCCGAACGCGCCGCAGGAAGTAGACGAGCTGAGGACTTTTCAGGCGTCCTTCGATGTCGAGCTGGCTGAACTTGAAGACCTGCGTCCCCCCGTCGACAGGTTTGGCTGCGACGAGGCCCGCACCCGTCGTGGCGGGCGGGGAAGGCCCCGCGACGGGCACCGAAACCGCGCCCGGCACGCCGGCGTCGGTCGGCGGCCTTGCCGACTTGACGGAAGAGTGGACCGCGGTCGGGGTCTTGGGGCCCGCGCCGGCCGGCTTGCGTGTTTGCGCGAAAGCGAGGCCCGCGACGAAGAGCCCGACCAGAATCGGGCCGAGTCGCGCTGTGACGAGCCAAAGACCTTCGCGCGTCGCCTCGAACATCGAATCCCGCCCCACGATTTCAGCGTACCGCCCCCTTCGCCTTTTTTGCAGCGTTTTTCTTCGCCGCCTTCAACCGAAAAAGCGAACCGGTTGGGGGGGAGGGCCCGTCTTTAGACGCGACTGGCCATGCCAAGTGGGACACGCGAAGTATGAAAAGTAGGCAAAGTATGCAAACCGAGTCGGGTGTATCTCGAGGCTCTCGAGGGCGGTCCTTCGCGGGGCCGACGGGCGCCAGACCGCTGGGCGCCAGGCGATGCCGAGAGCTCCAGGTGCTTGACGGGCTGGGCGCGGGCGGGCGCGTAGGCGGGCAGAGCCTTTCCGGGCCGCGCGCCGGCTGAGGGGGTCTCGCCGGAGCTCCCGGCCGTGCTAACGTCGACCTGTTTGATGAGCGCTGCTCTCTCGAACTCTCAAAACCCGGACCGATTGCGTGTGCTCGTTATCGCGGAGCTTGCCAATCCGAATTGGGTAAGCGTTCCGCTCGTCGGCTGGAGTCATTGGAGTGCACTGTCGAAGCGCGTCGACGCGCACCTCGTGACACACGTTCGCAATCGCGACAACGTCGTCAAAGCCGCCGATGCCCCGCCGCCCGGCCGGCTCACGATCGTCGACACGACACGATTCGAGCGGCCGGTCTATCGATTGGCCGATCGCCTCGTGAAGGGCGAGGGCGGCAAGACGCTCCTGACGGCCCTCAGCAACGTTCCGTATTACTACTTCGAGCACGTGGTGTGGCGAGAACTCGGCCGACGCATTCGGGCCCACGAATGGGACATCGTGCACCGCCTCACTCCGCTCAGCCCGACGATGCCGAGCCTGCTCGCAAGCAAATGTGCCCAGCACAACGTCCCCTTCGTGCTCGGGCCGCTCAATGGCGGACTGCCGTGGCCCAAGGGCTTCACCTACGCGCGCGCCCAGGAGCGCGAGTGGCTGAGCTACGTGCGCCAAGGCTATAAGCTTCTCCCGGGCTACCGCGGAACACGTCGTTTCGCGTCGGCGATCATTGCGGGCTCTCAGGATACCCACCAACAATTCTCACCGGAGCTCCAGAAGAAGATCGTTTATATCCCGGAGAACGCGATCGACCCCTTGCGGTTCACGCGCCAACGCAGCGGGCCGGTGGGCGCGCCACTCGGCGTATCCTTCGTCGGCCGTTTCACGCCGTACAAGGGCCTCGATATGCTGATCGAGGCAGCCGCTCCGCTCGTGCGAGCCGGGCAGCTCGCCCTGGACCTCATCGGCGACGGCCCGCAAGGGCCCGGTCTTCGAGCCCTCGCGGCCAAAGAGGGCCTGCCGGACAGCATCTTCGCCGGTTGGGTCGAGCACACGCAGCTTCAAGACCGCCTCATCCGCTCCGACGTATTCGGTTTTCCGAGCGTTCGTGAATTTGGCGGGGGGGTTGTCCTCGAGGCGATGGCCCTCGGTCTCGTCCCGGTCGTCGTCGACTATGGGGGTCCAAGCGAGCTCGTCTCGCCTGGAACCGGGATCAAGCTTCCCCTCGGCACGCGCGACGTCATCATCCGCAATCTGCGTGCGGCCCTGGAGCGCATCGTATCCGACCCCTCGGGGCTCCGCGCCATGGGACAGCGCGCGAGAGAGCGGGTTTTTCGAAGCTTCACCTGGGACGCAAAGGCGGACCAGGTCTTCCAAGTATACAAATGGGTGCTCGGGGGGGCAAAAAAGCCCGATTTTGGAATGCCGTTTTCCGATCCATCGATCTGAAAGGCCTTCCCATCCATGTCGGCGGATCGGGCTCCGCCCAAGTGGCCCGCGAAGCGGGCGGGGCATCGCTCCGGCTTCGTCGGCGACGATGCTGCGTGCTACCCTGGCCGTCCATGGAACGGCTGCAGACTCCAGCCATTGCGCTGGTGCTTGCCACCTACAACCGCGCAAAACCGCTTGAGCGCCTGCTCGCGGCGCTCGAGCGGCAGACGATACCGCGCGATCAATGGGAAGTCATCGTCGCTGTCGACGGCAGCACGGATGGAACCGAGCTCCTTCTTGAAGATTGGCTCCGCCGTGGCAGTCTCCCCCTTCGGTATTTTTCTCAGGAAAACGCTGGGCAATCCGTCGCCAGACACAACGGCATCCTCAAGACGCCCGCCGAGCACGTCATCATCATCGATGACGACATGGAGGTGTGCCCGGAGTTCGTCGCGGAGCACCTGGCGGCTTCGCAACGAGTCCCGGGCGCCACCGTGGTCATCGGCAAAGTGGTCCCGGTCCCATCGTACATGAACAAGCCGCTCTACAGTGCGGTCGTCGAGCATCACCTGCATATTCTCCACGAGCGCATCGAGCGTGGGGAACAGCCGGTGACGGCCACGGCCTTCGTGACGCAAAACGTGTCCTTCCCGCGCCGCCTTTACCTCGACGTCGGCGGCTTCGATCCGTCGCTTCGACTCGACGAAGACCGCGAGCTCGGCATCCGCTTCGAGCGGGGGGGCGCCTCGTTCGCATTCAGCTCCAAAGCCTGGGCCATTCACCACTCCGACATCGGATCGTACGATAAGTGGTTTCACCGGCAATACGAATACGGCAAATATGCGATCCAGATCTGGGAAAAGCACGGACGAAACCCGCACTTGCATCCCCTTCGCAATTTCGTCAACGGGAGCCGTCTTAACAGGGCGCTCGTGACGCTCGTCTGTCCGGACGACGCCCGCTCGCGGCTGGCAACGAGCACGCTGCGCCGGCTGGGCCAGGCGCTGCAGCGTTTCGAACTGTTTTTCCCAGCCGTGGCGACGCACAAGGCGATTCAAGCGGTCCGTTATCACCAAGGGGTCAGAGACAGACTCGGGTCCTGGAGCGCGGTCCGCGACATGGAACGGGATTTTCTGGCGGATCCCGCGCGACCGCTCGGTCCGACGGGGCAGGGGTTGACCTACGAGGGGTCGTCGCGAACGAATTAGAAGCATCCGGCGCGAATGCGAACGCGCGAGCAGTCCATCGTAGCGACCACGCTTGAGAGCCCCATCGTGACGACCACGCCGGAGAGCCCATCGTGACGACCACGCCGGAGAGCCCATCGTGACGACCACGCCGGAGAGCCCCATCGTGACGACCACGCCGGAGAGCCCCATCGTGACGACCACGCCGGAGAGCCCATCGTGACGACCACGCCGGAGAGCCCCATCGTGACGACCACGCTTTCGAGACGCGACGCATTGCGGGTCGGGGCGACGACGCTGGTATCGGCCAGCGTCTTCGGAGGGCGCGGACTCGATCGTGCGAGCGCAGCCGGTTCATACCCCGCCGGGTATAAGGCTCTCGTTTGCGTTCAACTCGTCGGCGGGAACAACGCATTCAACATGCTCGTCCCGACCTCGAGCGCGGCCTATGCGACGTACCGGCGCAGCCGGAAAAACCTCGCCATCGCCCCTGATTCGCTCCTTCCGCTCGACGGAAAGGCCTCGGACGGCCATGCCTACGGGCTTCACCCGAGCTGTCCGGAGCTACGATCCCTGTTCAACGCGGGCCACGTGGCCTTGATCGGCAATGTCGGTACGCTCGTCCAACCCACAACCGCGGTCCAGGCTCGAGCGGGCGCCGTGGCTCTACCGCCGCAGCTCTTTTCACACATTGATCAGACGAATCAATGGATGACCGCGATCCCGCAAGCGCAGAGCCTCGTGGGGTGGGCGGGCCGCATCGCAGACGTGCTCGCAGCGAACGGCGTAACGGCGAAGCTCGCGTTCAACATCAACGCGACTCAAAGTGCGAATTACTGGCAAACAGGCCTTTCGACGCGCCAATACGTCCTCGGCGTGGAAGGGGCCCCGACCATCGATTTCTTGACCGACGACTACAACGAAAACACACGCGCGCGAGCAGTTCGGGCCCTTCTCGAGCAGGCGGCGAGCGACCCCAATCCCCTCGTCAGGCAATACGAATCCATCGTTCGAAGCGTCAACTCGAAAGCGGCGATCGTCAATCGTGCGCTGACCGACGCAGGCGATTTTCGGTCGCAGTTTGCGAGCCATCCCGGCGACGGTGGCCAAGCTGGCGACCAGGGGTTCGGCTCGCAACTGCATGAGGTCGCGAGAGTCATCAAGGCGGCACGCCTTCTGGGCGACGCGAGGCAGATGTTTTTCGTCAGTCTCGCGGGGTTCGACACCCACAACGGCGAACTTGCGACGCAGGCGCAGCTCTTACGCTACGTCAGTAACGACTTGAACAGCTTCTGGAACGCCCTCGGCGAAATCGGCGTGCAGAAGGACGTCACGGTCTTTACGTTGACGGAGTTTGGCAGAACGCTCGGGTCGAACGGCGACGGCTCCGACCATGCGTGGGGGGGCCATCAGATCATTCTGGGAGGCGCCGTCAAGGGCGGCTTCTACGGCACGATGCCGAGCTTGGCCATCGACGGTCCCGACGACTTCGGGAGCGGTCGCCTTGTACCGACGACGTCAACCGATCAAGTCGCGGCCACCCTGGCCCGGTGGTTTGGCGTGGCCGACGCGGACATCATCCCGATGTTTCCGAATCTGGTGAACTTCCAGATCAGAGACCTCGGACTCTTCGTCTGAACGGCCCTACGTCTGAACGACGCGAACGGCGCGCCGCGAGAGGGTCCGCATCACTCGAGCGGGACCAAACTCGGATACCAAACGCGACAGGCGTACGCCCACACGAAAGCCAGCAAGAAGGTCAGGACTTGGACGGTGCGCAGACGGCGCTTGGACGACTGACCCGTCGAGACCAGGATGGGGGCGATGGCCGTGAACATGACGAGCCCGAGGAGAATGAGCTTGGACATCGGCTCCTCCGCTCAATGGCCCGTCTTTTTCTCATGGTCCGCGCCGGCCCGCACAACCTCCATTCGCTCCGAATGCGAGGTCCGATTGGGGGCGACGAATCCGGGGACGATGGATGCCAAGAAGCGCGCGGCCATGCTCGGAAAGTAAGGGGGAGGCGCGGCCACGGCAAGGAGCGGCCCAATCATGCTCGTCCAACGGCCACTGGCGTTGCCGTCGACCTGCCGCGCACGAGATGCTCCTGTTTCGTGGTTTTAGGGGGGACCGGCCTCGCGCACCCCGGTGCAAAACGGCCACGCGCTGGGGCGAGCCGGGCGAGCGAGCAAGCCAAAGGGCGTCGAGTGGGAGCGAATCGCTGAGGGCCACGCGAGTTTCCTATTGGATTGGACGACGGTGCTCGGTCCCGTCGGCGGCCGATGATGAGGGCGAAGGACCCGATCGCAGACTTGCCGCGGCAGCCGAGATGTACTTCTCGGCCTTTGGCCTGAGCGGATGGCCCGCGGGCGCGTCGACCAGAAAGCGCTTGAAGAGCGGCGCTGCATCGGCCGGCCTCTTCAGAAAGTCGGCATAGAGAACGCCCAGATTGAACTCAGCGCTCGTATCGTGGGGGTCTGCCGCAAGCACCTTATCGAGCGTCGACCGGGCCTCCTCGATCTTCTGCGGATGCTGGGCGTCAGCGCCGCCGCGCAAGGCGGCGGCAAGCCCCACCTCGGCCTCTGCGTCGTCGGGAGACACCCGGAGAATCTCTCGGTAAAGCCCTTCCGCCTTTGCATAGGCGCCGGCGTGGAGCAAGACGACCCCCATGTTGAGACGTGACGTCGTGTCATGCGGGTCGGCCTGCGCCGCCTTGCGGAATTCACCGAAAGCCGCGGCGTCGTCCCCCTTTGCCAAATCGATCAGGCCGGTCGCTCGATGGACCACCGCGCTGCCGGGGCTCGCGTCGAGGGCTTGCTTCGCGAGCAACGTTGCCGCTTCCTTTTCGCCCCGCGCGAGGTGCGACAACGACAGCTCCGCGAGTGCCGTCGCGTCGGCCGGTTTTCGGACGAGAACCTCGCGGGCTTCGGCGATCGCCTTGTCGACCTGCCCACTTTCGCGGAGCACCGCCACATAGAGCGTCCGCGCGCCCACAGCGGAGGGATGATCGCGCACGAAGTCCGCCAGCGCTTCGGCCGCGAGCGGGTATTCGCCGCGACGGCGGCGCACCTCCGCGAGGGCGACGGCAACGTCCTGTGAATCGGGGGCCCGCTTTGCGGCGACCGCCAACTCGCCCGCAGCGCCCGCCAAGTCGCCCGCGTTCGCCAAGAGGACGCCCAGGTCGTAGCGGGCCTCCCACAGGCCAGCATCGAGCCCCGTCGATTCGCGCAGAAGTGCAATGGCTGTCTCGCGCTGCCCGGCCTTGGCCGCCTGCACGCCCTGAACCATCTTGTCGACCGCGGTGGATCGCGAGATCGGTGCGGGCGCGCTCGCCGGCCGATCCGGCCCCAGCTCCGGCGCCGAAGCCGGGCGATGAGAAGCGCTGCACCCCGTGACCGCCAAGGACGCGATGAGCAGGCCGAGGACAAGAGCCCCGAATTCGCAGTAAGCCTGCGCACCCGCGGGCATCCTCGTCGAACGACCTCGGCCCGCAACCGACGTCCCCATCGAATGACCTGCGCCCGCAACCGACGTCCTCGTCGAACGACCTCGGCCCGCAACCGACGTCCCCATCGAATGACCTGCGCCCGCAACCGACGTCCCCATCGAATGACCTGCGCCCGCAACCGACGTCCCCATCGAATGACCTGCGCCCGCAACTGACGTCCTCATCGAACGACCTTGGGAGACGCGGAGGGGATGGACTTCGGCGACCCGGAAATCGCCTGACTCGGCGTTTCGACGAGAGGCGGCATCGGTAACGGCCCTTGCGAGCGCACTTCGAATCCAGTTTCGCTGAACGGCGGATAGAGCTCACTGTTCAGTCGCCCGAGCGCGTCGCGCATCTTGGCCGTCCACTGGTTGTAGATCCCGAGATCGTTCGCCTTCTTCCAACCGTTCTCGTAGGCGTCCAAGCTGCGCTCTTCCATGGGGACCGCAAACTCTTCGATCTGTGCTTGATAATCGCCTTTTTGTTCTTCGGTCTTGACCTCGACCGGCGGGGATGAATCGCGGAGCGATTTCGCAAAAGTCTCGTACATGTAGCCAATCTGATAGAGCGCAGCGGTCGTCCACTCCGCGACGCCGAGAGAGACGCAGTCGAGAAAGATCTTGGCCGCCTCCTTCAAGAGCTCCGTCTTGTGCCGGAGACGCGCCTTGAGCTGCTTCACGTCGCCTTGAATCCGGATCTCCTCGAACTTCACGAGAACACGCTCCCCTTGCATGTAGCGAGCATGGGCAGCCGCAAATCTTCCGTCGGGGCCGAGCTCCCGTGCGCGCCTCTTGCCGAGTTCGACGGCTTGATCGAGCGATGCGGCCGCTCCGCGCTCGTCGTGCTTCGCAAAGTCGAGCTGGGAGAGAAGGACAAGCCCCTCGACCCGATGGTCGAGGTTTTTCGCGTTGCCGAGATACCGCTGATAAAGAGCGGCTGCGTCATTCGGGTGCCCGGAATTTTGCTCGGCGAGACCGACCTGAAAGACGACCTCGTCGACTTCCGGAGACCGCGCGTACATCGTCAGAAATCGGTTGCCGTCCGCGACCGCACGGTCGTGGTCGCCGGTCGCTTCCCTCAAGATGACCGAGTTGTACGCGGCGTCCTTCTCGTGCTCGAACTTCGCGTAGTTGGCGTGATCGCGGTCGTTCATGGTCGTCATGCGCTCGGCGATGTCCGCGGCCTCTGCGAAAAGGCCCATGGCCTGCAAAGTCGTCGTGGCGATCCAAGCCCCCGCCGGCGACTCCGGACGCGAGGCGTACTGCGGCCCCATGGCGAGCTGCGCCGCTTCCTCGAGCATCTTCACGTCACCGGCCAGGCGCGCCTCTTGTTCGGCGTTCACGCACGCTTGCGCCGCGCGCTCGTCGTGCGGGAACTCTCTCGCCGCGCGAAGGTACGCGGCCGCCGCCCCGGCGTGGTCCCCGCTCGCGGCCCTCTGTTCACCTTGTTTGAAAACGGCCACGACGATCAGCGCATCGAGCCGCTCTTGCTGCTTTTGGCTTGTGAAGCTCGGCAGGGCTTTGAGCCGTCGAGCCCACGTTTCGATGTTTTCGTAATTCCTTGCGCGACTGAACGATTCGAGGATGCTTTCGCCGGCGTCTCGGGACGGATCGCTGTGCGGAAACTTCTCGACGAGCATCCCCCAAATCTTGACGGCGGCGTCGTACTTTCCGAGATCGAAGAAATAGCGGCCTTGCCGATAGAACATGGCGGGAAGCTCGACGTCGCGCGGGAAGTACTGAGCGTAGAGATCCAAGGCTTCGGCGTAGAGATCGCCCGGGTCGACTCCGGGTTTGCCAGGCTCCGCCGAGGGTCCTTTCTTATCCATCGCACGCGATAAAGCGACGAGCGCATTGTAGAGTGCGTCGTGCCGCAGCGACGCGAGAGGTCCTGTCGTTTCCGCGGACGGGATGGACCGAGCGGCCGCCATATAATGCGTCGCGGCGTCGATGTTTCTCGCAAGACGGAAGAACTCGACTTCGGCAAGAGCGAAGTTCACTTCGTAGGCCTTCGGCTGCTTGTCGAACCTCGACAGATACGTCTCGTAGAGGCCCGCGGCGCCCTCGAACTCCGCGAGGCTCGTCTTGTCTCGCTGCGCCTTGGCGTGGAGCGCAGTTGCATCTTCCCGGAGAGCCTTTTCAATCGCGACGGTCGTTGCTTCGACGTTGGCCGGATCGGCCTGCGTGTGCGACCACGGACCGCCCGACGCGTACTCGGCGAGGGCACGGTCGAAGGTGGTCTTGACGTGCGGCCAGTCCTCGACGGCTGCATACCCTGCCGCGATTTCGAGCAGGCGCCGTCCCGCGTCGCGGCTCGTCGGTTCGAGCTTCAAGAGAAGCTCGTAGGCCTCGATACCGCGCTCGTAGTGCGCCTCGTCGTAAAACTGCTGCGCGAGTGCCCGGACGATGGTTCCGCTGAATCGCTCACCCCCTATCTTCGTGAGAAAGCTGTAGAGATCCTGCGCCGTATTCTTTTCGTCTTCGCTGAAGACTTCGACGACGTATTTCAGGGCCTCGCCTTGGAGCTCGTCGAGCTGCTTTCGTTCTGCAGCGCTCACGGTCGGCCGGTTGCTGCGGGGGTCGGGGGCGGCGTCAGTCGCCTCGAACACCCCGACGAAGCGGGCGGCCGCCTCGGAATTGTTGCCGAGTCGCCAGTAGCACCAGGCGCTCTTGAAGAGGGCAAGGCCGTAGAGCGCTGGATCGATCTGCCCTTTGTAACCGAGCACCTTCTCGTATTCCGCGAGCGCCGCGGCATAGTCGAGCTTGCCGTCGAAGATCGCCTCGGCCTTCGCCATGTGGGCGTCGGGGACGAAGCGGCTCTCGGGGTAGTCCCTCAGAATTCGCTCGAACCGATCGCGCGCGTCTTCCACCTCGCCCTGCTCGAGCGCGAGAAATCCGTCGACGTAAAGCGCGAGGTCGTATTGGTCGAACCACCGGTAGTCTCGGAGCACGCGACCGAAGAGCTCGCGCGCGGGCCGATCGTCGAGCTCTGGCGCAGCCCCGCGCCCGTCGATCGGCTTCTTCTCCCATGCAGCGAAGCGCTCGACCAACGCGTCCCGCGCGTCCTCCCAGCGGAGCTCGCCGAGCCGAACGAGGGCCTCGGGCATCTCCCCCGACTCGCGTGGCGTTTCGGCGATGAAGCGCGTCAGCAAATCGATGGCCTCGGCGCGGAGCTGTTTCATTTTCGCGAGATCCGCGTCGACCCGATGGTCAAGCCTCGCTTGCAGCCGCGCGCGCAGGGCAAGCGGGATTCGCGGGCCGAGGATGGCGGGATCGCCGCGCGGAGCGCCATCGCGCGCGCGGGCCCGGGCTGCAGGTCTCGCGGGATCGGACGCGGCCATGGCGCGCTCCGCCGCTGGCGAGATCGTCCCCGGGGCAGAGGAAGAGCTCGTCGCGTGGACGGGAGGGGTCGCCCGAGCGGGTGAGCCCGTAACGCCCGCCCTCGACATGACGGGATCGAAAAGGAACCCCGCGGAACCGAAAAGCGTGAGGGCGAGAATTCGGATCCGCATGCTTTCCTTCGAGCCTACCGGCACCATCGCGCCATCAGCGGGAATTTCGAAAGCTCGATCGGGGCTCACAGCCGCGAGGGCCCATGGCCGAGGGGGGGCCGAGGCGGGGCCCGTGGTCGAGGGGGGCCCAGAGGTGGCCGAAGGGGCAGAGGTCGGGAGAGCCGGTATAACGCGCGCTCGGCGCGTGAGGCCCCCAGAGGGGGGATCCGCCCATCGGGGTGTGCGAGCGGAAGGGATAGGCAGGCGCCGAAGCGGACGCGTGAGGCGTCCGATCGGACGACCGCAAAGTCGAAAGCGGTGACCGAGCGGCCGACGCCGCGCTCGTCAAGGTTGGCGCGGTGTACGAGTCGCCGAGCCAATGTCACGAGCTTCGAAATGCGGGCACGGAAAAACGCGAAAAGGCGGAGCCCAAGGGCGACGCAAAGACGACGCGACGTTCGGCGCGAAGACGGGCAGCGCGAAGACAACGCAGCGCGAAGACAACGCAGCGCGAAGACGGGCAGCGCGAAGACGGGCAGCGCGAAGACAACGCAGCGCGAAGATACGCGGGTGAGGGAGAAGACAAAGACGTATGGGTGGCCCGCCGGCCATTGCTTATGGGAAAGTGTGCGACCATAATAGCGTCGCGACAGTGTAGGTGCCGCGCGATCCCACGCGGCGCACGTGTCGGACTTGCCAAATACGAGTAGAGGAGTACACGCCCGATGCGTATCCGCGATATCGGCCGGCTGCTGTCGATGTTGGTCTTGGTGTTCGTGGTCGGCGTCGCCGCCGCTTCTTGCGGGACGAACAACGAGAGCGTGTTCCACGACGCCGGCACGGTCACCGACTCGCCGAACTATGTCTTCGGTGGCGACAGCTCGCTGGGCGACGCCAGTTTCGCCCAGTGCTCGGCACGGTCCTGCGCAGACTGGGGCTACACCTGTGGCTTGAACGCCGACGGTTGCGGCAACCAGATCAACTGCGGCACGTGCACACCTCCCGACTTCTGCGGGGGCGGCGGCTACAGCAAATGCGGGCAGATGGCGCCGCTCGGCAGCGATTCGGGGACGACGACCCTCCCCGACGGCGCGACGGTCCCCCCGTGCATTCCGCAGACCTGCGAAGAGAACGGCTATAACTGCGGCTGGGCGAGCGACGGCTGCGGCGGCGTCGTCCTTTGCGGCATCGATGCTGACGGGGGCGCGATCACGCTTGCCTCGAGCGATGACGCGGGGGTCGAAGCGGGCGCCGGCGGCTGTCCGCCGCCGGAGTTCTGCGGCGCGTCCGCCCCGAACCAATGCGGTGGCAACGTCACGCAGCTCTCGGACGGAGCGACGATTTCGCAATGCATCCCGAAGACCTGTCCGGCAGGCGCAAACTGCGGGGTCACGGGCGACAGCTGCGGCAATATGATCACCTGCGGCGGTTCCTGCACGAACCCTCAGTATTGTGGTGGTGGCGGTCCCAACGTCTGCGGAGGGTTCAACGACCTCGGCGTCGACGGCGGCGCCATCCCGCTGTGCGTGCCGACCACTTGCCAGGCACTCGGCTTCAACTGCGGTCCTGCCGGTGACGGATGCGGGGGCGTCCTCCAGTGTGGAAGCAGCTGCCCCTCGCCCGAATACTGCGGCGCCGAAGGCAAGCCGAGCGTGTGCGGCGGCAACGTCAACGTTGCGCCCGACGGCGCGACCGTCATGCTTTGCAAACCGACGACGTGCGCGGCTCAAAATATTTTTTGTGGCCAGGCGGACGACGGGTGCGGCAACGTGCTTCAGTGCGGAACGTGCACGGCGCCCGAGACGTGCGGCGGCGGCGGAACGCCCGGGACATGCGGGTGCCTCGGGCTTTGCGAATACGAGGCCGCATGCGACGGCGGGAATGTCACGACCATCACCGGAAGCGTTCACGCGGCCGTCTCGAAGTGGCTAAACCCCATGGCGCCGGCCCAGGTTCCCTACCCGCCTGATCCGGTTCCGAACGTCCTCGTCTACATTCCGAACGGACCGCTCAGCGCCATCCCGCAGGGCTACGTCGAGGGACAGTGCCCGCTCTGCGGCGCAGACGTATCGGGACCTCCGCTCGTCTCGACGTACACGAACTACGACGGGACGTTCACTTTGCAGAACGTTCCGACGCCGCCCGCGAGCACGCAGACCCAGATTCCCATCGTCATTCAGCTCGGACGTTGGCAGAAGGAATTTCTCATCGACACGCCGCCCGCATGCCAGACGACGGCGATCGGGACCCTCAATCTTCCGGCGAACAAGACCGACGGCGTTCCTGCCGCCCAAACGGGCGGCGTCGAAACGACCAACATTCCGCTGACGGCCATTTCGACCGGGAACGTCGACGCTCTCGAGTGTGTGCTTCTCAAGATGGGCCTCGACCAGGCTGAATTCACCGCCAACACCGGCACGGGCCGCATTCACGTCTATGCGGGTATCCCAGCCGGCACGGCGGCGCCCCCGGCCGGCGCGCCCGGAGCGACCGTCAATGGCGCCAACCCCGAGCAGACGCTCATGAACGGGACGAACGGGACGTACATGAACTACGACCAGCTCATGTTCCCGTGCTGGGGATCGCCGGTGACGAAGACGGCCGACGAACTGGCGAGCCTCGTGACGTACGCCAACAGCGGCGGTCACTTCTTTTCGACGCACTACAGCTACTCCTGGCTCGTGAACAACGGCGAGTTCAACGAAGTGGCGAGCTGGAACCCGAACGCCGACAACCCCGGCAACGGCCCCTGGACGCTCGACGTCAGCACCGCGGTGCCGGTCGTTCCGGCGCCCGAAAACTCGGGGATCTTCTACAAGTGGCTGAACTACGTCTGTGCCCTCTCGAACCCGTCCGGAGCGTGCAATCCGTACAATGCGAACGCGCCGCCGGCGATGCCGCTCGTCTCGATCGACAATCCCCGGTTCGACGCGAACTCCGTCGGTGCGGGCTCACTGGCCTGGATCACAGGCGTCGACCAGGGGGGAGCGCCGACGAATGGTGACCCCCTCGTCGAGCACTTCACGTTCAACACCCCGGTGGGCGCCGCACAGCAGTGCGGGCACGCGATCTTCAGCGACTTTCACGTCACGAACGTCGGCAATTCGCAGGGCGTGACGTTTCCCCAAGAGTGCCTGGTCAACGGCAAGCCGGCGCCCCTCAGTGCTCAGGAACGCATCCTCGAGTACATGATTTTCGACCTCGCATCCTGCGTGACGCCGCCGGCCTCCGCTTGCACACCCCTCACGTGTGCGCAGCAAGGCTTGCAGTGCGGCGAAACGGGCGACGGCTGCGGCAATCCGCTCAATTGTGGCACCTGCGTGAGTCCACTCACCTGCGGTGGGGGCGGCGTTCGCGGCGTTTGCGGCGAACCGGACGGGGGAATTTGCAGCCCCCTGTCGTGCACGGCCCAAGGTATCCAGTGCGGACCGGCGGGCGACGGCTGCGGCAATGAAATCATGTGCCCGCCGTGTCCGGCGGGTCAGACCTGCGGCGGCGGCGGCGTCCCCGGACATTGCGGAGTTCCGGATGCCGGCATGTGCGTACCGGAGACCTGCGCGGCGCAGGGAATCGCCTGCGGCCCGGCCGGCGACGGCTGCGGCAATCTCATCCCGGGTGGCTGCGGCACCTGCCCGGTGGGAGAGACGTGCGGAGGCGCAGGTGTTCCCGGCCAATGCGGTACGCCAGACGCAGCATTGTGCGTGCCCGAGACGTGCAAGGCGCAGAACATCAACTGCGGCCCTGCGGGTGACGGCTGCGGCAACCTCATTACGGGCGGCTGCGGCGTGTGCACGCCGCCGCAAACATGCGGCGGCGGTGGCGTCCCGGGGCAATGCGGAGGGGGCCAGTGTGTCGGCTACACCTGCAAGGACCTCGGATTCGACTGCGGACCCGCGGGCGACGGCTGCGGCGGCCTCCTGCAGTGCGGCACCTGTCTTGCGGGCGAAGTGTGCGGAGCCACGCAGCCTGGGCAGTGCGGCTCGAACATGCCGAAATAAGCGAGACACGACCGCGGCTGCGGTCTACTTCACCTCGCCGCCGACGTACGTACGCATTGCGCACGCCTGGGCGGTGGGGCTCGAACATGCCGACGGAATCGTGAGCGACGGCGGCCGCGGTCTACTTGACCTCGCCCCCGACGTACTCGTCGGGCCAGTCGTCGCCTTCGAACGGCCAATACTCCTCGTTGTCTTCCAAGTACTCGGCGGCATTCAGCGAATCGACGGCGTCTTGGGGCAGATACCCCAGACGAATCGCCTCGATCTCGACTTCGAGCGCGCGCTTGCGGCCTAGGACACTCTCGATGCGGCCCAACCGGGCGCGGCGAAGCAGGCGCGAGAGTCGCAAGTCGAGCCGGTGGAGAGCATCCTTTGCGATCGCCTGCTCCTCGTCGCCGAGCCTTTGACGCATCGACGCCACGCGATGCTGAAGCTCGGAGACGGCGGAGGTATCCGCCCGAAGCAAGTCGGGCAGGTCCGCGCCGATCGCCAGACGCCCCGGGTCCCCGAAAGGGGCGGCTTCCCCCGATGCCTTGGACGCACGGTCCCGCAACGCGGCAAGATCCCTTCTCATCGGCTCGAGCTCGATCATCGACGCATGGGCGGAGTCGAGATCGGCGATTTCGTGCTCGAGCCCGGCAATTGCGCTCGCCACATCCCGCGCTCGCCAGGCCTCGTCCGGCTTGGCCTCCGAGGCCGGCCGCACGCCCCCGTTGGTCGCGAGCGCCGTCTGCATGTCGCCGAGGGCACCGAGGGCATTGACGAGCCCCGAGGCTTGCCGCTCGAGGACCGCCCGTCTCGCAACGATCCGGTCGTAAGCCGGATCCACCCGAACGAGCGCCGCGATGGTGCGGAGATCGTCGCCACGGACGCCGCCGACCTCCGCGCCGGCGGCATCGGCGCCTCCGCGGGCCGTCGCGAGCAACCGCTGGGTCATCGCGCCGCTCTCGGCGATGTGGCGTGCCGCGTCGCGAACCGGTTCGTAGCGCGCCAAAAACGACGTGAGCTTCTTGTCGGCGTCGGCAAATCGGCAACGCGCAAGGTCGACCCAAGCGCCGAGCACCCAGGCCTCGTCCTCATAGCGACTCTTGATTCCGAGGCCCGTCAGCTCTTCGAGGAGGTCGTGCGCGCCCTCGTAGTCTTTTTTCTCGTAACGCGTCGTTGCGGCTTCGTAGAGCGCCTCGGCCAACCGGTCCGAGTCGCGGGGCACGAGGTAATAGTAGTAGCGGGCGTCGTCGTTTCGGCCCTGCTCGTGTGCGATCCGTCCCAAACCAAGGCGCGCGAGGTCGCGGACGGCAAAAAACTTTTCGTCTGCGAACACGGGCGTCGTCATGGCGATCCGCTTTGGGTCGGCGACCTTGCACAGCAGATCTTCGCCCTGCTTTTGGTTGCCCGTCTCGATTTCGATGAGGGCGGAGAGGTACGTCGCCTGGGCCCAGAACCGGCAGCGCTGGGTCACGGCCGCGTACGAGCCCAGAGCGGCGGTCGGGTTGCCTGCTGCTTCCTGCGAACGACCATTCATGTACGCAAGCTCGCCGCGCACTTCTTCAGGCGCCTGGGTCGGGACGCTCCGCAGATCCTCCGCGATCGCGCCGTATTCTTCGGTTTCGAGGCCGATGTCCACGAGACGGCGCGCCGCGCGCCGCGCCCACATCGTCGCGGAGCCGTAGCCCGACCATGCCCCTGCGCCGTCGACGAGACGGCGCAGGTAGCTCCGCGCGGGGCCTGCGATGCCTGCACGCGCAAGCGCGTCGGCGAGGCGAAATATGGCCGCCCGGCCTTCTTCGGAATCGGCGAAGAGCTCGAACTGAGGATGCTCGACAAGGTCCGCGAGTCGGGCGATCGCCTCGTCGACGCGACCGACCGAAAGGAGCTCTTCGCCTTCGGCGACGCGGGCGCTCACGTCCTCGCGCCGCATGTCGCCCACCCCGAGCCGCCGGGCGAGCAACGCGGCGTGATACGCACGAAGGGCCCTTGCAAACAGTGCGTCGAGGTCGGATGCCGCCGCGAGCGCTGCGCCCGGCGCCGCGCCGCGGGGTCCGCCGCCATCGGCGCTCGCCGCGACGGGCGTCGAAGGCGTGGCCGCGACGGGCGTCGAAGGCGTGGCCGCGACGGGCGTCGAAGGCGAGGCCGGCGACGACAGGAAAGGTGGCGATGGGGCCGGCAGCGGTCGGGCCGGCTGCGCCTGGGCCACCGTAATCGCTCCCGGCAAGAACACGACCCAAAGACCCAAGGCGCGCGCGCGCATCAGCGCAAGACCGTCTGCGCCCGTGCCCTCAGGCGGATGCGCAGTTCATATTGACCTCGTCGATCATGACTGAAATCGGCCCCCATGTTCGAATCGTCCTCCAGGCGCAGTTCGACCGACAGCTTCTGGTCGGGGGGAACGTCGACGATGAAACGCGACCGCTCCGATGATCGGAAGACATCGCCCCGGTCATCGCGCCGCTCGACCTCGACCGTCACGGCGTGGTGACCTGGGGCGACGGCATGGTCGTAGACGACGGTCGAATCCTCGGCGAGAAAGGAAGCCGGGGCAGTCCAGACGACGCCGTCGTCGAGCGACACGCTGAGCGCCGCGACGCGCGCATGCTCGCCGCTCGTCTCGATCGCAATGCCGATGCGCGAGTGAAAGAGCGCATCGCTCACCGCCGCGACGCGGGCCCGCAGCGAGGCGATGTCGGCGAGGAGGCGATCGTAGTCCTCCGCCTGGGGCGCCCATCCCGCATCCGAAAACTCGTTCGCAGCGGGATTGAGCGGAGAGAGAGAACCACCGTCCGCGGTCTGCTCACCGGGAGGCAAAGGCACCGTTCCGGCGTCCGTCGCCCCACCGACCGCGACGGACGGAGTGGCGGCCCCGGCGGCGTCTCCCGACGCCTCGGAGCTCGGCGCGCCAGCCTTCGGCTTGCGCAAGGGTCTGCCGTGGGGCTGCGCGAGGGCGAGGCTGGCGGCCACGAGCACACACAGGACCGCGCCGCACGCCACGAGCCGCGCGACGTTGGCCCTCACGGGAGACACCATGGGCCATCGTGCCCCCGAACGCGCTCCGTCGCCAAGTGAGACTTTCATCCTCCGAAAGGGAGAAAGACACTGGCGCCCAGCGTGAGGACGACGTCGTTCACCAGATGTTGATCGCCCACCAGGCTCTCCTCGAGGACATGGTCGCGCACATCGACCCGAAGAGCGAACCAATGGCCGAAGAAGAACTTCGTGCCGAGCCCCGCACTGCCCGTGGCCCCTCGCGACGTCGAGTCATCGGTCACACCCGCCCCCACCGCCAGGTTGAAATCGAATCGGCTGATTCCCCCGCCCATCCACCGCAATTTGCCGTAGGCGAACGTCCAGACCAGGTGCCCGAAGTAGAGTCGACCAGCGCGATCGGGCTGGTCGATCACTTGGATGTCCGGATAGCGCCGCTCGTACGAGTCGGTCACGGCGCTGCGAAATCGCATGAACTCGACGCTGGCCTCGAGACCGAGATCCTCGCTGAAATGGAAGGTATATGCGCCGCCCGCCACCCAACTCGACGAGTAGAGGTCGGCCGCGTAGACGCCCCCGAGCGCCGTGAGCTCGTGGCGGAACGCCTTCGTAAAGAGCCTTTCCTCGACCCCTCGATAGTGCCGTCCGCCGACGAGCTCCTGCTTCAACTCGTCGTCGACGCATTGGGCGTTCGCGTCCGGCGCGCAAACCGCGACGAAGCACGCGGAGGCGACCTGGATGAAGACGGCGCGACGAATCGAGCCCATGCGCGTCCGCATTGTCTCGTGAGGTAACAGTGCGAGCTCGAGACTGTCAATGACGCTGGACGCGTCCGCGCGATGCAGTCCACAGTCCGAACACATGGTGGCATCCTGGCCTTGTGCCCTCGCAATCGGCGGTCTGGACCCGGGCGGAGGCGCGGGAATCGCCGCTGATTTGCGCGCGTTTTCCGCGGCGGGGGTCTTCGGCTGCGCAGCGGTGGCCGTCATCACCATTCAGTCGACCGCCCGGCTCGTTCGCGTCAGGCCCGTAGCGGCACGCGATGTCGAAGACCAGATACGTCATGTTCTCGCCCATCAGCGCGTGGAAGCCGTCAAAGTGGGCGCGCTCGGCACGCGGTCGAACGTCGTCGCGGTAGCTCGCCTGCTCGACAAGAGGACCCGCGTCCCCGTGGTGGTCGACACGCCGATGCTGCCCACGCGAGGGACTGCCCGTCTCCTCGCCGCGCGAGCGATCGCCGCGCTCCGCCAAGAGCTGCTCCCCGTGGCAACCGTCCTGACCGTGAACGTCTCCGAGGCCGAGGCGCTGCTCGGCGAATCCGTGCGCACGGTCGGTGAGGCTCACGACGCAGCGGTCGCGCTCGAGCGGCTCGGACCCCGCGCCGTTCTCGTCAAGGGCGGTCACATGACGGGAGCGTTCGCAACGGACGTTCTCGCCGTCGATGGCGAAGTCGTCGAGCTTCGTGCTCCGCGCCTTGCGCCAGGCGAGGCGCATGGCACCGGCTGCGCCCTGGCGTCGCTCATCGCCGGGCGGCTTGCGCTCGACCAGCACCGCCCCATAGGCGGCGCATCGATCATCGCCGCAGCGCGATGGGCCAAACGGGTGCATCACGCGGCGCTCGCCGGCGCTGTCTCCGTCGGCCGAGGGTTGCCGGTTCTGCGTTTGGGCCCGCCGCGCGGCGCGCGCCGGCCAGCGTGATGCGGACGTCGGGCCGCGACCCGCGCTTCAAGCCGCGGCAATGATCGCGAGCGAGCCGGGACCCAACGCCAGCGAGGCCGACAGGGCGGCGTGGGCGCGCCCGACCCGCGGGCGATACCGTCAGGTCATGTACTCGGCGTTGATCTCGACGTATCGATTGCTGAGATCGCATCCCCACACTTTGGCCGCGTGTCGCCCTTCGCCGATGCAGATGTCGATCGGGATGCGAGTGGAGATTTTGATGCGACGAGCGAGGTCCGTCAGATCGAGCGGAATGACGCGCGCACGCTCGAAGACGACCTGATCCATCAACGCGATCGTGACGTCCTCGGCCGCAATCCGCCGGAGCTCGAGGCGTTCGTCCGGCTTGCCGATGGCCATGACCAGTCGGCCCCAATTCGGGTCGCCGCCATGCACCGCCGTTTTGACGAGCGGAGAGTTCACGACCTTCTTGGCCATGATCTTCGCGTCGTGAACGGACGTATCGAGTCGCACCGTGCAGTCGATGAGCTTGGTCGACCCCTCGGCCTGCGCCACGACGTCGCGCGCGAGCTTGAGCGACATGCAGCGAACCGCGTCGACGAAATCAGCTCGCGTCGGGCCGTCCAGCCGGATGCGGCGCGTCGAGAAGATGACGACGCTGTCGCTCGTGCTCGTATCCGAATCGACGCTCAGGCTGTTGAACGTTCGGTCGACGGCGTCGACCAGGATCTCTCGGAGGGCGGCTCCGTCGAGATCGGCGTTCGTGAAGAAGTAGACGAGCATCGTCGCCATGTTGGGCTCGATCATCCCGGCACCCTTGGCCATCGCGCAAAGCACGACGTCGCCCACTCGGACCGAACAGACCTTCGGTGCTCGATCGGTCGTCAAGATCGCGCGCGAGACCTCGTCGAGTCCAGCGGGGCGCAGCTTGCCGGCGATTCCTTCGACCGCCGCCTTGACCCTGTCCATCGGCAAAGGAACACCGATGACGCCGGTGCAGGAGATGACGATGTCGTCGGCTCGTACCCCGAGCTCCTCGGACAGCCAGCGCGCCATCGTTCGCGTGTCTTCGTCGCCGTGCGGCGTAAAGACGTTCGCGTTCTTGCTGACGACCGCGAGAGCCTGCGCGCGACCATTTGCAAGGACTTCGCGATCGAAGGCGACGGCCGACCCCGGACAGAGGTTCGTCGTGAAGACGCCGGCGGCCGACCCCGGCTCGTCGAGGCGGACGACGGTGAAGTCGAGCACCCCCCGTGTTTTGATCCCTGCGCTGACGGCGACGGATCGCAACCCCTCGGGTTGGTTGGCCAGCGTCGGTTCGACCCTCACCTCGCGGCCGAGCGCCCGCGAGTCGAACGAAAGGACGTCCTTCGACGTCTCCGGCGAGTCGACCACGTCGAGATAGGCGTTCCAGTCATCGAAAATCTTGCGCTTCACGGCGGGCCTCGTCGGAAAATCGCGGATACGGTGCCACTCTGCAGCCCGCCTTGCAACCGATCCTCCCGGTTCTGAAGCCGACGGCGCCCGCTCCGCGACCGACCGACTCACCCGACGGCAAGGGGCAGAGCGCGGCGGGCCGCCTTCTCGATTCCGGCGAAGGCCTTCTCGTAGGCGTGGAAGGAGCCGCCTCGATCGACGGCATCGATGACCCGCAGGCCCTCGGTTTCTCCACCTTGGGCGAGCACGTATTCGACCCAGGCCCACCGGGCGCTCGTGGCCCGCACGTCGGCGCGCCCCCGCAGGCCGCGGCGCAGACGGCTCAATCGATGCTCGACGACCGCGATTCCGGCGAACGGCTCGCCGTCGAGCGGCGTGTTGCGCTTCGCGCAGAAGGGAGCGATGCCGAGCGCGACAGGCAGCACGCGCGACAGCTCCGTAACGAACCGGGCGCACTCGTCGACGTCGGCGTCGGTCTCGCCGGGGGTGCCGATCATCAAGTAAAGCTTGAGACGGTCGAGACCCGACTTTTTGGCGAGCTGGGCGCATTCGAGCAGGTGCTTGGGACGCGCGCGGCGCTCGAGCCGCTCGCGCACACGCTCGCTCGTCCCGTCCATCGCCGTCGTCAGGGTTCGGTAACCCACGCGGGCAAGCGCCGGGACGAAGCCCTCGCAGGTCGCCAGGCGATCGGGACGGAGCGACGAGAGACCGACTTCGCATCCGCGGTCGGCGAGCGCGTGCAAGATCGTGACGATTTGAGGGTGGTCGCTGACGGCTGCGCCGACGAGCCCCACGCGTCGGACGTCGTTTGGGATCGTAGCAAGCACGACGTCGGCGGGGACGATGCGCATGCCCCCATTGGTCGACCGGCGCATGACGCAGTAGGTGCATCCTCGCGAGCACCCGCGTTCGGTCTCGACGAGGAACATGTTCGACAGCTCGGTGTGGGGCGTACGGATGGCCGAATGCGCTGGAAGAACGGCGTCGTCCTCGGCCCCGACCGGAGGCAGCGTCGCGTGGTGGGTCGGAACGAAGACGTGGGGAATCAGCGCGAGGGCATCGAGCTGCGCCGCGCGCGACGACGAGGCATGGGCTGCACGCATGACCTCGACGACGCGTACGTCGGCCTCGCCGACGACGATGGCGTCGACGATGCCCGAGAGCGTCGCAGGATTCGAGAAGGTGAGCGGCCCTCCGGCAATGACGAGCGGGTGCCGTCCGTCACGATCGCGTCGCCGGGCCGGGATGTTCGCCGCCTGAAGCATCCGGACGACACCAGCCACCTCGAGCTCGTAGGCCACGCTGAACGCAAGCACCGAGAGATCTTCGATGGGCCGCATCGATTCGTACGTCACCGGCCGCTCGGGGATCCGTGCGGGGTCCGCCTCGCACTCGTCGTCCAAGAATGCCCGCTCGCAGGCAAGGCCCGGCGCCTCCATGATCGACCGATAGATCCGTTGGTAGCCGAGCGAGCTCATCCCGACGCGATACGGCGACGGGTAGCAGAGCCCGACCGTGAAAGGCGCTTCCTTGGTCAAGCGACCCGTCTCGTCGGCGAGCCGCCGTCGGATCCGCTCGCGAAGCATCGTTTCTCGCACGGCCTCGGTCGTCGTAGCACGAAAAGATCCCGGCTCCGAGATCCGCCCCGCATCAGCTCGGGGTGTGAGCGCGCATCTTCGAGTGCTTCCAGCCGTAGGTTGCGTAGACGAACAGGCCAATCGCCATCCACACGAAAAGTCGCACGATCGTGGCGGTCGTGGCCGTGTACATGAGCACCGCCGATGTCGACGCCCCGAGGATCGGCACGAGAAACGGACCCCCTGGAACCTTGAACGTGCGGGCAAGGCCGGGCCGCCTCAGCCGAAGGATCATGACGCCCAAGCAGACGAGCACGAACGCGAAGAGCGTACCGATGCTGGTGAGCTCGGCCAAGATATCGATCGGCAAGAGGCCCCCGGCAACTGCGCAGACGAGGCCCGTGATGATCGTCGTCACGTACGGGGTGCCGAACCGAGGATGGATCTTGGCGGCAAACGCGGGAAAGAGCCCATCGTGCGCCATGGCGAAGAAGATGCGCGGTTGGCCGAGCAGCATCACCAACATCACCGAAGAAAGGCCGGCGATCGCGCCGACTTCGACGGCCGTCGCCAGCCACAGCTGGCCCGTGGCCTCGACCCCGACCGCCATCGGATGGGGCACGTCGAGCTTCGTGTACGAAACGACGCCCGTCAGGATCAGCGAGACCGCGATGTAAAGGACGGTACAGATGCCGAGCGAACCCAGAATACCCGCGGGCAGGTCCTTTTGCGGATTGCGGGTTTCTTGTGCGGCCGTGGAGACCGCGTCGAATCCGATGTAGGCGAAAAAGACCTTCGTCGCCCCCTGCAGAACGCCGGAGACGCCGTAGTGACCGAACTGGCCGGTGTTCGACGGCACGAACGGGTGCCAGTTGCCCGGATTCACGAATCGCGCGGCAAACGCGATGAAGAGCAGAACGACCGCGACCTTCACGAAGACGATGACCGTGTTGAATCGAGCCGATTCCTTGACGCCCCGCACGAGGAGAGCCGTCACCGCGAGAACGATGACCGCGGCGGGGATGTTGACGTACGCGCCGGTCGACTGAAAATGGTCTTCCTGCCAGACGACCGGGGCGTTCGTGAAGGCGCGTGGCAGATCGATTCCGAACGAGTCGCGGACGAACGCGACCACGTAGCCGGACCAGCCGACGCTGACCGCCGCCGCCGATACCAGGTATTCGAGAATGAGATCCCATCCGATGATCCACGCGACGAGCTCACCCATCGTGGCGTACGAATAGGTGTAAGCGCTCCCTGCGACCGGAATCATGGACGCCATTTCGGAGTAACAGAGCCCTGCAAACGCCGACGCGACCCCGGCCACCGTGAACGAGAGAGCGACCCCCGGACCGGCGTTCTTCGCGGCCGCGGTGCCGGTGAGGACGAAGATTCCGGTGCCGATGATCGCTCCGATCCCCAGCATCACCAAATCGAGCGCCGTCAGCGAACGGCGCAGCCCGTGCTCGGCCTGCGCGTGCTCGCGAAGCCGGTCGACGGACTTGGTGGCGAAAAGGCCCTCTAGATTCATCGGAGCCTTTTACCGCGAGGCACCGCCGGCGAATACACGAACGAAGCTGCGCGGGGCGGAGCGTTTGCGCAGGCACCGGGTGGCGGCGGGCATATACGTGACCGTGAACGCCCGCCGCGTACGCCCGGAAGCGTTGCGGCCGGAGCGATGCCAGAGGTGATTGTGAATGAGCAGAACGTCGCCGGCGCGCGCGGGCAGCGGCAGCCTTCGCTCATCGGCTCCGGCAAGACGGCAAAGCTCACGGGGAATCATCCCTCCGAGGGGCCGAGACAGGCCGCCGAGGTGGGTCGCGTCGAGGACCTCCACGCAACCCGCCTCGATCGGCGCGTCGTCCAACGCCGTCCAAATTTGCAGCTCCGGATCGCGATCGACCCCCCAGAAGCTTCCGCCGTCCTGGTGCCACGGAAGGTCGGTACCTCCCTTGGCGCCCTTCGTAAAAAGGGTGGCCCGGTAAATCGCGATGTCGTCGCCGATGACGCGGCGCGCGATGCGCTCGAACAAAGGGTTCTCGAGCCACGCGCGAAAGAGCGGATCGACTTCGAGCTTCTCGATTTTTCGGTACTCGAGGCTCGGGCCTTCCCAGCCCCGCCCGAAGACGAGTTCTTCATACCGACCGGTCTCCGAATCATGCTGAAAGAAGAGACCCGGAACCCGAAGTCGACCGAGCATGATGTCGTCGGCTCGATCGCGGAGGAGGCGCACGGTATCGGGGTGCGCCACCTCGTCGAGCTTGGCCCACCCGTGCGCACGCCAGTGCGCGAGCACCCCGTCCGCGTCGACGCTGTCCGGCGAGACGGCGAGCATCAGCGAACGTAGTTCGTGTCGGTACCGCGCCATTCGCGATCGAGCTCGTCGATCCGAGCCAGGGCATCGCTCGAAAGCGTCCGCTCGACGGCATCGAATGCCTGGTCGAGTTGCTCGACCGTCGCCGGTCCGACGAGGATCGAATCGACCGCCGGGTGCCTGGCGACCCAGGCGTAAGAAAGCTCGACGAGCGAGCACCCTTCACGCGCGGCCACTTCGCGGAGCCGTTCGACCCGCTCGAACATCGCCCGAGTCCAGTACCGGCGTTGGTACATCGCGTTGCCGTCGAAGCGCGAGCCTTTCTCGGGCGCCTCCGAAAACTGATGCTCTCCGGAAAGAAGGCCCCCCGCGAGCGCGTTGAACGTCGTCGTGTGAATGGGATATCGACGCGCGAAGCCGAAGTATTCGACGTCGAGCTGCCGGTGGAGAACGTTGTAGAGGAGCTGAGCGTCGACCGGCCGAGGCAGGCCGCTCTCGTCGGCCAGATGATTCATCTCGAGAATCTCCCACGAGGCATAGTTCGATGCCCCCCAGCTCCGCACGCGTCCGCTCTCGACGAGGCTGCGCATGGCAAGCAGCGTGCGTTCGATGGGCGTCGATCGATCGGGCACGTGAAGGTAATAGAGATCGACGCGATCGGTTCCAAGTCGCTCGAGCGACCCGCGGATCTGCCGTTCGATCGCTTCGGGTGAGAGTCCCTCCGGCTTGCCGGCAACGAGCCCGAGGCCCGCTTTGGTGGCGACGATGACGCGGTCTCGATCGGCGCCCAAGGCGCTGCCGAGAATCCGTTCCGATTCGCCCGCGTTGTAGGCATTCGCAGAGTCGAAAACGCGAACGCCCCGCTCGAGGGCGCGGCGCACGATACGCGCTGCCTCCGCGGCGGGCGTCCTCCGTCCGAAGTTCATCGTTCCGAGAACGAGCGTCGCGGGGGCACCCGGACTCTTCTTGGGCATGGCGGTGGGTGTCATGGCCCCGCTTATCTGACACGCCTGGGCCGAACGGACACCTAGAGGGACTGCGCTGGGTCTATCGGGCGCGGCGAGGGCGGCGAGGGCGCGGCGAGGCGCGTGGACGAATCCGCCGCTCGCACGGCCGCTTCTGGCGTGCAAGAATCGGCCATCGTGAATAATCGGAGCAAACTTGCCATCGTCGTCGCCGGCGGGCCGGCGCCCGGAATCAACAGCGTGATCGGGGCGGCGACCATCCGCGCCTGTCTTTCGAATGTCGAAGTGCTCGGGGTTCAGGAAGGCTTCCGGTGGCTGATGGCCGGCGACACGTCGCGGGTCGTGCCATTGACCATCGCCGACACGAGCCGCATCCATTTTCGTGGCGGCTCCATGCTGGGCATCTCGCGCGCGAATCCGACGAAGAAGCCGGAGCACATGCGCAACGTTCTCGAGGCGTTCGACCGGCTCGGCGTCGGCATGCTCCTGACGATTGGCGGCGACGACACGGCCTTCACGGCCTACCGCCTGGCGCAGGCAGCGGGCGGCCGCCTGCGGGTCGTCCACGTTCCGAAGACGATCGACAACGACCTCGACTTGCCGCACGACGTCTGGACGTTCGGCTACCAGACGGCTCGATCGCTGGGAGTCGACATCGTGCACAACTTGATGGTCGACGCGAAGACGACCGGACGCTGGTACTTCGTCGTTGCCATGGGACGCAAGGCCGGCCACCTCGCGCTCGGAATTGGCAAGGCCGCGGGCGCGACCCTGACGCTCATCCCCGAAGAGTTCCGCGCGCGCAGCGTACGCCTGAAGACCATCATCGACACGATGGCCGGCTGCATGATCAAGCGCGTCGCCGACGGGCGCGACGACGGGGTTATCGTGCTTGCCGAAGGTCTCGCCGAGTTCATTCCGCCCGAAGACATGGCCGAACTCGAAACGGCCGAGCGCGACGAACACGGCCACGTCCGGCTCGAAGAAATAAGCTTCGGGGACGTCTGCAAAACGCGCGTAAGGGCCCGGCTGGCGGAGTTCGGCATCAAGCAGACGATCGTCTCGAAGAACATCGGTTACGAGGTGCGTTGCGCCGATCCGATTCCGTTCGACCTCGAGTACACACGTGACCTTGGCTACTGCGCCGCGAAGCACGTCATCGACGGGGGCACGAACGTGCTCGTATCCATCCAGCAAGGGCGGTTCAACCCCGTGTCGTTCGACACCATCATGGACCCGCAGACGGGGCGAATGCGGGTGCGGATGGTCGACATCGACAGCGATCGTTACCGAATCGCTTACGCGTACATGCTTCGCTTGAAGCGCTCCGACTTCGAAGACCCTCGCGAGCTCGCCAAACTTGCGTCCGCAGCGAACACGACCCCGGAACGATTTCGCGCCGAGTTCGGCTATCTCGGCGACCGCGACCCGACCCAATCGGTCGTTCCGGCGGCGGTCGCCTGACCCGGCACCGGGCGCCGTTCACGGTTTCTTGAAAAAGACGACCAAAAAGTCCAGGCTTCGAGTCGTCGGGGTTGGGCCATTCGCGACCGGCGCCGTTCACGGTTTCTTGAAAAGACGACCAAAAAGTCCAGGCTTCGAGTCGTCGGGTTTGGGCGCTTCGCTCGCTGCTGTTCGCTGAATCGCCGGTGGGTTGCTCGATCGCGCTCCGCCCCGCATGCGATAGAGCCGAACTTCGCGTGCGGCGTCGATATTGCGCGGATTCAGCTCGACGACGCGCTTGAAATCGCGGAACGCAGCATCCGGCCGGCCGATGCGCTTGTAGAGCATCGCGCGCCAGTAATACGCCTTCTCGCACTTGTCGCTCATCGAGATGCAGCGCTCGAGCGTGTGTATGCAAGCGCGCGTCTTTTCGATCGACTGGTTCTCGGGCTTGAGCGCAGTGAGCCAGGCCAGCATGGCGCCGTAGTCGGGTTGCGTCGCGTCAGCCTCCAGCGCCTTTCGGCAAAAGGCTTCGGCCTGCACGAGGTCATTTCGCCGAAAGCACACTTCGGCTTTCTGGAAATTCGTCGCGGCCTCGATGACCCGGGCGACCGTCTCTTGCATTTCCGGCGACCCGCTGCCGTCGGCCAGAAGCTTCATGTAGCGCGCGCGCTGGTCCGGATCGGCCAGGGTCGCACGTGCCTCGCTGATGCGCGAGAAAACACGCGCACAGGCATCGCGCAGGGGGGCGAGCTCGGCAGCCAGTCGATCCGGATGCCAGTGCTTGGCCAGTGTGAGAAACGCGGCTTCGACTTCATCGCGGGTCGCGTCCCGCGCGATCTCCAGCATCGAGAAGTAGTCGGCCCGATCGATCGTGGCCGACCGTTGGGCAATCTCGGTCCAACGCTCGCGAAGCTCCGGTGCAAGGGTCGGCGGCATCGAAGGCGGCGGACGCCGTGGTGGATCGGACGAGATGAGGGCCTTGGTCGTCATGACGGGTCCAGACGAAGGTCTCTCCGGAGGCGCCGAGGAGCGGGTGATTCGAGAAATCGACGAGCGGATGCTTGGGGGGGGATGGGGGGTGAACGACGGACCGTCCCGCGGTACGGGCGATGCGCGGGGCGGCGGCGGGGACGAAACGAAACCTCCGCTCCGCGGGGGCGTCGAACCGGCGGGCGCGCGAAGCACGTCCACCTGCTTCGTGACGAGCAGCAGGTAGGCAAGCAGGCGACTCTCGGTCGCGTCCAGGCCGCTGGCCGCGACGAGTTCGTCGACGCGCATCGGTCGCACGCGGAGGAGATCGACCGCAGAAGCGTAGTCGCGCTCCAGGCCGAGCCGGTTCGGCTGAGCGGTTCGGCCCACGCGAAACGAGGCGTCGGCGACCCTGCCGAGGGCGGCTTCAACATGCGCGGTCGGCGGCTGCGCGCGCAAGAGCGTCCAAATCATCGGAACCGGATCGTAGCCCTGACCCGGCTCGGAGCCTGGCGCGCCCACCCCGTCGTAACCCGCGTAGTACTCGTACGTCGTCTCTGAAGGAAACGCGGCAACATGCAGAAGGCGATCGAGCACCTGAAGGCGAAGCCCCTCGGCGACGTCCTCGTCGCCGACGAGTCCAGTTTCGACAAGGTGCCTTCCGAAGAGCCCCCCCGGCTCACGCGAGGCCTCGAAACGAGCCAGCGATGGGAGAAGCGCGTCTTCGCCGAGGAGGCCGAGTTCGACCAAACATCTCCCCAGGTACGATATGGGCTCCGAGGTTCTCACCTTCGCGGGCCGTCCGCCCACGAACAGGATCGCCGCGGTCCTTTGACCTGCCGCTCGCAGTTCGACGCTTCCGGCGAGCTTCTTTTCGAGCCCGTAAAGCAAAAGATGGACGACCGGTGTGCGTGCGAGCGTCCCACTTGCGGCGGGAACGGGTCGAAGCGGGGGCGAGTCTCCCATCGTTGCGCGAGGGCTACGGCAGAGGACGAGAAGGGTAGCGTGGCCAGTGAGGACGCGCGAGAGGGGCCTCGTCGATATAGACTGGGTCCTGGTTAGTGGGGCGATGAACAACACGACGGCCGCGCAGCCGCCCAAGGAGATCGCGCAGTTCGAAATCGTGCGCCGGCTCGGCGCAGGCGGTATGGCCGAGGTCTTTCTTGCAAAGAAGCTGGGGGCTGAAGGCACCTACAAGATCTTGGTCCTGAAGCGCATTTTGCCGGCCCATGGGAGCTCTCGCCGTTTTCGCGCGATGTTCATCGAGGAGGCCCGTATTGCGGCGCGCCTGAACCATCCGAACGTCGTCCAAGTGTACGAGTTTCAAGATTTTGGTGAACAGGGCCTGCTCCTTGCCATGGAGTACGTTGAAGGCTGCGACCTTGGTCATCTCATGGGAGTGGCCAAAAGTCGGGGCGTACGAATCTCGCCCTGGGTTTCCGCCTGGATCATTGCCGAGGCGGCCAAAGGACTACACTACGCCCACGAAAAGAGGGACGAGGCGGGCCAGCCGCTCGAAATCGTCCACCGGGACGTCAGCCCGCAAAATATCCTTTTGGCTTTGGAAGGCGCCGTCAAGATCGCGGACTTCGGAATCGCCAGTGCGAGGCTTTTCGCCGAAGAGCAAGGCGTCCTCAAAGGCAAGTTCGGGTACATGTCCCCGGAGCAAGCTCGGAGCGAATCGATCGATCGACGGAGCGACGTGTACGCGCTCGGCGTCATCCTCTGGGAGATACTTGCGGGGCGGCCCATTCACGGTGGCCTGGGCGGCGAGGCGCTGCTCGACATCGTGCGCTCAGGACTCGTCGAGCCGCCGACGACCTATGCCCCGGACATTCCCCGTGAGCTTGAGGCCATTGTTTTGCAGGCGCTTGCCGAAGCGCGCGACCAGCGCTTCGCGACAGCGCGGGACATGGCGGCGGCGATCGGCAAGGCCATCCTGCGGCAGGGGGAGCTCATCGATGCAGCCACGCTCGAGTCGACGCTGACCGAGCTCGTCGGCCGTGACGTGCGTATCACGACCCAGCCGCCGAGCTCACTGCCGAGCGACGCGCGCACGCACGCGGCCGTTCCGATGGCGCGCAGCACCGCGGAGCCTCGCGCGGAAGTCCTCTTCGAAGGCGCTCGGCCCGTCTCGCAACGGAATTCCTTTTCTGCCGGGCCGCCCGCATCGGGGTCGAGCGCGCGCCGAGAGGTACGCCATGTCGCGGTCCTCAGCCTGCACTTGCACGGCCTCCACGCATCGACCATCCAGCGGCGGACGCTCGATCAGCTCCGGGGCATGCTCGACGACCTCGCGTTCAAGCGCGGGATGCGATGGGCGTGGTCGGCTTCCGAATCAATCGAGGTCCTTTCGGCTGCGGCGGTCGCCGGTTTGGCGGCCAACCCGGCGCGCGCCGCAGGGGACGCCGCGCAGCTCGCGCTCGATGTTCACGAAACGATCGCAGGATTCAAAGAGGACCGGCCGAGCGCCATCGCGGCGTCGATCGGGATCGCGCGGGGCATCGCGACCGGCGTGCGCGATTCCTTGGGCCACCTTGTGCAGCACGTGTTGCAAGAGCCGGCGGCCTACCTGGCCGAAACGCTCGGGCGTGCGGCCGAACCCGGCCGGACTTGGGTTGCGGGTGGGATTTACCGATTGGTGCGACGCGACTTCCGCTGGGGCGATTTGCCGACGCTGAACCTCGCCCCCGTCCCGGGGATGCACGTTCCCCCGACGATCCGCATTTATGCGCTCGATCGGAGCTTGTCGCGCGAAGAGCGACTCGAGGTCCAGGGCGGCGCGACCGACCTCGTCGGTCGCGACGCCGAGAAAGCAGACCTCCATGCGGCATTTCACGAGGCTGTGAGCGCGCGTGGAGGTGCGGGGCAGCTCGTTTGCCGCGCCATCGTGGGCGAAATGGGCATCGGCAAGACGGCGCTGGCGGCCACGTTTCTGGCCGAGCAACCGCCCCACGCACGGCTTCTGCACGTCGAGTGCACGCCCGTGACGCTCGAGGTGCCCTACGCGGCTGTCGCGGAACTCGTGCGCCAGGCGATCGGGACGTCCGGCGAGGAGCCTTTTGAGCAGGTCGCCACCCTCATCGCGAGAGCCGTGCGGGGGCCGGCACACGTCGCCGCATCGAACCCCATCGTTTCGCGCCTCGCGGAGCTTGCGACCAATCGGCAACCGGGTGGCAACGCCGAAGAGGACGCCTACGCTCGGAAAAAGCAAATCTCGGCGGGGGTGCGCAGCCTGCTCGCAGCCATCGCGTTCGCGGCTCCGCTCGTCCTCGTCATCGAGGGGCTCCATTGGGGCGACAAGGCGAGCCTGGAGGTCTTCGCGGAGATCGTCCACGGAGCCGACACCCTTCCCCTCTTCATTATCCTCCTCAGCCGTCCGGAGGACCGGGTGATGGCGGTGCTCGAAGGACTGATGGGCATCGATTTGCGGGGGCTCACACCGGACGAGCAGGTGCGCCTCGTCGAGACACGGCTCGGCGTACGAGCGGGGGCGCGACAGGTGTGCGCGGACCTTCTGCCCAAAGTCGGGGGAAATCCCTTCTTTCTGCTCGAGATGATCGATGCGCTCCTTGAGCGCGGAGCCCTCGAAATCCGCGAGACCCTTGGGCCTGACAACGAGCGAATCGCGACGCTCGCGCGGACGGTCCCGGACGACGCCGCATTCGCGACCTTACCCTCGACGCTCGAGCAGCTGCTCGGCGATCGAATCCGCGAATTGCCCGTGGCAGAACACGCGGTGGTCGACTGGCTGGCCATCGCCGGAGGCCCCTTGCCCGTGCCGGACGTCGTGAGGCTCACGCTCCAAGAGAACGACGAGGCCCTCGTGCGCCTGTGCGCCCGCGGCGTCTGCGATCGCAAAGGCGAGCTCGTCGACTTTCGTCATCCTCTGACGCGCGAGGTGGCCTATGCGGCCATGGAGGGCCAGGACCGCGTTCGGATGCACCGCGCGCTCGGCGAGAGCTTGGCCAAGACCTCGCTCGGGCGTGGGCTTTCCGCGGCCATCGTGGCCCGCCACCTCGCCCGAGGCGAAAGCTACGACCACGCGGCCGGCTTCTACCTCGAAGCGGCGGCAGGAGCTCGGGCCGCCTATCAGATTCCGCTCGCGATTCGTTATTACCTGAAGGCCATGTCCTATCTGGCTCCGACCGATGTGCGTCGCCTTCAAGGCCACGAGTCGCTCGAAAGCTTGTATCGGATGCTCGGGCGGAGGCGCGAACGCATGCGGCACTTGAAAGCGCTGCGTCGAATGGCCCGAGAGTTCGGGACGCCCCGCGCCGCTTGCCTCGGGCTGCTTCGCACGGCGCGCTACGAATTCGACGAGGCCCGCTTGGCGCAAGGTGTGAAGGTCGCGCAGCAGGCAGCCATGATCGCGCGCGGCGCCGGCCTTTCCGCGCTGGAGATGGAGGCCGAGGCCCGCGTCAGCGAATTTTTGAGGGAGCTCGGGGACGTGCAAGGGGCCCTGGCTGCATGCGATCGCGCGCTCGACGCGTTCGCCCCCTCCGGCCGCAAGCGAGCTCCCCCGCAGCAGCGCGGGGAAGTCCTCCGGTTACGGGGGGTGCTCTTGCTCCGCATCGGCAGGGTCCGCGAAGCGGTCGATGCCTACGTCAATGCCACGGCGATCTTCAAGAGCTGCGGACGCCGCCGCCTCGAGGCGCGCGTGAAAGGCGCTCTCTCGTACGCGATGTTTGTCGAGGGGCGCCACGAAGACGCCATCGCCCTGGCGCTCGAAGCCATCCAGATCGACTTGGCCATTGGCGTACGATTCCAAATCGCCCGTGCATTGACGACCGTCGGTCAAGCCTACTCTCGGTTGGGCGACATGGCGCGCGCACTCGCTTATCTCAAGCGGGCGCGCGAAGTGCACGAGCGATACGGTGACCAGAATGGATGGGCGGACACCCTGCTCTTGAGCGCCGCGATGGCGATTGAGCTCGAGGAGCTCGACCAGGCCGAGCGCTTTCTCGGGGACGCGAGCGCCCTCACGATGGCCAGCGGCAACGCGCACGACCTGACGCACGAGAGCGTCGTTCGAGCGCTGCTCGAGCGCGCTCGCGGGCGGCCCGAAAAAGCGCTTTTGCACGCTCTTCGCGCCAAGCGAGGGGCCGAGTCGATGGCCCTCGTCGCCTTCCGCTTCTACGCCATGGCCCTCGAAGCCGACGCGAGGGCAGAGCTCGGAGAGAGCGACGAGGCAAACCACGCCGCCTGGACGGCACTGACGGCTGTCGAAAACCTTCAGGGATGCGAGTATGGTCTCGAAATTCGTGCCCTGTGCGCGGGCGTCTTGCAACGCACCGGGTCGCCGAGCGCCGCCGAGGCGCGAGCGCGCGCAACGAAATATGTTCAAACGATCGCCGCCTCCGTTCGTGACAGCCGCCTGCACAAGCTCTTTACTGCGCGACCCATGAACGCCACGCTGCTGTCCGAGTCGATCGCGCCGATTGCCTTCCCAGCGCTCGACCGCGACGTTGCGCCGGCCGTGGCCGGGCACGCGGAGTCGTCCGAGAATTAGAATGTCGCGGCTCGCGTCAGCTCCGGGCCCCCGTCGGCTCGCCATGATTCTCTCCGGGGGCGGGGCGCGCGGCGCCTACGAAGTCGGCGTCCTCTGGTACATCTTCGACGACTTGACGCGGATGCTCGGGGCGCCCCCGCGCATCGACATTCTCTGCGGCACGAGCGTGGGCGCCATCAACGCCTGCTACCTCGTCGCCCACCTCGGCGACCCGGTTCTCGGGCTCCGGCGGCTCGTCGAGCTTTGGACGGAGCTCGAGCTCACGCGAGTGCTCGGCTTCGGCGTCAAGCAGGTGCTGACACTCCCTCGGGTGCTGCTCGGCGGGGGCGAAGGTTCCGGGCTCTTCGACGTTCGCCCGATGGCCGATCTCGTCCAGCGCGAAATCAGCTGGCGCGCGGTTGCTCGCTGCCTGCGCCGAGGCATGGTGCGCGCCCTCACCGTTTCGTGCACGGAGGTGTCGACCGGCCGCACCGTCGTATTCATGCAGGTGGCACCCGAGCTCACGTTACCGACCCACGCACCGCCCCGCACGCTCTTTCGGGCTGCACGCGTCGGGCCGCAACACGCGCTCGCCAGCGCGGCGATACCGATGCTGTTTCCGCCCGTGCGCATCGACGGCGAGCTCTACCTCGATGGGGGGCTGCGCCAAAATACGCCCATCGCCCCGGCGCTCCGACTCGGCGCAACGCACATCTTCGCCATCGGAAGCTCGCGCGAAGTCACCGGCCGCGTCGTGCGCGAAGGCGCGCAACCCGAGCCGGGGCGAGCGCCCGGCGCGGCTTTCCTGCTTGGAAAGGTGTTGAACGCGTTCTTGCTCGATCATGTCGACGTCGACATCGAGCTCCTCACCCGCATCAACAGCGTCATCGAGGACGGAACGCGTGCATACGGACCGGATTTTACGGCAGCGCTCAGCGCCGAAGCGCGCAAGCGGGCGGCGCTCGACTATCGCTACGTCGAATGCATGCGCGTGCGTCCGAGCGAAGACATCGGGCGGCTGGCTAACGAGCATCTCAAGCGGGGGCGGCTCCGTGGAGACCCGATTCTCACCCGTCGCCTCTTCAACGTGCTCGATCTCGGCGTCGAAACGGAAGCCGACCTGGCGAGTTACCTGCTCTTCGACGGCCCATTTTGCCGTCGCCTCATCGAAATGGGCCGCGCGGATGCGCAAGCGCGCCGCCACGATCTGCTCGAGTTCTTTCGCGACGTGCAGGGACACGACGGCGGCGAACCGAACGATCCGGATGAGTCCGGCCGCTTCGATCGCGAATCGATCGCGGCGCAGTCGGAATCGCCCTAGAGCGCGGGCCATGGGACGGCCGTCCCGCTCTTCAGTCGAGGCAAGGCACCGGCGGAAAGGCCGGCCCGGGTCGCGCAAAAAGGTAGCCTTGCATGAGATCGCAGCCCGCCTCGACGATGGCATCGCATTCTTGGCGCGTTTCGATCCCTTCCGCGACGACCTGCATTCCGAGCTCGTGGCAAAGGCCGATCATCGTCCGGACGAGCGTTTGCTTGGTCGGCTGCTCGTGCACGGCGCGTACGAGGGACATGTCGAGCTTGACGACCTCGGGCTCGAGCTGAGCGAAGCTCGTGAGCCCCGCGTAGCCTGCGCCCAAATCGTCGACGGCAATGCGAAATCCCATTTCGCGCAGACGCGCGATGCGCGACTGAACGTCGCGAATGTGGTGCAGACTCGCTCGCTCGGTGATCTCGAGCACGACCTGATCGGCGATCTTCGCAAGAGGCCTCTCTCGATCGAAGAGTTCGTCGTCGAGCAGGTCGTGCGTGTGCAGATTGACGAACAGCATCACCCCCGGCGGCAAATCGCGCGCTGGCGCGGTCGCCGTCCCGCGGATGGCACGGCCGAGCTCGTGAAGGCGGTCGAGCCGCTCCGCCGCATCGAGAATGGCCCCTGGATGAGGCAAAGAAGGCTCGTGAGACCGTAGAAGCGCTTCGTAGCCGAAGACGGCGCGACGAGACCAGGAAATGATCGGCTGATAAGCCATCCAGAGCGTGTCGATGGCGCTTCCAAAACTCGCGACGAGGCCAGCCCGATCTCCGACCAATCGGTCGACGCCGCCGGCGAGGTCGATGGCGCTACGCTTGGCGAGCGCCAGGCGATGCAACCGAACGGCATCCGCCGTGACGGCGCGAAGTTCCTTTCCGTCGACGGGCTTGGTGAGGTAGCGAAGAGCGCCGTGCTCGACCGCAGCCACGGCGGTTTCGAGAGAGGGGCTCCCCGTGATGAGAACGACAGGGATGTCGAGGTCGTGGGCACGGATTCTCTCGAGCAGCGCGACGCCTCCGAGGCGCGGCATGTCGATGTCGCTGAGCACGACATCGAAGGATCCCGCTTTGACCGTGCTCACCGCAGCTTCGCCATCGAGACGAACTTCGACATCGTAACCGTCCGCCGAGAGCATCCGCGCATACGACCGGACGAGCACCTCGTCGTCGTCGACGACAAGGACACGCGCGCGAACGCCGGATCGATTCTCCGACGTCCGGGTGACCACAACCGGCCCCCCCGGCGTGCCTGTAGGTAAAAGGACTCCCATGCAGACCGCTTCCTCTAGCTTCCCAACGGCTCGGGCGTAGAAGAGGCTAAGGGCACCGCCCTGCCCACGGACACGAACGCGACGTCGGTTCGGTTGCTTGTGGCTGTGACGGGGCCGCTCGAGCAGCGAGCGCGGCGCTTCAGCCCGCATGCGTCCCGAACGACGCCCGCCCCCCAACACGGCTACCGAAATTCGTCCACGGCGCCGGCGCCGTGCCGAATGATTTCGGGTGGTGACGTCGTCAGATCAATCACCGTCGTCGGCACGAGCCCGCCGGCGCCCGCATCGAGGACGAGCTCGAGGCCGCGAAAGACCGTCGCAATCTCGCGCGGATCGACGAGCGGTTCTCCACCGGTCTGCGACGCGGTCGACGAGATGATCGGCCGGCCGAGCTCGCGGGCGAGTGCCCGCGCGGTCTCGCTCGCGGGAACCCGGATGCCCACGGTCTTTCGCTTCATCTGGACGAGCTTCGGCACTTCGCGCGTAGCCGCGAGGATGAACGTATACGGTCCAGGAAGAAAGCGGCGGAGGACTCGGTAGACCTGATTGTCGACGACTGCATAGCGTGCGATGTCGGCGAGATCCGGGCAGACGAACGCGAGCGGGTGCGTGCGATCCATGCGCTTGATCTCGTACAAGCGGTCGATCGCGTGCTTGTTCGTGAGGTCGCATCCGATGCCGTACACCGTGTCCGTCGGGTACGCGATGACACCGCCCGCAGCGAGGACCTCGACCGCGCGCCGAATCTTTCGGGGCTCGGGATGGTCCGGGTTGATGGCGAGCAGCATCGCGGCGCGCGCGGATACCCCGGAGCGCGTCCCGCGTCACGCTCGATCTGGCAGCGCGCTGGCCGAGCGGCGCTGACATGCTCCCGCCGATGGCCTGGGTCCTCGGCCTCGTTGAACCCTTCGTTTCCCGTCCGCCCCGGTACTAGGCTTCGCGTTTCATGACCCTCTCCGATCTTGATCTTTCCCCAGGGGTGGTGTGCGCCCTGGCGTTCGGCTGGGGTTGTCTTTGGGGCAGTTTCGTCAACGTCGTCATCTACCGCCTGCCGCGGGGGATGAGCGTCGTCCGCCCTCCGTCGCACTGCCCGAGCTGCGGGGCGCCCGTCCGCTTTTTCGACAATGTTCCGCTCGTGTCGTTTCTGGTGCTCCGGGCGCGGGCCCGATGCTGCGGGGCGCGCCTCTCGGTTCGCTACCTGGTCGTCGAGCTCCTCGGAGGCCTGGTGTCCTCGGCGATCGCCCTCCTCGTCCTCGACACCTACGGCCCAAACGCGCCTCTCGCTCACGTCGCGTCCATTTTTCTTGCGGACTTCGCACTCGCCATGTCTCTTATCGCGGCGGCCTTCATCGACGCCGAACACATGTACCTGCCGGACGCGATCACGCTCGGCGGGACCGTTTTCGGCCTCGCCACGCCGGCGTTGCGCGGGCTCGGCTGGCTCGACGTCCTGGCCGGGGCCGCAATCGGCTTCGTCGCCGTTTGGCTCCCCTTCATCGCCCTCTACAAGGTGCTCCGGGGCCGCGCCGGAATGGGCCTTGGCGACGCCAAGCTCGTGATGCTGGCGGGCGCCTGGTTCGGATGGTCCGGGGCGGCGTTCTCACTTTTCGCCGGAGCCTTTCAGGCGACCCTCGCGGCCCTCGGATTGCTGCTCGTCCGTGGGAAAATCGACGAGCCCGACGCCGTGCGGGCCGATCGCGAGCAGCTTCAGAAAGCGGCCGCCGAAGGCGACGACGAGGCGCGCCAAGCGCTCGAGGCCGATCCGCTGGGGAGTGCACCCGAACCTGGCTTTTGGACCGCGCGACTGCCCTTCGGGCCCTTTCTCTGCCTCGCCACGATCGAGTGGCTGCTCACCGAAGGCTTGATTCGTACGCGGCTGTCGTGGCTGCTCTAACTCTAAGCCCAGCGCAGACGACGTCGATTAGGACTCTACCAATGCGCCGTGGCTCGACCCTGCGAAGGCGGAACCCGATGCAAGCGCGGATCGGCGCCCTTGTGCGGCTCTGGCGTGGGACTACGGGCAGCGGGCGCAGCGAAGTCGAACAGCTGGAGCCGATCCGCGATTCCAGCGGCCGCCGCCTTCGATTCCAGCGGCCGCCGCCTTTGATTCCAGCGGCCGCCTTCGATTCCAGCGGCCGCCGCCTTCGATTCCAGCGGCCGCCGCCTTAGGTTCGCTTTTCCATGGGGACGTAATCGAGCACTTTCGGCCCCGTGTAGATCTGCCGGGGTCTGGCAATCTTGGTGCTCGGGTCCTCAATCATCTCTTTCCAGTGGGCGATCCACCCGGGCAAACGTCCGAGCGCGAAGAGCACGGTGAACATGTTCGTCGGGAACCCCATCGCGCGATAGATGATCCCCGAATAGAAGTCGACGTTCGGATAGAGCTTGCGCTCGACGAAGTACGGATCCTTCAGCGCGGCTTCTTCCAGTGCTTTGGCGATATCGAGCAGGGGATCGGGCTTGCCCAGCTTCGAGAGCACTTTGTCCGCGGCAGCCTTGATGATTTTGGCTCGAGGGTCGAAGTTCTTGTACACGCGGTGGCCGAAGCCCATGAGCTTGAATCCGCTGTTCTTGTCCTTGGCGAGGGTCACGAACTTCTTGACGTCGCCGCCGTTCGCTTGAATGGCGGTCAGCATTTCGAGGACTTCCTGGTTGGCCCCGCCGTGAAGCGGCCCCCAGAGGGCGCAGATGCCGGCGCTGATCGACGCGAAGAGATTCGCCTTGCTCGAACCGACGACACGGACGGTGCTCGTCGAACAGTTTTGCTCGTGATCGGCGTGCAGGATGAGGAGAAGGTTCATCACCTTCACGAGCTCGGGGTCCACCTCGTACTCCTCGGCGGGCACCGAGAACATCATGTTGAGGAAGTTTGCGCAGTAAGAGAGCGAGTTCTTCGGGTAGACGAAAGGCTGCCCGATCGACTTCTTGTAGGCGAAGGCGGCGATCGTCCTGACTTTCGACACGAGCCGGGCGATCGTCAGATCCCGATGCTCGACGTTGTCGGCATCGAGCGAGTCCGGGTAGTAGCTCGAGAGGGCCGCGACCATCGCGCTGAGGATCGCCATCGGGTGGGCCGTCGGCGAGAAGCCCTCGAAGAAGTGCTTCATATCCTCATGGAGCAGCGAATGCCGGGTCAGCATGTGGCTCCACTCGCGGAGCTGCTCTTCGGTCGGCAGGTGCCCGTAAATGAGGAGGTACGCCGTCTCGACGAATGTCGACTTTTCGGCAAGCTGCTCAATCGGGATGCCGCGATAACGCAAAATCCCCTTGTCGCCGTCGATGAACGTGACCGTGCTCTTGGTCGATGCGGTGTTCATGAACGCCGGATCGATCGTGACGTACCCGGTCTTCGCACGGAGTTGTCCGATGTCGATGGCGCGTTCGCCTTCTTCGCCGACGATGATCGGCGCTTCGAACTGCATGTCCCCCAGCGTGATGATGGCCTTGTCCGTCACGGGATCCTCCGCTGCGGAATCGATGCGCCACTATAGGTCAAAATCGGTCGTGGCGCAGTGCGCAAATCGCCAGCCTCGCCCGTCCGCGGTCGAATTAGGGCGTCCGCCAGCGCAGGCGGCGCTCGTCGGCCTGCCCGAGCGAGAGGCGCCGTTGCTCCTGAACGAGGGCAGAGTACGTCCGGGGAATCCGGGGGTCTCGCGCGAGGGTCAGCAAGACCCGCAGCGCGGCTTCGGCGTCGTCAATCGCCCGGTGGGCATTCTCCAGGGCGATTCCAAGGCGGGCCGAGCGTCCGTGCAGCGCCCGCGAGCCCAACCCGCGCGAGCTCGTTGCTCAGAAACGCCTTGTCGAATGCCGCATTATAGGCTCCAGGAACGCAGTCTGAAAGTGCTGCGACGATTTCGGCCGCCACGGCTGCAAAGCGAGGCGCCTCGCGCACGTCTTCGTCGGTGATCTTGTGGACATCGCTCGCTTCTTTCGGAATGGGGCATCCCGGGTTCACCAGCCAGTTCTTGCGCGTGACGATTTCCCCGCCCCGCGCGATCGCGATCCCGACCTCGACCACCCGATCGACGGAAGCGTCGCGACCCGTCGTCTCCACGTCGACGAGCGCAATCGGTAGGTCCACCCAAACGGCATCGGGTGAAAAGGGCTCGACGAGACCGCGGATGACTGCGCGGAGCAGATGAGCGATCCCGGCGTAGTGTCGTCCTGTCGGAAAGCATCCGCAGGAGTCGAGCGTGCTGCCCTTCATTTTCTCGGGCTCAGTCTACTTCGAGACGGCAATCTCCGTGTCGACCCAATCGGCGATGCTTTGCTTCGTATCGTACTCGTGGCCGTTGATGAAAATGGTCGGTGTTCCCTTCACACCAATCGCGTCGGCCAGCTTGCGGTCGGCTTCGAGGCGTGCGGTCGTCTCCGTGGAGTGCCGATCGGCGTCGAAGCGGTCGACGTCGAGGCCGATGAGGCGGGCGTAGGCGTCGAGGTCGGCGGCCTCCAGGTGGTCGCCATTCGCGAACAACTGGCGATCCATCTCCCAAAACTTGCCTTGCGCTTGTGCGGCGATCGCGGCCCGCGCCGCCTCTTCGGCGTGGGGGTGGACTGCGAGCGGCATGAACTTGAAGACGAAGTGCACGCTCGTCTGACGCTTTTGCCAGAGCTCGTCGAGCTGGGGCGCGATCCGCTGACAGAAGGGGCAAGCGAAGTCCGCGAACTCGACGAGGGTCACCGGCGCGGACTCCGGACCGCGGGAAGGCGAACCTTCGAGCGGAATCGCTTTCGCCCCGGTTGGGTCGAAGCGCTGCTTGTACATCCCCTCGACCTGCGCCGTGGCCATCCCCTGCCGCACGGCCTGGGCGATGCTCACCGCCGCCGGCAAGCACGAGCGGCAATCGCGTTTCTCTTGCAGGCACTGGGCGATGGGAACGGCGACCGAAGGGCACGGAGACTCGAGCTCGCGTACGAAACGGGTGAACTCATGACGTTCGCGCGGGGTGAGATCGCGCGTGTCGACGCCCGGCAGTTCGATGTCCTGCGACTCGGCCGATGGGCTTTCGGCGTCGCCGCCCCGGCACCCGATCGCGCCGAGCCATGAAAGGGCCGCGATCACCCCCCAGGGCCGACGAAACCGACCGATGGCCCGTCCGACCTCAATGAGCATTCGCGTCCGAGCCGGCTGCAACGTCCGCCGGCGGTTGAACGACGGGCGCAACTCCGAGCTCCGCGGCGACGCGGGCCTCGAGCGACTCGTTTTCCTCGAGCTCGAGCTCCCGGCCGTTCACGTAAATGGTCGGGGTCCCCTTGAGCTTCATTTGCTCGCCGAGCTGCCTGTCGTGGGCGATGCGCTCGCTCACCTCGGGCGAGCCCATGTCCGCCTTCCATTCGGGCACATCGAGCTTGAGCATGGTTGCATAGCGCTCGAGATCGGCCTCTTCGAGGTGCTGCTGTCGCTCGAACAAGAGGTGTTCCATTTCCCAGAACTTGCCCTGATGTTCAGCCCCGAAGGCGGCGCGCGCTGCGAGCTCCCCGTGGGAGTGAAACGGCAGCGTATAAGTCTTGTAAATGAGCCGCACCTTGCCGGGATGGGCCATCAGCACCGCGTCGATGAGTGGGACCGCTTCGCGGCAATGGGGGCATTCGAAATCGGCGAACTCGACGAGGGTCACGGGAGCGTCGTCCGGTCCACGCGAGGGCGATCCGTCGACTGGCAGCGAGCGGACGGTCTGCGGATCGAACCTATCCTTATAGGCGCGTCGGAGCTGTTCGGCCGAGGCGCCTTCCCTCACGGCCTGGGCCATCCACTTCGCGGCTTGAACGCACGCGCCGCAGGGACGGCCTTCTTTGACGCACTGCGAGACGGGGACGGGAACGTTCGGACACGGGGCCAGGACTTCGCCGACGAGCGAGGACCACTCGCGCCGCTCTCGGGGAGTCATCGCGCTCGTATCGATGCCGGGGAGCACGATGTCGGCGGCGGCGACCGGGGTGGCGCTCGGGGCACCAGCAGCCAAGCCGCCGCTCGCGCTCGAGTCGCGGCAGCCCATTGAACTTCCGAGGGCGATCCCGAGGGCGAGCGAACTGGCGATCCGAAGCGCGATTCGCAAGGCGGCCCACGTGTACCGTTTTTTTGGCGCGCGTTCCACCCCCGCCCGCGCCTTTCGGACAGCGACCCCGGCGAACGCAGTCGAGGGGCGCGCCGAGGTGGGTCGTCTCGTCTGGATGCGATTCGGCACTGGCAACAGGCAACGGCTGTGCGCCATCGACGGCGCATGCCTTCGGGTAGCCCCCGCGGTCACGCCTTTTTCGCTCCGCACGACTTCGCTCACGCCCGAGTTCCGCCGAAGCGCGCCGCGCCCGCCCCGATGGTGCCGCCGAGGACCGCCCCGGCCACCACGTCGCTCGGGAAATGGGCGCCCAGGTAGACGCGTGAGAGCGCAATCATGGCTGCGATGCCGGCCAATGCGAGCGCGGCGGCCTGGCGGCCGGCCCGTTCCGCCCGCCGGCTCGTCGCCGGCCGAAGGCGGGCCGAGCCAGGCCACTCGATCAAGCGAAGGGAGACGACGAGGTACGCCGCAACGCAAAAGCTGCCGGCGGCGTGGCCACTCGGAAAGGAGCCGTCGTGCGGCACCCCGAAGGGGGGCGCAAGCCCGAGCGCGAGCCATGGGCGGACGCGCCCGACGACGCGCTTGAGCGCCCATACGATGGCACTCTGAAGAACGACCGCCGCCGCGAGGGCCAGTGCAAAGCGACGCGTGCGGGCCCAAGCGAGCAGCGGGACGATGGTCGTGGCCGACCAACCGCTCCCGAGGATCGAGAGCGCGACCATCGGCAAGGCCCACGCCCCGTGCATACCCCCGTAGACGGCAAGGAGCAGCCGATGGTCGAGATCCACGACGGAAGCGTATCTTTGGATGAACATCGCCCCGCCCCAAGCTACCGTGTGCGCGGTGCCCCGGGACGTCGAAAGAGGGGGCGACCCAAGGCCCCCGCTCCGCGAACGAATCACCGACCCGAGCTTTACACCGGGCCGTCGTGATCTCGACGCGCTGATCGAATTACTCGCCGACGACGACGTGGCAGCGCCGGTCGAGCGCGCCATCGGTCGAATGGGGGCCGAAGCCCTTCCCCGCCTGCGAGACCGGCTCGCGACCGCCGCGTCCCCCCTTCGGGGGCGAATTGCCCGTGCGGCGGGCCGGCTCGCGGCAGCGGGGGACGGATCGAGCGTCGACTTTCTGTTGTCGCTGCTCGACGACCGCGATCCAAAGGTCAGACGAAACTCGGCCATCGCACTCGGCCATGTCCGGCGGCCCGGCATCGAAGAGTCTCTTCTTCGCGCGTGGCGCAGCGACGTTCGTCCCGAGATGCGCCGATCGATCGCTTCGTCGCTCGGCAAAGTCGGCAGCGCCGCGGCACTCCCGCTCCTCGGCGAAGCCACGGCGGCCGACGACGCCGAACTCCGGCGGATCGCCGTCCGAGCCGTCATGATGATCGAGCGAACCGCGTCGCGCGGCCCCGCGCCGACGCCGGTCGATCCCTCGCGCGTCGCCGAGCGACCCATCGCAGCCGTCGCCTTGTGCCGCAGCGGCATCGAAGACCTGCTGCGCGAGGAGCTCTTGGCGGTCGCCGCGGCGGACGACCCGCGGGTCCAAGCCGCGGGGCGCGTGAGCTTTCGACTGGCGGGCCCTCCGGCTGCGCTCTTCGGCGCGCGCACCATGCTTTCATTCCAGTTT
>JBEKFX010000024.1:0-119939 GCA_050013115.1 Polyangiaceae bacterium
GGACGTCAGCGGGCTGCTCGAAAAAATCGGCGTAACCATCGATACGTACAAGACGGCGCCTCGGGCCGACGAGGAGTCCATCTTCCGCGGCTTCACACCCGCGGAAGAGCACGAGCTTGAACACAAGATCGACCAGTTTTACGACACCTTCCTCGACCGGATCCACGAAGGCCGCGGCATGGCCAAAGAAGCCATCGACGCCGTCGGTCGGGGGCGGGTCTGGACGGGGCAGGAGGCGTACGATCGACACTTGGTCGACCACCTCGGCGGACTTCGGGAAGCGCTCGACGCTGCGCGCGCGGCTGCACGCTTGCCCGCCGACGCGCCGGTGCTCGAGCTGCCACGCGAGAACCCGACGCTCCTGCAGTTGGCGATCGACGCCTTCGGTGGCGGCCCAGTCGGTGCGACCGCTGCGCTGCCGCCCGCGGTGCTCGGACTGGCACGGGCACTGGCACCTTTCCTCGTCTTTCGCGGGGACGAGCCGCTCGCGCGCCTCGAGTGGGTGGACCCCGACGTCCTCGCTGGCGACTAGCCGAGAGCGGCGCCCGCGGAATTCGATCGCAAGACGAGGATCGTCACCTCCGGCGCGACCCCCAGGCGTATCGGCGGCCCAGTCGTACCGAGCCCGGGGTGGACGTACAGCACGGATCGTCCGCGCCGATAGAAACCGATGCGGTAGCGATAGACGAAGGCGAGGTTGACGAACTGAGAGAGGAACGGAGCGGCGATCTGCCCGCCGTGGGTGTGGCCGCTGAGGACGACCGTCGCGCCCGCGTCCGAGGCGTCGTCGAAGCTCGAAGGATCATGGGCGAGCAGCAGCACCGGGCAGCCCGCGGGCCGATCGCGAAGTGCGCGTTCGACATCGTCGCGCCGTGTCCAGGTGTCGTCGATCGCCGCGACCCACAAGCGTGCGGCGCCTCGCTGAACGACCTCGCCCTCATTTCTGAGAACCCGCGCTCCGCGCGATCGAAGCGTCGCGACGAGCAGCTCGCCGTCGCCGAAGTAGTCATGGTTTCCCATCGACACGTAGACGCCGCTCTCGGCACGAAGCTCGCCAATCACATCGGCGACATCACCATGGAAGGCCGGGCCGCTCGTGATGAGGTCCCCCGTGACGACCGCCAGATCGGGCCCGCGTCGATTCGCGGCTCGGGCCCAAGCGAGACCCCAAGAACGAGGGGTCAGCATGCCGATGTGCAGGTCCGAAAGGTGCGCGACGCGAAAACCGTCGAAGCACGCATCGAGTCCCGGCACGTGCAATTCACGTTCGACGACGCGAAACCAGCGCCGGCGAACGAGAACGCCGTAACCGCAAACGAGCAGCCCGGCCCCGTAGCTCCACGCGTACGCCCACATCGGTAGCCGAAAGGGCTCGCTGCGAACGAACTCGACGAGTGGCGCCAACAAAGTCGCGACGATGGAAGGAACGAACGCGAAAACCGCTGCGCACCAGTGTATGAAATACGGAATCTCGAAGAGGCCGACCGCGAAGGCGCTCCGGCGCCGATCGGGCGAGGCGGTTCGCACGAGCAAGAGAAAGAGCGCCACGCCGCCCGCGGCCCAGAGCAGGCCGACGAGCTTCGGATGCCGCAAATGGCCCAATCGGTCCGCGACGTCGGCCACTGCAAGGCCCACGGGGACATGCACCGCCATCGTCGCACCCAAGAGGATGCGCGCGAACCGCGACACCCGCGCCCTTCGGGAGGACTTGGCCGGCCGGTGCTCGACGTCCGACGGGAGGGTGGAAGCGCTCATGCGGCCCTCGGGCTCGCGCAGCGGGTCATTCCGGCGCTGCTCGGGTCGCTCGGGCTTTCAGTCAGACGCCGAGCAGGCGCAGCAGCGTTTGCTTGTCGGCGACGCCCACGTGCCTGCCCGCTTCCTTGCCCTCTTTGAAGACGACGACCGTCGGGATGCTGCGCACGCCGAACTTGGTCGTCGTCGCCGGCGAATCGTCGGTATCGAGCTTGCCGACCCGGACCTTGCCTTCGTACTCGTCGGCCAGCTTCTCGACGATGGGTGCCAGGTGCCGGCATGGACCGCACCAGACGGCACTGAAATCGAGAAGGAACGGCACCGCGGACGTCAGGACCTCGGTGTCGAAGTTCAAGTCGTTGATCTCGAGAACGTTTGCGCCGGCCATGGGCTGTCATCTCCTGGGATTTCGACCGTTTCTCTATAGTGCTCCGATGCGCGGCTGTCGATCGTGGTCGCTCGGGCCCGCGGCGGTCCCACGGCAGAGCACGACGGCGGAAACTTGGCCAGCAATCGAAACGGACCCCATCGTTGGCCGATGAGAGACCAAGCGAACGCCGGGCGAACGATCGAAGGCTCTTTCTTGGCACGGCCCGCTGCGCCGTCGCGGGAACGCGCATACCTCGGGCCCGAGCGACGCCGCCATCGCGTGTATGTCACGCGCAACACGGAGTACCACATGCGCGACGACTTTTGCGTTGCGGTTCGCGACCGGCGTACGGGGGACTTCGTGCAGGGGCATCTTGCGCTGGCACGCCGGCTCGAGGGCGGCATCCGGTTTCTCAAGGGAGGCGCCATCGCCCCCAATGCCGGTGAACCGCGAGAGGGCGAATCCTTGTACTTCGCGAGCAACGGTCGAGATCTCGTGACGAGCGCTCTCGAGAGCGTAAAGCGGCCGAACCGCGAGCTCGTCGAGACCTACCCGACGCGAAGCGAGCCGTAACGGCTTGGCGGTCGCGCACGAGCGGCTTTCGTCGTAGTTTCGTCTGGGTATGCTGGTCGTACCGCCCCGCGCCGAGCTCCGTCACCGTCCGCTCGACACGCAACGCCTGACGCTCACGCCGGTCGAGCCCGCCGACGCCTCGGATCTTTGGCTGGCTGTCGACTCCTCGCGGTCCCATCTTGAGAAATGGCTGCCCTGGGTGCCGTTCAACACGGATCTCGACGCAAGCTGGCGCTACTGCGAAGCGAGCGCGAGCGACTGGGACCACGCGCGTGCCTTGCGGCTGTCCATCCGCGAGAAAGGCACGCGGCGTTTCGTCGGTGTCGTCGGGCTCGAGTCGCTCGCTCATCTGCACCAGAGCGCCGAGCTCGGCTACTGGCTACGCGCAGACGGCACCCGACGCGGACTGATGACCGAGGCGGCGCGCGCCACGTTGGTGTGGGCTTTCCGGCGGCTGAACGCGCACCGCATTCGCGTCGCGGCCGCGACCGACAACGCCGCTTCGCTCGGGGTCATCCGAAAGCTCGGCTTTCGATTCGAGGGTATCGCGCGCGAAGCCGAGCGATGCCAGGGTCGATGGCTCGATCATGCGCTTTTTGCGCTTCTTGCGGCCGACGGCGTGTAAGAGTTTGAAGGGAGCCCCTTTTCTTGTCCCAGCGGCGCAGCACAACGTACGCTGATTGAGTGCGTGCACGCGCGCTTAGAGCGGCGCTTCTCACTTCGTTGATTGCGACTTCGCTCTCGGGCGCGCCTGCGACGGCCGATCCGCTCGAGTGGCACTTCGAAGGCGGTGTGGCGCACGCCGTCGGCAACCCGCAAGCTCACGAATACGGCTTCGGCCCCGAGGGCCACGTCGCCGCCGAGGTCCCGCTCGCCCGCCCCATCGGCATCGAACTCGAAGTCGGAGGCCTCTGGCTTGCGCACACCAACCCTCCGTCCGATCCGTCGATCGCCAACCACGGCGATGGCACCGCCCTTTCTGCGATGGGCGGTGTGCGCGTGCGGCCGTTCACCGAGGTGGCCGGGCCTTGGGCCGCCGCGAACGCGGGGTACATTCTGACTGGAGACTCCAGCCGTTTCGGGTTCGACGCGCAGATCGGCTACGACTGGCGCATCCGCGGAGGCCGCTGGGATATCGGGCCCTACCTCGGCTATCTCCAAGTCGTCCAGCCGAGCGACACGCTTCGCCCGCAAGACGCCCACATCGTTTCGATCGGCATCCACGTTGCGCTCGGAGCCGAACCGCGCCCGCCGCCTCCGGCCCCGGCCCTTCCACCCCCGCCTCCGCTTCCACCGCCGCCGCCTCCCCCGGAGCCACCGTCGCCGCCCTCCGATCGCGACGGCGACGGCGTTCCCGATGCGGAGGACGCGTGCCCCGATGTCCCAGGCATCCGCACTTCGGATCCGAAGACGAACGGATGCCCCGAGGCGGGCGACGCGGTGCGCGTCGAGAGAGACCGGATTGAGTACGACGATGTCATTCTATTCGACACCGACCAAGCGCACATCCACCACGCGTCCTTCGGCATCCTGAGGAAACTCGCTCAGTTCATCAATGCCCACCCGGACATCGAGCAGGTCGACATCACGGGACACGCCGACGAACGGGGTAGCGAGGATTACAATCTGCGACTTTCCCAGTCGAGAGCCGTCGGGGTCAAAGATCTCCTCGTGCGCTTCGGGGTCGAGCCGAAGCGGCTGACGACCATCGGATACGGCAAATCGAAGCCACGAGCCGAAGGCCACACCGAAAATGAGTGGCGGCAGAATCGACGTGTGGAGTTCATCATCACCAAGGTGAGAAACGCCGGAGGGGGAAGCACGACCCTGACGCCCGGGCCGAAAGAAGACTCCAGATGAGCGCGCGTCGAGCTGCGTGGGCCATCTCGGCATTCACCTTCGTTTCCGCCCTTTCGACCATCGCCGGCTGCGGGAGCGACCAGGCGATCGTCGGCGGCTCCTGCGCTCCGTCCTACACCCAGTGCGGACTCCACTGCGTCGAGCTCGACCTCGATCCGGCCAACTGCGGCGCGTGCGGCGCCGCCTGCGCGCCGGGCGTCGCGTGCACAGATGGTTTGTGCGCCTCGTCGGGCGACATGGACGGCGCCTTCGCCGATGGCTCGGGCACGTCCGGCGACGCTTCGTCTGACGAAGAGGACGGTTCGCTCGCGGACGCTGCGGTCGACGATTCGTCGATCGCCGATGCCCCGGTCGATTCCCCCGCCGCCGACGTCGGCACCCAGCAAGACGCGCCCGCCGCCGACTCGGCCCTCGAAGACGCAACCGGTGTCGACTCGTCGATCGTCGACTCGACCACGACCGACTCCGCGACGAGCGACGCCTCGATCGGCGACGTGGCCGAGGGTGAACGCTCCGCCGCGGACGGTTCGAACGAAGGGGACGGATCGACGGATGCGCCATCGATTGACGCGACATCCTGCCCGGTCGGACTGTCCCCCTGCTCCGGCGTGTGCGTCGATCTGACGAGCGATCCGTTCCACTGCGGGGAGTGCAAAACCGTTTGCCCCTCGCAGATTTGCACCGGCTCGGCTTGCGTGGGCGCGACGCCGGGGAGTCTCGTCTACATTGGCCACGACTACGAGACGACCCTGCCGTCTACGGCGCAGGTGCGCGTTCTCACCAATTCGGTGCTCCTCGCTCAGAGCCAAGATATCCACATCCTCAGCTACGAGCGGTACGCGGACCCGACGGCGGTGGCAAACGTCAAATCCATCGTTCTAACGGCCACGCCGCCGCCCGGTGGAACACTCGATATCACCGACACGGTGAACGACAGCGACGTCACGAACATCAGCTACCCGACCTACGCCGTCCTGCTCGTCGAGGATCAGGCCAATGCGCAAGGTGAAGTCGACCTCGGGATGCTCGGCGGGCAATGGGCCGCGACCCTCTCGGCGTTCACCGGGGCGGGTGGCATCGTCGTCGTGCTCGACGGAGGAACGGGCGCGTCTCAAATGCCCGCGCTCGTCAGCGGTACGGGCTTGCTTGCGGTCGGCGGCCACAGCCCCCTCCCGACAGGCACCCAGGTGGACGTCCTTTCGCCCGCGGACTCCGTGGGCCTCGGCGTCCTCAGCCCCTATGCGGTCGGAACGAATTCGGTGACGCTCGAGACGGAAGCCAACGGCGGAGACGTGATTTACGTCGTGGGTCTACGAGGCGACGCGGGGGCAAGCACCCCCGTCGTCGTGCACAAGGTCCTCTCGGCTTTCTAGTCCTCCGGAAGAGAGGTTCCCGGCGCAGCTTGTGTGCTTCGCAGGCGCCTTCGGCGTCCTGCCTGCCCCGACCGCGCGGACGCTGACCGATTCTGCAAAATCGATTGCTTGGCGCATGACGAGGGGAAACTTCAGCCTAAGCGAATCGGGCTGCCATCGCGCGAACACGGGCGATGCCGTCGATGCTGCGTGCACCGTACCAGCACAGGTCCTTGCCGTCGGTATGGACGACGGCGTCTCGGTCGGCCGCCGGGATCGGAAGCGCGCGGAAAACGGCAGCTTCGGCCTCTGTAAAGCGATGGGGCTCGTCCGGCAAAACGACGAGATCCGGCGCCCGCGCAATCACTTCGTCCGGGGTGACGCGTGGGTAACGAACGTCACGCCCTTCGATTTCCTCCGATCCGGCCGGGGCGACGCCCCCGAGATCGGCGGCGAGCGGGTAGCGACGGGTCCGGTCGGCGAAGACATTGACCATGCCGCAGAGGTCCAACATGTCGCTGACGAACGTATCGCCGTGGATGGTCATGAGCGGGTACATCCAGATCGGGCAGAACACGCGCAAAGGCTTCGTCCGCGCGCGGGCGCTCTCGGCGGCTCGATGCACGTCGGTGCCGTTCTTGAGCTGCCCCCGGACCGTCGCGTCGCTCTGAACACCGAGAATTCTCGCAAGTCTGGCAAGGTGAGCCAGCCCGTCGACGACACGCTTGGGGAATGCGATGTAAACACGGACGCCCCGCCCGGCGAGCGTCTCGATGTCGCTCCGCGTGTTTTCTTCCTGGTTGGCGAGCACGAGGTCTGGGGCCAGATCCAAGATGTCGGGGACGCGCGGGTTCTTCGTGCCACCGACGCTCGGAACACGGGAGACGACCTCGCCGGGAAGCTCACAGTAGTCGGTGCGGCCGACGAGCGCGCCGGCGCAGCCGAGAAAGGCCACGTTCAGCGTATCGCTCGGGACGAGCGAGACGATCCGCTGGGGTGGACCGAAGAAGTCGAGCGACCTCTTTCGATCGTCGGTCGCACGGTGGCCCGCCGCCACTCACGGCTCCTCGTCGAAGTCGTCGCGATGCGGTGGCGGCGGCGCGGGTCCGCCATCGGCGTACGGTCCGATGCGGGTGGCGCAATGCGCCCACAGCGGGTCCTCGCACGGCTCGCGAGAATGCGCGACGCATTCGACGACGTGGTCGCCTTCGCGCTCGACGAGACGGTCGAGAACGAGATTGCACCCGCGCGCGCACTCGTGGCGCGTGCAGCGCGGAGCGCGCGTTCCGCACGCGGCCGCACAGGTCTGCTCCGGTCCGCGCGGAGGCGACTCGACCGTGCAGGCCGCACCCTCGACGGCGAAAAGCAGTGATAGAAAAAGGGCCCGATGAATCACGGCGTAGGGCCCATAGTGTGGAGCCCGCGCGTCGACAACATCGCCGTGGCCGCTAGGCTGGGGTCATGGACCCGAATGCCGCGCCGCCGCGGGTCATTCTTCGGACGTGCGAGACCTACGACGTCGAGCGTATCCGGGCGCTCGTGCGCGACGGGTTGAACGAGCTCGGCCTCGTCCCCCGGGGTCGCACCCTCGTCAAGCCCAACCTCGTTGCGGCGGGTGATGCCTTTCCCCACGCCCACACGCGCGCCGAGTTCGCAGAGGGCTTGCTTCTCGCGCTTCGCGACGTCGGGCGCGACACGATGACCGAGTTGGCGGTCGGCGAACGATGCGGGATCACGATCCCGACGCGGCATGCCTTTCTGCACAGCGGGTTCGACGCCATGCTGGCGCGCGTCGGCGGGGTCAAACGCTACCTGTTCGAGGAGGTTCCCCAAGTCGAAATTCGCTATCGCCATCCGACCCGCCTGCGCGACTACGTCTTTGTCCCGGAGCCGGTTGCCAGCGCCGACTTTTTCGTGAACGCACCCAAATTCAAGGCTCATCCGTGGACGACGGTCACTTTTTCGATGAAAAACTACATCGGAATTCAAGACGATCGGCACCGGATGATCGACCACGATCACCGCTTGAACGAAAAAGTGGCCGACCTCCAATACGTCCTTCAGCCCCAGTTCATTTGCATCGATGGCGTCGTCGCCGGCGAAGGTCGAATGCTCACCCCCAAACCGTTCGACCTGAAGCTGGTCGTCATGGGAAACAATCAGGTTGCCTTCGACGCGGTCTGCTGCGCCATCCTCGGAGTCGATCCCGCGGACGTGGAGCACATCCGGCTGGCGGCCGAGCGAGGCTTCGGCACGATGGATCTGGCCCGCATCCGCCTGACAGGCGACGTGTCGCTCGAGGAGGCGAGGGTGCGCGCGAAGGGGTTCGAGGTCGGCCTCGTCCGCGTCGAAAAGTACTTCGAAGGGACCAACATCACCGCCTATGCGGGCCCTCCTCCCGAGAGCGAGCGCACGTCCTATTGCTGGGGCGGATGTCCCGGAGCCATCGAGGAAGCGATCGAGATCCTGCGCCAATACGACGAACGCTGCGACGCCAAGATGCCGCGCATGCACGTGGTCTTCGGCGCCTACGCGGGTCCAATCGACGCCAGGCCTGGCGAGAAGGTCGTGTTCATCGGCGACTGCGCGACCTGGCGCGGCACCATCGGGGGCGAGACCATCTCGGTCGAGAGCTTGTACCGAGACCGTTCGACGCGTGACCCGTACACGGCGCAGCACGACGATGTCTACCGGAAAATGCAGGCGGTCCTTCGCAAGATGGCCGCCTCGCACGACGAACCCTACCTGCGGCTCGAAGGATGTCCTGTCAGCGTGGCCGAGCAGGTCCTGCTCCTTGTTCATCTCGCGAAGACGAAGAATCCCTACTTCTCGGCAACCGAAGTGGTCGACTTCAATCGGGCTTACCTCGGCTGGCGGGCCGTCACGGCGTTCAAGCGGATGATGGGTGAACCCTACCAGCGACCGGGCGCTTGCCACCGCGGCCAGGCCCGGTCCGAAGTCGATTGATCCGCGCCGGCGATCAGCCCCCAGGGCGTTGCCGCAAAGCGTCATCGATCGCCCTTTCGAGCACCTCCGGTGCTTGCGCACCGACGACGGCCGTCTCGCCAATCCAAAGCGTCGGCAGCACGCGGCCGCCGGCCGCCTTGAACTCGGCGCGATCCGCTTGGATGCGCTCGTCGGTCTTCGGATCGGCGACACACGCGCGATAAAGCTCGCGCGGCAGTCCGAGGCGCACGGCCAGCTCCTCGCAGCCCGATGGCGTCAAGTCGTCGACGGGAGCGGTGAAAAGCGCATCGGCCATCGCGTCGCCCTTGCCGAGCCGCTCGCCGCAGCAGGCCGCGCGGGCTGCGTCGAGGGCGTGAGGGTGACTGCGCAGCGGCACTTGCCGCCGCAAGACGCGAATGCGCTTGGCGTGCTTCTCGACCAGTGGGGCGAGGACAGCGTGCATCCTGCGGCAGAAGGGGCACTCGAAGTCGACGAAGTCGACGAGGGTGACGACACCGCGGTGTGCGCCTTCCATCTCTTGACGGATCACGCCCGGCAGACCTGTTGACGTTTGAGCCCAGAAGCCCATGGCCAGCGGAAGAGCCACGGCGAATCCAAGCGAAACGACGCCGGCTACCGCGGCCATCCGGACCGGGCGGTCAGCCCGTGCGCGGGCGAATCGCCACGCCGAGACAGCCGCTGCCGCCACCCCACTTGCGTCGGCCACGCAGCAGTACGGGCAGAAGGTGTGAAGCGTGGCCTGGACGACCAGCAGACAAAGCCCCAGCAGGCCCGCCAGGGCGCCGAGCGCCAGCTGCCAAGTTCGCGCGGACCGACCAGGCAGGAGCGCGGCCAACCCGATGGCCACGAACCCCGCCAACCCGACCGTCGGCAGCGGGATTCCAAGCGGCGCGGAAAAGACGGTCTGCCGCACCGCATCGCAGGCGCCTCCCTCGGCGCAAAAGACGGGGCGAGGCCCGAAGGCGTCGACCGCGAGCATGACGCTGGCCCCGAGACCGGTGACGACCGGAATCAACGATGCGGCGAGAGCGACGGCCCCGATGGTTCGATCCGAGCGCATGGCGTTGGCCTTCACCGAATCTTCCAACGCGGACCGTCGGTCAACCCTTCCGGCCTATCCGTGCTACTGGTGCGGGCCCCTGATGACGACACGCGCCCCGACCCGTGCAGAGATTCTCGACCTGCTCGGGTCCGAAGGGCGTCCCATGCACGCGCGGGAAATTGCCTCACGGCTTAGCGTCTCCGAGGTCGACTATTTGAGCTTGCAGCGGCTCCTCGACGATTTGAGCCTCGAAGGGGTCCTTTCGGCCCGGCCGGGCCAGCGTTTCAAGCTGAGCCTTCCGTCGACGCGAGCGCACGGAGCCGAGCGCGAAGGCCTGCTCACGGTCAACCCGAAGGGCTTCGGTTTCGTCGCCAGTCTCACCTCCGACACGGCGGGAGACGACGTGTTCGTGCCGCCCGACGCCATGGCTGGAGCGATGCACGGCGACAGGGTGCGCGTGCGGATCCGGTCGCGCGGTGCGCGGGGAGCCGAGGGAGAGGTCTTGGCCGTCGTCGAGCGGGGCCTTCGCCGCGTCGCCGGCACGCTGCGACGGCGAGGCAAAAGCTCGTGGCTCGAACCCGACGATGCCCGGGTGCGCCGGCCGATCGTGCTGACGCGACCGATCGACGCGGGCGGATCGGAAGGCAACAGCGGCAACGACGGCGATGCCGTGGTTGTGGCGATCACGCGCTGGCCCGAGTCGACCGACGAGACCCCCGAGGGCCGCATCGAGGCCGTGCTCGGCCGGCCCGGCGAGCTGTCGGTCGAAGTCGCCAAGATTCTCGTTCTCGAGCGGATCGAAGAGGCCCATTCGAGCGACGCCATCGCCGAAGCCGAGGCGTTCGGCGAGGAGGTGCCCGAGTCGATGAAGGCGGGTCGGGAAGACCTGCGCCACCTACCTTTGCCCACCATCGATCCGGAAGACGCCCGCGACCATGACGACGCGGTCTGGGTCGAGCGGACGGCGCGCGGCGGTTATCGCGCGTGGATCGCCATTGCCGACGTCAGCACTTACGTCACCCCCGATACCGCGCTCGACAAGGAAGCCAGGGCCAGGGGCTGCAGTTTGTATCTTCCGGATCGGGCGGTGCCGATGCTGCCCCGTGCGCTCTCGTCGAACCTGTGTTCGCTCCTTCCCGGCGTCGACCGACTCTGCCTTTGCGTCGTGGCGGAGATTGACTCGGGTGGCCACGTCGCCTCCACGCGGATCACGCGCGGCGTCATGCGTTCGCGGGCCAAGCTTACCTACGGCGGCGTCGCGCGGGCCCTCGGCCTCTCGAGCGAGGCGCCCCGCGAGCCCGCGGCCGAAGAAATGGTCGAAGGGCTGCGCGTCGCCTACGAGCTGTCGCGGACGCTCCGCAGCCGCCGTATGGCGCGCGGGGCGCTCGACTTCGAGCTGCCCGAAGCCAAGGTCGTTTTAGACGAGGAAACAAGGGAGCCCGTCGACGTCCAGCGGCGTGCCCAGGACGCGGGGGTCAAACGCGCGTATCAGCTCATCGAAGAGCTCATGCTCCTCGCAAACGAGCTCGTGGCGCGATGGTGCCAGGAGCGGGACGTCGCGACGATTTACCGCGTGCACGCGCCGCCCGACGAGCAAAAGCTCGAACGATTTGCGGCGATGTGCGAATCACTCGGAATCGCGTTCGACGTCGAGGACACGCGCGACCCGAAGAAACTCGGCGAACTGCTCAAGTCGTTCGCAGACCACCCGCTTGCACCGGTCCTCAACTCCCTTCTCCTTCGCTCGATGAAACAGGCGACCTACGACGTCGCGAACATCGGACACTTCGGCCTCGCATCGAACGCGTACCTGCACTTTACGTCTCCGATTCGCCGCTATCCCGATCTCGTGGTCCACCGCGTCGCGCACGAGGCGCTCGCCGGGCGTGACGTACGACGGGGCGATCAACGGCGCGAAAAGCTGGCCGACGATGCGCTCGCTTCCAGCATCGCAGAAAGGCGCGCCATGGAGGTCGAGCGCGCGATCGTCGACCTTTACCGGACGTTCTTGATGAAGGATCGGATCGGCGATCGCTTCGAGGGAACAGTGACCGCGGTCGTCGGTTCGGGCATCTTCGTGCAGCTCGACACTCCATTCGTCGACGTTCTCATCCGCCTCGAGGATCTCGGCCACGATCACTGGGAGGTCGATGACGATGCGCTCCGCGTCGTCGCCGTGCGTTCCGGAGACGTCGTTGCGCTCGGCGACCGGCTGCTCGTCGAGGTCATCGATGCTTCGATCTTTCGGCGCACCGTTTACGCAAAACGCGCCGAAGGGGCGGGGCCACGCCGGCCGAGCGGACGCCGCACCGATCCGACGAGCCAAGACCCCAAACGCCCGGTGCGGGCAGCCGATCGGGGCCGGCCCGGTGAGCGTCGGCCGAAAAAACAGGCCGCGCCGACCAAATCGGGGCGAGCGACGACGAAGGCAAAAAAGAAAAAACGCGGGCGGCGATAGCTGGACGCGCCGCCGAAGGCGGCTCGGGTCGCCCGGCGCGGACGTGCGGTGTTTTCGATTTAGAGGTCGATGTCTCGACGGGGATCGTCGGTCTGAAATGCCTGCAGTTTGTCGACGAGCTCGCCGAGCTCCGCTCCACCCTGGCTCGGGATCTGGATCATGAAGTGGACGTAGAGGTCCCCGGCCGCGCGGCCTTTGCGGGCGACCCCTTTGCCGCGCAAGCGCACGATTTGCCCGCTCTGGGTATGCTGCGGCACCCGCAACGTCACAGCACCTTCCACCGTCGGCACGCGCACCTTCGCCCCGTGATAGGCCTCCCCGACCGTGACCGGCAGGTCAAGGTGCAAATCGTCGCCTTCTCGCCGGAAATGGGGATGCGGCGTGACGTGCACGGTCAGCACGAGATCGCCGCGCGGTCCTCCGGAAGAGGACGGAGCGCCCTGTCCCCCGATGCGGACCCGCGAGCCATCGGTGGCCCCGGCCGGAATGCGCACCGTCACCGGAGCGGCCGCGCTTCCCTGGGGATGGATGTCGAGGGTCGCGCCGCGAACAGCCGAGGGAAAGTCGATCGTGATCTCGCTCTCCAGGTCTGGCCCTTTGGCTGGGCCGCGGCTTCGGCGCGCGCGGCCCATCAGATCGCCGAAAAGGTCTCCTATCCCGCCGGGGCTCGCGCCCCCGCCGAAAAGATCCTCGAGGTCGACAGGCCCGCTGCCGCCCGGTTGCCCACCTTCGGCGCGTCCGCGCGGACCCTGGCGGGCCGACCAATCGCGGTAGGCGCGAACCCGATCGGGGTCGAAGCCCTCCCGCAGCCCTTCCTCGCCAAACTCGTCGTAGAGCTTTCGTTTCTTCGGATCGCTCAACACCTCGTTTGCGTGGTTCACCTCTTTGAACCGCGCCTCGGCCTTGGCATTTCCGGGGTTCTTGTCGGGGTGAAGCTGCGAGGCGAGCTTGCGGTACGCCTTCTTGATGACGTCCGGCTCGGCATTCTTCGCAACTCCGAGAACCGCGTAGAGATCGTCGGCCATCGCGCTCGGCCGCGCAACGTACGTCGGCCGAGGCGTTGTCGCAACGCGAATGGCGCTTTGGCACCTGCCGCCCGCGCCGACCCGACCAGCCCCCACCGACCGAAATCACCGACGAGCCGCCGACCGAATTACCGACGAGCCACCCCGAGTCTCAACCCGCATCCCGTCCGGGGCGTCGGGTCGGGCTCGCTGCCGCGCCGACTCCCCGCGCGGCGACATTCTCCTCTCCGCTCCGCTCCATCGCGCCGCCCACTCCCCGCACGGCGACATTCTCCTCTCCGCTCCGCTCCATCGCGCCGCCCACTCCCCGCACGGCGACATTCTCCTCTCCGCTCCGCTCCATCGCGCCGCCCACTCCCCGCGCGGCGACATTCTCCTCTCCGCTCCGCTCCATCGCGCCGCCCACTTCCCGCGCGGCGACATTCCCCTCTGCGCGCCGCTCCGTCGCGCCGCCCACCCCCTGCGCGGCGAGAATCTCCTCTGCGTGCGCGACCGACAAGTAAAGGCCTCGAGCGTAGAGCCTGAGGCGAGCCCGCGCATCGAGGTCGCCGTCGCGGCATCGCGTCGCCGCATGCAGGAGAACGGCGGCCGTCACGCTGACGTTCAAGCTCTCGACGAACCCTCGCATCGGTACACGAACGCGCCCCGCGCAAGCGCTGGCCAGATCTTCCCCGATACCCTCCCGTTCGTTGCCGAGGACCAGCCCGAGGCGTGGGATGGCCGCCAGCTCGTCCGGCTCGATCGTCCCATGCGGATGGGTGCCCACGAGGCGCAGCTCGGCCGACGCCGCCCACAGGAGAAGGGACGCGTACGAGGGGTGGCACGTCACGTCCATCCACCTCTCCGCCCCGCGCGCCACCGACCGTGCCACGGCGAATGGCGTGCCGGGACGTTCGACGACGTGGAGCTGCTGGACTCCGAAGGCCTCGCAAGAACGGAGTACCGCAGCGCCATTGTGGGGATCGTAGGGGCGATCGACCACGACGGCGACGCTCCCCAACCTTCGGCCAATGACTTCGCGCAGCCGCGCGCGCCGAGCCTCCGTGACGAGCGGCTCAAGCACACGAACGACGCTGTCGGCATCGTGCTCCTCGGCCCGAGCGATCCGTGCGTCGACGAGCTCGCGCGCGCCGAGCACTCCGGGGGTGGTACGCCGCATGGGAGCGGTATAGTCGAAACGGGCGGATGGTTTGGGCCTCCCCATGGCGCCGAAGCTAGAGTGCAGGCCTCCCCTTCCGGCCGCGCCGCGCCGACATGACCACCAGACCCGCCGACGACTTTCAAACGCGCGACCGGAGGCGCGCTGGCAAGAAAATCCGGCGTCCCCGACCCGCATGGGACCGGGCGCCGGCTCGCTTTCTTTGCTTCATTCTCGCCCTCATCGGGGTGCTTCCTTTCGCCGGTGTGCGGGTGGCCGAATCGGCCTGGGCCCGGTCGTGGGCTGCACGCGAGGCGCAGCGGGCGCTCCTCGAGCAGGGGATCACCGCGACCTTCGCGCCGTCGATTCGCATCTGGCCGCTGTCGATCGAGCTCGATCGCGTCCGCGTCGAATCGAGCGACGGCGGAGCGCCAGCCGTCCTCGCCTCGCGCGTCTTCATTCGCCCGAAGCTCTTTGCCTTGCTCGCGGGCAAGCTCGCCATCGGGCAGATCGACATCGATCAACCTCACGTTCGCTTCGTCGTGCGAAACGGTCGTCTGCTGAACCTGACCCTGCCCCGATCGAACGGCGCCGGAGGACCGGTCCACGCGCCGTTCGAGACGTTTTCGGTGACCGACGCATCCGTCGACGGCGAAGTCGACGGCGCTCGGATCGAGGCGCAGTCGCTCGATCTCGACGCCAGCGCCGAGGACGACGACCGGCGGCTCGGCTCTTCGTTCGAAGTGGCTATCCGCGTCGGACAAGCGGCGGTGCATCGTCCGCGCCCGGGCCGCGACGGGTCGACCGCATTCGACGACGATTCGCTCTGCAAGGTGGAGGGACGCGTCCGCGTAGAGCCCCGCTCTGTCCTCATTCGCCGCTTCGAAGCCGTCGGTACGGCAGACCTCGATGCCGCGTCGGGAGCGACGCCACCGTGCGACGTCGGGCTTTCGGACAAGCGTCGCGTCGAAATTTCACTCGGTCACGTGCGGGTCAAGCTCGAAAACGATGGGGCGTCCATGCCCACGGTGGACGGCCACATCCGCGTTCGTGCGCCCATCGGTCTCGTCGAACGAGCCGCCGCCCTTCCGGAGACCGACGGGTGGGTCGGCGCGGACGTCGACGTCCGCTACGGGGTCGACACGATCTTGCCGGACCTGAGCGGAAGGTTGGAGGCGCACGACGTGCGGCTCGGCCAGTATGCGTTCGCCGAGGAGCTTCACAGCGCGTTTTCCGTCCATCGCAACGTCCTCGAGAGCCCGCAGACGACCATCCGACTCGCCGGCGGCCTCGTCACGCTCTCGGACACCGTCATCGATCCTCTGGCGCAAGGCGCCAGGCTCGAGCACACGCGCCTCGACGCGGCCAACGTCGACTTCACCGCCCTGCTCCGAGCGCTCGGAGTTCACCCTCACTCCTGGGTCGGCTGGGACATCCGCGAGATCCACGTGCCCGGCTTGAGCGGAACGTTCGCCCCGCTGAAGCTCGACGGCGAGCTCAGCGCGAGGACGTACTCGTTTGGCATCTACGACCGTCCCGCCGAGGATCGGGCGCGTGAACGGCTGTTCGGTTTCTCCGAGGCCCAGATCGGCGGGCACGTCGCGGTCCGCCGCGACGCCCTGAAGTTCATGGACCTCCGCGCCACGCTCCCCAATTCGCACATCGATGGCGGTTTCGTCTCCCTCGGCTTCGATGACGTGCTTCGCGTCGATGTGCCGCACTTTCATGCGAATCTCGACGACATTTCGCCGCTCGGGACCGTGCCGCTGCACGGAGCGATCGACGCCAGCGCGAAGGTGGGCGGCGTTTTCAACCGGCCGACCCCGGAAGGCGATATCCAATCGGCGTCGAACCTGGTGGTGGCCGACGTCACCTTCGGCGACATCGCCTCGGGCCACGTGAAGGTGGACGTGAAAAAACCGGAGGTCGAGCTTTCGGGGATACGGGCCCGGCGCCGTTCGAGCGCCTACGAGATTCCGAGCGCTCGCCTCGCATTCGGCGGCGACCGCGGCTTCACGGTCGATGCGGTGGGATCGAGCGAAGCCCTTGGGCTTCGCGACCTTCTGTCGATGTTCGGACTCGACGAGGACCCTCGTTTCGACGGGCTCGATGCCGCCATCGGCATGCGCGCGGGCGTTCACGTCGCGGCGGGTGGCCCCGAAGACGCCTGCGGCAACGGGTACATCGCCGTCGACGCGACGACGCAGCTCCGCAAGGTTGGACTTTTCGGCGAGAGCTTTGCTCGCGGCAGCGCCGACTTGTCGCTCCGCTGGTATGACCGCAGACGGGGCATCGCCGGCGCGGAGCTCGATGTGCGCTCGTTCGTGCTCGACAAGGTCGAGCCTCCGTCCGAGAACCGGACCGGGGCGGCGGGAACCGTGCTCGGATCGGCGACGCTTCGGCGCGGCGGCGCGCTCGCCGCCAACGTCTCCATCGGCGGGGTGCCCCTCGGGCGCATCGACGCCTTCGGCCGCTTCGCGAAGAGCGTCGAAGGAAACCTCACAGGCGTCGCCCAGATCAGCGGCAATCTCGACGATTTCACGGAGGACGCCGGCTTCGTCGTCAAAGCTTCCCTCGATGCTTCCGGCACACGCCTACGAAACATCGCCCTCGCTGGATCGCACCTCGATGTGCAAATGACCGAGCGTATGCCGATGCAAACCCGGAGCTACGGCCGCACCCAATGCGGCGCGCCCATCGGGCCGCCTTTCGATCCCCAGTCGTACCGCCAAGACACTTCGGTACACGGCGACTGGACCGTGAACGGCAGTTTGCTCGGCGGCACGGTCGGCCTCGACCAGATCGTGCTGACGCGCGGCCGGGCGCCGCAGCTGACGGGGCGTGTGTCTTTGCGCGGCGTCGACATGGGACCCCTTGGCCGCATGACGAGTAGTTCGGGCGGCGACGATCGCACCACCGATCACGGCCCAGCCATCGGCGGGCAGCTCTGGGGCGAGCTGTTTCTCGACGATGTGCGTCTCGCCGACCTTTCGCACTCACGCGCTCGCCTGCTCCTCGGGCCGACGGTGATTTCGCGCGCGGACCAGCGGTTGACACTGCAGCCGCCGTCGGATCCACTGGTCATCGCGGACGACGCATTGACGATACCGCCCTTGCACGTGACCCTGAGCGCGGCCGACGGGTTTCGGGGCGGCTTCGAGTTGACGGGCGGTGCGACGCAGCTGACGCGAAACGCCGATTTGTCATTCGCCGCTCACCTCGAGCCGGTCGATCTCGAGATCCTCCAGCGTATCGCGCCGAAAGTGGAACGCGCGGCCGGACGCGCGGAGGGCACATTGACGATCACGGGCAAGGCGTCGTCGCCGGTCATTGCCGGCGAGCTGCATGTGACGGGCGACGACCTGGAGATCCGCGGTCTGCCGAGCGCCGTCACGGCGGTCGTCATCGACGTGAAGGCGAACGCTCGCGAGATCACGGCAGCGGGCACCGGAATGTTCGCGGCAGGCACAATCGCTTTTCACGCGTCGGCACCGATTCGTGGCCTCGATCTCGGAGCCTGCGAATCTCGGGTGACCGTCCGGGGGGTGAGGCTCACGCCGGAGGAGGGGGTTTCGACCGCCCTCGACGCCGACCTCGACGTCACATACGATCCGAAGGCCCCGCGAGGGACGACGGCAGCCCTTCCCCACGTGGTGGGCGAGGTGACCATCGACGCGCTCAGCTACACGCGTCCCATCACCTTCAATCTCGACCTCGCCTCCAAGGCCAAGCGCACGGAGGTCGCGACCTATGACCCGGCGCTCGACTTCCTCGTCATCGACGTGCGGATCGTGTCGCGCGCACCCATCGACATCAAGGATAACCTCATCGAGGTGCAGCTCGGCGTCGATTCGGGCACCCTCGAAGTCACCGGAACGAATCAGCGCCTTGGCTTGCGGGGGGTTTTGCGGGCCCGCCCTGGCGGCCATTTTCACTTTCAGTCTCACGATTTCGAGATTCAGCAAGGAGTCATCCGCTTCGAAGATCCGACGCGGATCGACCCGAACGTCGACATCACGGCCGTCACCGAGTACCGGCGCTACGCGGACACGAGCGCCGGGGCCGCGGCTGGCACCGGAACGGCGGCCGGCACCGGTGCGGCGTCGGCGGTATCGACGCGCGGAGGTTCTCTCTGGCGCATCACGATGCACGCCTACGGAGACGCCGACAGCGTGCGGATCGAGCTCACGAGCGAGCCCGCACTGGCCCAGGACGACATCGTGCTACTTCTCTACATGGGGATGACCCGAGCCGAGCTCGACCAGCTCCAAGCGACCGGCATCGGGGAGAGCGTGGCGCTGAACGTCGTCGGAGCGGCCACGGGGGCCGACCGCGCCGTGAAGCAGGCGATACCGCTGATCGACGATTTTCGGTTTGGAAGCGCCTATTCCACCGTCACGGGCAAGACCGAGCCGCAGCTGACCGTGGGCAAGAGGCTGACGAACAATCTTCGTGCGAGCGTCACCGCTGGACTGAGCGAGGACAGCGAAGTGCGCTCGGACATCGAGTGGAGGCTGAACAATCACCTCAGCCTGCAGGGCTCGTACGACAACATCAATGACGTGTCCTCCTCTGCGCTCGGCAACATCGGAGTGGACCTTCGCTGGCGCCTCGACTTCGAGTAAAGCGTCGTTTGCAGGAATGCGACCCCGCGCGCTGGTCTTGGCCGCCCTGCTCGGCCTTTCGCCGGGCATGGCCCGGGGGGCCGACCCGCCGCCCGTCCGCAACGGCCCCGCCACAATTCCGACGACAACGACGCTGCCGGTGGCGGCTGCTGCCGATCGGCCGCTGGCGCAGCTTCGTGGCCCATCTCCAGCGCCGGATCTCGCCGGCCTCGAGGGCCTGCCTGTCTCGCAGGTCACGGTCCTTCTCGAGAACGACATTTGGCACGACGTACGGATCCCCCCACTCACCAGCGTCAAGCCCGGCGATCCGCTGACGCCGACCGCGGCGCGGCGGGCGATGAGCGAGCTTCTGGACTCGGGACGTTTTTCACGCGCGCGCGCGATCGCCGTCTCGAGGGGCGATCGCGCGGAGCTCGTGATTCGGGCATCCCCCCGCAAGCTCATCGCGCGGATCCGGACCGACTTTCACGGCGCCCCGATCGATCGGGACGAAGTGATGCGTCAGTCCGGGCTCGTCAAGGGGGGAGAAATCATGGCCGACGAGATCGATGGGACGGGTCTCCGGCTCGAACACGAGTTCCAGTTGCACGGCTACCCGTCTGCCAAATCGAGAATACGGACCCAAGAAACCGATGATCCAACACACGTGCTCGTGCTCATCGACGTGGTTCCGGGCGCGCCGCGTCTCCTAGACGACCGCCGCTTCATCGTCTTCGGGGCGGCGCCCGAGCGGATCGCCCCGATCGAAGCAGTCTACTCCGTGCACGCCCGGGACCGGGCCGACGAGCCGACGATCGATCGAGCGGACACGGCGTTGGAACAAGCCATGCGGAGCAGCGGCTACTACCGGGCCGAAGTCTCTCATGATCTGGCTCGTTTGCACGAGCCTGGACAACCGGACCGCATCGAGCTCCGGGTTCGCATCGACACCGGGCCACTCTTCGAGCCGCGTTTCGACGGAAACGAACACTACGACGCCGACGTGCTCATGGCCGTTCTCGGCCTCGACAGCGAGACCGATCGATCGCCCTCTCACTTGGCTGACAAGATCCGCGGCTTTTACCAGAAGCGCGGCTTTCTCGACGCGGCCATTCGCGCCGAAACGCGCGGCTCCGAGAGCGACCTTGTCGAGCTCGTCGTCTTTCACGTGAGCGAAGGGGCCCGCGTGCGAGTCGGCAAGCGCTCCTATCCCTGCCTCAAGCCCGAGGTCATCAAGAACCTCCGCGCTGGAGGTCCCCGCTCGCCCGCCGACATCGGTACTGAAATCGACAGCTTTCTCGACGAAGACCTGCCCGGCGCCGACCTGTTCGTGAACCCCGATCCGCGGATCGTCAGCCAGACGCTTGGCGGTGCCTCGGGGCAGGTCGACGCCGGCAGCCTACCGGCCCCCCTCGATTTGCAGCCCAATGAAACGTTCGTCGCCGACACCTACGACCGGGCCGTCGAACACGTTCAGGAACTCTACCGCAACGAAGGGTTTCTCCACGCCAACGTCGGCCCGGTCCAAGTCGTACGGGCGCGCTGCAGTCCGCGCTCGCCGCCGCAAGCGTGCATACCGATGCCGGTTCCACCGGTGCCGAGAGACATTTGCGGCTACGAGTCGTCCGGCCTCCCGGCGACCACCGAGCCTCTCGGACCGGCGTACCATTGTCGACCGGACGCAGGGCGCGGGGTCACATGCGCCCCGACGGTCGACCTCGTCATCCCCGTGAGGCTCGGCCCCCGCACGCAGCTCTGGGATCTGGCCTTCACCGGAGTCAAGAGCTTCAGCGAACAAGCCGTCGCGGAGGCGGCTCAGGCGCCCCTCGGGGAAGCGGCAAGTACGACGAAGCTCGAAGATGCCCGGCGGCGAATCATCGAGTGGTACAAGGAACGCGGCTACTACTACGTCGACGTCAAGTACGCGCTCGAGTCGTCGGCCGACCGGACGCGCGCCCGCGTTCGGTTCGACGTGACCGAAGGCGAGCAGGTCACGGTGAGAGCCATCGTCATCAACGGGCTCGAAAAGACGAGTGAAGGGGTGGTCCGGCGGCGCATCGCGCTCGACGTCGGCGGCCCGTATCGGACGAGCGACGTGCGCAAGACCCAAGAGCGGATCGCGACGCTCGGGGTGTTTGCGAGCGTCACCGTCGCCCTCAGCGATCCGTACGTGCCGCAGGCCGTCAAGGACGTCGTCATCGATGTCGTGGAGCGCGACTCTCAATATGTCGAGGTGCGGCCCGGCTTCTCGACCGGTGAGGGAGTCCGGGGCGTGCTCGAGTACGGTCACCGCAACCTCCTCGGCTATGCCTGGTCGATGACGCTCCACTTGCAGGCGTCCTACTTGCCGGACTTTTTGATTCTGGACGAGGGCGTTCGGCGAAACTACCGGACGCTCAGCACGACCGAGCGGATCGCGACGCGCGACACGCTGACGTTCTCCTGGCCGGAAGTCGGCCTCGGCCCCACTGTCCGCACGCAGCTCGACGGCATCTACGTCTTGGACCTCGAGCGCGACTTCACCTTGCGAAAGGCGGCGACGGTCGGCACGATCATCTGGCGTCCGAGCCGTGAGTTTCAGGTGAGCGCAGCAGCGGACTACGAGAACAACGACGTCTTTCTCTTCAACGGGCAAACGATTGCCCAGTACCTCCAGAGCTCGGAAAACCAGGGCAACACAGAGCTCGCAACGCTGCTTCGCGTCCCGGACGGCGACAGCAACGCCGTCGCAGGTCGGGTCGTATTCACCTGGGACCGGCGCGACAGCGCGTTCAACGCCCATCGCGGAACGTACTTCGCCTCGGGGATCGAGGAGGTCAACTCGTATCCCGCGGGATCGCCCCCGCTCGCCCGTCCCGGGCCGGTCAACCGCGCCCGCTTCTCGAGCCCTGTCGACGACGTCCTCGGTCAGAGCGCTCCTTTGACCCTCCCCGCCCAGCAGTACCAGTATCAGAGCAATTTCTTCCGCCTGACCGAGACCGTGGCCGGGTACGTCCCGATCTCCAGCCGGGTCACGTTCGCTGCGGAAATACGCCTCGGACTCAACATCGTCCCGTGGTGCTCGGAGCGGCCCGCGGGGTCGCCCCCGCATTCGAGCTGCACCTACCCTGACAGGCTCTTTTTCATGGGGGGCTTCGATTCGATGCGCGGATGGCTGCAAGACAGCTTCATTCCGCAGGACTACGTCGACCAGATCAGTCGCAATCCCTCACTCTGCACGAACAACCAGAGTAACTGCCCAGGCGTCGGACTTCGGGGCGCCAACTTGATGATCAACCCTCGCTTCGAGCTCCGCTTTCCGATCCGTCTTCCGATCGAGGGCGCCGTATTCAGTGATTTTGGCAATCTCTGGGACGACCCCACCTACATTTTCCATCATACGTTTCAGCTGAGGGCGGACGTGGGCGCTGGAGTCCGCGTCGATACGCCCGTCGGCCCGCTCGTCTTCGATTATGGCGTCAACATCCTCCGCCATCCCTACGAGGACTTCGGGGCATTTCACTTTGCCATCGGCCTATTCTGAGGCTCCAGTCGCCTGTGTGGCGGCGTCGCGCGCAGCGGGCTCATCGAGCTCCTTCGCTTTGTCGCACGCTTGCATCGCCCCGGCCGAGCACGTCAGTCGATAGAGGTCCGCGGCCTTCGCCCGATCCTGACCGACGCCGCGGCCCAATTCGAACATGATGGCCAGGTTGTAACAACCGGCCGCCCACTTAAGGCGGCAGGCGCGACCATAGAGGTCGACCGCGGCCGCGTCGTCCTTCGGCACGCCGTGAGCATACTCGTGCATTTGACCCGCAAAGACGCAAGCGGGCGCATCGTTCATGTCGCAAGCGTGCTCATAGAGCCGTGTTGCCTCGGCTTCGTCCTTCGAGACGCCGTGGCCGAACGCGTAACTGGCTGCGAGCCGACGGCAGCGATCGGCTGAACCGGCGTCGCACTCCCGGACGCAGACGTCGAGATCGTCGCAGGTCCCGAGAGCGACGCCGATGCTGATGACGCTTGCCGACGGCGCCGGCTGACCGTCGGGCGGCAGGCTTCGCCGGTGGCAGGCAAAAAGAGGCGCGACGGCGAGGCCGAGGCAAAAAGCCAGGCCGAGAAACGTGCGCGGCGTCATTTGCGCATCGAAGCGAGCTCGTTCCATGCGCTCGCAACGGCGCGAACGACGCGAACTTGCTCGTCTTCGCTGAGGTTGGGGTGCATGGGCAGGCTGATGGTCCTGTCTCCGATCTCTTCAGCCATGGGGAGCGCTCCACGGGGGATCGACACGATCTCCTTCAAGTAGCTCAAAAGATGGATCGCGCGATAGTTTACGGCCGTTCCGATCCCGGCCGCGCCGAGCTTCCCGAGCATCGCGTCGCGGTCGCCCGGACGAGTGTGAATCGTAAAAAGGTGATGACTGCTCCGTCCGCGAGGCTCGATGAGCCAAGGGACGCCGCGCAAGGTCGGGGCGGCAGAACCGAGATCGGCGACGTGCTCACGGAGCATCCGACGGTAGCGCTCGACGATCCGCTCGCGGGCGTCGCGTTTGGCCTCCGCCCGGGGCAGCTGCGGACGAAGCAGGGCCGCGTCGAGATCGGTGAGATTCGCCTTGTATCCGAGCTCGACCAGGTCCCAATGCTGGTAAGCGGCACCGTGCCGATCCGTGGCGGCTTTCGAGACCCCGTGGTTGCGAAGGCGCCGCAGACGCTCGGCGGCTTGGCCGTTCCTCGTGGCGATGGCCCCGCCGTCGCCGCAGGTCAGATTTTTCGTCGCATAGAACGAGAACACCGCGGCTTCGGACAGGTCGCCCGGGCGCACGCCGTCGCGCTCGATTTCGATGCCGTGGGCAGAGTCTTCGACGATGAAGAGCCCGTGTTGGTCCGCGATCGCACGCAAGGCGCGCATGTCGGCAAGCTGGCCGAAAAGGTGCACGGGGAGGATGCCCACGGTCTTCGGGCCGATCGCGGCGCGGACGGCAGCTGGATCGATGAGACCGGTCGTCGCCTCCACGTCGACGAGCTTCGGGCGTGCCCCGACATGCAGGATCGCGTTCGTCGTTGAAGCGAACGTCATCGGGGTGGTGATGACTTCGTCACCGGCTGTGACGTCGAGGGCGCGCAGCGCGAGGAGCAGGCCCATCGAGCAAGAGGACGTCCCGACGACATAGGGCGGCGCGGCGCCCGGCCTCCCGCGTACCAAGTACGCGCCGAGCTCCTGCTCGAACGAGGCAACCTGGGGGCCCAAAGTGAGAAAGAGCGTGTCGAGCGCAAGGCGCCACGAGGCCGCTTCCTCGTCGCCGAGCTGGTGACGGTAGAACTCGACCTTGTCGGTCATGGGCTCTTCGAGAGCAGCTGCCCGTCGATGGCCAGATCGCGGTGGGCGCGTTCGGCATCGCGCAAAAACGCGTACTGCCGCAAGGTGTACCAACGTCGATCGTCGGGATCGACGACGCCCTCACGCAGAGCTCCGAGAACTTCGCGAATGCCGTCATCGATGCTTTTCTCTGCCCGGAACCCGAGGACCCGGCCGATCTTGTCGAACGAGACGTTGTAGTCTCGGAGGTCGGGGTCGGTCGGCGCATGGACGATCTCGGTCCCCGGCACGGCGTCCCTCACTCGGAATGCGAGGTTGAGAATTTGTACATTGCTCGCGTCGGAGCCGACGTTGAACACCTCGCCGGCCACTTGCCCCCGATCGGCCGTCAACGCGAGCTCGAACGCGCGTGCGACGTCGCGCACGTGAACGAAGGGACGCCACTGGCGACCGCCGCCGTCGACCGTGATGCGCCTCTGTACGTAGGCATTCTTCGTCATCACGTTGACCGCCAGGTCAAAGCGCATGCGCGGACTCAGGCCGTAGACGGTCGCGAGTCGCAAGCACGCGATTTCGAGGGCTCCGCCGGACGAGCGCCCGAGGCCCATCAAAAAGTCTTCGGCGTCGGCCTTCGCGCGTGCATAGAGGGAAACCGGGTGGCGCGCGCTGCCCTCGGTCAGGCCGAGCCCATCGCCGTGACCATACACCGAGCACGATGACGAGAAGACGTAGCGACGTACGCCCTGCTCGCGTGCGACGACAGCCAGGCGCTTCGCCCCATCGACATTGACGCTCCGCGTGAGTTCCGGCTCGAGCTCGCACGACGGGTCGTTCGAGATGCCCGACAGATCGATGACCGCGTCGGCCGAAGTCAACAGCCCCTGGTCGAACCCGCGCACGTCGCCGCGAACGACCCGCAGTCGTTCGCCGTATCGAGCTTGTGGTCGCGCGAGGCTGTCACCGAAGTAGAGCCGATCGAGGACCGTCACGCGGTGGCCATTCTCGAGCAGCGCCGGTACGAGCACCGAACCGATGTACCCAGCCCCGCCAGCGACGAATACGTGCATCACCTTCGCGCGATTACCACGAATGGGGCCGCCTGGACACCATTCGAGGGAGATAAGGAGCTAGAAGGTCCCGTCCTCCGGCAGTCCCTCGGTGTCGAAGGCCCAAAACCGGCCGTGATGAGAAAGCAGCTTGACGGCAGGCGCCGCGGCGTCGCGCTTGAAGACAATCCTGCGGACGACCTCTTCGCCGCTCGCCCCTCGATCGACCTCCTCGGGCGCCTTGACGATGACGAGAGGAAACGCCCGCGCGTACTTGCAGCGCGGATCGTACGCCTGCCCGTCGAATTCCCAGCCTCGTCCGGGCCAGGCGGGCTGCGAATGAGGCCGAAAGCGCACGGGAACGCTCAGATACCGCGCGAAGGCGAACGCCCACTCGCCGTGCTTGCGCGCCGCGTAGTACGCAGCCAGGTGCGTCAGCGTGCCGTTTCGAAAGGCCACGGTGCCAGGGTCCCAAATGACCGCGGTGATGGATCGGCCGGGCGGCAGATCGTCGATCACCGCGGACGCGTCGTTCGTCTCGAACGCAAAGAGCGTGCAGTGGAGCAAGAAACTGAGCGCGGCCACCAACCCGAGCCGAAGGCAATATTCGCGACCGCGCAGGACGAGACCGTCCGGAAAGCGGGGCGTTGCAAGCAGGAGGGCGAGGACGAGCCATTGACCGATCCGCGGAAAGACGAGGTGCGTCCCGATGAGCACCATCGGCGTCGCGAAATAGGCCGCTGCCATGGCGAAAAACGGCGCGACAAGCGGTCCGGGCGCGTCGGGATCGGGCGGGGAGGGCCGATGCCTGGTTGCCATGAAGGCCAGCCAGCCCATGACGCCTAGCGACACCCAGAGGACGATTTGATCGGTCGCGTCGCCGAAGAGGTCGAGGGTGAACGCACCGAAGTAGAGCGCCTTTTGCCAGAGCGGAGGCGCCGTGCCCTCGATGGTCGGGTCGCGGTACATTCCGGGGTCCCAGACGTACTGTTTGCGAAATACCTCGATGCAGTAGAGGCAGCCGACGAGCAGCGGCAGGAGGGCAAGCGCAGTCCGAGCCGCCGAAAGGGCCGATCGCTTCCAGGGAGGGCCCGAGCCCCGCGTCGCGCGCCAGCTCAGCTCGACGGCGAGCGCGAAGCCGAACGCGCAGAGGATGAGCATCGCCAGCACGTGGGCGAAGGCGCACAGCATCCCGAGCGCAGCGACCCCGACGAGCGAAGACGCGGTGGGACGCGCGGCGGCCCGGGCGACGCACACGAGCGCCCAGACGGAAATCGTCGTCCCGAGCGCGTAGTTGACAAATCCCCACCCGAGGGAAAATGAAAAAAGAACGGGCGTGAAGAGGGCCGCATGGGAGGGCGGCCGCTGCACGGTGCGAAGCAGCGCGACCACGGCCGAGGCCATGCCGACGAGCGACCCCGCCACGACCAGGCGGCCGGCCATTTCGATGGGCAAGAACCGAGAAATCCAGGCAACGGCGAAATGAAAAAGACCATTGTAAGTGAAAAAATTGAGCTCGTACTCACGGTGCTCCGGGGCACTCGGGTCGCTCAAACGACGCGCGATATCGCTCAACGCGAGGTGCTGGGGGTAGTCGACGCACGGAAGAAGCCGGGGCACGAAGAGCGCGACCACGATGATCCCGACGGCGAGCCAGTAGAGGGCCGTCGCACGCGGCGTTTCGAGACAAAACGACTCGAACACCGGCCATGACGGTAATCGCATCGACAAAGCGCGCGCCCGAACGCGCGGGCTCGGTGCGTAGAGTGCCCCGTCCGAATCGGCTTGAGGTAGTCTCCGCAAAGCTCCGCGAGGCGTTTACCGCAGGCACCACCTCGGGCCAAGATGGTCGTTGAGGGGGTTGACGTCGGAACCGAGGTCTTGCCATGAAAGCAAACCGGCCCATTTTCGCGCTCCTCGTGCTCGGCCTGCTCCTCGTGCTCGGCGCGGCTTCGTGCAACACCGAACGCAAAGAGGAGTGCGAACAGTTCCTCCTCGCGATGAAGGCTCTTGAGGATTCGCCGGCGAGCACCGAGGTCGCCGACCGCACCCTCACGACGCTCGCCTCGATTTCGTTCAAGGACGAACCGCTAAGGGAGTACGCCTCGAGCACCAAGACGACACTGACCGTCCTCTCGAACACGCTGAAAGTGCAGGCGAGCCCGTCGCCGCCGGACGGGACCGACGAACTCGTCGCCGCCAAGATGAAGGAGGCGCGCGGGGAGCGCGAAGACGTCGCACGGTACTGCTTGCCTTAGCGGTCATGCGCTCCGGCGGGCGGTGAGCCAAGGGTGCACACCCCCATACGCGAACCTACCCGCGGCCAGGGGGAACACGCGTTGCAAATGAAGACCGGCCATGCAAACCGCATCCGCCCGCGTCGCGGCGCTCGTCGTCTTGGGTCTCTCGACGAGCGTGCTGTGCTTCTGCAAAGAGGGCTCTCCCGCGCCGGAGGCGGCTGCGATGGCCGCGTCCGAGGAGCCCGACGCCCAGGTTCCGCTGCCCCTTACCGTAACCCTCCACGGTCATCCCGACCCGACTGCGGCCATCGCGCCAAGCCGTGGCGAGAGGCGCGAAAGTTCGACCGACACGGCCATGACGAGCACCCCACCCCTCGCCCAGGCCCGCAACGAACACCAGACGGCCGCGACAGCGACCGCACCCTTCGCACAGGCCCGCTACGAGGCATCCACCCACACGGTCGCCGAGACGACCGCGTCCCGCGTCGAACCGCGGAGCGACGCCCCGATCGAGCCGGCCGAACCGACCATGGCGTTGGCCGGCAGCCGCGCGGAAGGCGCGCTCGAGACCGTTGCGACGTTCGATTCCATGCCAGCTGGAGTCGCCGTGTCGAACGAAGGGCGCATCTTTGTCAGTTTTCCGCACTTGGGTGATCCCATCGAGATGAGCGTCGCGGAGCTGAACGACGGGCACCTCACCGCCTACCCGGATTCGCTTTGGAATTCGTCGCAGCCGGGCGATGTCGCCGAGTCGTTCGTCGGCGTCGAAAGCGTGGTCATCGACGCGAAGAACCGGCTCTGGGCGCTTGACACGGGCACAGTGAATTTCGGCAGCGTTCAGCCCGGACGGGCCAAGCTCGTCGGGTTCGATCTGCAGTCGAACAAAGCGTTCGCGGTCATCGGCTTTCCTCCCAACGTCGTGCTCCCGAGCTCCTATCTCGACGACGTCCGGTTCGATCTTGCGCGAGGAAAATCGGGCTTTGCGTACATCACCGACGCGTCGCCGTCGGGGCAAAATGCGATCGTCGTCGTCGATCTCGACTCTCGAAAGAGTTGGCGACGGCTCGTCAACCATCGGTCTGTCCGGCCCGATCCCGGCTTTCTCGCCATCGTCGAGGGGCGACCCCTCTACCGGCAGAGCCCTGGAGGCGCCGCCGCGCCCTTCGCTTGCGGCATCGATGCCATCGAAGTGAGCCCGGACGGAAAGACCATCTACTATAGCCCGCTCGCAAGCCGGAGGCTCTACAGCGTCAGCGCGGACGCGCTCTCGAACGCCGACCTGCCGGATGCAGCGGTGGCCGCCACGGTGCGCGACCTCGGCGAGAAGGGCGCTTCGGACGGAATGGTGATGGCGGCGGGGGGCCGCCTTTACATCGCCGACTACGAAGCGAACGCCGTCGTCCGACGCAACCTCGACGGAACGATGGAAACCGTGGCCACCGACCCTCGGTTGCTGTGGCCCGACTCGATGTCGATTGGGCCCGACGGCTTTCTCTACGTGACGGCCAACCAGCTCGAACGGCAGCCTGCGTTCGAGAAAAGCCGGGACCTGCGCCAGCCTCCCTATGCACTCTTTCGCATTCGCACGGGCTCCGCGCCCGTCCGAGCCAACCCTTGATCGGCGCGGCGCGGGGACAGCAGCCGGCCTGCCGCGACCCCGCCGGTTCGAATTCGCACGGGCTCCGCGGTATAGGAGCGCCCGATGCGTTGGCGCAACCCTTGGGGGACGACGGCCGCGTGGGTTCTCGCGGCACTCGCTGCATGGCGCGTCGCCTGCGTTCGAAGCGGTCCGGACATCGACACGGACGCCTACGCGCACCACATGATTGCGCGCGCCATTCTGGCCGACCCGTCGGACCTGGGGGTGCACTGGGTCTGGTTGCCCCTCTTTCATTACTTGCAGGTTCCGCTCGTCGCACTCGGAGGGACGCTCGACGACGTCCGCTTTTTGAACGTCGCCCTCTCGGCCGCCCTTCCGGCGGTCTTGTTTTTCTACGTGCGCCGCAGTACCGCCCGCCAGATTCGCGGCCCGGCCTCCATTCCGCCCGGTGCGACCGCCTGCCTCGCCGCCGTGTTTGCGGCGGCGTGTCCCATCGCCATGCAAATGGGCACGACGGCCCAACCCGAGCCGCTTTTCGCACTGCTCATGCTCGGCGTCGCCATCACGTTTCAGGACCGCCGGTACGCGGCGGCGGCGGCGATGCTCTCTGCAGCGGTCATGCTTCGCTACGAGGCATGGGCGTCGCTGGCGGCCATCGGGGCAATGCTCGCCATCGAGACGACCGGGGCGCTGCGCCGCGGCGCGACCGATCGGACGAGCCTCGCCCGCGGTTGGCTCGTCGTCGCCTGCCCGGCTGCGCTCATCTTGATTTGGGCGGTGCTGCGGCGGCCCGTCGACGGCCGCTGGTTCGGCTTTCTCGGACAGACACGGGAGTTCGCGACGGGGGCGACGCGAGAGCACACGGCCCTCGACCGGGGCTGGATCGGGCTGGTCCGCGATTTTCTCGACTACCCCATCATCGTCCCCGCGCGTGTGTTCGGTCCCGTTATCCTTCTCGTCCCGTTCGGCATCGCAAAGACGGTTCGAGAGCAAGGTGGCCGGTTCGTCGCCGTACTGTCCGCTTGCCTGGGCTTCGTGTCGCTGACGTGGATCCTTCGCTCGTCGCTCGGCCTTGACCGGCACTTCGTCGTCGTCGTCGCGCTTTATGCGACGTTCGCCGCCCAGGGCGCCGCCGCGCTCGCCGATCGCACCGCCCGGCTGACGCAACGGCTCGGGATGACCAGGCCATTCATCTTCGTGGGAAGAGCGGCCGGCGGCGTCGCGGCCGCCTTGGCGCTCGCCGGGCTGGCCACGGTCCTGCAGCTCTGGATGCGGTTCTGGCAGGGTTCGATCGAACGCGGATGGCCCGAGCGCGCGGCGATCGGCGCCTATCTCCGCTCCTTACCCGGCGATGCGACGATCTTCTGCGACGACGCGACCATCGAAATTCTGAGCGGGTTGGACCGCCGACGGTTCGATCGACACTGGGTGGACGACGAGCACACGTGGACGCTCATCGCCGACGTCGCCGCGGCGCGCGGCGTCGCCTACGTCGCCACGTGGAACCGCAAGCTCCACGGGCATGAGGGCCTCGGGGCCGTGGTCTTCCGGGCCGGGCAGAGCGAGGCCGACCCGAACTCCGGCGTGGCGGCGATGCGCGTTCCGCCCGACCCGCCTCGCGCCGAGCGATAGGGCGAGCTAGACCGAGCGAGCGACCGAATCATGGCGCAAGACGTTGAACCGACCCGCCTGCCCCGCGCCGCGTTTCGGCGGTTGATCGCGCTCAGGCGGCTGCTCGACGCGGCCCACGCGCCCATCGAGTTTCAGATTCTCGGACGCATGCTGCTTCAAGCCGCCCTCGTCGGGGCGGCTGCAGGCCTGCTCGGTTCGCTGTTCTTCGCGGGGGTCGAGGCCGCTCAACGCCTGATGCTCGAGTCGTGGACCGGCTACGCCCCGCTCCGCGCGGGTGGCGAGAAGATCCTCGGCGAGGTCGACCATCCGATCCCGTTTCGGCCGTGGCTGCTCATCCTCCTGCCGGCCGGCGGAGCGTTGCTGGGCGGTGCGATCTCCACCTGGCTGGCGCCGGAAACGCTCGGCGGAGGCAGCGACGCGATCATCGAGGCGTTTCATCAAAAGAGGGGCCTCGTTCGAAAGCGCGTCGCATTCGTCAAAGCCGTTGTCTCGATCCTGACCCTCGGCGCCGGAGGGTCGGGAGGTCGCGAGGGGCCCACCATGCAAATGGGCGGCGCCATCGGCTCGCTCATCGGCCAAGTGCTGCGATCGACCGATCGAGAACGCAGAATTTTGCTCGTCGCCGGGACTGCAGCGGGTATGGCGGCCGTTTTCCGCACGCCGCTCGGCGCCGCGCTCCTGGCGGTCGAAGTGCTTCATCGCGATGACTTCGAGGCTGATGCGCTCGTCCCGAGCGTCCTCGCAAGCGTCGTCGCCTACTCCGTATTCATTGCCTTCTTCGGCGAGCAGACGCTCTTCACCCACGCGCCGAGCTATCCGTTCACCCCCGTTCATTTGCCGCTCTATGCCCTCTTCGCGGTGCTCGTCTCGATCGTGGCGAGCGCGTTTCTGTCGACGCTGCGTTGGGTCCAGTCGTTGACACGCAGACTTCCCGTCCCCCAATGGGCCAAGCCCGGACTCGGGGGACTCGCACTCGGCATCTTCGCCACGCCGCTCATCGTGTTCATCGGCCCGCAAATCGGCCAGCCGGGTCAGGGACTCGGAATTTTGGGGGGCGGCTACGGGGCCGCGCAGCTTGCCATCGTCGGTGCCCAATGGTTTCCGCTCGGATGGCGCGGCGTGCAGCTTCTCGCGTTGCTCGGTACCGTGAAAATCGTCGCCACTTGTTTGACGGTCGGTACGGGCGGCAGCGCTGGAGACTTCGGCCCATCGCTTGTCATCGGGGGCATTTTCGGCGGGGCGTTCGGACGCGCCGCGCAGACGCTTCTGCACGACCCGCGCATCGACCCCGGCGCGTTCGCCCTGGTCGGGATGGGGACGTTCTACGGAGGCCTCGCGCACGTTCCCATCGCAGCGCTCGTCATGACCTGCGAGTTGGCCGGGAGCTACGACCTTCTCGTCCCGCTCATGCTCGCCGAAGGGATCGCCTTCTTGGCACTGAGACATCGGAGCCTTTATCACGCGCAAGTCGCCACGAAACGCGACTCGCCTGCGCACCGCGACGAGCTCATTTTCGACGTTCTGACGGGCGTTCGCGTGTCTGACGTCGTCGTGCGGGACCGGCCCTACGCAACCTTGGCGACGCGAACGCCCGCAGCAGAGGTCATCCAGAAGGCCGCCTCGAGCGCATGGCAAGACGTTTTTCCGGTCCTCGACGACCACGGCAAGCTCGTGGGTATCGTGCTGAGCGACGTCCTCCGCACGGTCGCGGCCAACCCCGACATCGGCGAGTTCGCAATCGCCCACGACTTGATGGTCCCACCGGTCTGCGTGAATACAACCGACAATTTGCAACGCGCGCTCGAGGCGATCCTCGAGCACGGCTTGCGCGAGATCGTGGTGGTCGACGCGCAGGGACGCATCGTCGGGTTCCTCGACGAGGCGGAGATCACCCGCGTCTACCACAGGGCCACGACGACGAGCCGCCATGAGCGAGACTCCATGCCGAGCTTCTCGGGGCGTGGCGCGAAATCGTCGCCTTCAGCGAGCCCCTCGGTCCGCAAGGTCGATTAGCCTCCTTTGGAGCGCGTCGCGAGACTTCGGATAACCGCCGGTCAACGGAACGGTGTTCGAGAAATCGACCGCTGCCTGCAACGCGCGCCGCTCGCCGTCGCGATCTCCTTTGGCTCGAAATGCGTCGGCCTCGACCGACCAGAGTCGGAGCTTGCGCGGGCCGTATGCGAGATGGAGCGCTCGGTCGAGCGCCGCGATGGCCTCGTCGTAGCGGCCCATCGCGAGCAGAGCCACCCCGAGGCGGGCGGGCGGATTGTAATCTTGGGGAAAGTCCCGCTCGCTCTCTTCCAGCATCGGGACCGCTTGCTCGGGCCGCCCGAGAGCGAGATACGCCTCGAGGCGGTGTGCGTCGAAGACGGCGCGCGACGACGGCGAAGGCGCGTGCGTGGCCTGCTCCTCGAGAAATGCCGCCCACGCGCGGGCGACACGCGCGAGCTCGTCCTTGCGCGCGAGCTTGGACAAGCCACTGACGACGTAGCCGAATAGGTCCGAGCGGTCGTCCGGCAGAATGGGCTGGGTCGCATCGCCGGCCACCTGCTCACCTTGCGCGAGCAATCGGTCGAGCGCCGAGAGGGCCGCGGCGTCCGGCAGCGAGTCGACCGCACAGTGGATGCCGGCGCGCAAGACATCCGCCAGGGGCGTGCCGGGAGCCATTCCCGGCGCCGCCTCGACCGCTTGCTTGGCGCATTCGGCCTCGTGCGACGCGTTGCCGAGGACCGTCACCCACGCGTCGAGGGCCTCGGCCCGGTGCGGCCACCCCGGCGGAGCCGTGGCCAACGCAGCCCTGTAGTCCGATATGGCTTCTTCGTTTCGTCCATCCGCGCTCGCGCGATGGCCGCGCTTCAACGCACCATCGGCATCGGCTGTGGCGGACTTGGTCATGGATCGCTGAATGGACGCTTCCAAGAGGCCCGCGAGCTCTCGGGCCGTCATCGAACCCGGCCAAGCCACGAGCGGCTGCTCGCTCGCGGCATCGAGGACGACGAGCGTCGGAAGGACGTGGATGCCGAGTTTTTCGACCAGCGCAGCGTTCTCTTGCCGCTCGGTGTCGATGGCGAGCCAAGCGAAGTCGCGTTCGTAAGGTCGGAGCACCGGATCGGTGAACACGTAAGCACGCATGCTGAGACACGTGTGACACCAGGAGGCCCAGGCATCGATGAAGAGCGGCACCCCGCGGCCTCGCGCATCGGCGAGAGCCCGCGCGTAGTCGTTCTCGACGAAGTGGACGACCGCACCCGCCGGCGAACGGCTGCAGGCGGCGGCAACGAAGAGGACGAGAACCCCGTTCTTCAACCGGGCTGAGGATAGCGCATGGCCTTTACACCGCGGGAGCCGTGCTTATTTGTTGGACTCGAGCTCGAAACACGGGGCGTCGCCGGCCGAGGTCCGGTCGGGGGCGCGACGGCCAGAGCGAGGTTTTCCAAGGGCGAGGTGCCGGGTAGGCGTCTCTGCTCGCGGATAGGAGGTATGCCATGTTGACCGGTTGGAGAGATTTCGACGACACGCTACGAGCGCTCAGCCTGATCCAGAGGCGCATCGATCACGTATTCGAGGACTGGAACGGAGGGGTTCCCGCCGCACGCGGATACCGCACCGCGCGCGCTGCGTGGCCGCCGGTGAACGCGTTCGAAACGAAGGACTCCTTCGTCTACAAGATCGAAGTTCCCGGGCTCGCGGAGTCGGACGTGTCCGTCTACGTCGAAGAGGAGTCGCTCGTCCTTCGCGGCGAGCGCAAGAGCCAAGTCCCCGAGGGGTACGAGGTCCGCCTGCGCGAGCGCGAGCCCGTCGCCTTCACGCGCAAGTTGCCCCTTCCGGGCCGCGTCGACGGCGAGACCGTCACCGCTTCGATGAAAGACGGCATCCTGACCGTGACGCTTCCGAAGGCCAAGGAGACGCTTCCGCGCCAAATTGAAGTCAAGGTTCAGTAGGCCCAGCCCGGGCTCGTTGAGCGGAGCCGGGCGCGAGGAGCGAACCGCGCAGGGCGAGCCCGAATTGGAACGACAGAAAAAAGGAGCATGTGCGATGAGCGAAGCAGTGCGTGTACATGACAGCAACGGTTCGGTGGCCCCGCGATCGCCGCAGCAGCGGCGGACTGTGGCGCCGCCTGTCGACGTCTTCGAGAACGGCGACGAGATCCTCGTCGTGGCCGACGTCCCCGGCGTATCGGGCGAAAGCATCGATGTCCGCGTCGAAAACGGTACGCTGACGATCGAGACGAAGCGAGCTCGAGCCGAGGCTCGCGCACTCGCGCGAGAGTACGACGAGTTCGACTACGTGCGAAGCTTTCGAATCCCCGGTGGGGTCGACAACGCGGCCATCACCGCGGAAACGAAGGAGGGGACCCTCGTCCTTCGCTTGCCCAAAGCGGCGGCGTCCAAGCCGCGCAAAATCGCGGTCCGAACGGCCTCTTGACGGTGTCGTCAACCCCCGATCGCGCGCATGGAGACGTCGGCCGCCGACGTCTCCGTGCAACCTTTCCAGGTCTCGCCATCGGGCTTCAACGCCCACGCTTGGTCGATGGCCTGTACGAGGCCAGCCGTGTCGCCCGCTTCGGCCAGCGCCATGCCGTCGACGCCGTCGTTCGTCGCAAGGCACGGGCGGATGGTTCCGTCCGAAGCGACACGCAAGCGATCGCATTTTTCGCAATAGGTATCCGTCGTCCCGGTGATAAACCCCGCCTTTTGCCGCGAATCGGCGCGGGACGCGACATATTTGGCCGGTCCGCGATCGGGCTGCGGCGTTCCGGCCTCGTCGCAAAGCAGGGTCGATAGACGCTCGCGCATTTCGGTCGCTCCGACGAGCATGGCCGGCGGAAGACGGGCGCCCTCGCCAACGCGCATGAGCTCGATGAAGCGGGGCACCATCCCGCGGCTCCACGCCCAGGTCACAATGTCGGGCAGCTCGTCATCGTTCTCGCCTCGCAGGACGACCGTATTCGTTTTGATTTCGTCGAACCCGGCGCCGAGCGACGCGTCGATGCCTGCGAGGACGCGGTCGAGGCGACCTCCGCGCGTGATGCGCGCGAAGCGCTCGGGAACGAGCGAATCGACCGATATCGTGATGCGCTGCAGCCCGGCAGCCCGAAGCGGTCCGGCGAGGCGCTCGAGGCCCGTCGCGTTGGTCGTCAGGGCGAGGTCGTCGACGTCGAGCGAGGCGACGAAGGCGACGAGCTCGACGACGCGGGGATGAAGGAGCGGCTCGCCGCCCGTGATGCGCACGCGGCGCACCCCGGCTTCGACCAGCGCGCGCACCATCGCCTTCCAGGCATCGTCTGGAAGGCGCTTCTCGAAGTATCCGTCGCTCCGCGAGGGGCGGCAATAGACGCACGCCAAATCGCACCGATCGGTGAGCGAGAGTCTCACGGTCTGCGGAGAGACCCGCTCCCGAGCGGCGAGCGGCAGCGATCGATGAAGAGACCGCCCCGTGACCGCGGTTGGTTCTGTCCTGTGCATGCGAAGCTCGCCCACGAACATACCAGCAATGCGGGTCCATGCCGGTCGCCCCCCGGCGCGCCGGGTCAAGGAGGTGCCGCTCAAACCGTGGCATGCTGAGCGCATGGCGCCGACCGAAGACAAGCTTGCCCTCGTTCCTGATGAAATCGACGCGGCCCCTCGGCTGAGCCATTTGACCGAGGCTGGCGCCGCGCACATGGTGGACGTCGGGGCCAAGACAGCGAGCTCCCGGCGGGCTGTAGCGAGCGCGTGCGTCAGGACGACCGAGGCGGTCGTGCGCGCCGTGGCGGTGGGGGGGCTCGCGAAGGGCGACGTTCTCGGCGCCGCGCGAATTGCCGGCATCCTCGCCTGCAAGCGCACCCCGGAGCTGATTCCGCTTTGCCATCCCGTTCAGACCACGCATGCGACCATCGATTTCGACGCGGACGCGGAGCGCGGCGAGCTGCGTGTCCGGGCGGTGGCCGAAGCCTTTGATCGCACCGGGGTCGAGATGGAAGCCATGGTCGCGGCGAGCATCGCCGCGCTGACCATTTACGACATGATCAAGAGCGCGGATCGCTGGGCCAGCGTCGAGTCGATTCGACTGGAGGAAAAAAGCGGAGGAAAGAGCGGAGCCGTCGCGCGCCCCCGAAGCGTGGAGGGGCGATGATGCGCTCGTTCGTGGCCATTCGAGACGTCCCGCTGTCCATCGACGAAGCCGTCGCCAAAGTGGCACACGACGGCGCCGGTGGCGTTTCGATCTTCCTCGGCATCGTGCGCGCGCAGAGCGGCGCGCGTCCACCGCGGCCGGTCGTCCGGCTCGAGTACGAGGCCTACGTATCGATGGCGAACGCGGAAATGCGGCGGGTGGCGGATGAGCTTTGCGACGAAATGCCGACGGTTCGAGTCGCCGCCGTCCATCGGACGGGCTCGCTCGTCGTCGGGGAGACCGCCGTCATTTGCGCGGCCAGCGCCCCTCATCGAGGCGACGCGTTTCGCGCCTGTCGGGCGCTCATCGACCGCATCAAGGCGCGCGTGCCCATCTGGAAGCGAGAGCACGGGCCCGATGGCGCCTACTGGGTCGACTGGCAGGACGCGCGGTGCGGCGGCGATGATCACGCCGGCCCACACGAGGCCTCGTGCGAGGCCGAGCCTTGCCCCGGCGCGCTGCCGCGACGATGACAGGCCGGCGTCCGTCACGCATCGGCCCAACGAAGGAACTCGACCGGGCTGCCCGCCGCCAACGGATGGTCGCCCGCCGGTACGACCATGAGCCCGTCCGAGCGCGCCACGCTCGTGGCCGCCCCCGAGGCTTGGTTGTCGTTCGCGAAGGCGACGAGCGCCCCGTCCTGCGTACGCAGCACCGCCCGAACGAACTCCACGCGATCGGCCGCTCGGACCCGCGGGGCGTTCGCCCGCGCCGGGATGGCCATGGCGCACGGCGTTCTGTCGCCCTGCAAGGCGCGGAGCAAGGGGATCCCGAAGAGGGCGAAGGTGACGATGGCGCTCGCCGGATTACCCGGCAATGCCAAGACGTGACGTCCGCCCGCTCGGCCTACCGCCACAGGCTTTCCCGGCTTCATCGCGACTTTCCAAAAGTCGAGGACGACGCCCGCCCGTTCGAGCGCGGGCCGAACGAGGTCGTGGTCGCCTACGCTGACGCCGCCCACCGTCAAGAGAAGGTCGGTGCCTTCGAGCGCTTCCTCGACCGCCCGCTTCATGGCTCCGGCGTCGTCGCGCACGAGCGGAGCCAAGCGAGGCGTGGCCGCGGCCTGCAGCGCCAGGGCGGCGAGAGCCGGAGCGTTCGACTCGTGGATGGTCGCGGGCCCGAGGGCTTCGCCGGGTCCGCACAGTTCGTCGCCGGTCGCGAGGATGGTGACGCGCGGGCGCCGCGCCACCGAAAGCTCAACCCGGCCCAGCATGGCCGCGAGGGCCAGACTGCCCGCCCCGAGGCGTGTTCCGCCCTCGATGGCAACGGCGCCGCGCGCCAGGTCCTCGCCGGCGTGCCGAACGTGCTGGCCGCGGTCCGGCTTGCTGTCGAAGCAAACATCTTGGCCGGCACGCGCCGCACGCTCCTGCATGACGACCGCGTCCGCGCGGTGCGGCAGAGGCGCGCCTGTGAAGATGCGCGCGGCCGAACCGACCGGCAAAGAATCGGGGGCTGTCCCAGCGCCGCCCAATCCCGTGACCCGGAACGTCCACGGTCCGGAGCCCTCGAACTCCGATGTCGCGACCGCATATCCGTCCATGCTGCTGTGGTCGAACCGAGGGAGCGGATCGCCTGCCGCGAGGTCCGCGGCGAGTACGCGCCCGGCCGCCGCGAGCAAAGAGACGCGCTCGACCGACAGGCGGTCGACGTCCGAAAGAAGGCGTGCACGGGCCTCGTCGAACGAGAGCACGTCAGTGACCATGTTTGCCGCCGCGCGCGAGCGCGACCGCGTGGGGAAGAATCGGTCCGAGAATGGCATCGACCGCGAGGACAATCGCCGCCGGGCTCCCCGGGAGGGCGGCGACAAGGCGGCCCCGGTGCACACCGGCGATCGCGCGAGACAGGACGGCGAGCGGTCCGACCTGGTCCCAAGAAAGCCGCCGAAACGCCTCGCCGAAGCCGTCGATCTGTTTTTCGATCAAGCCTTCGAGCGCTTCGTAGGTTTGGTCGCGCGGAGCAACGCCGGTGCCGCCGGTCGTCACAATCGCGTCGGCCAAGTCCCCATCGCACACGCGAGCCACGATGGCCCGCAGCTCGTCGGGCTCGTCGCGAACGATGGCTCGAAAGGTGACGACCATTCCGGCGGCCTCGAGCCGTTCTTGCAACCGGTCACCTGACACATCGTTCGCCGTGCTTCGCGAGTCGCTCACCGTCAGGGCCGCGACGCGAACTCTCACGTCGTCCACGTCAGCCTCCGGCAACGGGCGGAATGAGAGCCACGATGTCTCCGTCCGACAGGGGCTCGTCGTCCGCCGCGAAGGCTTCGTTTCGTGCGATTCGGACGTGGGCGCGACGCTCGCCGTAGGCGAGATGGCGGGCGGCCAGGTAGTTGGAGAGGTGCCTGACCGTCTGCACGTTGTCGGGAAGGTCGAGCGACTCCTCGCCGAGCCCGACGGCATCCCGCAGTCCGGCAAAATAAAGGACCCGTACGACCCTCACGCCCCTCGAGCGTACCGCGGCGAGCACCCGATGGCGACCTCTTCCTCCGGACGGGGCCGCGACGCGGCACCGCCGGCACGGCAACGCGGCGATACGGCAACGCCGGCACGACAACGCGGCGATACGTACGGCAACGCCGGCACGGCAACGCGGCGATACGGCAACGCGGCGATACGGCAACGCCGGCACGGCAACGCGGCGATACGGCAACGCCGGCACGACAACGCGGCGATACGTACGGCAACGCGGGGGGACGCGCGATACGGCAATGCGGCAGCGCCGGGGGGACGCGGACGAAAGGATGGGGTTGGCGCGCTGGCCGCTGGCGCACTATTGGCCTGGGAAGCACTTTCCGGGTCGTGACCGCTGGGTCTCGGTCCGCTTCACTCGCGACACGCGTCGTGGGCTGGACGCTTATCCGCCGCCGCGGCTTGGATTCGGTCTGCTCTGGCTCGGGAGGGCCGCCCCGTGACCGCCCATCCAGTCCTCTTCACGCTCGAGTTCCGGAACAAGATGGCCGAGCTCTCCTTTGAGCAGCGGCAAGAATGGCTCACATCCCTGGCGAACCGCGTCCGGGGAAAGCCACCGTCACGGGATTCTCTCCTCGCTCAAGAGCTCCGCGAGGTGGCGCGGGGCTGTCGCCTGAAGCTCGTCGACTCTGTGAATCGACAGCTTGGTCCTTTCCCCGAGGCCCATTTGCGAGCGCTCCTCGAGGTGCCCCGCGAACGGTTCGTCCGCGAGGAGGACATCGACCGCAGCGCCGAAGACATCCCGCTTCCGCTCGACACCGAGGGCCTCGCCACAGTCAGCGCGCCGCACGCCTATCTCTTATCGTATCGCTTGATCGAGCTCGGGGTAGGTAGCGAGCTCGTCGAGCTCGGAACCGGCTCGGGATACGGGGCTGCGCTCGCCGCAGCGATCGTCGGACCGACCGGACGCGTCGTCACCTTCGAGATCGACCCCCGGCTCTTTGCCTGGGCAAGTCGGACGCTCGAAAGCGAACCCAACGTAACGGTCTTCCAAGGCGACGCGATGGACAGTGCAGGGGCGTGGATCGGGATGAAGAAGGTCGTCGTCACCTTCGCAGTCGACGATTTGCCCGCTCCCTGGCTGGACGCGCTTCCGGAGGGGGGAATGTTGGTCGCCCCCGTGGGCACGCGCGAGCGTGACCAGCGCCTCGTCCTCGCTACGAAGCGACGGGGTAAGGTGGCTCAGACCGACCACGGAGCCGTTCGGTACGTCAAGAACCGATCGACAAAATAGAAGGGTGCGACAACCGCACCCAGGGCCGGTTGTTCGTGTGATCCGGTCGCGCAGCCCCGCGCATCCGTTCAGCCTCGAACGTCCGGCCGGTCGCGGCCCCTTCGCATCCGTTCAGCCTCGGACGCCTCGGATGAAGCATCGCCTAGGCGCCATCCGCGGCGTTCTTGTCGCAATTCGGACTGATGCGGGGCTTGCGTGCAAAAAAGGCACACGCGCACCGATTATCTTGACTCGTGAGACAGCCGTACCGTTTGGTAGATGGGGTCGGAGCTCGGCGCCGATTCTCTCACTGCGAACCTTGTCAGCCACCACGATGCGCAAAAACGGCAATCATTCTGTTGGTTTGGGCACGAACGAAAAAGGGCGCAGCACGTCTGCGGCCCGGACAATGGAGACTCCCGCGCCAGACGATCCGGTGGCTGCGCCTGAGAGCGGCGCGACGAAGTCGGAGATACGGATGCGGGTTTGGCCACCCGCCCAGACGCCCAGTCGACCTCCAATGCCTTCCTCCCGGCCGCCCTCGTCGCCGCCACCAGCAGCCTCGCGATCGCGCACGCCCATCCCGGCATCGCATGAAGATTTTCGCGGCGGCGCGGGGCTCAGCATGTCGTTTCGACCAGCCAGGCTGAACGCGGCCGAGGTCCCGGCCGACTTGAGCTGCCGCTTCCGTTGCGAAGGCGAGCTCATTGACGAAGTACAGGTCATCGACCTCAGCACGTCCGGATGTTCGGCGGTCGCCCCGTCCGGCTTCGTGCCGACACCGGGAAGCCTGCTCGAGGATTTCGAGCTGGTCCTTGGCGTTCGTCCCATCTGGGCCGGAGACGCCATCGTCGTTCACGGGAGTCCCGAACGGTTCGGCGCTCGCTTTACGTCCGGTCTCCTCGACGTCGATCACCTGCGCCTCGGCGCCACGCTCGAAGGCCGTCTGGCCATTCGGAGCGAGCAGCGCGAACGATTGCCGGCGACTTGGCGCGCGGCGGTCGCCGATCTGCGCCACCTGCTCGAAGCAGCGCGGGGCGAAGTCGAGGAGTTCGAGCGAACCGAGTCGCAAGACCCGCTGCGGCGCAAGGACGAAGAGGCGGAGATTTTCGAAGCCCTCCGCGTCCGCTGGGGTGAACCGTTTCTAGACGCCCTTCGCGAGCTCCACGCGATGAGCAAAGACTTCGACGATCGCACCGCGTCCGTCGGCCGGGGTTACGCATCGACCATGCTCATGCCGCTGCTGACGACGTGTCCCCTCATGCGCCGCGCATACGAGAAGCCGCTCGGCTACGCCGGCGACTTCCGGATGATGGAGCTTTGTTTTGCCACCGAGCCCCTCGGCGATGGACTCTTCGGTCGATTCCTGTCGTTCATGTCGAGCCACCTCAGCCTGACGCGCACCGCCGTCGCGCGAGAGGCCGTGGTGCGCGAAGCGGTGCAGCGCATGGTGGAGAAGCGGGGGCCTGGATCGGAGCCCGTTCGCGTCCTTGCCGTCGCGGCGGGTCCCGCCATGGAACTCCGCCGATGGCTGGAGCAGGTCGGCGATCTCCAACGACCCGTCCAGCTCATCCTCCTCGACCAAGACCGGTCGGCCCACGAGTCTGCCCACCGCCACCTGACGCGGATTCTCCTCGAACAGCACCGCGGCATGCTCCCCGTCACCGTGCGATGCCTGCACTTTTCCGTGCGGCAGCTTGTCAGCCCGCGCGCTCCCGAGGAGCATGCCGTGGTTTCCGAAACGCTCGCCGACCTCGACCTCGTGTATTCGACCGGCCTTTACGACTACTTGCCCGATCCCATCGGTCAGCGCCTGACGCAGCGCTTGTGTTCGCTGCTCCGTCCGGGCGGCCAAGCGCTCATCGGCAACATGGTGGAAGCAACCGACGCGACGTGGCTCATGGAATACGCGCTCGATTGGCCCATTCTCTATCGGACGGAAAAGGACATGCTGCGCCTCGCTGAACGGCTGGAGCCCGCCCCCGCCAATTTGACCGTGACCCGCGACACAACCGGAGGGTGCCTGTTTCTCGACGTTGAGCCGTGAGCCCGTGTCAGCCCGATCCAGTCGCGTCGCGGCGTATTTCCTCGAGCCCCGTTTCGATGGCCGTCGTTCCAGAGGGAGGATCTTGATGTGTTTCGAACTCACCGAGGCCGAAGCTCGGCACTTTCGGAGCCCGCATCGAGGGAAGAGCCTCGATGACGCCGGGAGGCGGCGGTCGGCTGCTGCGCTTTGCGACGTGGGTTGCATCTCCGAACGTCCACTTGCCGGCGAGCGAACAGGCTGCGAGTGCCAGAGCGAACTCGGCCGCCGTGGCGAAACGATCGGCCGGGTCCTTGGCGAGGGCTCGCAGCGTGACGGCCTCGACGTCGGGGGGCAGCGGGCGACCAAGGGCCTCCGACGGTGGGGCCGCACGCTGGTTCACATGGGCAAAAATCAGCGCGCCGGCGTTGTCGGCTTCGAAGGGGGGCTTGCCGCTGAGGAGAAAATAAAGAACGGCGCCGAGCGCGTAAACATCGGATCGGGCGTCGGCGCTCAGCCCCATGGCCATTTCGGGCGACATGTAAGCGGGCGTTCCGAGAAGCGACCCCGTATCGGTCATCTTTCCGTCGTTCGTCTGGACCTTGGCGATACCGAAATCGATGACCTTGACGAAGTCGTGCTCGCCGCCGAGGGCCGTGAGAAACAGGTTTTCCGGCTTCACGTCCCTGTGCACGATGCCGTGTTCATGGGCTTCAGCGAGGGCACGAGCGGCTTGACCGACGATGTAGACGGCGCGTGCAGGGGGGAGCGCTCCGACCCGGGTGACGTGATCGCCCAAGGTTTCACCCTCGAGCAGTTCCATCACGTAGTACCAGAGGCCGTCCTCGGTCACCCCGTAGTCGAAGACGCGGACGGTATTCGGGTGCATGAGCTCGGCGGTCGCCCGGACTTCACGCTCGAAGCGGAGAAGGGCCATGCCGGACCGCTCGCGCTCGTCGGGACGCAGGATCTTCACCGCGACGTCTCGCTTCAACCCAGGGTGATAGGCCAACCATACGTCGCCCATTCCACCGGCGGCGAGCCGGCGCTTCAGGCGATATCGCCCGAGACTTCGCGCTTCGAAGACCTGGCGCCGCAAAGACCAAACGATGTGGCTGCCGAGAACGAGCGAGAAAAACGTGCCTATGACATAGGCCGCGTTGATCAAGAGCGTGGTGAGCGCGCCGGGGTCATGAAGCTGCGCCGCGATGCGAGGGACGAAGGCGGCACTTCCGAACAGCACGGCAAAAAAGGCGACAACGGGAATCCCCGTCATGATGGCCGCCCGCTTCCAAGGATCCGGCGAAGTCACGGACCGCAACAAAAGGACAAGACAGAAGCCAGGGATGTAGGGGCTGGCCAGCCCGCGGAATTCGACGCACATGAGTGCGATCGCAACGGCGGGCGTCGTATATGCGACGATGTCCACCGCCCGCAGAGTGCGTTCGGATGGCGTCTCGCTCGACGGGCGGATGAAGATGAGCAAGAGCTCAACGACGACGAGGGTAAAGAGTCTGATACCGACAAAATCAGCGAACGACCCTGCGTGCAGAAAGCGAACGGCCATCCAATCGACAAAGACGAACCCAATCCAAACTCCAATGCCAACATGGAGTGCACGCCGGAATCCGATTTGCGTCGCGACGAGTTCCTCTTTTCGAGGCGCGTTCGTGCGGTCGACGGACGCCACGGTGGACGACCTCGGCGTGTTTGCGTTCGGCTTGGGTTCGACAAGTGTCGCAACGCCAACGGGATTGACCGCAGGTTGCTCACAAGTCTTCCCCATGCTCCCCATGAGACGCCGATCCGCAATAGCGTCAAGAGCATACATCTGTCCAGTATCACGACGCTACGCCAGTTCGAATTTTTCGACGTGTTTCGACGCCCGCGAAACGGCTTGGCGACATCTCGGACACCTGGCCGTCTCACATGACGAGCCCGAACTTTCGTCCCATCGAAGCGTGGGCTGCGGGAATGGGTCGAGAGAAACCAGCTTCAGATGCGGAGATTTTCCAAGACGCCACGTTGTGTAACTAAACGGAAGGTCAGGTCATCGCATGGCTCTGAATGCACATCGACTTTCTAGCTCGGGCACGATCGTCGATCTGCTGTTGGAGCGCGCAGGCAACGGCGAGGGCGGCGGTTTCGAATTTCTGGCGGACGGCGAGTCTGTGACCGAAGCATTGTCATGGGCGGCACTCGCCGATCAAATGTGCGCCGTCTCCGCGGGGGTCCTCGCGCGCTGCCGTCCGAGAGACCGGGCGCTTCTCTTCTTTCGCCCCGGGCTCGATTTTCTGGTGACCTTTCTCGGTTGCCTCCACGCCGGCGTCATTCCGGTGCCTTGCGTTCCCCCCACGCGACCCTTTAGGCGAGCCTTCGACCGAATCGATGAAATCGTGCGCGTCACGTCACCGTCCATCGTGATCAGCGGTGAGAAGGCGCTGCCCTCGGACGCAGGAGGTGTGGCGACCATCACCGCATCGGTTTCGCAGGCTCGCATCGTGGGCCAGAAGGAGCTCTTGACCGAGGAGCGCGAGTCCCGCTCCCGCGCTGCCGTGGACGAGGTCGCATTTCTCCAGTTCACGTCCGGGTCCACCTCGGCTCCAAAGGGGGTGATGGTGACTCACGCCAATCTAATGACCAACCTGCAAGATATCCAAGAGTCGGTTGGCGATGATCGCCACAGCGTGACGGTGACTTGGATGCCGATTTACCATGATTTCGGTCTCATCGACGGAGTTCTAGGGGCCATTTTTTCGGGGCACCGCTGCGTTTGCATGCCCCCTCATGCGTTCGTCCAGAAGCCCATTCGGTGGCTCCGGGCCATCAGCCGGTACAAGGCGACCCACAGCGGATCACCAAACTTCGGTTACGAGTTATGCGTTGCAAAAATATCCAGTGACGAAGCGTCCAGGCTCGACCTCTCATCGTGGCGTATCGCCGCGAACGGCTCGGAGCCCATTCGCCCTGCGACACTTCACGCCTTCCAGGAGCGCTTCGCCTCATCGGGTTTCCGGCCGAGCGCGTTTCATCCCTGCTACGGGCTCGCCGAGGCAACGCTCAAGGTGACGATAGGCACCGCCGATCGACTGCGCGATCGCTTTTTGGATGCGGACGCCCTCGAGCGAGGACAAGTCCTCGAAGTATCGGCAGAGGCGCCGCGCGCCCGAGCCATCGCGAGCTCCGGGTCGCCCTCCCGCCATGTCGAACTCGCGATCGTGGATCCAGAATCTTGCGAAGAGCTGAGCGAGGGCCAAATTGGAGAAATTTGGGTGGCGGGCCGGAGCGTGACAGCTGGCTATTACAACAACGAAAAGGCGAGCGCCGAGACATTTTCGGGGCGCCTCGTGACGAGCAACCGCGGGCCGTTCCTCCGGACCGGCGACCTCGGGTTCACGAAAGAAGGAGAGCTTTACGTCACCGGGCGGCGCAAAGACCTCATCATTCTCGCGGGCCGAAATTTGTACCCGCAGGACATCGAGCGCACCGTCGAAGACGCACACGAGCTTCTCGGCACGGGCTGCGCGGTGGCTTTTGCGGTCGACGACGGACGACAGGAGCAGCTCGTCGTCCTTTTCGAGTTGGCTCGTCCGCGCAGTGACTCGGGATGGACTCCTTTGAACGTCATCGACACGGTCTTTCGCGCGATCCGGCGCGATCACCTGGTCGATGCCTCGGCGATCGCGGCGGTTCCACGCGGGGCGTTGCTCAGGACGACCAGCGGCAAGATTCGCCGTCGCGCGTGCCGACAAGCATGGTCGAGCGGGGGACTGGATCTGCTGGAGCGAGTCCCTGCGGGCGGGGCGTCGTCCTGATGACGGATCGCCGCCGCCCGTTCTGGCTCGAAGAGGCTCTTGGTGATCCGTGCGTCGACGAGGGCCCGACGGGGTTTCGATGGGCCATGCGGCTCGACGAGCTTGAGGAATTCCCGGCCGACGCCGCGGCTCGCCTCGATGGCCTCGGCGTTCATCGACATTACGTCCCCGCCGCCATGGGCGGCGAGCTCGAGTCGTTCGAGAGTCTGGCGACCCTCCTGCGCTGCGTGGCGAGGCGCGATCTGACGCTTGCCATCGGCCACGGAAAAACGCTCTTGGCCACGCAACCGGTGTTTCTCGGCGCCGAACCGGCACTCAAGGAGATGGTTGCGGCACGCGTCCTCGCGGGCGAGCCGATGGCCCTCGGCCTCACCGAACGTGAAAATGGCAGCGATCTCCTCGCAAGCCGGACCCTTGCCGCCACCGCCGAACGTCCTTGTCTCGTCAGTGGAGAAAAATGGCTCATCAACAACGCGACCCGGAGCACCGCCTTATGCGTGCTCGCCCGGACGAAACCCGCCGGCGGGCCGCGTGGTTTCTCGCTTTTTTTCGTCGACAAGAGCGAGGCCGAGGGGACCTACACCGCCCTGCCGAAAATTCGAACCCACGGGATCCGCGGCGCCGACATCAGCGGCATTCGCTTCGAGTCGACGCCGTGCTCCACGCCGCCGATCGGAGGCGAAGGCGCTGCGCTCGCCATCACGCTAAAGACATTCGCGGTCACCCGCACGCTCATCCCGATCTTGGCAGTCGGGGCTTTGGATTCCGCTTTGCGGATCGTCCTTGAATTTGCGCGCAACCGCTCGCTCTACGGGGGGACGGTTCTTCAAATCCGCCACGCTCGCACCGTGCTGGCCCGGAGCATCGCCGATCTCCTCGGCTGCGAGGCGATGGCTCTCGCCGGCGCCCGATTGCTGCACCACGCCCCCGATCAAGCGTGCTTTTGGTCTTCGGTCGTGAAGGTCCACGTCCCGACGACGATCGAGCGCACCCTCCGCGACCTGGCGGTTATTTTCGGTGCTCGGCACTACCTGCGCGAGGGACTTGCGTTCGGGATGTTCGAAAAGATAAAGCGCGACGTCGACCTCCTCGGCCTGTTCGACGGAAGCACGATCGTCAACCTCTCCAATATCGCGCTCCACGCCCGCCCGCTCGCTCGCGGAGAGCAGGACCGCGTCGCCGACGCATTTTCTCTGCTCGGACCCCTTCCGGAGTTCGAGCCGAATCGGTTGACGCCCATGGCGCGCTCCGTATGGGGCGCCGAGGTCCTGGCCTCTCGCGCCGCGCAACGGCTGGCCGGTTGTGCCCACGCTGATCATTTGGGCCCGGCGCTCGAGAGCTTGGGCCGGCGCGCTCGATCGGCACGTGATGAGTTGTCTTTGCGGGTTCCCGCAACCGCATTCGACATGAGCGCGGCGCTCGTGCGCATGGCGGCGACCTACGCCGGCATGGCGGCCCGAGCGCTCGCGGCGAACGTGTTCGTCGATTCGCGTGTTGGTGGAACGGCCGTCCTCCGGGGGGCCGACTGGTTGCTCTTGCTCCTGGCCGACGCGGCGGACGACGGAACGCCCACGGAGGCGATCGACGCCGCCGGCGAGCGATTGCTCCAATTTGCGCTGGCGGCGATGGAGCGGAACACGGCGGTATCACTGCTTGCAGATTGAGAGGGAGATCCATGCACACAAGAGAGCCCGTGAACGAAGACGCACTGGTCCGATGGATGATTCGTACGATCGCTTCGCTCGTACGCGTGGATCCGGCCTCGCTGGGTCCGACGACTGCATTCGAAGACCTCGGCTTGAGTTCACTGGCTGCCGTCACAATGACTTCTGAGCTCTCCGATCACTTCGACATCGACGTCGACGCGCTCGTGACCTGGGATCACCCGACCATCGGCGAAGTCGCGCGGGCCATTTGCAGCGGCCGTGTGGGAAGCCATCGCGTCGCGGGAAGCCGCGCCGACTGAAGAATGCCCGCGGGCGACTCGCAGCGGTCCCCTGCCCTGCGCCCGGCGAGTGCGGATGGGTTGTCTCGTCGGCGAACGCTCGAATAGTTCCCGGCGTGGCAGCCCAGTCTCCCTCAATGAGCGGCCGAATCGACGGCGACGAGGTCGGCAAGGCACGAAACGCGCTCGCGCTCGACGGCGTCGACGAGGCCTCTTGCGATTCGTGCCGCAACGCCCGGTCCTTCGTAGACGAGGCCGGTGTAAAGCTGGACGAGATTGGCGCCCGCGCGGATGAAGAGCAGCGCGTCCTCGGCGCGTTCGATGCCCCCGACCCCCACGATGACGACGTGTCGACCGAGACGGGCGCGCACGCGCCTCACGATGCGCTGAACGTGTTGACGAAGAGGTGGACCGCTGAGGCCTCCCTTTCCAATCGCCTCGACCGACGCGGCGTCCGATCGCAGCCCGGCTCGCGAGGTCGTCGTATTGGTCGCGACCACGCCGGCAATCCCCGCCCCTTCCGCCGCGGCGAGCACCTCCTCGATCTGGGCGTCGTCGAGATCCGGCGCGATCTTGACGAGGATCGGCACCGTGCGGTCGCGCTCACGCACCGCTTGGAGGAGCATTCGTGCCTGGCTACCCCCTTGGAGGACGCGAAGTCCTGCCGTGTTCGGCGACGATATGTTGACGACGACGTAGTCCGCGACCTGGCGCACGGCCTCGAACGAAGCGAGGTAGTCGGCCACGACCGCTTCGATGTCCTCCGGCGGAACGGCGCGCGACTTGCCGATCGAAACGCCGACGGGAACGGCCACGCCCGGCTTGGACACGCGCAAGCGCTCGGCGACCCGCGAAGCGCCTTCGTTCGGGAAGCCGAGGCGATTGATGAGGGCTCGGTCTTCTGGAAGGCGAAAGAGGTTGGGGCGGGGATTCTCGTCCTGCGGCAGCGCAGTGACCGTTCCGAGCTCGAGGTGGCCGAAGCCGAGCGCCGCAAGTGCTCGGGGACGCCGAGCGTTCTTGTCGAATCCCGCAGCGAGGCCCACGGGCGATGGAAACTCGAGCCCCATGGCGTACGCCGCGAGCCGTGGATCGGCAGGCGGAGCGAACATCCAGCGCGCGAGCGACCGGAGAGGCGAGAAGCCCTCGACGGGGCCAAGCGCAGCCATCGTGATCTCATGGGCTGTCCGCGGCGGCAGCGCGAAGACAATGGGCCGGAGCGCTCGATAAATCACCGCGGCGAACCTAGTACCTCACGGCCGTGAATTCGACCGGCCCGCACCATCGCCGCCAATCGGGGCAGGGGCCGCAAGTTGCGGCCAAGGTCGAATGGGCTTCCGTTGCTGCTTCGACCCGTGGGATGAGACGGCAGGAACCGACGCGTCGGCGGCCGCAATCGCGTAGAGCATGGACAGTCCATGCGCGGAATCCCGCGCCCAAGCGCGGCGGGGTCCTCGAGGTGGGCCGCGCTTTCCGACCGAGGCGACTGGGGGCGATGCATCGTCAAGCAGACCGTGAGCGATGGCTGCGCGGAGGAAATGGCGGTCTCTGCTATCGTCCTCGTATGCCGGGCGCGAAGGCGCGCGGTTCTAACGCGGTTCTAAGGAGTTGCCCTTGATTGTCGGTGTTCCGAAAGAGCGCAAGACCCGAGAGTACCGGGTGGGCATGACCCCGGCCGGGGTGCGCAGCATCACGTCGCTCGGCCACACGGTTCTGGTGGAGCGCGGCGCAGGCGAAGGCAGCGGCATCGCCGACAGCGAATACGGTGAGCAGGGAGCGACGCTCGTTTCGACCGCTGCAGAGGCGTGGCAGGCCGAGATGGTCGTGAAGGTCAAGGAGCCTCTGCCGAGCGAGTACCGCTACTTTCGCAAGGGCCTCATCCTCTACACCTATTTGCATCTTGCCGCAGAGCCCGAGCTCACCCGCAAGCTCGCCGAGGGCGGCGTGACCGCCATCGCGTACGAGACGATCGAACTCGAGGACGGCACCCTGCCGCTCCTCAAGCCGATGAGTGAAGTGGCCGGACGAATGGCCGTACAGGTCGGCGCCACGTGCCTGGAAAAGGAACGTGGGGGCAAGGGTGTGCTGCTCGGCGGAGTCCCGGGTACCCGCCGCGGCCGTGTCGTCATTCTGGGCGGTGGGGTCGTAGGCCGCAACGCCGCCACCATCGCCGTGGGGATGGGGGCGCAAGTGACCGTGCTCGACGTTCGCGCGGAGACGATGGCCTATCTCGAAGACGTCTTCGGCGGTGCGATCGAAACCCTTTATTCGAATCCGACGAATATCGAAGAGACGGTCGCACGGGCCGACCTGCTGGTCGGCGCCGTGCTGGTGACGGGAGCTGCCGCGCCCAAGCTCGTCGACGAAAAGCTCGTCGCAAGGATGCAGAAGGGAAGCGTCATCGTCGACGTGGCCGTCGATCAGGGCGGATGCATCGAGACGTGCCGGCCCACCGACCACGACCGTCCGACCTACGAAGTGCACGGCGTCGTGCACTACTGCGTCCCCAACATGCCCGGCGCGGTCCCGCAGACGAGCACGTGGGCGCTCACGAACGTCACCGCCCCCTACGCCGTCACGATCGCCCGCCACGGCGTTGCCGCGGCCCTGGCCGACGCAGCGTTGCGTCGCGGCTTGAATACGTTCGCGGGGCACGTGACGTACGAGCCTGTGGCCCGCGCCCATGCGCTGCCCTACGTGCCGGCGGACGGCTTGCTTGGCTGACGTCCTGGCCGCCTTCGGCGATTCGCTCGTCCGCAACGTCGATCTCCTCTGCCTCGATGCGGGCAACACCGTCGTCTTCTTCGATCACGAAAGAGTCGCGCGGCTCTGCGCGACCGCAGGATTCGCGACGACGGCCGAAGCCCTCGAACGGGCCGAAGGAAAGGCGAAGCGGGCGCACGAGCACGGCCCTCTCGCCCACATCGACTGGACTCCACCACCCATCGGCTCGGCGCGCACGTGGGGTGCCTACGTGGGCGCCATGCTGCTCGGCGCAGGGATCGACGCCGCCGGCCTGCCGGCGCTGCTCGACGAGCTCTGGGTGTCGCACAGGCAGCTCAACTTGTGGTCGCTCCCGCCGCCGGGGATTGCAGCGGCCCTCGCAGGCGCCCGGGCGACGGGGCTGCACGTCGCCATCGTCTCGAACTCTGAGGGACAGCTCGAGGCGTTTCTCGATCGCGTCGGCCTCCGGCGCTCCGTCGACGCCGTCATCGACAGCGGAGTCGTGGGCGTCGAGAAACCGGATCCGAAGATTTTCCGTGTTGCTCTGGAGCGGTTCGGGGTCGATCCGTCCCGGGCGCTGCATTTGGGTGACATCGTCGCAATCGACGTCGTCGGGGCCCGTGCGAGCGGCATGCGCGCCGCCCTCGTCGATCCGTACGATCACTTCGGCGGTCTCCACCTCGACGTCCCGCGGGTCGCCGGGGTCCGCGAGGTGGCGTCTGCGATTGCCTCGGCACGGGCAGGGCCACGGTGACCGAGCGGGCGAAGAGCGTGGTCGTCATCCCAGGTGACGGCATCGGCCCCGAAGTGACGTCCCAGGCGTTGCGGGTCCTCGACTTTTACAGACGCGAGCGGGGCCTTCCCGTCGAAGTCGACACGCTCGACCTCGGCGCCGATCGTTATTTGCGTGACGGTACGACGTATCCCGCCGACGCGAGAGACCGGATCGCCCGAGAAGCGAGCGCCGTGCTCTTGGGCGCCCTCGGTGACCCCCGCGTGCCGAACTTCGAGCACGCGAGAGACATACTTTTCGGGCTCCGCTTCGGACTGGATCTCTACGCCAACGTCCGCCCCATCCGCGCTCTCGACGATCGGCTCGTACCCCTCCGTGATCGGACGGCGGCCGACGTCGATTTCGTCGTGCTCCGGGAAAACACCGAAGGCATCTACGTCGGGATGGGCGGCCAGTTCAAACGAGGTACGCGCGACGAGATCGCGATCAGCGAAGACCTGAACACCCGCAAGGGTGTCGAGCGTCTGATTCGAGCGGGGTTCGAGCACGCCCGAAAGCGCCCGCGTCGACGTGTCCACATGGCCGACAAGTCGAACGCGATGAGGCACGCCCACGAGCTCTGGCACCGGGTGTTCTTCGAAGTGGCCTCGCAATACCCCGACGTCGAGGCCGCCCACCTTTACATCGATGCCCTGTGTCTGCAGATCGTCCAGGACCCTTCGCAATTCGACGTCATCGTCACATGCAACCTCTTCGGCGACATCGTCACGGATCTGGCCGCAGCCCTGCAGGGCGGACTCGGCATGGCGGCGAGTGCGAACATCCATCCGCCCGTTCCCGGCTGTTGCGAACGGCTTCACGGAGACGCGCCCGTCGGCGTTTTCGAGCCGGTCCACGGATCGGCCCCCGGTCTTGCAGGTCGCGATCGAGCCAACCCGCTCGCCAGCATTCTCACGGTGGGCATGATGCTCGCGCATCTCGGGTGGCCCGAAGAGCAGCGACGGCTCGAAGCCGTGGTGACGAGGGCAATCGCAGAGCGGCAGTGCACGCCTGACGTGGGAGGGCGGCTCGGAACCGCCGCGGTCGGCGACTGGGTTCTCGACGAGCTCGCCAGGTCATTTTTCGGATGAAACAAGTGCTTTTCGTGGAAACTTTTGACCGACGGGCGGAGTCTCTTTGATCCGTGCGGCTCGAACGAAGGGGCCGTGACGTGTGGACGCGTGCACACCCGCGTGACACGCTGCTGCATCCGGGAGGCCGAATGGACGGGTGGGTGTATGGCGCGAGCGTGGCCCTTGGCGCCGCGGCGATTTGGATGACGTCCGGCACACAGCGGGAAAAGCCAATCGTGAGCGTTCAGGTGGAACGACTGCGCGAGCTCGAGGCCCGCGCGGCGCCACGCACCGTCGAGGCCACGGTGCGTCTGGCCCAGGCTTACCTCGATGCCCATCAGCCAGGGCTTGCGGTCGCACTGGCCGAGGTTGGCCCGGAGCTCGTCCGCAACGACGTCCGAGTGAGGCACGTGTACGCCCGAGCGCTCGTCGACGAAGGGCATAATGACGAGGCCCTGGCCGTCGAAGCCGGCGTGCTCAGCGCCTGCCGGCCGGTGCTCGAGGACAAGAGAGCGCCGGACGGGTGCGACAGGGTGATCCTTGCATCCGCGATGCGCCGCACGGGCATCCTCCGGGAACTCGTGGCCATCGGGGTCGAGGACTCGCAGGCGCGCCCCGCGGAGAGCCTCGTCGCCTACCAAAACGCCACGCGCGAGGCCCACGTCGTCGTCGAATAAGCGGCCCGGTCTGCGGCTCGCGAGTTGCAGGTCGTGTTCGCGCCGTGCCCGAGGGACTTTCGCAAACGCCGCCGCTGTCGCCGCGCCTGCTCGTCGTGGACGCAGACGCGGCGCTCCGCGGGCAGTTGGAGGAACTCGGCCGTGACCGCTTGATGGTCGTCGTGACGGCGGCCAATGCGCGCGAGGCTTTGGCTCGAGCCTCTGAGCAACGGTTCGACGCCGCGTTCATCGACGTGACCCTTGGGGCCGACGCGCTCGCCCTGGCCCGGAGCCTTCGCGCGCTTCCGGGTCACGAACGCGTGCCTCTCGTATTCTTGTCGGAGCAGGAAAGTGTCGAGTGCCGAATCGAGGCCGCTCACGCCGGGGCTTCGCTCTTCATCCCCAAGCCCGTCGACCCGTATGCGTTCGGCGCGGCCATCGACCAAATGCTCGCGCTCGGGCGAAACGAGCGGACGCTCGTGCTCGTCGTCGACGATGATGCCGACTTCGGCCAAAGCGTCGAGGCGGTCCTCGCTCCCGAAGGCATCACCGTACGCAACGTCCCCGACGCCACCCGCCTCGTCGAAACCCTCGACGAGGACCGGCCGGACCTCATCTTGCTCGATGCCATGCTGCCTTCTGTGAGCGGGTGGGACGCCATTCGGATCATTCGCACGACGCCGGAATGGCAGGATCTACCGGTGTTATTTCTGACCGGTCGGACAGACCTCGAGAGCCGACTTGCCGCGTTCGAGGCGGGAGCCGACGACTACCTCGTGAAACCGCTCGTGGCCGAGGAGCTCCTCGCGCGCGTCCGTGTCCGCCTCGACCGCCGGCGGCTTCTTCGGGAAATGACCGAACGCGATTCGTTGACCCGTTGCCTCTCTCGTCGCGCGCTGCTCGATGCGCTCGCAAGCCGGCTCTCGGAGGCCAGGCGGCACGCCGTCCCACTTTCGGTCGCGCTGGTGGACGTCGACCGATTCAAGAACATCAACGACACCTATGGGCATCTCGTCGGAGACCACGTTCTCATGATGCTCGGCCGCCTCCTCGGCGAGCGGTTCCGCTTGGAGGACCTGCGCGGCCGCTGGGGAGGCGAAGAGTTCGTCATCGCGTTCCCGAACGTGACCGCTCCCACCGCAGGCGCCCTTCTCTCTCGCGTTCTCGAGGAGTTCAAGGGCGTCGCCTTCCGGGGCGACCAGGGCGAGCGTTTCTTCGTGACGTTCAGTGCGGGCGTCGGCAGCTTCCCGTTGGACGGAACGAACGTCGACGCGCTCATTCGAGCCGCCGACCGTCGCCTCTACGAAGCGAAGGGCGCTGGGCGTGGACGCGTCGTGCTCCCGGCCGAGCTGCCCACGAGCTGACCGGCCGCGGGGGCGCGTCGCGTGCTCCGGCCGAGCTGCCCACGAGCTGACCGGCCGAGCTACCCATGAGCTGACCGGCCGCGTGGACGCGTCGTGCTCCCGGCCGAGCTGCCCACGAGCTGACCGGCCGCGGGTTTGGTACGATCAGCCGGTGCGGGTCGCTTGCTGCCCGCCGGGAGCGCCTCCACGGCCATGTGCGGCATTGTCGGTTACGTCGGCGCAAGAGACTGCACGCCCATTCTCGTCGAAGGCCTGAGGCGCCTCGAATACCGCGGGTACGACTCCGCGGGGATCGCGGTGCACACCGGCGGCATCGACGCGCGCGCATGCGGCATCGAGATCGTGCGCGCCGTCGGCAAGCTGGCCAACCTGGAGGCCGCCCTCCGGAGAAGGCCGCTCGCAGGAACGACGGGCATCGGGCACACGCGCTGGGCGACCCACGGCAGGCCGAGCGAGGCCAATGCCCACCCACACACCGCCGGCAGCGTCGCGGTCGTGCACAACGGGATTATCGAAAACCACGTCGCGCTGCGGCGCGAGCTCGAAACGCGCGGCGTGCGGTTCGCGAGCGATACCGACACCGAAATCGTCGCCCATCTCGTCCACGAGGCCCTCTCCGCCGGCGCGGCGACCCTCGTCGAGGCCGTGCGAATCGCGCTGCGGCAGGTCCGTGGGGCGTACGGCATTGCGGTGATGAGCGGCGAAGTGCCCGACGAGATCGTCGTTGCGAAGGCCGACAGCCCACTCGTCATCGGTTTGGGCGACGGCGAGATGCTTTGCGCGAGCGACATTCCGGCCCTTCTCACCCATACGCGCGACGTCATCTTCTTGCACGACGGCGAAGTCGCGACCCTGACCCGGAGCGGCGCACGCATCACGACGCTCGACGGGACGCCCGTAGAGCGGGCTTCGAAGCGGATCGATTGGTCGCCCACCCAGGCGGAAAAAGGTGGGTACAAGCATTTCATGCTGAAGGAGATTTACGAGCAACCGCGCGCCGTCGAGGACACCCTGCGCGGGCGCGTGGACCTCCGGGAAGGCGACGTCATCGGGGAAGAGGTGGGGCTTCCTCCCGAGCTCGCGGTACGGATCAAGCGCGTCTACTTCGTCGCCTGCGGGACGAGCGCACACGCCGCGATGGCCGGCCGCTACTGGGTCGAGCAAATCGCGCGAGTTCCCGCCGTCGTCGAAATCGGTAGCGAAGTGCGCTGCCGCGAGCCCATCTTCGGTCCCGACGACTTGGTCGTTGCCGTCAGCCAGAGTGGCGAGACCCTCGACACGCTCGCAGCGGTCAAGACCGCCAAGGCGCAAGGCGCACACGTACTGGCGATCGCCAACGTCATCGACAGCGCCATCCCCCGCGCCAGCGACGGCGCCCTGTACACGCACGCGGGACCCGAGATCGGCGTAGCCTCGACCAAGTGCTTTACGACGCAGCTTGTCGCGTTGCTCCTTCTCGCCGTGTACCTCGGCCGCCGCCGCCGCACCCTCGCGCCGGAGCAAGCACGACGAATCCTCGACGCCCTCGCGCATGCTCCGCACCAGATGCGACAAGTGCTCGAAACCGCCGAGGACGTGCGGCTGGTCGCGAAGAGGTACATGCGCACCGCGCACATGCTGTTTCTCGGTCGGGGGACCGGATTCCCCATCGCCCTCGAAGGGGCCCTGAAGCTCAAAGAAATTTCTTACATTCACGCCGAGGGGTACGCCGCAGGCGAGATGAAACATGGCCCCATCGCGCTCATCGACGAAGACATGCCCGTTGTCGTCGTCTGCCCGCGAGACGCGCATTTCGACAAGACGTTTTCCAACATGCAGGAGGTTCGCGCGCGCGAAGGTCAACTCATCGTCGTATGCACGGCCGGCGACGCCGACGTGATGGCGCTGCTTGCGAGCGACGATGCCAAAAGGCCCGGCGGTCCGCGCCGCGGTGCGCTGTCGTCGCCGCGCCCCAGCGCCCCTTCTTTTCTAGAGGCCGACGTCATGACGGTGCCGCTCGCTGCGCCCGAAGTGTTGCCCCTCTTGACCGTGATCCCTTTGCAACTGCTCGCCTATTATGTGGCCGACTACAAGGGGACCGACGTCGATCAGCCCCGCAATCTGGCAAAGACGGTGACGGTCGAGTAGCCGATTCCCGCTTCCGAGCCCCGCGCCCCGGGCGTAGAGGAGCGGTGGGCGCGGAGCGGCGTCTCGTCGGTCATGGTCCGTGTCGTCGAGGCATCGAGCGCTGCTGCGAATGGTTTTCGGGGGCAGCGGCGGCGCCCGTGTTCCATGATTCACGCTGCGGCTCTAATGTACGGGATGCGCGATGGCCTCCGTAATCCTCGGGGACTGGACGCATCGACGCGGTGACCGCGGCGGGGCTCGCGCGGTTGAAGCCGAGATCGACAAGCCACGGCCGACCATCGCCTGGACGTGGCAGCCCGAGCACCGCGGCCGGGTTGATCAGGTGCGGATCGCTGGGGGCTGCGTGCTCGTGGCCACCATGGCCCCTCGGGATTCCGACGCGCCGGGCTGGGAGCATGCCGTCCTTTATGCGCTGGATGCCGAAAGCGGGCTCGAGCTGGCCCGTCGCGTTTTGCCCGACCCCGTGCCCGTCGCGGCGATGGTCGTCGAAGCCGGCCTGGTGAACGTCGTTGCGACACGAAAAGGGGAGCCAATCTACTGGTACTCGCTCTCGACGCCCGAGCTCGTCGCTTCGCACCGGAGGATCATCGTGGCGGGCTCTCCCGTTCGGCCTGACGACGTGCTCGATGCGTGGGCGACGCCCGACGGGGGCCTCTGGCTCGAGCTCGACGTCGCCGTCGGACCCGAGGGGCTGCGTGCGCGGACCTATTCGTTCGCGAACGCGGGCGGTGATCCGATCGTCGTTCGCGTCGACGAGCATGCTGCGACCGAAGGCCCCCCGATCGTCCAGGACGCCTGCGCTTGCGGCCAGTCCCTCTACGTACCCGTCGACGGCCGGTGGGGCGGCGCGGCGGAGGCCACGCCGTCAGCCCTCTCGAGGCTCGATGCCTCGTCGGTCGACGAGATCGGCGGGGTCTGGGCGTGTGCGAGCGTCGTCGGGCCACGCGCCCGCATTCATGCGCTTTGCCGTGAGGACGTCATCTACGGCGCCACGGCCGCCGAGGACCCAGCCAAGCCCGACCGTCTTCGCATCGAGGCTTTTGCGGTCGACCGAGCCAGCGGAAACGTGCACTGGCGGGCGCAAGATGAACGCGTCGCGTTGACCGACGGCCTCGGCGACACCGCACGCACCGCCCGCCGTCCAAACGGTGAGCTGCTCTTTCAAAGGCTCGGCCCGGACGGGGTGCCGTGCACGCCTCTCATTTGCGCGCGGCCGGACGGTCGCCTCGACACCGTCCTCATCGGCGCGCGCGGTCCCTATGTCCTCGACGCAGCCCTCGGCCCGATCGTGCTGGCGCATCGTGAAAACAAGGACGGTCGCGTCGAGGTCGGGGGCTTCGCGATCGACCGGGAGGGGCGGCTCCTCGGCCGCAGGGCGATCGTCGGCTTCGCGATCGATGCGGGCGACCTCGGGCAGGGGGTCACCGTTTATGCAGGCGCGGGCGTCATCGTGGCGAGGGGAAGCCGGAGCGTCTGCGCGATTCGCTTGTAGGCGCCGCTCAGGAGCTGACGCGCTTCAGTCGGTCCATGGCGGCCATCAGTTGTCGCAAGCTCTGCTGCTGCGCCGTTGCGCTGGCTTCGATTTTCGAGGCCGATGCGAGCATCTGTTCGCTGCCGCTGGCCTGAACCTTGTGGCTCGTGTTGAGCTGACTGACGAGGCTCGAAATATTTTCGATTGCGCCGGAGATTTGCCGCCCTCCCCTCGCCTGCTCCTGCGCGCTTCGCTCGACGTGTTGGGTGATAATTCGCATCTTTTCCGCGCTCTTCATGATGAGCTCGGAGCCTCGCGCCTGCTCGGCGGTCGCCGCTGCAATTTGCTGCACGGTTTCAGCGATGCGGCCGATCGCGTCCGTCACCTGTTTGCTGCCTTTGGCTTGCTCGACGGTCGCGCGCGCGATGGCACGCACCATGTTCGTGCTTTTTTGGGAGCTCTCGAGAATCTTTTTCAAGGCGCGTTCCGCCTCGTTCGAGACCTCGACGCCCCGATCGACATTGTGCGCGCCACGCTCGACGGCGGTGATGGCGTTCTTGCTTTCCGCTTGCACCGTTTTGATAAGATCTGTGATCTCGCGCGTGCTGGCCCCGGCCCGCTCGGCCAGATCCTTGATTTCGTCGGCGACGACCGCGAAGCCCTTGCCTTGCTCACCTGCCTGAGCCGCAATGATGGCGGCGTTGAGGGCGAGGAGGTTCGTCTGCTCCGCAACGTCGTCGATCACATTGACGATTTGCCCGATGGCTTCGATGCGTGATCCGAGGTTCGAGATGACGGAAACGGCCTCCTGCGAGCTCTCCTTGATCCGGTAGATTTCGCTGATCGTCTTCAGAATGGCCTCGGCGCCTTTCTCGGCGTCGAGCGCGACCTCCTCGGAGAGGCGAGCGGTTTCGTTCGCGTTACTCTGCACCTGATCGATCGAGACATCCATCTGGTTCATCGAACTGCTGGTCTCTTCGGCCGTGAGCGAAAGGGCATCGACGTTCTTGGCGACCTCTTTGATCGAATAGGCCATCTCTTCGATCGAGCTGACGGTCTCCCGAACACTTCCAGCCATTTCGCCGACGTTTTCGGCAACCTCGTCGTTCGTGGCCGTCATCTGGAGAATGGAACTCGACGACTCTTCCGCGCTCTGCGTCAGCGCCTCGAGATGCATGGCGATTTGTTCGACCGCGTTCGCGAGCTCCTTGATGAGCCTCGATGTCTCGTCCGCGGCGACGACCTGACTCTGGACGTTGGCTTCGAGGCGCCGGGCGCTCTCTTCGAGCATGCGCTCGTACTCCGCGATTTGCTCACGTTTTGCGCCGATTTCTTCGTGGTCCTTGCGGCGCAGATCGGCCACGTTGGCGACGACTTCGTAAAGACGCAGCATCTCACCGGACGCGCTCGACGGGGCCGTCGTACGCTCCCCGCTCGCTGCACGGCGGGCCGCTTCCACGACGGCCTGGAGCGAGGTGCCGGCCGGGCCGAAACCCGCAAAGCCAATCGCCACGACGCCGACGATCGCGAGGAGGAAGATGAACGGGCCCGCTTCGCGCGAAGCCAGAAAGGCGCCGCCCCCTGCGACGACCAGTACAGCGAACATCCCGAGCATCTGTTTCGATGACAAAGTCATCTCGAAAGCGCTGAACCTCCTCTAGAAGGTGGAAAGGTAGCGGTGCGGCGTCCTCCGACGCAAGGAAACCGTCCGAGGGCATTCTCCGGCGTGCGCCCCCGGTCCTCTCCGGCCAGCAGCGCCGGCCGGCGCCCGGGACGCCCCGGGGCGCCCCGTTCGACCGCCCATCGTGCAGCGCAGGCGAACGGAGACGGGCCAAGGCGAAACCTTGCCAGGGCGGGCCCGCCGCGACGGTCGGAGGTTGTGGGCAGCTGCTCCTCAGCGTGGGCCGTGGGTCGATTTGGCCCTCGCGATCGCTCCGGTCGTGGCCTTCGCCGCCATGAGGTAATCGTCGGGCGAGAGAACGATCTGCATCCCGCGGACGCCGGCGGAAACGCTGATCCGATCGAATGAGCGTGCCGAATCATCCACGAAAGTTGCATAGGGCCTTCTTGCTGCGAGGGCGGTCACGCCCCCACGGACGTAGCCGGTCAGCAGCTGAACCTCCTTGAGAGGAACGGTGTCGCACCTCCGATCGCCTGAGAGCCGCGCCAGCTCTTTGAGGTCGAGCGTGCAATCACCAGGCGCCAGGGCGAAAAGGACGCCAGAGCGATCGCCGCGGACGACCAGAGTCTTGAACACCTGCTCGGGGGCCATGCCGACGCGACGCGCCACCTCTTCGGCCGGCAAATGGAGGTCGGACGGATCGTACTGCCGTAGCTCGTACGTGACCCCGAGCGTGTCGAGGAGGCGGGCGGCATTGGTCTTCATGACGTCGCCCCTCTGCTATACCGCAGCCGCGTGATCGGCGGGATCAGCGGACAGCGCACGAGCCTCGCGCTTTATCGGGTATGAAACCGAGCGGCGATATGCACATCGGAAACGGGCTCGGTAAGCTTGCAAGAAGCTCCTGATGGACGGCTTCGATCGAGAGCAGAGCCCATGGGCCCGAAAGGACGAATGACCGGCGCAAGGGGGCTTCTGCTCGCGACCGCCGTCGGCATCGTGGGGGCGTGCAGCCGGCCACCGCCGGACGGGACGCCCGACGGCGCGGTTCGCTTGTTTCTCGACGACATGGAGGCGTCGAACGACGAGCCCGCCGCTCTTCGGCGGGTCTACGAGCGACTGGGGCCCGCAGCACGCGCCAACCTGACCGAACGCGCCCGCCGCACGAGTGAGCTTCAGGGCAGGCACGTCGAGCCCTGGGTGATGCTCGCGGCAGGCCTATTCGGAATCGCATTCCGGCCGAGAACCATGCACGGAACGGTCGTCGGCGATCACGCCACGGTCGAAGTGCTCGGCGAAGATCCGCGATCGCAGCACGCGACCGTGCTCTGCGTGCGCGAGGGGCATCTTTGGCGGATCGAGCCCGGATTTCCCGATCCTTAGGGCAGGTCGGACCGCCCACGTGCGACTGTCGCAGCGCGAGATCCGCGCATCCAGCGACGGCCCGAGCCGCGGACATGACCCGGCCGATGAGGGCGCGCGGGCCGGTTCGGGACCCAACGGCCGGATCGACCTCCGCTAGGCCCCGCCTGGGGTGTGGTTTGGCCTTCGCCCGACCAAGGCCGTCAGCGCCCCTCGAACGGGCGGTTTGGCCTTCGCCCGACCAGAGCCGTCAGCGCCGCTCGAACGGGCGGTTTGGCCTTCGCCCGACCAGAGCCGTCAGCGCCGCTCGAACGGGCGGTTTGGCCTTCGCCCGACCAGAGCCGTCAGCGCCGCTCGAACGGGCGGTTTGGCCTTCGCCCGCCCACCAGGTCGCCGTGCTCGCGATGGCGGCCGAGCCAATCCCAGAACGCTTCGGCCCAGCGCGCTCCGCCGCGATGGTTCGGGTGAATGTGGTCTCCCCTCCGCTCATCGGGCGACAGCCCGCCAAGCACCGCGTCGCTATCGAAAAAGAGGCAGGGGGCGCAGTGGTCGTGGATGACCGCGACGATCCCGGTGTCACGCGTCCACATCGGTGGCGACGTCCAGACGCATGCGGCGCCGCTGCGGGCGACCTTGCGGGCGATCGCCTCGACGGCCCAAGAATGCCGTTCGGGGCTCGCGATGTCGAACTCGTTCGCCCCGAGCGTCAGGATGACGAGCGAAGGGCGGCGCGTGAGCAGATCCGCGAAGGCGGGGTCGGTCGCCCAAGTCGTCGTATACGTCGCCGTCGTCGCGCGAACGACGTACTTTGCGCCCGCTGCGCGAAAGCGCGGCGCGAGATTCTGCTTGAAATACGCGTCGACGAAGGAGTCTCCAACGTGAAGAACCCACGGCGCCCCGCCTGGACCGCTCGGCGGCCGCGCCGCGAGCCCGGGGGAGCCCGACGCCGGGACCGATGCAGGTGAACCGTCCGCGCGGTCGCCCGTCCATTCGCTTGCGGTCGCACCGTTCGACGCAACCTCCGGAACCCGGTCGCCTCGGGAAGTGCACGAAGCGGCGCCAAAGGCCATGACGAGCGCGACGCGTCGAACGTCCGTTGCCGCGCGCGCGTCCTTGAATTGCGAAGGCCGCATCGTGTCTACTGCGAGATCCCTCGCAAATTCGTGACGTAAGCGTCCATGACTCCGCGAACCGCGGGGGCGACGTCGTCGAATTCGATACCGAGGGCGCTCTTGCCACGCCCGTCGCGCGTCCAACGCACACGGCCGGAGAAGACCAGAATCTCGCCGGTCGTCGGGCTGGCAAAGCGCAGCGTGAGACGTTCGCCCAGCGCAAGCCCGACGGGCGAAACGACCAGCATCCCCTCGGCGCTGATCTCCTCGCTCCGTGTTTCGATGGGCCGCCCCGATGCTGGCACGACAAAGACGGGCGTCACGTACGGAGCGCGGGCCGAGTGCCGCCTTCGCGGCGGCGTTTCGGTGCACTCGCCCCCCGCAGTCGCACCGGGCCGCGCGGGCTTTCGCCGCACAAGCTTGATGGCCTCCTCCGGAGGATCGTCTTGGGCGACGGGCTCGGTGCTGATCGGCGCGCCCATCGGCGCATCGTCGACGGGGACCGACAAGAGCGACGTCGGCCCGGCATCGACCCCACCCGCGGCGAGGAGCGCGCGGCCGAGGGCCGCGGCCGAGCCAAACCGAGCGGTTGCGTCCTTCTCGAGCGCTCTTTCGATGGCGGCGGCGAGCGCCGGCGCGATGTCGGGGCGGCGATCGTGCACGCGGGGGACTCGGACCGCATTGGAGACCTGAATGAGCACGTCCGGATAAGCTCCAACGTAAGGCACCTCTCCGGTCAGACACTCGTAGAGCGTCATGCCGATGCCGTAGACGTCCGTTCGTTCATCGATGGCGCGCCCCCAGAGCTGCTCGGGCGCCATGTACTCCGGAGTCCCGAGCACCTCGTGGGCCGTCGTGAGCTTGCGATCGAGATGCGCGAGCTGCTCTTGCGCGACGGCGGCAACCCCGAGATCGATGAGCTTGACCACCTCGGCGCCGACCTGACTTCGGGCCACGAAGACGTTGCTCGGCTTGAGATCACGGTGAATCACGCCGCACGAGTGAGCGTGTTCGACCGCCGCGCAGACTTGTCGGCCCACCTGGATGGCGTCGTTTATGCCAAGCTGTCGGCGCGCCGCAAGAATGCCGTCGAGCGTCCTTCCCTCGAGCATCTCGAGAACGACGTACGGACCGTTGTCCGCGCACACCCCGGCGTCCAGCACTTCGACGAAGCCCGGATGCCGGACGGTCGTCAACGCGTGGGCCTCGCGAAGGAGACGACCGCGAGCTTCCTTGTTGGGCCGATGGGCATCGGGCAAGAGCTTGAGGGCGATGGTGCGTCGTGTGAAGCGGTGATGCGCCTCGAAAACGAGGCCCATCCCGCCGCGGGCGATGAGTCGGCGAAGCTCGTAGCGAGTGTCTACGATCGCGCCGACGTGCGGTTCGCTCTCCAAAGGGTTCATGGGCGGTCGCTCGTCTTTACGTCCCGGCGGACCCACTTTCGTCTTTTGACGGACCGGCAACGGGAATGACCAGCCTAAACACCGTACCAGTCCCGCCCGCCGCCGGCGTGTGCGACAGCTCGCCGCCGTGCTCGATGGCGATGCGCTGGGCTATGGCCAGCCCCAGGCCCGTCCCGTTGGCCTTCGTCGTCGCGTACGGCTCGAACAGGCGGTCGGCGATTTGCGGGGCGACGCCCGGACCGTTGTCGAGAACGCTTGCGGCGACGTGCTCTTTGCCCTCGGTTCCGACGATGACCGTCACGTGCCCGGTCCGGCCCATGCCCTCGACGGCCTCGATGGCGTTTTGCACGAGATTCGTGAGGACTTGCACGATCTGATCCCGATCGGCATGGACCCTGGTCGCGCTCGCGGCAACTTGGAGCTCGACGCGCGGACCCCCGTCGACCGCCTCGTGCAACCGCACGACGTCGCGCGCGAGCTCGGCCATGTCAATCCCTTGCGGGCGGGGCGGCGACAGACGCGCAAAGCGCGTGAACTCGGTCACGATGTCCGCAATCCGGTGGACCTCGGCGAGCACGATGCGCGTCGCCTCGTCGAAATATCCGTCGAACTCGGGGTCGTTCCGCGCCCGGAGCCGGCGGAGCGTTTCGACGGCCGCGCGGATGGGCGCGAGCGGATTCTTGATCTCGTGCGCGACGCGACGGGCGACTTCTCGCCAAGCCGCCGCACGGCTCGACGCGGCGAGCCTTCGCCGCGTCCCTTCGAGATCCGTCAGCATCTTGTCGAACGCCGAGGCAAGATCACCGATCTCGCCCGCGCCCTTCACGCGAAGCGGTCGGGCTTGCCCGTTCGCGACCTTGAGAGCCTCGGCGGCGAGCTCCGCGATGGGCCGGCCGATGCTCCGCGCGAGCAGCACGGCGAGAACGAGGGCGAGACCGACCGAGCTCATGCCCGCCCACAGCACGGTCTGATCGATGCGGCGGAGGTTTTCGACAAGCTCGGTCTTCGGCTTGTCGACGACGATGCCGAGCGAGCGGCCGGCCGCATCGCGCAGCTGGCACGTGGCTTCGACGCGGTCGGGCGTCGGTGGGGTGGGCGACCCGAGGGTGACCCGCACGTCGAGGGTCCGCTCGAGACGGGTGACGACGGGTCCGATCTGCCGGACGCCGACGAGGGCGACGGCGTGCCCGCCGGCCCCGGGCTTCCGGCAGCGGGCTACGAGCGCAGGGCTCGGACGAGAACGAAGCTCGTAGTGATCGGTGTCTCCGTCGACGAGAGCGCGAACGTCTCCACGTTGCAGCCGCAGAAGCGAAATGGGATCTTGCCCGAGAAGGTTACCTTCACCGTCCGCCAGGGCGAGCTCGTCGAGATCGAACGCCCGACGCTCCTCCGGAACGAGGCGCGACAACGCAAGTCGACGATCCTCGAGCGTACCGCCCTCGAGCCAGATGAGGGCTCGGTCGACGAGCTCACCCGATTGGCAAGCGCCCGCGATGAGCCGCACGTCGCTCTCGGCTTGTCGACCGACCTCGGAAACGACGTGGTCGCACGCGGCGCCGACTTCCCGTTCGAAACGTCGCGTTTCGCTGGCCCTGCGATCCTCACGGAGCGCGTAGCCGAGACCGGCGACCGACAGGACGGCAATCGACCCGAATGCCAAAACGAGTCGCGGAGCCAGACGCATGGGTTGCGCCGACGGTAGGTCCGCCCGGCGCGCGGACTCAAGCTGGACCGAAGGATCCGCTTCAATTTCGATCGACACCGCGCACACGGGACACGCCGCCCCAGTCGATGCCGCGTCCCCATGGCGATGGCGGCAGGACGAGGTCGGACGCGCGCCCTCCCTGCAAGCGAACGTCCGCCGCGACACCGATGCGCATCGTTCGCGTGGCCGTGCGCGGAGTCACGCCGCCGAGGGGAGGATGGCGCGCGATCGCCGAAGCCGTCGCCTCACCGTCCGCGGCGGCAAGCCCAAGCAGCGTCCCGAAGTCGCCGGGGCCGATTGGCCGTGCGACGTCGAGCATGAGCACGAACGATCGGGTCGAGCGCCGAAGGGCAAAGTCCGCGGCCGGCACGGCGCGCGGGGTCACCTCGTGCAATGGCGCCGACAGCGCCGCACACATGGCGCGAGCGACTTCGCCGAGCCAAGGAGCGTCCTCGCGAACGAGGAGGTCACACGGCGGACCTGTCCAGCGGGCCGAACCCGACGTCCACGCCGGGCCGACGACGAGGGCCTCGAGCGACGCGTAAGAAACCCCATCGGCCAGGGTTTGCGCCATGCCTGGGACGTCGAGCGGACCCGCGTCACGACCCGTTCGCAGAATGGCCCATGCAACCGCGCCTCCGTCGAAGTCCTGGGCGGCGGTCCGAGGCTCGTGAAGAAACGACCCCAGCCAGCCGAGGTCGTCGACCCCACTTTCGAATGCCCGAAGAGACGTCGCGAGGTCGGCCGCCCGTTGGAGGTCGATGACGTCGAGAAACGAGGGACCTGCCGCGGCCAGCGTATTGCGGGCGAGTCGCAGCCCCCAGGGCTTCGGCTCGGCGCGAAAGGGGCCCGTGCCGTCCGGCCGCTCGGGGGCAAAGTGCGGGGGTACGATGGCGACCGCGGGAGAAGCGAGCGCGCGCACCAGTCTGCGCGGGTCGTGCCCCGCAAAAAGCAGAGCCCCGGCATCGACGCGGGCCGGGGCGACGTCGGTCAGCCACGCCGCAGCGTCGGAAGCCCGAGCGCGCTCGATTGAGACAGCGGCCGCCCGCGCATCGCATATGGCGCCCGAGGCGAAGCGAAGACCGGAGCGAAGAGCGACCCGCAGGCCGCCCTTGCGAGGCTCTGGCTCCGCCTCGGCGAGCGACGGAACCAACGCGCCGGCTGAATCGCGGGCGTAGAGCGTGTCGAAGAGGGCCTCGCCGAAGCAAGCCGCCGCAACGTCATCGACGCGATGGGGATCGACCCGACCGAGCGGCCATGGCACGTGCACGGCGATGCGGCTGCCGTAGAGAGGTCGACCTCGGGCGCTGCTCACGTTGATCGAAGCGGTCGAAGCCAGAAGGGCCCCGGCGGCGCCGAGGATCGCCCGGCGCGTCATCATGGCAGACGAGCCGGTGCGGACGGCTTCGAAGGCGGTGCGGTCGAGGGCAAGGGCGACGCCGGCGAAGGCAACGCCGATGCGCCGGTAAGCGAGGGGGCTGCGCGCATGAGCCAGATTTCGTCACCGACGACCGCGACGAGTGCCGGCTCCCCGTTGGCCTCCGGCGGGCAGATGCCTAGGGCCCGGACGCCGTCCGGCGCCGGAAATTCGACGCGAAGACGGAGGTCGGTCGCGCCCGGGTCGACGCTATAGATCCGGATGGCGTCGTCCTCGCCGTTCGCCGTCGCGGCCACGTCGGGAACACCGTCCTCATCGAAATCGCCGACGGCCAGCTGAGCCCCGAACGCACCCGCAGGAACAACGACGGATTCACCGAGCTTGATGCGAAGCGTGCCGTTCGGCTCGCGCACCGCGACGATCGGCAGCTCACGCCCGTCGATCCCGGCGACGTCGGCGGCCGCAAACGTGTCGAAGCGAGGGGCCGGGACCGACAGCACCGGCTTGGGGTCACGGCTCATCGCGCAATCGACCGGCGCACCGTCGAAAGCCCCGGCGGCCGGCTCGGCCGCGAGGCAAACGACGCTGGAGCCACCCCAGGCGGGCAATCCGGCGATCGCGGCTGACAAGCCGAGGTCGGGCCCGAGTGCGACGGATCCGCGATCGGTCGAGCCGACTTCCACGGCACCTTCGACGACGACGGCGGAGGCCAGCGGCGAGCGCATGGCAACGGGGGCTCGGACCGCGAGGGTCGCCCACGGCGCGGCTCGTTCCACGAGAAAAACACCAGCGCGAAGCCTTCCGAGCGAGACGCGCGACCTCGTGACGAGGACGATTTCATTGCCCCCGTCCCCGTCCACGTCACCGCAACCCACCGCAAGAACGTCGCCCTCGTCGTGTTTGGCACGGTCGAGGTGGGTCTGCTCGAGCAGGAGCGGACCGAGAAAACTGCGCACCTCGGCGTCCACGTGAGCCGAAGCGAAGCCGTGGATCGTGGGGGCGGGCGATGGATGGCGGACCCGATCCCACACGTTGTCCGCGATCGGGTAGACATCGAGGGTCACGCGCAAGTCGCCCACCGCCAAGGCGACTTGCACGAACACCAGCACCGAGGACCGACGGGCGATGGCGAGGGCCGGGCCGAGCGGCGCCGTTTGGCCGTGGGCTTGCGCCCCGCCGGCGAGCCGACCGGCAATGATCGCGGCGATTCGCAGCGCGAGTTCGTCGCCCTTTGGCGCCGGCTGATCGGTCGTCAAGGGCCCGGCGACGATCAGCGCATGGGGGGGTAGCCTGGACAGCGCAGCCGCGGCGCCGCGGGAGACCGCATCGAGGGCTCCCGAGCCCGAGCCGGAAGTCGATGCCTGCGCGCGAGGTGCCAGACTCGCCGCCCAGAGCGCCGCGACGACGCCGAGCCCGACGTGGGCAGTCCGGACCCGGCTCACGGCGCGGCTCCGGTCGGAGCGAGCGGCTTCGTGGCTCGAGACTCCTCGCCCTCGGTCGCGCCCGCGTCGAGGCCCGGCTGCGACGGTGCGGCCGCGGCCTCGGTCGGCTCCGTCCCGGCGAGAAAGACTTCATCGAGAACAGCGGGGTCGTCGGCGTACGGCAGCTTGCCGGTCGCCGCATCGATCGTCACGGTCGAGACGCCGGGAGGGCGGGCAAAATCGACCCGCGGCCTTCCCTCCTCGACGGCCTTCATGAAGCTGACCCAGGCGGGCAGGGCGGTCAGACCGCCTTGCTCCCCGCCGCCGAGTACGTGCCCGTCGTCGTATCCGACCCAGGTCACTTCCGTCACATCGGCTGAGTAGCCGGCAAACCATGTGTCTTTCGGTCCGTTCGAGGTGCCGGTCTTCCCCGCGACGGTGCGGCCCAACGTCTTCGCGCGCACCCCTGTCCCGTGGTCGATGACGCTCGTGAGCATGCTCGTCACGACGTAGGCCTCGGCCTCGTCGAGCACGCGGCGCGGCGGCGGTGGTGCGGGGAGGGGCAAGTCCTTTCCGTCCGGGGCGATGATGCGCTCGACGAGGTGCGGCTGTTCGTAAACGCCTCCGGCGGCAAACGTCGCGTACGCCCCAGCGAGTTCGAGGGGCCGGAGCTCGTAGCTTCCAAGGGCGAGCGACAGATCGGCGCCCATGGGCGACTCGATGCCCAGTGCCTGCGCCCAGGCGACGACGTTGGCGGGGCCGACGTCGCGCAAGACGCGCACCGATGCGACGTTGACGCTGTTCGCCAGGGCTTCACGCAGCCGCAGCGGATCGCGCCCCTCCCAACCTTCGAAGTTGCTCGGGCGGTATCCCCCCTCGAAAATCTCGGGGCTGGGGTCGACGAGCGTCGCCGGGGTGAAGCGTCGCGAATGGATCGCGTAGGAGTAGACGATCGGCTTGAAGGTCGACCCGGGTTGCCGACGCGATTGCGTCGCTCTGTCGAGCGCGCCGGCCAGCCCTTCGTAGCTCCCGACGATGGCGACGATCGAACGGGTTCGGACGTCGATGGCCACCGCCGCCCCTTGGGGGCCGATCTCCAAACGAAGGGGAACTTTACCGGGCGGCTCCGGAGCAGGCGCGAGAAGACTGACCCGCACCCGCGCGCCGAGCGGTGCGAACGCGCTCGGCGCGAGCTTGGAGGGGTTGTAGCGGCCGAAATCGGCGAGAGACACGACGCCGACGACAGCTCCGACGCGCACGTCGAAGGTTCCCGCCGCATCGTCCGTCGCGACGACGACGCCAACGAGGACCTTGTGCTGCTCGAAGCTCGGCATTCCCTCGAACGCATCGGGCGCGTCGCGCTGCCGGGAGCCGCGACCTCGCCTGGCGGCGACGGCCGTCGCTTTGAGCGGCCCTTCTAGCCCATGGCGCTTGTCGTAGGCGGCCAGCGCATCGCGTATGCCTTTGCGCGCGGCGGCCTGGAGCCGCGGGTCAATCGACGTCACGATTCGGAAACCGCCGAGACGGGCCTGTTCGGGCTCGAGGTGGTCGAGGGCCGCACGGGCTATTTCCACGGCTTCGGGCGCCAGCCCGCCCTCAACGTCCTCGACCGGGGCGAGCACGAGGGGCTCGTCCTTCGCGGCGGCGAACTGCGCCTGGGTGAGAAAGCCCTTCGCGCGCATCTGTTCGAGGACGTACGTGCGCCGACCGAGTGCCGCGGCGGGGTTCGCTCGAGGGTGAAAGTCCCGGGGGTTCGCGATGCGCCCCGCAATGAGAGCCGCCTGGGCGATCGTCAAATCGCTCGCGCTCTTGCCAAAGTCGTCGCGAGCCGCCTCTTCGATGCCGTAGCGGCCCCGTCCGAGGTAAATGTTGTTGAGATAGAGCTCGAGAATTTCATCTTTGCTGAGACTCCGCTCGAGACGCCGCGCGAGCAGCGCTTCGCGCACCTTGCGGGCGAATGTTCGCTCGCGCGAGTTGAGCAGCAGATTCTTGACGACCTGCTGCGTGATCGTCGACCCGCCCTGGCGCGTGCCTCGTGCCCGCAGATTGACGAGCATCGCCCGGGCGATGCCCCAGTAGTTGAGGCCTTCGTGCTCGTAGAAGGCCGCGTCTTCGGCGGCCAAAATGGCAAGCTTGACGTGCGCGGGAAGCGAGGCGATCGAGACGACCGTTCGCCGTTGCGTGAAGAGCTCGGCGAGCACGGTGCCGTCCCGGGCGAGCACCCGCGTGACCTGCGGCGCCTGGTACTTGCGGAGCTCCTCGACGCTGAGGCCCCCTTCGTAATGGCCGACGATGATTGCGAGGGCGCCCCCAGCGAGGATGGATCCCGCGAGCGCCGTGACGGAGAGCCACTTGGCCCACATCACCATCGAGGGTCGCCTGCGCCGCCAAGATTCGGCCAAGCGCTGCCGCGCCCGAGTCAGGCGCGACGGGGGCGGCAAGGCGCTCGAACTCCGGCTCATACCCGTCCTCGATGTACCGACGGTGGCCTGAGGGCGCCAGCCGGCTCCCATCCGCCGGCGTTTCGTTCGATTTTCTTCGAAACCCCGCCGAGGTCTCCGCCTGGGCCACGGACGGGGCTCCCGTCCGCCGCCCTTTCGTTCGATTTTTCACGGTGCCGAGCGCTCGACCCCACGCCGTCCTCTGCGCGGCCCAGTGCATCTCGCAGAGACCCACCGAGTCGATGTCCGGGCGGGTAGGAGGAGGGATCCGTGAGGGCCGAATGCACACACCGTCGTTCCTCATCGGATGCGTCCGATTGTCTCGAGCGCGTGGTATGGATGAACGCATGGTCACGCTGAGCCGAGGTGAGCTCGCCATCGTGCTCTTCATCTTCGTTTTGGTCTGGGGGGCGGGCGTGCTCCCCAAGGTTGGCGCCGCGCTCGGCGAGCGAATGGCGCGGGGACGTTCTGGCGGTCTCCCCCGATCCGGAGAGTGACGCTTGTTGGGCAACGGCGGCTCCGACGCGGTCCCCGGCGCTGACACGCCCGTCGTCTTCGTGAGCGACCCGACCGCGGAAGCCGAGCAGGTGGCCCACGCCTTGAGAGCGGCCGGCTATGCGGTTGTGGACGTCCCGCTCTCGATGCTCGTTGCCCGCGTCGCCGTTCAGCACCCTCGCGTCGTGCTGGTCGACGCCGACAGCCACGGTGCGCTCGACATCGTTGCCCGCATGCGCGAACTGCCTCAGGCCGACGACGTTCACGTCCTTTTCGTGGCCGTACCGGGCGGAGCAATCGCAAGCCTCGACGAGGCTCTCGCCCACGAGGGCAGCGGGTGGTCTGCCCGGCCGATCGACGTTGCGTCGATGGTCCGGCAAATCGAGTCGCTGACCGGGGGGGCTCGCGAGCGCCCGTCGAGCCTGCCGCCCCCTTCGACCGAAGGGGGGGCCGCGCGCCCAAGCGTACCGCCGCTCGTCGTCCGGCGAGGATCGTCGGGGCTGGCCGAGAGCGCAACGTTCTCGGAGCCGCCGATGCCCGCGTCGAAGGTCTCCATCCCCAAGCTACTCAGCCTGGCGCCGCCCGTCAGCCGCGAGCTTCAGAATCTTCTGGCCGAGGCAGAGCGGCGCATCCCGCTCGTTTCGGACGAAGACATGGGACCGTCGCCCGAGCAGGAGCTCGAAGCGGTTCTTCCGGCCGAGTTGCTTGCCGCCCTCGACGAACCGCTCGACGTCGACGACGAGACCGACTCATCCGTCGGCCGCCATCCGTCGACCTCGGGGCGCGGAACGCGAGACCGCACGACCGACGGCGGACCGCCGCGTACGAGCGTTGCGGCGACAGGGATCGGGGCCACGCCCGCAACGGGGGACGGCGAAGAGCCGGCAGGCGTGAAAAAAACGGACGTGCCGCCAAGAGACGAGCCGCCGCTACGGACTCGATCCGCGGCGTCATCGGCCTTGGGTCTCCGCAGCTCGGGCCCGCCGGAATCGGGCGAGCGCTTCGACCCGACGGTCGCCGCGGGCCGTGGCGGACTTGCCAGCGCGCCTTCGAGAGCGGGACCGTGGGCGGGACCTCGGCCGAGAGGCACGCGCCCCGAAGCCGAGATGGGCGAGGCTCTTCGCATCGTCGGGCGGGCGATCGCCGCGAGGTCGTCGGGAGCACTTTGCCTTGCACACGAAGCGATCGAGCGTCGCGTCGCTCTTCGAGAGGGGGACGTCGTCACTTGTGCGTCGGCGGCCGAAGACGAATCGCTCATGGCGTTCCTCGGGGTGCGCGGAGACCTGCCGCGCGAGACCGTCCGGCGCCTCGCGTCGAGGTTTCCCCCCTTCGGCCGCCACGCGGGGGCGGCGCTCGTCGCCCGCGGCTACCTGCTGCAGGATCAGATGTGGCCGATCCTGCGTGCTCACGCCGAGTGGTTGCTCGGTCGGGCTCTGCAAATGCCTTCGGCGCGCGCGACGTTCGAGAGCGATCCGGTGGGCCGTTTGGCGAGCGAGCCGAGCGTATTTGGCGGGGCGACCGGAGCGGAGGTGCTGGTCGAAGGCGTGCGGCGCGTCATCGCTCCGACGAACGCCTTGGAACGTCTCGGTGGCGCAGCCTCTCGTCTCGGTCCAGGCTCGTCGCGCGAGTTGCTCGACGAGTGCGGGCTCACGCCGTCAGAGCTCGAGATCGTTCGCGGCTCGGCCGGCGCAACGATCGGCGAAGTACTCGCTCGGGCTCGCGACGAGGATTTCGTCACTTCACTGCTGGCGTTGACGCACCTCGGCGTGCTCGAGGTCCTTCGCGCGGTGGATCACGCCTCCGGGGCGGTGGGTTCGATGGATCCCCAAGCTTGCGCCATTGACGCTGCAGCAACGAGAGAGCGCGTCCAGGCGCGCTTGCAGCTGGTCGAGGACGGCGATTATTTCGCAGTGCTCGGAGTCCCGCGGGACGCGACCGGCTACGAAGTGAAGCGCGCCTTTCTCGAGCTGCGGCGCGCATTCGAGCCTTCCCGCCTGCTGTCTCCGGAGGTGGCCGATTTGGCCGACGGAGTCCGTCTCATCGCAAGCGTTCTCGAAGAAGCGTACGAAATTCTCAAGGACAGCGCGCGGCGCGAGCGCTACCGTAAAGCGATCGAAGGATCGCCCTGAACGGTCGGATCCCGCGCTGTCCACCCGTCGGCTCCACGGCTCCGGCATCGACAAGCGCCGCAGCCGATCGGGCGCCGCAGCCGATCGGGCGCCGCAGCCGATCGGGCGCCGCAGCCGATCGGGCGCCGCAGCCGATCAGGCGCCGGCGGTGGGGCGCGCGAAGCCGATGGCCGGTCACTCGTAACGAAGCGCATCAATGGGATCGAGCTGAGATGCCTTGCGCGCGGGATAGAGCCCAAAGACGATCCCGACCGTCGCGCTGAAGAGCGCCGAGACCGCGATGACGTCCGGCTGAACGAGCGTGGCCCAGCCGAACCGCAGCGTGAGGACGCGGGCAATGCCGAGACCGAGCCCGATGCCGAGCGCGCCCCCTGCGAGCGAGAGGACGAGCGCCTCGATGAGAAATTGCATGAGAACGTTGTGCGGCTTTGCCCCGAGCGCCATTCTGAGGCCGATTTCGCGCGTTCGTTCCGTCACGCTGACGAGCATGATGTTCATGATGCCAATCCCGCCGACGAGGAGCGAAACGGCCGCCACGCTCGCGAGGAGCATCGTCATCGTTTCCGCTCCTTGCTGGCGAGCTCCGGCGATTTCGCTCATATTTCGGATGGAAAAGTCGTCGTCTTCGCGCATGGAAAGGTGATGCCGCTCCCGAAGCAGTGCGGTGATGCCCCGCTCCGCGCGATCGATGTCACTCGACGATACGGCCTCGACGTAAATCGTTCCCTGCAGGTAGTTATTGAGACCGCCCTGGATTTTTTGCTCGTAGGTCGTCATCGGAATGAACGCCGCGTCGTCGTAATCCTGGCCGCTGCTCGACTGGCCCTTTTGGATCGCGACGGCCACAACACTGAAGGGCGTCGAACCGATGCGGACGGTCTCGCCGACCGGGTCGGCGTTCTGCCCGAAGAGCTTCTCGGCGACGGTTTGCCCGAGAACGACCACCTTCGCGCCCCCCTCCACGTCGAAGTCGCTGAACCTTTGACCGAGCTGCATCGGCCAGTTGCGGATATCGAAGTAGTCGGGGGTCGTTCCGGTAACGCCGGTCGTCCAGTTCGCTGCGTCGCTCACGAGCGACTGGCTCGAACGAAGCGCCGGTGCTGCGCTCTTCACCGTCGAAATCTGCGTGCGAATGGCCTCGAGGTCGTCCTTGGTCAGCGTCGGCATCGAACCGAACCCTCCGCGGACGCCGCCCGACGTCGTCGACCCTGGCAAGATGATGAGCAGGTTCGTTCCCATGGCGGCGAACGCCTGTTCGACCTGCGCCTTGGCCCCCGCGCCAATCGCCATCATGGCGATGACCGCCCCGACGCCGATGATGATTCCGAGCATCGTCAAGAACGAACGGAGCTTGTTGCGAAAGAGCGCCCTCCACGCGACACGAAGCGTCTGCCATACGCTCATGTCGGGCTCCCGCTCGACGCCGCCACCTTCGGAGAGCGTCGTTCGTCCGAACGCACGCGACCGTCTCGGACGACGATGACGCGCGAGGCGTACTCCGCCACGTCGGCCTCGTGGGTGACGACCACGACGGTGATCCCCTGACCGCCGAGCTCCTGAAATAGCGCCATGACGTCGACGCTGGTGCGCGAGTCGAGGTTGCCGGTCGGCTCGTCGGCCAGGATGAGCCGGGGACGAGTGACGAGCGCCCGAGCAATCGCCACACGCTGCTGCTGTCCCCCCGAAAGCTGGTTCGGGTTGTGCCCGACCCTGGCGCCGAGCCCCACGCGCTCGAGCGCCTCGACGGCTCGCCGCCGGCGCTCGCGGCCCCGAACGCCCTGATAGAGGAGCGGAACCTCGACGTTCTCGAGCGCGCTCGTGCGCGGCAAGAGGTTATAGCTCTGGAACACGAAACCGAGGACTCGGTTACGCACCTCGGCGAGCTCTCCCTTGGTCAGTCGGGAGACCTCGCGCCCGGCCAGCGTGTAGCGGCCTCGCGTCGGGCGGTCCAGGCAACCGAGGACGTTCATAAGGGTCGACTTGCCCGATCCCGACGGCCCCATGATGGCAAGGAATTCGCCCTGTTCGATTGACAGGGAGACGCCATCGAGCGCGCGCACTTCGGTGTCACCCGTCGGGTACACGCGCGCCACGTCTTCGAGAACGACGAGGCGCTCGGACGTCAAAATGGCCTGCCTCGTCCGAAGTTGCTCGTCGCGGTCGTCGAAGGCGCCGCCTTGCCGCTGACGGTCGCATCGACGATGACGGGGTCGCCATCCTTCAAGTCCCCCGAGGCGATTTCGGTGAAGCTGCCGTCGGAGAGGCCGACGTGAACGATAAGGGGGGCGGGCACCGTGCCGCGCAAGGACCAGATGGTCTTCGTGTCACCCCCGTCGGACCATTCGCGCGAATCGGAGCCATCGCGGCCCTGACGCGTGTCGCGAGCGTCGTGCGTCTCTCGCGCCTGTCGATTGGATCGCCCTTCGGGTGAATCGCCGCGCGGCGGTGGGCGAACGTCTGCCTCGGGCGGTGGCCGAAAGCGCAGGGCAGAGTTCGGAACGACGAGCACGTCCCTGTGATCGGCGTAGACGATCATGGCGTTCGCCGTCATTCCCGGGCGCAGACGAAGATCCGAGTTGTCGACGTCGATGACGGCGTCGTACGTGACGACGTTCTGAACGGTCGTCGCCGCGTTTCGAATCTGGCTGACCCGACCTCGAAAGCGCTGGCCGGGATAAGCGTCCACCGTGAAGACGGCGGTCATGCCTTGCTCGAGGCGGCCCACGTCGCCCTCGGAAACATTCGTATTCACCTGCATCTTGCGCAGGTCTTCGGCAATCGTGAAGAGGACCGGGGCCTGGAGCGACGCAGCCACGGTCTGTCCGACGTCGACGCTTCGCGAGATGACCGTGCCGTCGATCGGCGAGACGATGTCGGTGTACGAGAGGTTCGTCTCGGCCTGGTGCAGCTGCGCTTGGCTCTGCGCCAGGGCCGCCGCGGCCACGTCGACTTGGGCGGCGGTGACGTCCGCGTTCGATTGCGCCGTGTCGACATCTTGCTGAGCGGCGAGATTCTCGCGAAAGAGCGCGTTCGATCGGGCGCTTTGCTTTTTCGCGAGCTCGGCCTGCGCCTTGGCGCTCGTCAGTGCCGCCTTGGCCGAAGCGTAGTTGGCCCGCGCCTGCTCGAGCGCCGCTTGAAAGAGGAGCGGGTCGATCCGCGCGACGATTTCCCCTTTGGTGACCGGCGAGTTGTAGTCCACGAAAAGCTTTTGGATTCGCCCGGAGACCTGCGTGCCGACTTGCACCGTCACGGTGGCGAGGAGCGTACCGGTCGCCGTCACACGACCGACGACGCGCCGATGCGATGCCGCCGCGGTCTGGTAGGTGACGGGCGACGGCTGATGAGTTCGGTTGTATCGCCACGCGAAAGCGCCAACCAGCGCGAGCAGCGCGAGCGCTCCGATCCAGACAAGCCGGCCACGTTTCATTTTCGACGGTCCGTGAGCCTACCAAGCAGAAGCCCGCGCCATGCCCGCCTCGCTGGCCGGACCACCAAATTTCCGACGTGTCGGGTGGGGGACGGCACGAACCGTCCCCCTCGACGCGCCCGTTCGGGCGCGCTAGTGGTCCCTCCAACGTGAGCGATCTCACCATTCAGCCCAACGCGCACGTCACGCTGGACTACGAGCTTCGTGACGAGGGCGGCGACCTTCTCGACGACAGCGCTGGCGAGGGAGCCGAGCCCATCCGCTACGTTCATGGCTACGGCATGCTCGTTCCGGGGCTCGAGGCCGCTCTCGCGGGACTTCAGGTCGGAGACGAGCGCGAAGTCGTCGTACCGGCCGACGCCGGCTACGGGGAATACGACGACGGTCTCGTGCTCGAAGTCGACCGTGAGCAGCTCCCGGACCCGCGCGGCGTCGAGGTGGGCGACGAGTTCGTGGCCGAATCCCCCGATGGCGACGAGATTGCGATGAGCGTCGTCGAAGTCCACGATGACCGCGTCGTCGTCGACGCAAACCATCCGCTGGCAGGGATGACCTTGCGCTACATGGTCAAAGTCCTCGACGTTCGTCCGGCGACGGAGCTCGAAATCGAACGGGCCGCGGCCGACTTCGACGACGCGCACGAACACGCGCACGGCCCCGACTGCGACCACAAGCATGAGCCCGTGCGCGTCGGGCGCGGCTTCAACTGAACACCGTCCGCGCAAGCGGACGAGACGGAGAGCGCCATGGCCACCGGTAACACGACGAAGATTATCAACCCTTGGGACTGGGACGTCCGCGTCCGCGAGCGAAACCTGCGCAAGGGCCTCATCGACGACAAGGAGGTCGAAAAGCACCTGTCTCAGCTCCCGGACGTCATCGAAGAGAGCGAGTCGCTCACGCACTGGCAGCCGGCGCTCGGCGGGCGTGAGGACTGATCCGCTCGCGGAGGATGGCGTGAGCAGCGAGAGCACGAACCAGGAAGCGGAGGAGGCCCTCCCTCGAATCGACTTTTCGACGTTCATCCTGTCGCTCAGTCATTCAGCGCTCATGAATCTCGGCGAGGCGCCCGATCCCGAGACGGGCCAGCTGGAGACGAACTTGCCGCTCGCCCGACAGACAATTGACCTCATCGCGATGCTCGAAGAGCGCACGAGAGGCAACTTGTCGGGCGAAGAGGAGCGCCTGTTGGGTCAGATTCTCTTCGACCTACGCATGCGTTACGTGGAGCTGACGAAAACGAAGTGATGCGGGCGCCTACGAACCGAGCGATCGTCTTCGCAGGGTGCATTCTCGCCATCGGCTGCGGAAATCGCCGATTTCTGCCGGAAGATGAGGGGCATGTCCCGATTCCTCCCGGCGCGACGCCCGTCGCCAGTGTGGCGGCGCCAGCGCCCCGCCCCGCTCCCCCGACGACCGCCGATGTCGGGGTCCGCGCAGAGCCGGTCAGCTTTGCCCCGATTGCGCATACGGCCGACGGGAGCGTCGTCACCATCAATACCGTTGGCGAAGAGGTCGAGATCTCGCCGTTCACCCACAGACGGCGGCACGGCGAAATGCGCGGGCTGGGCACGGGCTTCGTGGTCGACAGGGACGGTGTCGTCCTGACGAACAACCATGTCGTGCAAGGTGCCGAGCTCATCCAGGTGAAGCTCTTCGACGATCGAGAGTTCCCAGGCAAAGTCGTCGGGACCGACCCGGTCACCGATATCGCCGTCGTCCGAATCGATGCAAAGGACCTGAAGCCGCTCGTCCTCGGCGACTCCGACGCCTTGGACGTCGGAGACTGGGTGGTCGCCATCGGCAACCCCTTCGGACTGTCGCATACCGTGAGCGCCGGCATCGTCAGCGCCAAGGGCCGCACCCGTCAAGACGTTCCACTCGACCAGGGCGGCTACTACGACTTTCTCCAGACCGACGCCTCGATCAATCCGGGCAACTCGGGAGGCCCGCTCCTCAACTTGAAGGGCGAAGTCGTGGGGATCAACACCGCGATTCGCGGCGACGCGCAAGGCATCGGGTTCGCCATCCCGATCAACATGGTCAAACAGCTGCTTCCCATGCTGCTGCGCGACGGTCACGTCACCCGGAGCGCCCTCGGCATTCGCATCGTCGATGTCCATCAACTGACGAGCGACGATCGGAAGGCATTGGGGTTCCCCGAGGGCAATCGTCTGTCGGGGGCCATCATCGAGTACGTCGAGCCCGGTGGAGCAGCCGACCGCTCGGGTCTGCAGCCCGGTGATTTGATCCTGGCCTTCGAAGGGCAGACAATCGACCGATCCGCGCAGCTCCAATGGCTGGCCAGCACGGCGGGCGTCGGTCGCTCGGTGACGATTCACGTGCAGCGCGCTGCGGCGCGATTCGAAACGAAGGTAACGCTCGGACAGCTCGACGATACCCCGTCCGGCCGGCGCTAACCGCTCGCCTGGATCGGGCAACCACGATGGGCAAGCGAGCACGGCGGCCGAGGTCTTGGTTGCCAATGCGGTTGAAATACCCATAGTGGCCCCAAAGCTTCTGCGCGAGAGCTGGCGGGTCGACGGCCCACCAGCCACCTCCCAAGTGCCATGATTTCGCGTACCCGCCGGCGCGTATGATAATCGTGCGCCGTGGCTCCCCGCCGGTCGAACACCAACCTCTCGCCGGCCGTCGACATTCCGCCTGCAAATGCGGACCGACCGGCGTGGACGAAGATTGCCGTTCTCGCCGGCATCGGGTTCGTCGCAGGGGTCGCATGGCCGCGTCTCGCCGGGATCCGGCTTGGCGCGAGCGTTCCGGAGGCAGCGACCCCTTCCTCGTCGGCCAGCCCCGAGTCCTCCGTGACGGGCGCTCCCGCGGCCGGGGTCCCCGCGATGGCGATGGCGCCTCCGCTGCGCGCAAGCAGCTCCGGGCCACAAGCACTCGCCACGACCGCTCTGGCCGCTCCGCCTCCGGCGCCCGCGCCGGCCAGCGCATCCGAGGCGCAAGGAGCACCTGCGACGGGCTCACAGTCTGCCGCGGACAGCCCGGGGGCGCCGGCACGTGGCGGCGATCCGTCGGCGGTGGCGGTCGGACGGGGCTCTGTCGTCTCCTGCAACTCGACTGATGGTGAGGCGCTCAAGGGAGCCGATTGCGGTGCCTTGTCGGGCCTCGACGCGCTGGTCTCGCCGAGACTCCGAAAGCTCGGCAGCTGCCCGGCGGCGCGGGGCGCGGCGGGCAAGCTGCGTCTTGTCCTTCGCCTCGACTTCGTGCACGGGACGACGGGCGTCGAGCTCGGTCACGGGCGTTCGAGCGTTCCGGACGCCGAAGCGCTTCTGGCGTGTGCGAGAAGCGATCTCGCCGGGACCCCGGTCGCGTCGGTGACGCATGACAACGCGCGCTACGCCGTGGCGTACCCGGTGACGTTCACGACGGCTCCTTTTGCCGAGTCGAGCGCCGGGGCGGCGCCCTTGGCGCAGGCGGGGGGTGCGGCGAGCGACGCGCCCGCCTTCGTCCAGTGGGATGCGGCCATCATTCGGGATGCCCCGAGGACGGGCAAAGTGCTCGCGCGGCTGCCGCGCGGAACGACGCTTCGCGTCGGCACCGTCTCCGACGGGTGGTACCCGGTGAAGTACGGGGAAAAATACGCAAGCGAGGGGTGGGTGGTTCGGGGGGCGATCGGGCGGTGACTGCGCGCGCTCGATCGGAGCCGCGAACCCTTGCGCTCTCGTTCTCGAGGGCTGCGATCGCGTAGCTACGAACGTGGCGCGACCGCATGATCCACGCGGCCGTCCTCGTCGTCGTCCTCGGCCGCGTCGGTTGCGAATGCCGAGGTTCTTGCCTGCCCGTGGTCGTCGACGGCGAGGAGCTGCTCGACACGCTTCTCCGCCGCGTCGAGGCGACGCTGAGAGGCACGCGAGAGGCGCACGCCCTCTTCGAACAGCCGGAGCGATTCTTCGAGTGGCAAGTCCCCGCGCTCCAGACTCTGGACGATCTCGTTCAGCCGCTTGATGGCCGCCTCGAAGGCCACGGGCTCGACCGGTTCCGGCGACTCGGGCGATGGGGCGGGCGGGCGTCGGTTCATGGCGCTTGAGAAGAGTACGGCGGAAGTCGCGGCGCAAGCCGCAGCGTTGCCTCGCCCGGCGGCATTCCCGGCACGAGCGCATACCCGTCGTCGTCAAACGCAACCGGAACGGCCACGCCGTCACTGCGAATGACCAGTGCCGTCTCGCCGGGAAGCCCCGACGAACCCGCCGTCGGCGCGAGGCGCAGCCATGCTATCGCTCGGGGCGTGCCGTCGCCGTTCATCGTGCGCTCGGGGGGCATGCCATCGAGCGCCCGCGCAGCCGTCCAGCGGGCGCCTTCGTCCGGATCCATCGACGAGGCGTGCATGAGCGTCGACCTTCCGGCCATCGCCGCCTCGGCGGGATGCCTCGTGAGCGCTTCGATGGCTGCCCGTCGCACGTCCGCATCGCCTTCCCAAGCGTAAGCAGCCACAATCCGCCCGACGACGTCGTCGCCTCGACTGGCTCCTAGACCCCGAAGCGTTTGCGCGCGCATCACGGGGTCACGGGAGAGAATGGTTTGGTCGACGACGGCACCCGCCTCGCTCGACCTCGCGGCGAGCGCCAGCGCCGACAGGGGCGCGTCGGGGCCGCCCGCCCGAAGACGTTGCACGAGCCGAGACGTCGGGACGATCTCGTGGGGATCGCCGTCGATCAAGCCGGTGGCCAAGACGATGCGGGTCGACGCGTCGGGCTCGACGGCCAGCCGGGAGAGAAGCAGCTCGCCCGTCCCGGGCGTCCAGCGTGCGATCGAACCCAAAACGCCGGCCCGGCGCACCGCCGCATCGCCGTCGGCCAGAGCGCCCTCGATGGATGCCTGACCCAAAGCGACGAGAATCTCGACGCCGACGGCCCGGTTCGACGGGTCCGCCGAGCGGGCGAGCGATTCGACGAGGGCGTCGAGTCGCAGGCTTCGTTCTCCGCGTTCGTAGCGACGAACGAAGTACGCGCGCGCGGCGAGCCGCGTCACGGCCGCCGAACCGGCCATGGCCTCGATGGCACCCATGGCTGCGGTGCTTGGCGAGCGGCCAAGCGCGCAGGCAACGTCGCCCGCCAGCTCGGAGCCGGCGGCCAGCGTTGTGAGAGCGGCCACCGCGATTGGGGTCGTCTGTCGTCCGAGCGCCTCTACCGCGGCCCGTCGAACTTCTGCGTCCGCAGAGACCGCCGCGCGCGCCGAAATGGCTTTCGTGACCCCGTCGTCCAGGACTTCGCGCGCCAGGCGCAGACCAGGCAGCGCCGTCGCATCGTCACGGATGAGCGCCTCGACGGCCCGCGCTGCGACGTCCGCACGGATCCTGACGAGGGCGGACACAGCGGCCGCCCTCACGCGCGGATCCGGATCGTTCGCCGCAGCCCGTGCGACGTCGGCGACCCGCGTATCGCCCGAGGCTCCGGACGCGGCGATGGCCGCTGCACGGAGCTCCGCATCGCTCGAACGGGCTAAAACGAGAATGGCGTCGAGCGATCGCAGGTCGCCCACCTGAGCCGCCAGCATGACGGTCGCCGGCGTCGTTAGCCCGGCGCCCGCGAGAACCGCTGGCGTCGACGGCGGATGGGCCGATAGCGCGTGCAGGGCGGGGACCTGGCCGGGACCTCCCGCACGCGCAATGGTCACGAGCGCTTCCAGCGCGAGAGGCCTTCCTCCGGCGGCCAGGGCGAATGCGGCTTCCTCGCGTGCCAGTCGAATTCGGTCGGCGCCCACCGCGTCATCGTCGACCGGGTCGTCGGTGATCCTGCCCGCCGGCCGGGTGGCAAAAGAAAGGCTGGGCGCCGCGACGACGCTGGCGAGGGCCGATCGGGCCTCCTCTTCGTCCGACCACTCGGCCAGCGCGCGTACGACCTCGAGCAGCGCGCGCGGATCCTTGCGCGCCATTCCCTCGACCGGGACGCGCGGGTCGAGCCCGGCCGAGTCCCCGTTGGCCGCCGCGCGCAAGAGGAGCGCGAGCGACTCCGGCGTATGCGACGAAGCTGCGCGTTCGATGCCACGGACCCGCTCGTCGGGGTCGTTCGATCGCATGAGACGTGCGGCAACTTCGAGCGCGACGTGCGCGCGCAATCCGTTCGAAGCGATGGGGACGGCGGGGCGCGGCGTCGGCGGAGGTTCCGCCGAGCTCACCCGAGCTGCGAGGACCGTCAAGGTGAGCGCGACCGAAGCCCGCCCGATCCACGTGCGAGCCGTCACCGGCCGGCTCGCGCGGGCGCGGAAGGCGACCCCGGACAGCCGTTGCGTTTCGGATCGCTCGAGGGTGCGCCCGGCACGAGAGGGCATGCGTCGTCCGGATCGAGAACGCCATCGGAGTCGGCGTCGTCCTCCGGGCATCCGTCGTCGTCTTGAATGCCGTCTTTGTCCTCGGGCAAATCGGGACACTCATCGCGATCGTCCGGGACACCATCCAAGTCGCGGTCGTGCGGGCGCGGAGCCCAACCGACCGAGACGACGCCACGCAGCCCCACCGGCTGCCCGATGGACGAGTCGAGCGCGACATCGACCCCCAGCATGACGAACGCATCACGGTCGTGGCCAACGGCAATCCGATCGCTCAGCCCGAGCGACACGGGAGACAGGTCGGAGGCTCCCGGGCGACCGATGCCGAACGGCGCGACGGGCCATGCTGGCAAAGAGCCGTGTAACGCGAGCTCCCAGCCCTGCCGGTCGCCGGGGTCGAGCGCAGGTGCAATCGCCTCGGGCTGGAGCGAGAACCCGAGCGACCAAGGGATCTCTTGGCCAAAGACGAGGGGGCCCGAAGGCAAGGCCCAAGTGCGCGTTTCGGGGCGCACCAAAAGGCCCAGGCTCGCGCGAACTGCAGCCACGCCCGCGGCGTACTCTGCGAGCAGGCGAAGCGAGCCCGTCACCTCACCGTCCCCCGCGAGCGTGGCGCGCGCCGCAGTCGGGAGCGAGAGGGTGGCGACGGCCGCCAGGCCGGGCCCCGACGGGATGCCGCGGCGCTCATTCGAAAGGACCGTTATCTTTCCGGCCCAGCGCACGTCGCCGACGCCGACGCCGGTGAAGGTCGCGGTACCCTCTTGCCAAAAAAAAGGGACATCGAGTCCCACCGAAAAGCGCCGTCCGATCCCCACGTTTGCGACGGCATCGGCGCCGACTTGATCGCGCACCCGGAGCGGCACGGCCCCTGGTTCAATCAGTGTGTCGACGGGCGCATGGGCGTAGTCGAGAAACGCCCCGACATTCCACTGCCACGATCCGGGAGTCCTGACCGGCTCGAGCAAAAGGCCCGCCTGGGGATCGAGCGAAGGCTCCCAGGTTCGTGTGTCGACGGGCGGAACCATCTGGGCTGCCGCCGCCCTCGCGACCGCAAATAGCGAGAGCCCGAGCGCGGCCGAGGCGCGCGCGGCATGGAGACCGAGAACACGCATGCAACTTCGTCCCGCTAGTTGGGCTGAGCCGAGTCGTTCGCCGGCACGAGCGGTGGAGCGGGCGCGGCGACCGCGGGCTCCTCGAGGCGCTCGCCTGTTCGCTGCCGGCCCTGCCATCGCTTGATGGCGCCGCTCAGGATTTCGCCGATGAGTGTCCGGTAGTCGATTTTTGCACCATTGGCGATGAGGCACAGATCGCTGTAGTCGGGCGTGAGGCCCGGAAGCGGGTTGACCTCGATGACGTAGACACGCCCATCGCGCGCCAGTCGCAGATCGACGCGCGCGACGTCACGGCAGCCGAGGGCCATGAAAGTGGTTCGGCATGCGCGCTCGACGGCGCGCAGTTCGTCCTTCGTCAGCTTCGCCGGGCACTCGTAGCGAACGTGACTTTGCCACTGCTGCTTGCACTCGTAGCCGTATACGGGTCGATCACCCGCTTCGAGGAAGACGACCTCCATCGGCGGCAGCACCCGCGGCCGACGCTCGCCAAGGAGCCCGACCGTGAACTCTCGGCCGAAAACGTATTCTTCGACGAGCGCGGGCTGACCGTAGCGATCGATGAGCTGTCTCGCGACTTCGCGCACCTGGACTTCGTCATCGCATACGCTCTTGCTGCTGATGCCCTTGCTCGTCCCCTCCTGGTTGGGTTTCACGATGACCGGGTATCGAAAAGGCCGGAGCTTCTCCCGTCCGGTCACCAGCACCTGAAATGCCGGCGAGTCCACGTCGACGAGCAGGCGCTTGGTCAGCGATTTGTCGAGACAGATGGAGAGGGTGGCCGAGTCGCTTCCGGTGTAAGGCACGCCCAAGAGTTCGCAGAGGCTCGGGACCTGCGCCTCGCGGCTGCGCCCCCGCATGCCCTCGGCGATGTTGAAGACGACGTCCACGTTCGACGCGGTCAGCGATCTCGGAAACTCCGGCGTCGCTTCGAGCGGAACGACGACGTGGCCGTGACTCTCGATGGCGCTCGTAATCGATTGGATGGTCTCCGGCGCGTCGTACTCCGCCTCACGGTCGTCGCCGCCTTGCGAGTCGATCCGCTTCATGTTGAACGCCAGCCCGACGCGGAGACTCGTCCGACGGGAGCGGACCGAGCGCGATTTCGACGCATCGAGCAGCGCCGTCAAGCCGTGACGCACGGCAGCCGAACGCAGGACCGCGAGCACGGTCGCATCGTGGGAGCTCCCGACCGCGTTCGCGGCAGCAAAGAGCGCGCCGCCAGGCGCAAAGCTCGGGATGGCCGTTGCGCTCAGAAACCAGACCTCGCCGTCCGCCCCAACGCGAAAGTCGAGGGCGGCGACGTCGCGCAGCGCAAACGCCGCCAGCGTTCGATTGGTCAAATCGCGCAGCCGCTCCGCAACGCCCAGAGCCAGTCGGGCGGGGATGCGGCGGTCGACGAAATCGGTATCGATGTTTGCAAGGCGGTAGTCGACGATCGCGTGGCGGCGCGGATATGCCGGGTCGACGACCGTTTCGACCGCAGGCAACGGCGGCAGGCCTTCGACATGCACCACACGGACGTCGATTCCGGGGACGAAGTGTTCGACGAGGGCCCCATCAGGGTATTGGGCAAGAAGAGCCTCGAGCACGCGACCGAGGTCGACGGGGCCGTCCACCACGTTTTCCTGGCTGATGCCCTTGCTCGAGCCTTCGAAGTTTGGCTTCACGATGACCGGAAATGGAAGTTCGTCCAGACCGCCGCTCATCCAGCTCGTCCGGGTGACGAACCTGCCGCGCGGGGTCGGAACGCCCCAGCCCGCGAGCTGCTTTTTCGTGAGTGCCTTGTCGAGCGTGACGCAGAGCGTGTAGGCGTCGCTACCGGTCGACGCGATCCCGAGCTCCTCGAAGAGCGCGGGGTAAAACGCCCGGCGCGTCTTCCCGCGGTGCCCCTCCGCCAGATTGAAAACCATGTCCGGGGCAAAGGCCTCGAGGCGAGTGACGAGGAGGGACGCGGGCCCGGTCACGTCGAAAGGCTCGACGCGATGCCCGGCCCGCGCGAGCGCACGCTCGATGCTCCCGATCGTGTCGGGGGTGTCAAACTCCGCCTCTTCTTCGGAGTCCGTGACGCGAAGGTTGTGCGTAAGAGCGATCCGCATCGCTTCCGGCACTATAGCGAGAGCGCGGTGCGAGTCACTCGGCGTCGCCGTTCGCCGCCAGCAGGCCAACGGGCAAATCGTGATCCATGCGCAAGCGCTTCGCTTCCAAGTATTGCGCCGAATGTCGGTTGGCCGCGACCACAATGGGCGCACGCCCGACGACATGAACGCCGAGCTTCCTCAGTGCGCTCACCTTGGCGGGGTTGTTTGTCATCAGCCGGACGCTTGGAACGCCCAAGTGCGCGAGCATATCGCGCGCGACGTCATAACGCCGGGCATCGTCGGGCAAGCCGAGAAGCCGATTGGCATCGACGGTGTCATGTCCGTCGGACTGGAGAGCGTAAGCGCGAATCTTGTTCGCGAGGCCGATGCCTCGCCCTTCCTGCCGCAGGTACAACACCGCGCCCGCCCCCGCACGGGCCACCGCGGCCATGGCCGCATCGAACTGACCTTTGCAGTCGCACTTCAATGAGCCGAAGACCTCACTCGTGATGCACTCGGAATGCACGCGGACGAGGACTTCCTCTCGGCCGCGGACGTCACCGAAGACGAGGGCGACGTGCTCTTGGGCCGACCCGTCGGTGCCGCCTTCACGGCCGGGGGCGCTCCGAAAAACGTGCGTCTGAAACTCGCCGTGCCGAGTCGGAATGGTGGCTTCCGCCACGCACTCGGCGGCCGAACTTTGAGGCCGGATCACCCATTGGGGGACGTGCATCTCAATCTCCGTCTCTTGGCATTCGAACTTGTCGCAAGAAAAGAACGGGGCGGGCCCGATCTTCTTTCGACGAACGGATGAAACGTAAGGGCGCATCGCCGGTCCGTCAAATCGGCCGAGCCTGGCGGCCTACGCGAGCCTCCGCGCGGCACAGTCTCGTGAGCATTTCTTCGAGCACGACGTCCGGGGCCCGTCGTGAGCTTTTCAGGGCCAGATCCGTCTCGGCAAGAACCAAGATCCATCGCTCGACCTCTTTGGGACGAACCGCCCGCGCCTTCGCCGCGAGCTCGCGCGCGCGGTTGGGCTGAAACGCGCCCGCGCGCCGGGCTGCGTCAGCTGGAGAGGCGCCGGAAGCCAAGGAGGCCTGATACGTCGCAAGCTGGCGAATCGACCACGCGATCGCGCCCAGTATCGGAAGGCCCCGCTCGCGCGGATCGTACGCGTCGGACAGCGTGCGAAGAGCCCGTCCGAGATCGCGCGCTCCGACGGCGTCGACGAGCGCCCATGTATCGGCGGTGCGGATTCGCGCGACGCAGGTGCCGACTGCGCCTTCGTCGATGCGATTTCCGGCGCCCACATAAAGCGAGAGGCGCTCGATGCAGTCGGCCACTGCAGCCAGGTCGGGGCCCGAGAGGGCCGCCAGGAGCTCAGCCACGTCCCGGTCGATCGAATGCCCCTTCGCGGAGCACCGGTGCACGATCCACATGGGAAGCGCCCGTGCATCGAGCGGATCGCACGCGACCAAAAATCCTTGCTTTCGCGCAGTCTGGACGAGCTTACGTCGACCGTCGACCTTGGCGGCGACAATGACGAGGCATGTCGAATCGATCGGAGCGGCCGCGTACTCCGCCAGGCGGTCGAACGGCGCGCTCGCTTCGGCGCCATCCCAGCGCTCGGCGCCCCGGAGGACAACGAAGCGGCGTCTTGCCATCATCGGAACCGTGCGCGCCGCGCGGAGGACCGCCTCGACGTCCACTTCGCCTGCCGTGAACCTGTCTTCGTTGAAGGCGGGGACGCCGCCGTCGAGCGCAGACCTTCTCAGCTCGTCGACCACCTGGTCGCGAACGAGGCGCTCCTCTCCGGCGACGAGGTAGACCGAGCGGAGCTGACCCGTTCGCGCCTGTTCGATCGCTTGGCTCGGAGTCACCTAGCCCGTTTCCTCGCCGCAGTGAATTCGACCGGTTTGCATCGCCTTACGCGGCGTTCATGCCCGCCGACGGCGGGCGCGCATGACAGCGGCGCAGAGCAGGACGAGGCCCGCACCCCAGAGATTCGCGCGCTCGAGGCCCGCCGCAGCGCAACCGCAGCCCTTCGGGTGATCCTGGACGGCCTCCTCTTCAGCCGTCTTATTGTACGCGCTGTTCGGGACCATGTCCGGCGCGGGACCTTCCGCGGCGACGCTCGTCGATGTCGGCGAGGCTGAAGGCGTGTCATTTTGCGCCACTTCCTCCTGCCCGCCATCCAATCCGCTGCTGACCGACTCGAGATTCGGTCCTTTCTTCTTCGTCGTCGCTTTCGCGTCGGCGCTGAAATCCATCGCGCCCCGGTAAACGGGGGGATTGTCGCCTTTGAGAACGATCTTTTGGGTCGTCCCGATGTCGCCATCCGGCCCCGAGAGCGCCATCACGTATTCCCCCGCCTCGAAAAATCCGTCCTTTCGCGAGAGATCGAACTCGAAGTACGTCGATCGGAACACTTTGCCAGCGGGGTCGGCGAAGTCGACGTCCATCGACACGATTTGCTTTGGGAAGGTCTCGAGGACCACGCGATGATGCTCGGGCTCCGCGCCCTTCTTCATGATGGCCCGTTCGTCGACGGCCTCCTTCGAGAAGGTGAAGCGCATCGGCGTGTGGATCATCGGCGGCGGGCGGGGAAGATCGATGCGCACCTTCACGTGCCACTCGCCGTTCCGCTCGTCCACGGTCGGCGTCTTCAGCGCATAGCTGCCCGCGGCGAGCGCGACGGCGGCGATGAAGAGGAGCGCGGTCATCGCGGCCGAAAAAAGCGATGCACGCCGGAGCGATCGGGCCGACAAGAAGCGAACCGGGCAGGCCAAAGGATTCATGCGGCCGCAAAGGTACATCGAACGCGGCGCCGAAAGATGCGCCTTCGAGGGGCAGCGACCTCCTTTCCCCACTTGGGGTCCGCCTTCGAAGGCGCGTGCAGCCGCCCCTCCCCACGCGAGCTACCGGCCCACTGCACTCTGGCGCTCTTGTCGTAAATGGGCCCGGGGCGGATGGGGCCGGCCGATGCGCCGGGCGGTTCGGGACCGGCGGGTGGGGGCCGCGCAGCGGCGTGGCGGATGGGCCCGGGCGGCTTCGCGGCGCGCAGTGGCGGGCCGATGGGCCCAAACGCGTCAACGCCGGGCGTTCATGTGGCCTAGGCGCTTCGCGGCCGCGGAGTGGCACGCCAATCGGGACCGGACGCGTCAACGCCGCGCGTTCAGTGGCGGACCGACGGCCTAGACGCTTCGCGACCGCGGAGTGGCGCGCCGATCGGGACCGGACGCGTCAACGCCGCGCGTTCAGTGGCGGGCCGATTGGCCTAGGCGCTTCGCGGCCGCGGAGTGGCGCGCCGATCGGGACCGTGGGCGCTCGCGCGCCGCGGAGTTAGGGTCGGGCAAGGGGGGCTCGGGGATGTGGGTTCCCCCGGGCGCCGGGCGCCGAGGTCCCCTGAGGTGACAAAGGGCCTGCGGCCGGCCGGCCGAGGCCGCGTTGACACGCGATTGGGCGAAAGGCACACTGATGATTGGCGTTCGCCTGCGTCTTCGCGGGGCCGAGCGATACCTGCGGGGAGCGGCTCCATCATGAGCGACGGCGCGTCGGCGGCAGTGTCCAAGGGGCCCACAGTTCCCGATCCGCTGATTGGTCGGGTGATCAGCGGACGCTTCAAGATCACTTCGCTCATCGCGCGCGGCGGCATGGGCAAGGTCTATCGGGCCGAGCAAGCGCCGCTCGGGCGCGTCTGCGCCATCAAAGTGCTGAGTCCTGGCTCGGACGGCCGCGCCGATCCCGACTTTCACAAAAGGTTCTTCCTCGAGGCCAGCATCGCGTCGCGGCTGACCCATCCCAACACCGTCACGATCTTCGATTACGGACGGACCGAGGACGACATTTTCTACATGGCCATGGAGTACCTCGATGGGCGCACGCTGCATCGAGCCGTACGGCAGGCCGGGTTTCTGCCCGAAGATCGCGCGGCGCACATCGCGCGCCAGGTGTGCCGCGCGCTCGGCGAGGCGCACGCGGCAGGCGTCATTCATCGGGACCTCAAGCCCGCCAACGTCCTGCTCGTCGAGCACGGCGACGAACCCGACTTCGTCAAGGTCCTCGACTTCGGGCTCGTCAAGAACATTTCCGAGACGAAAAATGAAGAGCTAACCCAGGCTGGGCTCTTCATGGGCAGTCCCAAGTACATGGCTCCCGAGCAGATTCGCGGGGAGCGGGTGGACGCGCGAACCGACATTTATGCGCTCGGCGTCATCCTCTACGAAATGGTGACCGGCAAAGTGCCGTTCGATCGGCCAAGCAGCGTGCAAATCCTGATGGCCCACGTCCACGACGCGCTTCCTGCGCTGCGTCAGGCGAATCCCCAGGCAAACGTATCGCAGGCGCTCGAGGAGACCATCCGTCGTTGCATGGCAAAGAGCCCCGATCAGCGCTTTGCTTCGATGGACGAGGTGCTGGCGTCCCTCAAGCGCGTGCCGGCGCCGGGATTGGCCCCGAACGTACGGAACGCTTCGCCACCGCAACCGCCTTCGGGGAGCGGCGCGCATGCCCTTCCAAGCCCGACCGGAAGCGGCCCGACGTTCAGTGTAGCAGCCCCCGGTGAGAGCGGGACCAAAGCGATCCTGCCGGCACTCGCACCCCCGATGGCCGTCGCGCAGGCGTTCTCGCTGCCGCCACACCCCGTACGGAAGTCGCCCCGCGCTTTTGGATTCACCGTCATCGGAGTCGTGACGGCGATTGCGGGCGGCGGGGGATATGCGGCCTTTCGCCCTGGGGGACTTGCGGCCCCTTCCTCGATGGCGCCCCCATCGCCAGGCGCCGTGCCCGCGAGCTCGGCGACGCACGCGGCCACGGTTTTGCCTCGGCCGGACCTCATCGTCAAAGTTCGCATCACGACCGACCCCGATGGCGCAACGGTAAAAGAAAACGGCATCGAGCTCTGCAGCAGCACGCCCTGCGACGTGCTGTACGCCGACGCGGATCCTTCGCGTGTCCACGACATTTCCGTCAGCCTCGCCGGCTATCGGCCCGAGGCAAAGAGCATTCGCGTCGGCGACAGCCCCATCGTCGTCAAGCTGACGGCGGAGTGATCCCCTTCGGACGGCGTTCGCCGAGGGTCGCGCTCGGGGCCGTGCTAGATGTGCCCGGAGGATGAGCGTGGCGCGGCCGGTGTTCGTCGACGACGCGACCCCCGCCGGGAAGCTTGCGACCGAGGCCTGCGTGCTCGTCATCGGCAACTTCGACGGCGTCCACCGGGGCCACCGGGCCGTGCTCGAGCAAGCGGTCCGTGACGCTCGCGACGCGGGGCTCGAGGCGTGCGCCCTCACCTTCGACCCCCATCCGAGCGAAGTCGTTGGGCCGGGGGCTCCGCTGTTTCTCACTTCGCTCGAAGATCGCGTCGACCTCATCGGGGCACTGGGCATCGACCGGGTCTACGTGCGCCGATTCGACCTGGCGTTCGCAAGCTGGACCCCGGAGCGGTTTGCGCGCGACTTGGTCGCGCGCTCTCTCTCGGCGAAAGTCGTGGTCGTCGGCGAAAACTTTCGCTTCGGGGCCCGACGCACGGGCGATCTCTCGCTTTTGCGCTCGCTCGGCTTCGAGCTCGGCTTCGAAGCCCGAGTTCATGCGGTGGCGACCGACGAGCGGGGACCCTACTCGAGCACGCGGGCGCGCGATGCCATCGTCGCCGGCGACCTCGACGAGGCCGAGCGCGTGCTCGGCCGAGCCCATGCCGTGACGGGAATCGTCGTGCACGGCGACGCCCGGGGCCACACGCTCGGCTTTCCGACGGCCAATCTCGATGCTGTCCCCGAGCTGCTTCCGCGCAACGGCATTTATGTCGTCGGCGTCGACCGGTACGACGGTTCGACGTTCGTCCCCCTCGGACGTGGCGTGACGAGCGTCGGCGTGCGCCCGACGATCACGGATGGGCCCCAGGCGGGAAGGCGCACGGTCGAAACCTACGTGCTCGACTACACGGGCGACCTCTACGGCGTGCGCCTGCGACTTCACTTTCGCGCCCGTCTTCGTGACGAAAAGAAGTTCGGCTCACTCGCAGAGCTGACGCGGGCCATCGGCGAAGACGTCGCACGCGCCAGGACCGCGCTCTTTTAGGCCCGCTCCGGCGAAATCGACCGAGCGGCTTGCATCCATGCTCACCCTGCTCCACACACCCTCTCCATGAACCGTGCGGAGCTCGAACAGCTCGATCGCGACTCGCTGATCGCCCGTGCGCAGGCAGCGGGGGTGACCCGGCCGAGGATCTTGACCCGACCCGAGCTCGTCGACGAGCTTCTCCTCCGAAGCGCGGTCGATGAAGCGACCAAGCAGCGGGCGCGAGGCCTCTTTGGACGCGCGCGCGACCTCGTCGCGCGGGTCGTCGAACGGGGTCTACACCTACCGGACGCGGCGGAACGCATTCGGTCGATCGGTGGAGCGCCGCCCTTCAGACCGAGCGCTCCCGCCGCCCTGCCGACTGTGACGCTCGCGGAAATTTATGTGGCGCAAGGCCATCGCGGGCGAGCCATCGAAACCCTCGAGCGTGTCCTTGCGCGCGAACCGGATCATGCGGCTGCGCAGGGCTTGCTGAGCCAGCTGCGCGACACGACGTATGCGGTGCCACGGCCCCGCATGCAGCCGGAGCGCGACGGGGTGGAGCTAGACACGCGGACTGCGGCGGCGGCGCCGGACGAGCCTCCTCAACCGCCGGCAGAACCGACGCACATGCTCGACGACGCGCCGCTGCCGACCCGCTACGACGTCGACGAGTGCGTGGCCATTCCGGTCGATCCGACGACCTTGTACGTCTATTGGGAAGTCCGGGAACGAACGCTCGGATACTTGCGTGCGTCGAGCGACGCCGGGGTCCTCGCGCTTCGCGTCGTCATCGTCGTACCGACCTGGGACGGCCCCAGGTCGAGTATGCGAGATCACGACGTCCTGACTTCAATCGGCGATTTTTTCGTGCGTGAGCTGCCCGCCGGGTGCGTCGCTCGCGTAGCCATCGGCTATCGCCAGAACGAAGTATTCGTTCCCATCGCACACTCGCCTGCCATCGAGACACCAGTGGCGACGGAGGCCCCGATGGTCGCCGATGCGCTGGTGCGTTGGACGGCGAACGGCGCGACCGCGGTGACGCGCGACGACCCTTCGGCCCCGGCCGAGGCTCGGCACGCTGCACGGGCGCGCCGCGCCGGGGGGCTGTTGATGGACACCGACTTTGCGCCTGCCCCACTCGGGTCGAGTGAGCAGTGGGCCGAGGCGCCGTCGCGGAGCGAGGCGCCGGCGCGGAGCAAGATGGAGCCTTGAGGAGGCGACGGACGGCAACGGGTACCGTCTCAATGGCCGCCCGGCATCGGCGAGACGTCATGTCAGACGGGCGGGCGAGGGCCGCCCGGAGCACGATGCTTTGGGGAAGAGAGCGAAGCGGCTGCGGAAGACGGGGGGCGAGAGAAGGACGGAAAGGAGTCAAAGGACGTCGGGACTGTACCCGCCGTCGGCATAGGCTCGACTCGCGACGGCTTTGCGCAGCTCGTCGTCATTTTTTTCGATCGCCGCGACGTTCTCCGCGAGGCGCCGCTGCGCGGAGGAAACGAAGATGGTCGTGAAATCGAGCTCGCGCTTGGCCCCCTCTTCGCCCCGCCGTTCGATGGCGCGCGTGGCGCGGGTGACGCATGCGGCAATCGCGTAAAGGTCGATGGCGATGTCCGCCGCGCGTTTCTGGGTGTACTGCATCTCTGCGATGTCGGTTCCGTGCCGGCGCAGGGCCTTGTCGGCTCCGCGCGACAGCGCGTGTACGTACTCCTCGAAAATGAGCGCCTGACGCTGTAGCGCCGGATGGTGCTGCGTCATCCGATCGCGGCCGAATGCGCTCTTGGCTCGGCGAACCGCAACGTCGCGAAGCAGCCCAATCCCCGGGATCGGTCGGCGCGTCGCCCGGGCGACGTCGGCCAGGGCTCGCCCGGGGCCGCGCATCCCGCTGAGGGCGATGTTTGCACGGAGAATCTCGTTTGTTCCCTCGAAGATGAGATTCACGCGCGCGTCGCGGAGCAATCGCTCGTACGGATGATCGGCCATGTACCCAGCGCTCGCGGCGATCTGCAGCGCTTCGTTCACGACGCGCCAGCACGTTTCGCTCGCGACGACCTTGCAGGTTGCGCTTTCGACCGCGAAGTCGCGCGCCCCCGTGTCGACCATACCGGTCGTGAGGTAGGTGACGCTCTCGAGTGCCCAGGTGTCGGCGATCATCGAAGCGATCTTGTCTTTGATGATTCCGAACTCGCCGATTGGATCGCCGAACGCCCGGCGCGCACGACAGCGTTCGACCGACATCTGAATCGCCCGTCTGGCGAGGCCGAGGCAACCACTCGCCAAGCCGAGGCGACCGCCGTCGAGGACGTCTGTCGCGACCCGGTAACCGCGACCGACGCCACCGAGGACATTTTCGAACGGGACGCGTACGTGGTCGAAAAGGACTTCCGTCGTCGAGGAGCCTCGGATTCCGAGCTTCGGCTGATTCGGGCCGCTCGATACGCCTGCCCCGCGCTCGATGACAAAGGCCGTGATCCGCGGCTTTGTCCCGTCTTCGGTCGGCGAAGTCCGAGCGAACACGGTGAACACGTCCGCCAGGCCCCCGTTCGTGATCCATGCCTTCGAGCCCGTGACGACGTAGCTTCCGTCCTCTTGGCGCTCCGCATGGGTCTGAATCGCCGCCGGGTCGCTCCCCGCACCGAGCTCGCTCAGGGCGAAGGCCGCGATGAGCTCTCCCGCGGCGAGACGAGGTAGGTAGCGGGCCTTTTGCGCTTCGGTGCCGAAAAGTAGGAGGCCCCTCAGACCGAGCGATTGATGGGCTCCGAGCGTCACCGCGATGCTCGCGTCGAACCCGGCAATCTCCTGGATGACCCGCCCGTAGCCGGTGTTCGAGAGGCCGGCGCCGCCGTATGCCCGAGGGACCAGAAGCCCGAAGCAGCCGAGCTCCTTGAAGCCGTGAAGAACGTTGTCCGGTATGTGCGCCTCGCGGTCGATCCGGCCGGAGTCGACGCGCTCTCCGCACAAGCGGCCCACATTCTTCAGGAGGACGTGGAGCGCGTCGACTTCGCCGAGTTCGGGCTCCCGCCACGGGAAAATTTGCCGCTCTTCGATTGACCCGGAGAAGAGGCTTTTCATGAACGACTGTTCCCGCATGACTCCTCGCTGCAGCGTGCTCCCGATGGCCCAATGTCATTTCGACGCCGCAGAAGCCTGCCGCCTTACCCGCGGCCGGCGGGGGCGCGCAAACCTTTGCACGTTTTCGCCGCCCTCGAGCAGCCCTGGGACGCGAAGATGTGCGCGTGCCGACGGTTTCGAGGCTTTCGGCCTCATCGCAGGTGCATGGCGAAAGGATACGGGCAGGATGACGAGAAGGAGGAACCGAGAGCGAGGGGGTCGAAAAATGAAAGAAAGCCGACGGGCGCAGCATGTTCGGCGCCAAAGCCTCGATTCGACGTTGCTCGCCTGGACGCACGTTGCTAGCCAAGAGATAGGCGGTGCGTGCGCCGTCGGGAGCGTAGGCGACAACGTGCATTCTCGAGTTGAGGCGTTCCATCGCATGCTCGACCGAGCGCGAGCCGCGCGGGGCTTGGCGCTGATGGGCGTCTGCAACATCACGCCTGACTCGTTCAGCGACGGCGGGCGATACCACGCGCCCGACGCCGCGCGCGCCCGAATCGATGAGCTCCTGGCCGAGGGGGCTGACATCGTCGACATCGGGGGAGAGTCGACACGACCCGGCGCCCCCGAGGTTCCGGCCGCCGAACAGAAAGAGCGCGTCCTCGACGCGATTGGGTATGCCGCCGCGCGGGACGCCTGCGTGTCGATCGACACCACCAATCCCGAAGTGGCCGCTGCGGCATTCGAGGCGGGGGCGAGCATCCTGAACGATGCTTCCTGCCTCAGGGACGAAGGACTGGCCCGAGCGGCCGCCGCCGCCCGTGGCGCGGTCATCCTCATGCACACACGCGGCACGCCCGCGGACATGCACGGGTTCAGCCGCTATCCCGACGGCGGGTACGATGACGTCGTACGCGACGTCTGCGCCGAGTGGGCAGCGGCCGCCGAGCGCCTGCGGTCCGCCGGCGTCCCCGACGGAGCTATCGTGATGGACCCGGGCCTCGGGTTCGCCAAGAATGCCCGGCAGAGCATCGAACTCCTCAGGCGCCTGCCGGAGGTCGTCGCGGCCGTCCGCGTTCCAGTCACCGTCGGCGCGAGCCGCAAGTCCTTTCTCGCCTCCGTCGATCCGTTCACGATCTTCGGGCCACACGCCAAGCCATCGACGTCAGCAGGCGCCTGGCGGGGGAATAGACCATGTTCGAGGGCCTCCTCCACCTCTTCGCCAAGCGCTCGTTCGGGGGCGTGCTGACCGACATCGGCGACATCCTGCTCGTTTCCTACGTCATTTACCGCGCGCTCCTCGTGCTGCGCGGCACGCGCGCCATGCAGATGGGGTTGGGCCTCGGTGTGCTCTTTCTCGTCAACTATGCGTCGAAGTGGGGCGGGCTCATCACCCTCTACACACTGCTCAGCGCGCTCCTATCGCCCATCGTCCTCATCATCGTCGTCCTCTTTCAAAACGACATTCGCCGGGGACTCATGCGGGTGGGCGCCCGGGCCTTTCTCGCGGGGCTTTCGCGTCAGCAGGAATCGAAGGCCATCGACGAGGTCGTCGCGGCGGCGACGGAGCTCGCACGCCACCGGATCGGGGCGCTCATCGCGTTCGAGCAAGACGCCAACTTGGACGAGTTCGTCGTCAGCCAAGGAACGACCATCGACAGTGCCGTTCAGCGAGAACTCTTGGTCAGCCTCTTCGTCCCCGAAAGCCTCAACAAACTGCATGACGGCGCTGTCATCATTCGCAACTTGCGGGTCGCCAAGGCGGGCGTGTTCTTTCCGATGCCCGACACCAAGGTGCTCGACAAATCGCTCGGCTCTCGTCATCGCGCGGCGCTCGGAATCACGGAGGAGACCGACGCCGTCGTCGTCGTCGTCAGCGAGGAACGCGGGAACATCAGCTTTTGCTTCAACGGCAACATCGTGACCAATCTGGACGGTGCCTCGCTGAGGCAGGCGCTCCTCGGCCTGTTCGGCCAGCGCGCGCGCCATCGCGGCAAGGCGGGGCAAAAACGCAGCGCCGTGACCCAGACGGGCACGGGAAGCTTTCGCGTCGTCACGGGACCGGCATCGGCAACGCCTCTCGAAAGCCGCCCATCGCGCACCGTGGAGGTCCTCGCGAGCGCTCCAGCTGGCGCGGAGACGACAGGGAGCGTCGTGCTCGCTCCTCCTTCGCAGCGCAGCTCTGACCCACAAGCGCCCCTCGAACGGGAGCCGTCGAAGCACAACGCCCGTCCGATGAGCCAAGCGAGACCGATCGACACGCCCAGTCCCGGACCGGCGGCGCCAGCCCGCCCCCGGCCGAGAGACGAGTGACGCCGTGGCCCTCGACCTAGGCTACCGCGTCCGATCCGTCGTCACGGAAAACCTCAATCTCAAGCTTCTTTCGCTGGCCTTCGCCCTGCTCCTTTATTCGTTCGTCCATGGCTCGACCGATGCCCAGCGCTCGCTGCTCGTGAGTGTCGTCGCCCTCACCCCCCCCGAGTCGGCCAACCGCGAACTGGCGACGCCCATACCGGCCGAAATCCGCGTGACGGTCCGCGGGCCGCGCTCAATGCTCGATGACGTTCATGCCGACGACATCGGGAGCGTTCAGATCGACTTGCGCCGGGGCGACGAAACGCGCGTCGTCTTCGATCCGTCGATGGTCCCTGTCCCGCCCGGGCTCAAAGTCGAGCAGATCGATCCCCCCACCATCGATCTAACCTGGGAGGACCGCGTCGTCCGAGACGTGCCGGTCGAAGTCGGGATCGTGGGAACGCCGGCACTGGGGTTCGTCGTCAAGCGCGCGCCGTCGGCCGACCCGGCCACCGTGAGGGCACGGGGGCCGAAGAGTGAGGTGATGGTGCTCCAGCATGCGCGTTCGGACGCCTTCGACGTCACCGGCTTGACCGCCGGGACCTACACGCGTCAACTCGCGATCGACCGCCGCCCTGGACGCGTTTCACTCGACCTTCCGAGCATCGCGGCCACCGTCGAGATTGGACGTGAGGTCGTCGAGCGCTCGTTCACCCGCGTTCCGCTCGCCGTCATTGGACATGGCAACGGAAAGGTCCAGCCCGCCGAAGTCGACGTTCGGCTGGCCTGCCCGCCCGAGATCGTGCGGGCCTTACGAGCCGAGCAAATCGTTCCCCGTGTGCAGGTGACGAGCGGCTCGGAGCACGGGTCGGACGCGCTGCCCGTCGAGCTTTCGGTGGATCAGTGCGAGGTCCATGTGACCCCGCCCAATGTCATCGTGCGCTGGTAGCGAGCCGTCACGCGGGAACGCCCCGCGGATACGCGCGGCCCGACGTCACGCAGGAACGCCCCGCGGATACGCGCGGCCCGACGTCACGCAGGAACGCCCCGCGGATACGCGCGGCCCGACGTCACGCAGGAACGCCCCGCGGATACGCGCGGCCCGAGCGGCGCTCGTCGCTCTCGACGCGACCGTCGCGAAGGGTGACGACGCGGGGCATGCTCGCGGCGAGCGCCTGGTTGTGCGTGACGACGACAATCGTCGTCCCGCGCTGCTGGTTGATCGCAAAAAAGAGATCGTGAATCTGTACGCTCGTCGCCGAATCGAGGTTACCGGTGGGTTCGTCGGCCAGTAGGAGCTTGGGCTCGAGCAGCAGCGCGCGGGCAAGCGCCACCCGCTGCTGCTCGCCGCCCGACAATTCGCCAGGTCGGTGCGAGACGCGGTCGCGCAGGCCGACCTCTTCGAGAAGCGCGAGCGCCTTCGGCTCGAGCTCGCGCTTCGACCGCCCTTGGACGAGCCCAGGCATCGCGACGTTCTCGAGCGCGTTGAACTCGGGAAGCAAATGATGAAACTGGAAGACGAAGCCGATCGCGCGGTTGCGAAGGTCGGCCAAGCGCGCACCGGAGAGCTTGGTCACTTCTTCGCCTGCGACGCGAATCGAGCCCGACGTCGGAACGTCGAGTGTGCCCATGCAATGAAGAAGGGTCGACTTGCCCGCGCCAGACGGACCGACGATGCCCATCATTTCGCCTTCGTCGATCTGGAGGTCGACGCCGCGCAGGACTTCCAACGTTCGCCCCATGTGGCGGAACGACTTTTTGACGTTGGTGGCAACGACCAGCACAGGAAGGTGGGTTCGTTCGGGGCGTCGAGCCGATCCAGTCCGGTGGGGCGTAGCACACGACGCGCCCGCGGTGAAAGGGACAGCACGCCAGGCCCCCCTGAGAGCTCGTGCGGGCCGAGCGCTTGACCGATGCCCGGTCGGATGCTTCTTCTTTTGGCAACGTTCCCGCTTCAAAGCACCCGCTTCAAAGCACCCGCTTCAAAGCACCCGCTTCAAAGCACCCGCTTCAAAGCACCCGGCTTCAAAGCACCCGGCTTCAAAGCACCCGCTTCAAAGCACCCGCTTCACGGCACCCGTGACGTTCGCCTCCAAACTGAAATCTCGCGGACCGATCATCGTCACGAGCGCGGTAGCCGCCGTAGGCGCTTGTGCGGTGCGCGGACAAGCCCCCGGAAGTGATCTCACATCCCTCGCTCTGGCCCTCGGACGCGCCGCAGGGGGCGCCGTCGTCGACCCAGAGGACATCCGATGGGAGCCTTCGGGGGGCGTCCTCGCCGATTTGGCCATCGGCAGGCGCCTGCTTTTCCTCGCTCGGACAGCCGCCGAAGAGCCGCGCGACGTCTGGCGCGCACGCGCTCACCTGTCGCCGGACGGACGGGTGCTCGACGTCGCCGGCGCGCATGATCTAGCGAACACGCCGCTCGGCGACGACCACGCGCTCGTCGTCCGAGGGGCCCGAGCGGCCTTCGCGACGAGGGCGTATGGCCAAGAGCAAAGCGTGACCCTTCTCAATCTCGACGGGGAGGGCGCGCAGAATAAAACGACGGAGCTCGCCGACCGCGCGATGGCCGCCGTGACGAATCTCCAGCGGACCGGCAGCTTCGCGGGCCTCGGACGTCTCGAGGTGACGTTCGAATCACCGGGACGGGCCGTCGGCCTCGCTCTCTCGGACGATGCGCTGAAGATCGAACTTTTGCCGAGTGATCCACGTCGCTCGGCGGCCGTCATCGCCCAACTCGATCTCGCACGCGGAGACCTCTCGCCTCCGGTCGAAGATGTCCACGTCGAGGCATCCATCCACCTGCCCAAACGCTTCGCACATTGGTGCGTCGACACGCTGCGGGCCGTGCCCTGGATCGGGCCCGTCCCCATCGCATGGATGGAGGACCAAGCGCTCGCCCTGCGCGATACGGTTCGACGACTCAGCTTCTCGTCGAGCGGCTCAACCGACGTCGTCGCTGAGACCGAACCGGCCGTTCCGGTGCTCGATACATCCGAAGCCTCCGTCGAAGAAGCCCATTGGCCGCCGCCACCGATCGCGAGCATTTGGAAGTCGGCCGAGCACGGGGAAGGCGAATGGGTCGTCCCGGCTCTGCCTTGGCTGCGTCGCGTGCCCGCCGCCGCGCCCGACGCGCCGTCCCCCTTCTACGAGACGTTCGTCCGCCCCGACGAGGAGCGCCCCTACGCCAAAGTGCTGCTCGTAGCGATGGACATGCGCCAGCTCGACCTCGACATGGAGGCAGGGGTCGAAGACCCAGAGCCGCTCACCGGGCCGCCCGGTGCCGGCCGGATTCCGCGCGACCCAGCCGTCTACCGGAGAGTCGCGGCAGCGTTCAACGGCGCCTTCAAGACCGAGCACGGCCATTACGGAATGATGGTGCATAAGCGCGTGCTGCTGCCACCCGTGCCCGGCGCGGCCACGGTCGTCGTGCTCGACGACGGCCGCGCGGGGTTCGGCACCTGGGGTTCCGACCGACGCGTGGGCGGCGTACTGGGCGTGGCCGACGATCAAATCGCGTCGTTCCGGCAGAACTTGGATCCGCTCGTCGAGGGAGGGCGCATCAACCCTGCGGGCCGAAACCTCTGGGGCTTCACATTGCCGGGCAAGGGGGTCCAGACCGAACGAACCGGGCTGTGCGTGACGAAGAGCGGACACCTTCTTTACGCGTGGGGCGACGACGTCAGCGCCACGACGCTCGGCAAGAGCCTTGCCATGGCCGGGTGCGACTACGGCATGCACCTCGACATGAACCCCTATCACACGGGATTTCTCTTCACGGCCATCGACGACCTGACGGCCAAGAAATACAAATCGTCGCTCTTGTCGAGCGCCATGTCGATTCCGACCGATCGCTACATTCAGTATGCGCCGAAGGACTTTTTCTACGTCCTCGTTCACGACCCCACGCCCCCTCCGCTCCGCGCTGGTTCGGCTTGGGCGGTCGATGGGGGGCTTCAGCCTCCACCGCGCTGGCTGCCCGGCCTTTGGAGCGCGCGATTCGATGCGGAGCGCCCCGTCGATCTCATCAGTGTCGAGGCCGGACGGGCCAGCTTCCGCCTCCGGGCAGGAGCCAGGGACGCGTCGGCCGCCAATCCGCTTCGGGAAATCGCGGGCGACGAGGCCAAGAGGGTGCTTTTGGCGGTCGGCATGGGGACGGCGCCCGATCGACGTCCTCTCGGCTTGGCCACCGATGGTCGCCTGACGGTCGTCCTTCGGGGCACCCCCGACTTGGGCGTGCTGACGGTGAGCGGAGACGGTCAAATCGACATCGCGCGTGCCGACGACGCGCCGCCCCTCGCGGCGCACGGAGACGCGGCAGAACTGCCGATGCTCTTGTGGGACGGCAAGAGGGTGGGGCCTACCCCAACCCCGGGTGAAGCCGAAGGCCTGCGCGGAGCCATCGGGATCACGCCCGAAGGACGCGTCGTCGTCGCGCGAGCGTCCGTGACGACCGCGGACCCCTTGGCCGCGGCGCTCGCCGCGGCCGGATGTTCACGCGCGCTTCTCCTCGATCGAGGACTGCACGCAACGGGGCGGATCGATCGGGCCGGAACCGACCATCCGCCCCATGCGCGATACGAAGAAACTGTGCTTTATGCCGTCGGGCTTCCGCTCCGGCCCCGGGGCTTCCACTTCGAGGCCTCCACCTTGATTGCGCAAGCGCCCCGAACCCGATGACCTCCACCTTGGATGCGGAAGCGGCCGAGATCGAGCGGCCGCGGCGTCCGGCCCTCAGGCGGCGGCTGCATCCCGGTCGGCGAGCGTCGTCCGCAGGCGCCCCATGGCGCGGGCATGAAGCTGCGACACGCGCGGCTCGCTGACGCCAAGCCGAACGGCGATCGTCTTGAACGGCACCCCGTCGAAGTAGTGCCATGAGACGATGTTCGCCTCGCGCTCGGGCAATAGGGACACGGCTCGTTCGAGAGCAAGCCGGTCCATCCGCTTTTCCACCTGCTCTTGCGGCGTCGCCACCGACTCGTCCGCAAACCCCTGCGCCTGCGATTCGGGCAAATCGTCGAAACCGACGACCGAGACGCCGCCGGACTCTCCTTGCGCCTGCGCGCGGGCGACCCGTGTGCGCGCCCGACGCGTCAGCCAGTCCTGTGCGCGAAGCTCGTCGACCACCGCACCCCGGATGCGAATGCGCGCATACCAGTCGAAGGCAGGTCCGCGATCGGCACTCTTTCGAAGCGCGTCGACGAGACCAAACGTGCCCGCCGCGACCAAATCGTCGCGCAGGACATTGGGCGGCAGCTTGCGCAGCACGCGCGCCACGACCTGGTGCACGAGAAACATGTAGGTCCCGAGCTCTTCTCGAGAAGGTGCAGTGGCGACGGGGAGCGGCTTTGCGGCGCAGGGCTTCATGGCGTTGACCTCGGCAGTCACCACCTGATGCGCGACCCGTGCCATGAGATAGATGTCAATGATTTTGAACGTTTAGAAAATTTCTGCCCCTCCCCCGGGTCAACGAGGACCCCACCGCGAAGCGCAAGTTTACGCCGACCTCAATCATTTCTTGTAGATCGGCACTTGTCAGCGGCTACCCACCCATGGGTGCAGGCGAACCTCTCTCGCGCCCCACCGGTCGAATTCGACTTTCGGCTCCGGGGTTCGCCTGACGAATCCGAGCGTGTGGTTTGGGCTTTCCCGCCGCTAGAGCGCCCGTTCGACTGACGGTTCGGGCTGGGGCTCCGGCGACCTCTTCGAGCTCGCCGGCGGCGCAGCCGGCGAAGGTTGCGCACCGCTCCGCTCGTCCGGGACGTCGCTCGTTCCTTCATCTGCGGCCGATCCCGCCTTGTCGTAAAGCGGCGGCTCGCCCGGATGGGAGCGATCGACCCAATACGCTTGACCCTCTCGCACATCGAGATGCACGAAGGTGCTGTTCGGGTAGTATCCGCACCCGGCATCGTGCAGGCCGCGGCAAAAGTCACGAAGACTCTCGTTTTTGACGCCACGAATCCGGAAATCGAGCGCCTTGCCGGAGTTGTGGTTCGAGTGGGCGGTGTATTGCGTCGGCGTATAGCTTCGATACCCGCTCACGACTTCGATCGGCTTGCCCCCGAAGTGGTCCGACACGAGGCTGATGAGCGCCAGGAGACGAGGGTCGGGCGGGTAACTCGCGGAGCCCTGCCTCATCGCGTGTTCGAATGCCGCCAGGGCGGACGCCGAAATGCGTCCCCGCGAATCTTTGACCCGGATGCGTGTTTGTTCGCCGGCGCTCACGACGTCGATGAAGCCTCGAGCCGCGTGCCCCCGCGGTTCGATCACCGAGTCGAGAGCCGCCGTTCCGTGAGCTCGTGGCGTGCCGACGTGAGCTCGTGGCGTGCCGACTCGGCCTGAGCGCTGCGGAGGGTCGACGCCCGGGATGACGAGCGCCTGGCCGGCGGCCAAGTGGGCCGGATCCTTGAGGTGGTTGGCCAAAACGATGGATTCGACCGTGACGTGGTAGCGGCGCGCGATGGCTCCGAGGGTGTGGCCGGGCTGCACGACGTGCTCGACGTCGGCACCGACGAAAGGCGTGGTGAGCACACCGGCGACAAGGGGCAGGAGAGCTTTTCGAAGAACCGCGAGCGAGAAGCGCATATGCGAGTCTGTGTGGTATACATCATGAGCTTCGGGAGTTGGCCTCCATTTCGCCTGAGCGAGGGCGTCCGGGACCGCGTTTTTTGACGCGGTCCTTTCCGGAGTGCGACACTTCTCGCGAATGAGCGTGCCGACCCGCGCGCCGCTCTCTCGGGGAAGCGAAGCAGATGGCGGAAGGCAAGAACCTCGTCGGCGTCGACATCGGCGCGAGCTCGATCAAAGTCGCGCTGCTGCGCGAGGCTCGCAAGAAGCTACAAGTCGTGCGCTGGGGGTGGGCGCCGCTCGCGCCGCAGACGATCATCGACGGACACGTCATGAATGCGGGGGCGGTGACCGAGGCGCTGAATCGCGTCTTCCACGACCGCAAGATTCAGCAACGGGACGTGGCGATAGGCGTCTACGGCCAGAGCGTCATCGTGCGAAAAATCACGGTGCCCATGATGACGCCAAATGAGCTCGACGAGCAGATTCATTGGGAGGCCGAGCAGCACATCCCGTTCGACATCAAGCTCATGTCGGTCGACTACGAGGTGCTCCGACGACGTCCGGAGGCCGGGCAAATGGATCTGCTTCTCGTCGCCGCGAAAAAAGACGAGATCAACGACTACGCAGCCATCGTCCGAGACGCCAAGCTCCGGCCGATCGTCGTCGACATCAACGCCTTCACCATTCAGAACGTCTTCGAGCAGCAGCACGGATTGCCGTCCGAAAGCACGATCGGCCTCCTCAACATCGGAGCGGCCATCTCGTCGCTCAACATCGTGGCCAAGGGCGTGAGCGCTTTCACGCGCGAGATAACGAACGCAGGGAACACGATTACCGAGGAAATACGAAAGGCCCTCTCCTGCTCCTACGAACAGGCCGAGGCCTACAAGCATGGGGGCGGCCTGACGCAGATCCTGCCGCAGGAAGTGACCCAAATCATTCATCAGTCCTGCCAGGCACTCGCGGGGGAGATCCAGCGTTCGCTCGACTTCTACTTGGCGACGACCGGGGAACAGGAAATCGGCAGGATCTACGTCTCGGGGGGAAGCGCGTATCTCGCTCCGCTCATTCAGGCAATCGAGCGCCGGGCGCGCGTGCCCGTTCAGCTGTTCGACCCCATGAGCGCAATCGATGTCGACCCGAAACTACCGAACGAACCGCAGCTCCGCGCAATCGCGTCGCAGATGGTCGTCGCCTTGGGGCTCTCTTTGCGATGCGACAAGGAGCGACGGCAATGGTCCGCATAAATCTCCTGCCCGACAGGAGACCGACGGGCCGTCGTCAGGCGGGAGCGGAAGGTCAGCAGACGTGGCTGTTCGGCGTGCTCGGCACCGTGGCCGCGGCCGTCATCGCATGTCTGTTCGTTCAGAAAGTGAAGCAGGATCAGCTCGCGTCGTTCGTGGCGGAAAACACGCGAACCCAACAGCAAATCGACGGGATCAAGGGGCAGATCGCCGACCACGCCGACATCAAAGCGCGATTGAAACAGCTGCGCGACCGCGAAGAAGCGATCCAGAAGCTCCAGACGGCGCGGACCGGGCCGACCTCGACGCTCCTCGAGCTCGGGCACCTGCTCACGCCCGGGCGGGGGCCGACTTCTGATCGCGACCGATTGGAGCAGCTCAAACGCGACAATCCGGCCGAGGTCTATAACCCCAATTGGGACCCTCGCCGCCTCTGGCTCACCTCGTACCAAGAGTCGGATCGGGTCGTGCGCATGGGGGGCCTCGCGCGGGACGGCGAGGACGTGAGTGAGCTCGAACGCAGGCTGAAGCTGAGCGACTACTTCGCAGACGTAAAGCTACTTCCTGGAAACAAGATCGTAGACTCCGTGTCGCATCAGGAGCTCTTTCAATTCCAGCTGAGCGCCAAGGTGAGGTACTGACCATGGCGCCGCCGGGCCAATTCACACTTGCGAAATTACCCCCGTCGGCCAGGGTCGGCATCGGTGCGGCCGCCTTCGCCCTCGTCCTCTTCGCCTATTGGTTCATTTTCTATTCCGACGTTGCGGCCAAGATCGAGGGCGCGCGCCGGCAGAAGCTGAAGTTGAAAGACGATCTCGCGCAAGAGCAGCAAGCGGAAGCTTCCTACTTCGCCGATCGCGGAGAGCTGGCGCTCCGCGAGCAGCACGCGCGCGAGCTCAACAAAGTGCTGCCCCCGGACGCCGAGGAGGACGCGTTTCTTTCCGCCGTGCAACTGGCCTCCAATGCGGCCGGCATCGACCTCAAAGGGTATGCGCCTCAAGACGAAGTGATCCAGGCCTTCTACGCCAAGGTGCCCATGCGCATCGACCTTTCTGGCAAGTTCCAGCAGATTGCCAAGTTTGCGTACGAGCTCGGAAAGAGCGAGCGAATCATCAACGTCGAGAATATCGAGCTCACCGAGCCTCATCTGGTCGGCGACGAGGTCGTTCTCCACGGTCGCTGTCTTGCGACGGCCTTTCACGCTCTTGCGCCGAAGGCTGCACCGAAGGCCGCGCCGTGAGCGCCTTGCGATCGGCCGCGCCCTGGCTCCTCGTCACGTGCGTCGTCCTCCAGCATGGGTGCGGCGGAACGACCGGAAGGCCGCCCCCCCCCGCGTCGCGGCCCGGTCTCGCCCCGTCGTCGTCGGCCGCGGCGCTGCCGCCGGAGCTGAAAGGGCCGGAGTACACCGAGAACGACTTCGTCGAGAGCGATCGCAATCGTGACCCCTTCCGCAGCTTCGCCATGCAGAATCAGCTTGCCAACAGGCAGTCGACAAACCAGCGCAAGATCGAACTCGCTCAGTACTCGATCGACGAGTTGAAGCTCGTCGCGATCGTGCTCGGAGGCGACCAGCCGCGCGCCATGTTCGTCGACCCGAGCGGCAAAGGAACGGTAGTCTACAAAGGGACTTTCATTTGCCGACCCGAAGTCGTGCACATCGGCGGGAGCAACGGGCCCGAGTACCAGCTCAACTGGCGTGTCGACCGGGTTCGTGACGGCGACGTCGTTCTCATTCGCGAAGACCCTGCCCAACCGGCCATTCCTCCGGCAACGCGAGTGATTCCGCTTCATCCCGAGAACGACAAAGGCGCGGACGGCTTGGTCGCGCACTGACCTCGCGGATGGCGGGGACGCACGTCGTCGTCGCGGGCTGACGCATCCACCACAAATTGGTCCGTTTTCGATCATGCGTTCTACCGTCGGGCTTGCGCTGCTGCGGTGGTCCATCCGCGGGCGCGAGGAGCCTACATGCGTTTGGGGAAATCGCTGGTGAACGCCGCTCTCCTCCGGGGGGGATTCACGGCGCTGACCATCGCGGGCTTGGCGTCCCGCGCGTATGCTGCGGACAGCGCGCGGGCAGAGGATGCCTCGCAGGCTTCGCCGAACCATGTTCGCGACGTGCGCGTGCACGCTGACGAAGCGGGAGCCGGCGGAGCGGTCGTCGAGATCGTCGGAACCAGGGAAGTCACCTACAACGTGCGCGTCGGCGAAGGCGGGCGCCGATTGCTCCTCGACCTCAGCGACTCCGACGTCAGCGGCGCCCAGGCCGCGATGACGACGCCCGTCGGCGTCGTTGGGGGCATTCTCACGCAGGCCTACCCAGCGTCGGGCGGCGGCTCGATGACTCGTTTGACCATCACCCTCGAGCGTGAGTCGAACTACCGCGTATCGGCGGACGGGGCGACGCTTCGCGTCGCGCTCGCACCGCGCGGGCAAGGCGCGCGCGCCGCCTCGCCGGGGACGCGCACCGAGCGCACCGTCGGCGCTTCGGACGCCGACCCATCGGAAGCGAAAGTCCGCGACGTACGGTTCGAACGAGCGGCGGCGTCGACCGCGGGGTGCGCACCGCACGGATGCGATCGAATCGTGGTCGATCTGACGGCAATCCCCGCGTATTCCCTCGTTCACGAGCCTTCGGGTCCGCTGCGCCTCATCCTGCGGGGGACCGACCTCCCGGCCGCTTTCGCACGGACGCTCGACGTGAGCGCCTATCGCGGCATGCTTCGGTCGATCAGCGCGTCGCACGACGACGCGAAGGGCATGACCGTCCTCGCCATCGACGGCGCGAGCGGCGCCACCGGCACCGTTTCGCTCGAGGGCCAAGCCCTCGTTTGGTCCTTCCCGGTCCCGATGGAGAACCTGCCGGCCCCTCCGGCGACGTTGCGGCTCGACGGAACGACCCGCGGCGCCGACGGCGGCGTCACTCGCCATGTCGTGACCGTTGCGCGCGAAGCCGCGCAGGTCGATCTGCCGCGCATCGAACGATCGATTCACGGTGACCTTCCGGTTGTCGAGACGACCGAGGCCGAAGCAGCGGGCTTTGCTTCGAGCGCGAACACGAGCGTGCTCGCCGACCAGCGCTACACCGGGCGACGCATCGACATCGATCTGAAGGACGCCGACATCCACAACATTTTGCGGCTACTGGCCGACACCGGCCATGTCAACGTCGTCACCGCCGACGACGTGACCGGGACGATCACGATTCGCATGCACAATGTCCCGTGGGACCAAGTCCTCGACGTCGTCCTCCAGGCGAAAGGACTCGGGATGGTGCGCCAGGGCAATCTCATCCGCGTCGCGCCGCTCGCACAGCTTCAGAAGGAACGCGAACTTCGCCTCGCCGCGGCCAAACAAGAATACGAGCTGACGCCGCTCGAGACGCGCCTCATTCCGATTAGCTACGCCCAGGCCAACGAGCTGAAGGAACGCGCGAAGGAGCTCCTCTCGCCGCGCGGCTCGCTGGCGGTCGACGAGCGAACGAACGTCGTCATCGCCCGCGACATTGCAGCGAACTTGAATTACATCGAAGAGCTCATTCGCTCCCTCGACACCCAGACGCCGCAAGTGCTCATCGAGGCGCGGATCGTCGAAGCGACGAGCAATTACCTTCGCGACGTCGGCATCCAATGGGGTGGCGACGTCACCTTCAGTCCTGCAACGGGCAATCCGACAGGCATCGCGTTTCCTTCGAGCGTGTCGGCCTCAGGCGGCGCGTACGACAACAACACACCGACGGCGGGTATTTCGCCTTTCACGCGCACGATCGCGACGCCCAATTTCGCCGTCAACCTGCCCGCGGCCGTCGGGACGGGGGCCGGCGGCGCGCTTGGTCTTTCGTTCGGCTCGATCGACAATGCGCTGAACTTGAGCCTGCGCCTCTCCGCGGCCGAATCGAGCGGCCTTGTCCGGATCGTGAGCGCGCCGCGCGTCATGGTCCTCGACAACCGGGAAGCACGCATCAATCAGGGTACGTTGATCCCCTACGCTCAGGTGAGCGCGCTTGGAGTCCAGACGACGTTTCAGGAGGCCAAGCTGCAGCTGCTCGTCAAGCCTCATGTGACCGCCGAAGGCTCCGTATCGATGCACGTCAAGCTGAACCGGGACGAACCCGACTTCAATCAAACCGCACCGAACGGCGCCCCGACCATCCTCAAGCGCGAAGCCGAGACCGAGCTGCTCATCATGGACGGGCACACGGCCGTCATCGGCGGGATCTACACGCGAAACACGGGCCGGAACCTGAGTCAGGTTCCATTCTTCGGCGACATCCCCATCCTCGGTGTCTTGTTTCAGCGCCGGCAGGCGAACGACACCCGCGGCGAGCTCGTCATCTTCATCACCCCGCACATCGTCAACCGCGCAGAGGCGCTCGGGCGCTGATCCCAACCGCCGCTGGCCGCCCGCGGCGGGCGACCTTGCCGGACGCCGCCGTGCCCCGACGCCGATCGCCTTTCACGAGGTCGCCCGGGGCGCGTGTCGGTAGGGAAAGTGCTCTGTTGGTTCCGTCGGCACGACGTCGTCGAAGCGACGGATGTCGAGGACAACCCGCCCGTCGTCGGTCTCCGACAGGATGTCCGCATGCCGGGCCCCCCACAAAACGTCGTCATGGAGGTAGCGCTTGCGCGCGTGCACGGTCTGCATCGACGTGTCGTCGGTGCCGGCCAGGGTGACGACGAGCTCCACCTCGTCTCGCTCGAGCGATTCGGGCGTTGCGCCGTAGAGAGGGCTGTCGCTTTCGATGAAATGCATGACAGACCAAGAACGGGTCATCATGGGGCTGCGCTCGCGCGCGAGCCGAAGGTCGTACATGCGGTAGAAGGTCACGCCCTCGGAGGTCCGCTCGGTCCGGACGATCGAGACACGAACGGTGGCCTCGAGGATGAAGTTGCCCCGCTCGTTGCCGACCCGCAGCATGAGTGTGGGCACGCCGTTTGTCGGCGTAACGACAGCGTGGCGGGAAAACGCGACACGCGCCGTCGACCGGGAGAACTTCGCGAACACGAGTCCAGTCGCCACCGCCGTGACGATGAGGCTCGTGACCGACTCCAGGATGACGACCGTGTTCGCGGCGACGCTGGTCGGAAACATCGCGCCATACCCGATCGTACCCATCGTCTGGACGCTGAAACAAAATGCGTCGAAAAACGACCCGCGCCGGGCATTGGCGACGCCGCCCGTCGCGACGTAGACGGCGGCGAATGCCGCGTTCAGAGCGAGATAGCCGGTGACGATCGCCGAGAGCGCGATCGGCCAGCGCACGCGAAGAAACAGATAATAGAAGTCTCGCATCGTCGTCCGCGGAGCCCCGAGGACGACGATTTCAGAACTGGGGCGGGGAGGGTCGGGCATGGGCGTCATGGGTGGGCAAGGCGCTTCGGCGAACGCCAGTCTGACGGGGGAATGTCTGAAGGCTGGGAAAGGGCGACCCGTCACTCGCTCAAGTCCTCGAAATCACTCGAAAGCGCGCCCAACCTCGTGGAGGGCAAGGTGGGACGATTCTGCTGGCGCAGGGCGTCACGCACCGTATACTCGAGGCCACTATGCCGTTGCCCCCCGCGCGCGGTCTGTACGACCCCTCGTTCGAGCGCGACGCCTGCGGGCTCGGCTTCGTGGCCGACCTCCAGCGGCCGCCCACCCACGATGTCGTGACGAAGGGCATCGAGATACTGCGCCGCCTCGCCCATCGCGGCGCAGCGGGATGCGACCCCTGTACGGGCGACGGGGCCGGAATTTTGTTGCAAATTCCGCACGCCCACTTCGAGCGGGTGATGGGACGCGGGGGCATCGAGCTTCCGAACGCGGGCGACTACGGCATCGGCCAGTGCTTCCTCTCGCGCGACCCCAAAGTGCGGGCTGTCGAGGTTCGGGTCATCGAGGACGCGATCCGCCACCACAACCAAAAGGTGATCGGGTGGCGCGACGTGCCCGTCGACACGAGCGTGCTCGGCCCTCTGGCTCGGTCGTCGATGCCCGTCTTCCGGCAGGTGTTCATCGGGCGCATGTGCCCCGTGCCGGTGTTCGAGCGAACCCTCTTTATGATTCGGAAGAGGGCGTGCAGCAAGGCGACGGCCGCCGGCGTGAACTCGCTTTACATCGCGAGCCTTTCCGCGAAGACGATCGTATACAAAGGGCTGCCTCTTCCGGAGAGGCTTGGGGCCTTTTATCTCGATCTGAACGCCGACGACACGCGGAGCAAGCTCGCCCTCGTCCACTCGCGATTCAGTACGAACACGTTCCCGACGTGGGAGCGCGCGCATCCTTACCGCCGGATCGCTCACAACGGCGAAATCAATACGCTCCGAGGCAACCAGACGTGGATGGCGGCTCGCGAGCCGTTGCTGGCGAGCGCCGCCTTCGGTGAGCACATCGCGGACTTCAAGCCGATCATCCGTCCGGGCGGCAGCGATTCGGGGTCGCTCGACAACGTGGTCGACTTCCTCGTCACGGGGGGCCGCAGCTTGCCCCACGTCATGATGATGCTCGTGCCCGAAGCTTGGGAGGGACAGCCTGAAATGCCCCCCGAGCGACGTGCCTTCTACGAGTACCACGCCTCGCTCGTCGAGCCGTGGGACGGGCCTGCGGCCCTCCTCTTCACCGACGGCACCTACCTCGGCGCGACGCTCGATCGAAACGGCCTCCGCCCGATGAAGTATATCGTGACGGCGAGCGGCTACGTCGTTGCGGCGAGCGAGTTCGGCGTGCTCGATTTCGAAGCCGACGACATTGTCGAAAAGGGACGTCTGCAGCCGGGCCGAATGCTGCTCGTCGACTTCGCGCAAGGACGCATCGTCGGCGACGACGAAATCAAACACGAGGTGGCCAGCGCAAAACCTTACGGGCAGTGGCTCGAAACCAACAAGATCGACTTGCGGACCCTTCCCGACGCGATCGCCCCCGCGCGATTCGAGACCGAGGACCGACGGCGCCTGCTGCGGGCGTTCGGGTATACCCGGGAAGATGCGCGCGTCTTGCTTGCGCCGATGGCCTCGAACGGTGAGGAGCCAACCGGCAGCATGGGGACGGACGCGCCCCTGGCGGTGCTGAGCGACCGGGCGATTCCCTTGTTTCGATACTTCAAGCAGCAGTTCGCCCAGGTCACGAATCCGCCCATCGATCCGATTCGCGAGAAGCTCGTCATGACCCTCGTCAGCTGTTTGGGCGGCGAGGGCAATCTGCTGGCTGAAACGCCGAAGCAATGCCGGTTGCTTGAGCTCGAGCAGCCCGTGCTCACGAACGAGGAGCTTGCGAAGATCGTCGCCAATCCGCTTGCGGATTTCGCGGTGCGGACCCTGCCGGCGCTCTTTGACGCCAAGTCGGACGATCCAGGAGCGGCGCTCGAACGAGGGTTGATCGAGCTGTGCGCGTCGGCCGAAAAGGCCGTCGACGAGGGCGCCAGCCTCGTCGTTCTGAGCGATCGCGGCGTCGACGCGACGCATGCGCCCATTCCGAGCCTGCTCGCGACGAGCGCCGTGCACCATTCACTGGCTCGGTCCGGCAAACGGATGCGCGTCGGGATCGTGGTCGAAACGGGCGAGGCCCGGGAAGTCGCCGACGTGGCGCTCCTTGTCGGCTACGGCGCGGGAGCCGTGAACCCCTACCTCGCCATGGAGGCGATCGAGGCACTCGACCTCGACAGCCCTCGAGCGGCTCGCATCGAGCACTACGTGCACGCCCTCGACAAGGGCCTCCTCAAGGTGATGAGCAAGATGGGCATCTCCTGCCTGTCGAGCTACCAGGGCGCCCAGATTTGCGAGGCGATCGGCATCGGAAAAGAGACCATCGACCGGTGGCTGCCCGGCACGGCCTCGCGGATCGGCGGAATCGGACTCGCCGAGATCGCGATGGAAACCCTCATGAAGCATGCCGCCGCCTTCGAGGCGCCGCTCGGCGACGCAGTCCACGACGAAGACGCGCTCGATGTCGGCGGGATCTACTTCTGGCGCGTCGGCGGTGAGCGCCACCTCTGGAGCCCTCGCACCGTCGCGAGTCTGCAGAAGGCGGTCCGTCTGGAAGATGGAAAGGCCTACGCGGACTATTCCCGAGCCATCAACGAGCAGGGCAACGCGCCGTTCACGCTTCGCGGATGCCTCGATTTCGCCTCGACGCGCACGCCGGTACCCCTCGACGAAGTCGAGCCCGCCGCACAGATCGTTCGACGCTTTGCCACGGGGGCGATGAGCTTCGGGAGCATCAGCAAGGAGGCTCACGAAAACCTCGCCATCGCGATGAACAGAATCGGCGGCAAGTCGAACAGCGGCGAGGGCGGCGAAGACGAAGCGCGTTTCGTTCCCCTGCCGAACGGAGATAGCCGGCGCAGTGCGATCAAGCAGGTGGCGAGTGCGCGCTTCGGCGTGACGGCGCACTACTTGGTGAATGCCGACGAGCTCCAGATCAAGATCGCGCAAGGTGCGAAGCCGGGAGAGGGCGGCCAGCTACCCGGCCACAAGGTCGACGACCACATCGCGCGTGTGCGGCACTCGGTTCCGGGTGTGACCCTCATCTCCCCGCCACCCCACCACGACATTTATTCCATCGAGGACTTGGCCCAGCTCATTCATGACTTGAAGACGGTCAACCCGCGCGCGCGCGTCAGCGTGAAACTGGTCAGCGAAACCGGGGTCGGCACGATTGCAGCCGGCGTCGCGAAGGCGAAGGCGGACACCGTTCAAATTGCAGGCCACGACGGGGGGACCGGAGCGTCTCCGCTTTCGTCGATTCAGCATGCGGGCACCCCATGGGAGCTCGGCTTGGCCGAGACGCATCAAATTCTCGTGATGAACGGGCTGCGGAGTCGCGTGCGGATCCAGGTCGATGGGCAACTGAAGACTGGCCGCGACGTCGCGTTCGCAGCGCTCTTCGGCGCCGACGAGTTCGGGTTTGCGACGGCGCCGCTCGTGGCGAGCGGTTGCATCATGATGCGCAAGTGTCACCTCAACACCTGTCCCGTGGGCGTCGCAACCCAGGATCCCGTTCTGCGGGCGCGCTTTCAAGGCACGCCCGAACACGTGATCAACTTCTTCTTTTTCGTTGCGGAAGAGCTGCGCGCAATCATGGCTCGCCTCGGCTTCCGCACGCTCGAAGAAATGACCGGGCACGTCGACTGCGTCGTCCAGCGGCCGATCGAGCACCCGAAGGCCAGGCTCCTCGACTTCAAGAACATGCTCATGTACGTCCCTCCCGAAGCGCGGGCCTTTCAGCTTCCTGCCGACGAAATGGGAAGCCAGCCCGACCTTTTGTCCGCCCGTACGACCGACGAGTCGTTGCTCGAGGGCGCGCGCCTTAGCCTCAAGTACGGCGAACCAACCACGATGCAAATGCAGCTCACCAACGCCGACCGCGCGTTTGGAGCAAGGCTGGCCGGCGAGCTCGCTCGCAAGTACGGCGCAGAAGGTTTGCGCGACGGAACGGTGGTCATCGAATCGACCGGCACGGCCGGCCAGAGCTTCGGTGCTTTCGCGACCCGCGGGATGCTGCTCGTCCTCGAGGGCGACGCGAACGACTACGTCGGCAAAGGGCTATCGGGAGGCGTGCTGGCCGTCCGGCCGCCGGCACGGGCGCGATTCAAGGCTCACGAAAACGTCATCGTGGGCAATACGTGCCTGTACGGCGCGACTTCGGGGAAGGCATTTTTCGCCGGCAGGGCCGGCGAACGATTCGCCGTTCGCAACAGCGGTGCGATTTCCGTCGTCGAAGGCGTGGGCGATCATGGATGCGAGTACATGACGGGCGGGACGATCGTCGTCCTCGGACCGACCGGTCGCAACTTCGCTGCCGGGATGAGCGGAGGGATCGCCTACGTGCTCGATGACGAGCGTGTCTTGTCCGGCCGGGTGAGCAAAGCCATGGTCGATCTCGAGCCCCTGACGAGCGAGGACGACGACCTCGTTCGCTCGCTCGTCGAAGAGCACAAGCAGTACACGCGGAGCGCACGGGCGGCTCACGTGCTTTCGACCTGGGCCAAACGTCACTTCGTCAAAGTCATGCCCCACGAATGGCGACGCGTTCTGGAGATGCGGGCCGGGCAAGCGGCACCGAAAGCGGCAAGCGGCCATGGCTGATCCCAAAGGATTTCTCAAGGTCGCTCGCGTCGAAGAGGACGAGCGGCCCGTCGAAGAGCGCGTTCACGACTGGCAGGAGATCGTGCTGCCCGGGTCAGACGAGCAGCTGCGCGATCAAGCATCGCGTTGCATGGATTGCGGGATTCCCTTCTGCCACCAGGGTTGCCCGCTCGGCAATCTGATCCCAGAATGGAATGATCTCGTCTACCGGGGCAGGCTGGACGAGGCGACCCTGCGACTGCTCGCGACGAACAACTTTCCGGAGGTGACGGGCCGCGTGTGTCCGGCGCCCTGCGAGGCCTCGTGCGTGCTCAATCTGCGCGAAGAGCCGGTGACCATCAAGACCATCGAACGGTCGATCGCCGACCATGGTTTTCATCGCGACGCGCTCACCCCTCGACCAGCGGAATTCCGGAGCGGCAAGACCGTGGCCGTGGTCGGGTCCGGGCCAGCAGGGATGGCCGCAGCGCAGCAGCTCGGCCGCGCCGGCCACGATGTCGTGCTCTTCGAACGAGACGATCGCGTCGGTGGACTGCTGCGCTACGGCATCCCCGACTTCAAGATGGAAAAAGGCATCATCGATGCCCGCATCGGGCAAATGCAGGCGGAAGGGGTCACTTTCCGCACCGGAGTGGACGTCGGCCGCGACCTCGGGGGAGAGCGACTTCGCGGCGAATTCGACGCCGTCGTCTTGACGATGGGCGCCCGCGCACCGCGCGACCTCGCGATTCCGGGTCGCGATCTGTCCGGAGTTCACTTCGCGTTGGACTTTCTCATCCAGCAAAATAGGCGGATCGCCGGGGAACCCTGGTCGTCATCCGACGCAATCCTCGCGACTGGCAAGCGCGTCATCGTCATTGGTGGCGGTGACACGGGCTCGGACTGCGTCGGCACCTCGCTGCGGCAGAGCGCCGAGAGTGTCACTCAGCTTGAGCTCATGCCCAAGCCCAGCCTCATTCGGCAACCCGCGAATCCCTGGCCGGAGTGGCCGCTCGTGTTGCGGACGTCGAGCTCGCACGAGGAGGGCGCGAACCGCGATTGGGCGGTCTCGACGACCGCCTTCCGCGGGGAAGCCGGCCGGCTCGTCGGCCTCGAAGCGACCCGCGTCGTCTTCGAGGCGGGCAAGATGGTCCGCGTGGCAGGGACGGAAACGGTCATTCCGTGCGAGCTTGTGCTGCTCGCGATGGGCTTCGTCGGGCCCGAACGCGGTGGAGTCATCGATCAACTGGGGCTCGCGCTCGACGACCGTGGAAACATACGCACCACCGCGACCGGCGCGACGAACGTCGAAGGCGTATTCGCAGCGGGCGACGTGGCACGCGGTCAGTCTCTCGTCGTGTGGGCCATCGCCGACGGGCGCCGGGTTGCTGCCGGGGCCGACGCCTGGCTGCGCCGTGGCCGATGGGCACGTGCAGCCAACGGGTGAGTACACGAGCCGGGGTCTCGTGGGGGCAGCCACCGTAGCGGTCGCGGAGAAACACTTCCGGGCCGCGACGGGGCTTTCGACGTTCGCGCCTGGGGCCTCGTGAAGGGTACGGGAGGTGCCAACCGGCCCGCTGATGTACGCTGCCGTCGATGGCCTCCGCCGTAGGCATCGACTTGGGGACGACGAACACGGTCGTCGCGGCGGTCCGCGACGGCGTCGTCGTCGCACTGCGCGATGAATCGGGCGAGCGCCTGTTGCCGTCCGTGGTCTCCTTTCTGCCCTCGGGATCCGTGCTCGTCGGGCGGAGCGCCGTCGAACGCAGGTTGAGCGACGCAGCCAACACGATTTACTCGGTCAAGCGCCTCATCGGGCGGCCGTGGGGCGCTCCGGAGGTGGAGAGCGCCCGCAGCAAGCTCCCGTTCCTGCTCCGCGAAGGGCAGAAGGGAGCCACCGTCGTCGCGACGCGCGGAGAGGCATTCTCGCTGCCCGAGCTCAGTGCGTTCGTGCTCCGCCGGGCGAAAGCCATCGCCGAGGAAGCCCTCGGGGAACCGGTCGAACGATCGGTCATCACCGTACCGGCCAACTTCAACGATCTGCAGCGCGCAGCGACGAAAACCGCGGGCCGTCTGGCCGGACTCGACGTGTTGCGCATTCTGAACGAACCGACCGCGGCGGCCCTCGCTTATGGACCGGCCACAAAAGGTCGCGAGAGGGTCGCGGTCTACGATCTCGGGGGGGGCACCTTCGACATTACGCTCCTTGACCTGGCCGGTAATGTCTTCGAAGTGATGGCCACCGCGGGAGACAGCGCGCTCGGTGGCGATGACATCGACCTCGTCATCGCCGAGCGAATGGCCGACGATCTAAACAAGCGTCTCCGGTTTGACGCGCGGGCCAATCCGGCTGCCTACGGGCGACTCCGGTTGCTCGCCGAAGCGATGAAGCGGCAGCTCTCGGACGGCGATGAACACGAAGTTTCAGCCGCTGACCTTGTCCCGGGAGAGGGCGCATCGGCGCAGCCCTGGCGCTTTCGGATGACACGTCCGGAGCTCGAATGGGCGTCGCTCGAGATCGTCGAGCGCACCTTCCGCGTGTGCCGGCAGGCTCTCGAGGCAGCAGGCATGCAGCCGGGGGATCTCGACCGCGTCATTCTCGTGGGCGGCAGTACCCGTATGCCGATGGTCGCGCGGAAGGTCGCGCAATTTTTCGGACGACCGCCCATCGTCCGCATCAATCCCGATGAAGTGGTCGCCCTGGGCGCCGCGATCCAAGCCGAGGTACTCGACCGGTCCCGCGCACGACGCGCGGGCGAAAACGCACCGCATCCGAGCGTTTCGAACGAATCCGTCTTGCAAACGCCCGCGGTCGAGGCCAAGGCGACCATCGAAATCCCCGACCTTCCCGTTGTCCGTGGCAAAGATAGGGCGGCGCGACGTCCGCCCCCGCCCCTGCCGCGGCGGGCGGGCGCCGAACCGCCGTCGGACCTCGCCGAATTTTTGCCAGGATCGGGCGGTAAGCCCTTGGTCTTCGACGTGCCGGCGCCGGAAGCGCCGGCCCATCCGGACATCGAGGCTCGATCGCATTCCCTTCCCGACGAGCCGCCGGCCGATGGGCCGCCCGAAGTTCGGCCCGAGGTTCGTACAGCGCACGAACCTGAACCGGCTGGGTCGACAGCGGCGCGTAGGCCCGAGCCCGCCCTCAGTCCAGCCTCCCCGCCAAAGCTCGACGCGCCCCGCCGTCCAGGGCCCCCGCCCCCGCCCCCGCCACCGAGCCTCGCCTCGCCCCGCGCTTCTCCCCCTGTGCCTCCCGCGAACCGCGCGCTTTCCTCTGGCGGCCCCCCGGGCCCGGCGCCGAAGCACGGCCCCCCCCGCGCGCCGCCCAACCTTGGGCCACCTCTGCCTCCGCCCGCCAACGCGCCGCTGCTCATCGACGTCACTCCGCTCAGCCTTGGCGTCGAGACCGTGGCAGGGTTTTGCGACGTGCTCATCGAAGCCAATACGCCGGTCCCGTGCGACCGAACGCGTTCGTTCTCGACCGCGTCCGATGGTCAAACCGCGGTCCACGTGCGAGTCGCCCAGGGCCCGAGCAAACGCTTCCAGGAAAACACCTTCCTCGGCGAGCTCGAGCTCAGCGGACTCGTGCCGGCCCCCCGCGGGCAAACGCAAATCGCGGTCACCTTCGAAATCGACCCGGACGGCATCCTCAACGTAGGGGCTCGAGACGAGAAGACCGGACGCCGAATGGCCGCACGCATCCGTCTCGTCGGAGACCAGACGGACGCGAACGCCGTCGATGCCATGCGCGCTCGACAAGCGGCCCACCCGCTCGCCGACCCAAGCTCGCGAGGTTAGTGCCCATGCCGGCGGCGGACGCCCTCAGCGTCTTTCTCGAATCGCTCGATCGGAAGGACTATTACGCCGTGTTGCGAGTCTCGCGCGATGCCCCATCGGGGAACATCCAGACCGCCTTCCACGAGTTTGCGCTTCTTTACCATCCCGACCGCTACGT
>JBEKFX010000025.1:0-63400 GCA_050013115.1 Polyangiaceae bacterium
GAAGGGCCAGGGCGGTGTCGACGCCATCGCGATCCGCAATCGCGCGAAGGCGGCCGAGCTTTATGCCGCGATCGATGCCCACGCCGGCTTCTTCCGTTGCCCCGTCGAGCCGTCGAGTCGCTCGCTCATGAATGTCGTCTTTCGGCTGCCGAGCGAGGATCTCGAGACGCGGTTTCTCGGCGAAGCCAAGGCCCAAGGGATGATCGGACTGAAGGGGCACCGCAGCGTGGGCGGAATTCGCGCTTCTCTTTACAACGCGGTCGAGCCGGAATGGGTCTCCGCGCTCGGGTCGTTCATGAAGGACTTCGTGAAGCGCAGCGGGTAGCGACGGCGACATCCAGCGGCAGCAGGAGGGCGCGGCGGCCCAGCGCCTCCACTTCGGGCCGTCATCAAGGTACGGCGCAAGAACGCTGTCTCGTCGCCAGCCCGATCGCGGCCGCCTCGCACGCGTTACGACTTCTTTGCGCCGGCCTTGGCTCGGAGTGCCTTGAGCGCAACTTCGAGCGCCGCCGCGATCTCGGAGCCGACGGGGCGGCCCCGGCCCCATTGGTCCGCTTTGACGAGGGTCGTGTGGGCCACTTGCGCCAGCTTGGTGCGGCGATGCCGCGAGAGCGATCGGAACGCCTGCTGCATCTCGGTCGGTTCAGGTCGAACGGCGGGATTCTGGTGGCCTCTCATGACGATGGCCCACGTCTATCGCGGGCCGAGCCATTTGCCAAGAGCTCGGCGTGCGCTTCAGCTGCTCGCGCAAGGGCCCAGCCTGCGCTTCAGCTGCTCGCGCGAAACTCCAGCCTGCGCTTCAGCTGCTCGCGCAAGGGCCCAGCCTGCGCTGCGCGTGTGCCCACGCGTCTTCACCGAGACCCGATCGAGCCGATTTTGCGCCTGAGAGCGCTTGCCTCGGGCGAGAGCGCAAAGCGGACGACATCGCCGATCCACGGGTGGTCGAGCACCGCAGCGAGGGCGCGCGGCCCCGGCGACCGGACGGCCTCACGCAGCGCGACGTCGCGGAGTGCGGATCCATCCACGACGGCCGACAGATCCCCAGTGAGCAGGAAGGCCGTACGCAGCTCAGCGCGCGCAAGCGCGTCGATGAACTCCGCGATGGGCGGGGGCTCCGATGCGGTCGACGAAAGGTGCGGCAGCAGCTCTTCGAGCAGGCGGCGCTGCTTTCGCGTGAGGGAGCGGGCCAGCAGAGTCTCGTAGGCCGCGGTCCCTTTTCCGTCGATTCCGTACCCGGGGACCACCTGGCGCGCCGCAGCGATGAGCAGCGCCTCGACATGGGCAGGCGACAACTCCTCGAGCCACGGCACGCCGAACGCGATGCGTGCGAGGGCCCGTGCCAGACAAACCGCCTGTGTCGATTCGGAAAGCTCGACGAGGGTGCTGGGCACGACGATCCATGGCGCATCTTGGATCATCACGCGGGTGTGCGTTGCGTTCGGGGTCACGACGAGCTCGACGTCTCCTACGCCGAGCTGGCGCGCGAGACGGTCGAGGATCGCGCGTGTCGGATGGGCGCTGCGTGTCGAGAGCCGATCGCGGGCGGAGATGCCGAGGTCGGTCAAATCCGACCGGAGCATCCTCGTCTCCGCGCCGGCGATGGCCGCTGCGACTTCGAGCAGGACGTGACGTGCTGCGCTCGGGAGTACCTGGTTGACCAACGTCGGTCGATCGAGGACGCCATGGGCTGCGGCGTCCATGGGCGGCAGACGGCGCGAGCGCAGCCAAAGGAGCCGTGCATCATCGAGATCGCCGGCGATCGCTCGGAGTTCAGACGCGACGACGGCTTCCTCTCCACGGTGCTCCGCTGTCAGGGAATGCTCGAGCAGCGCGAGCGCGGCCGGAGGTTCGAGCAGCGACAGAATGGGGTGCGGAGTCGGGCTGATGAGTCCCATCAAGACCGCGCTCGCCTCGGCGTGTCGCTTCTCGTCGGACAGGGCGCGGGCGAGCTCGAATCGCGTCCCGTAGAGCGTGGGGTCGAGGTCAGCGGCACGCTCGAGGTGGACTATTCCATCCACCTTCCGCTGGAGGGCATCGATCTCGAGGTGCCCGAGCGCGGCGAACCATCGTGCGTCCGTTCGACCGGTTTGCTCGCCGAGAGCGATGACCGAACCGAGAGCCCTGGCGTATCCGGTTGCGTCGACGCGCCCTTCCGAGCGAAAGAGGCCTGCGAGTCGTGCGAAGGCGCGACCGTTGACCGGACTCGTCGCAATGGCGACGACGAGAGCACGTTCCGCGGCGCGCACGTCGCCGAGTCGGGCGTGAACCTCCGAGAGCTCGACCAGAATGCCGCTGCGTACGTCGAGATCGGGCTCGGCATCAGCGAGTCGATCCAGTAAAAGAGCGATTTCCCCGCGCCGTGCACGGGCGCCCTTCTCGTCGAGCTGCGTTGGCTCGGTGGCCAGCCGCCTCAGCAGAGCGCGCAATGCCCTGACATTCGAGGGCTCGACGGCCAGTGCAGCGCGCAGCACCCGGTCCACGTCGGCGGGGCGAGCCAGCACTTTTTCGTAGATGCTGGCGAGTGCAAAGAGGGCCGTCAGTTTGGGAGCGGAATCGCGGCTCGTCGAGACCACCGCCTCGAGCGCGTCGACCGCGTCGGGCCATACCCGCTGCGCGATGCACAGCTCCGCAAGCGTCAAGAGCGACGGAACGTGCTGTGGGGCGACGGATCTCACGCGCCGCATCGCCTCGATCCCAACCGGCAGGTCGTTCAGCTCCGAACGCGCGACGCGCGCCACTTCCGATCCGAACATGACGACCGCGTCCGGCGAACGTGCGCGAAGCAGCGCGGCGCGAAATGCGCTGACGAGTCGCTCGCCTTGTTGCTCTTCGAGCAGGATCGTCGCCAGCCGGCCCGCGATCGGGATCGAGTCGGGGTCGGCGTCGAGCCCGCGCTCGAGAAGTGCCATCGCCCTTCGTCGGCGCTCGGCCACGGGTCCGATCCGTCGGTCTTGGTCCGGTCCAAGGAGAAGCTCGGCACCGTCGAGCAGCCACCGCGCGCGGATGCGCGGATCATCCGCCAGGTCTGCGAGCGACAGCGCGGCGGCGATTGCCCCCTCCGTGTCGAGAAGCTGCGCCGCCAATCGTGCGACGCTCGTCGCCGAAGTGACGGAGGTTGCGTCCATCCGAAGCGCGTCGCGATACCATTCGAGCGCTTCGCGCAGCAAGTCCTCGGAGGCCCGGGGGTCCTGCGACTCGAGCGCCACCGCCTCGAGCAGGAGAGCCAGGCGCAGCTCGAGAGCCAACCGGGCATCGTCATTGGACGCGAACGGCACGAGGGCCCGCAGGGCTGCGACGGCGGCCTTTTTCGCGGCCGAGTCTCCACGCCGAGCGCCCGCAAGCTCCCGCCGAAGCGTGCCGTCGAGAGCGGCCAAGTCTGCAGGGTCCAACTTGAGAATGGCCCTGTAGGTCGCGCTCGGGTCGGCGTTCGGCAGCGCCCATTCCTCGAGGGCGGCCAGGTTCCAAAGCAGCGATTCGAGCGTTCGCAGAGCGGGGACATGGCTCGGTTCTTCGGCGAGAAGCGATTCGAGGAGCGCGGTCGCACGCAGCGGCTCTTGGCTTCCGTCGACGAGGGAGCAAGCGAGCTCGAAGGAGAGCGCTCGCGCTTGGAGCGGGGTCGCGGCGCTGTCGATCCTCTTGGCGAGCAAGATCGATTGCTCAGCCAGCTCCGTCGTACCGCGCTTCCGCGCACGCCGCGCGAGCAACCGCGAGAGCCTCTCGGCGATCCACGAGTCGCCGGGAGTTTCGGCGAGAGCGCGCTGATAGGTCCGCGCTGCGCCGGCGTCGTCGTCGAGGCGAAGCTCGTCGATCTCGGCGGCTCGCGCGAGCTGACGTGCGCGTTCGGCGGGCGAGCGCGCGTTCGCCGCCAGCCGCTCGAGTGCGTCGCGGAGTGCTCGGGCGTCGCCGTGCGCGTCGAGCACGCGCGAGGCTTCTTCTGCAGGCACCGGGTGGATCGGGTCGAGCGCGCGCGCGCGCTCCAAGGAGACGAGGGCGTCGTGGGGGGCCCGCAGCCGGACATGCTGGATCTGTGCAAGCCTCAGCCAGAGCGCCAGTTTCTTCTGCGGCGTGGTGGCGGCTTCGATGCGCGCCCGGATCGATTGAGCAGCGAGCTCCCAGCGCGACGCGTCCTCGTAAAGGCGGGTTTCGAGTTCGCGCGCCGACGCGTGCGTCGGGTCATGCTCGAGCACGTCGCGCACCAGCTGTATTGCTCGAGTCGGGTCGAACTTGGCGAGCGCGGCGGCCGCCCGCGCCTGAAGCGCCAGCTGGTGACGACCCTCGGAGGTGACGCGGGCCTCTTCGAGAAGCGCACGCGCGACGGTGCGATCGTCACCACCACGCGCGGCCGAGCGCTGGAGGCCGACGAGTGCGCTCCGACGATCGGGCTCGATCGCCAGGACCTGCTGGTATGCACGCGCCGACCGAGCGGGATCGCCGAGGACTTCCTCCCAAAGCAAAGCGACACGCTCGAGATAAACGACCTTCCGGCCCGGATCGCCTTCCTCCTCGGCGGCCTGTGAATAGAGCTCGACGACCGATCGCGGCCCGGCCTCGACCGTTTCGGGAACGGAGGGAGCGAGAAGCCGAGACAACGAGTCGAGTGCGTCGTTGTCGCCGGGACAGGCCACCCATGCCGAACGCAGATGTCGGACCGCATCCGCCCGGCGTCCAAGGGCTTCGCAAACATGCGCCGCGCGGACCAAGGCGCGTGCGCGCGCCGACGGGTCCTCGGTGCGCGCGGCCTCCTGAATCCACGTCGCGATTCGTGCTTCGTGCTTTCCGGCGGAGGACAAAAGCCTGTCCAGCCAGTCGACGAGCGACGGGTCCGAGGCGTCCAGGCTGAGCGCTCGCTGGACGTCGGCGATGGCCGTTTCCGTGTCGGCTTCCTTCTCCGCAGCGCCCGCCAAAGCGCGCAGTTCGTAGGCGAGGGCACTCGGGTCGGTCACGAAGCGAAGGCGGGCCCGCCGCGCGCGCGCCGCCTCGCTCCAGCGGGCCTCGGTCTCGTTCAACCGGACGAGCTCGTCGAGAACGCGACGGTCGACGGCCGGGACGGTCGGGGCGCGCGAGGCGGCTCGTTCGAGGAGATCGTGGGCTCGAGAACGATCGCCGAGCTTCCACGCGGCGATCATCGCAGCGTCGAGCTCGAGACGTGCGGCCCGCGATCCGTCGCTTTCGAGGGCCGCTTCTTCGTCGAGGAGCCGGGCGAGCGACCCCCAGTCCGCGTGCGCGGCGACATGACGAACGAGCGCTTCGCGAACGGGACCGACGCTCGGGTCCAGTTCCAATGCGCGATCCAAGGCGCCGCGGGCGCCATCGACGCGATCGAGCCGTCTTTCGAGGATGCGGGCGCGTTCGACGTGCAGCCAAGCGGCGAGCTTCGGGTCCTCCTTGAACGCGTCGGCCATTCGGCCAAGGTGGATGGCGAGAGCCTCCCAATCCTTTGCGGTGCCGCTGGCAACCGTCCGCGCGACGAGCTCGCCCTCGAGGCCTTTCAACGCAGCCGCGTGGTTTGGGGCGTACTCGAGCGCCTGTTCCCAGGCCGCTCGGACCTCCTCACTGCGACCACCCGTTGCCTCGAGAAGTCGGGCTCTTTCGGTCAGAAGCTGTACGCGGTGCTGGTCCGCAGAGGCCGACTGGAGCTCGCGATCGAGGTGTTCGAGCATGGCAGGCAAGAACGCACGACCGTGCGAGGCCCGCCGGAGGATGGCGTGGGCTGCCGTCGCGTCCGGGGCCGCACGGAGCGCTGCCTGCGCGTGCACGATCGCTCGGCGGTCGTCGCCGAGAATGGTTTCGGTCGCGATGGAGAGCTCGAGGCGCGTGCGCGCCAGGCCAATCTTGTCGTCACGGGACTCGAGATGCGCAACTCTGGCCTGCAAGAGATCGAGCAGGCCATCATGCTGGGTGACGTCCACCGGGGCGCGTGTAGGCGCCGGCTCAGCCGCCGCCGACGCAGGCGAGGGCGGACGGTGACCGGCGGCTTGCGGCAGCGGCGGGGGGCCCTTGCGCGGCAGCGGCGGGGGGCCCTTGGACGGCCGAGCGGGAGCGCTGCGCGAAGCGGCCCGCGCCGAGACCGCGGACGCTTCGGCGGCGGCTTGCGTCGTCGCCGCGGCCTGCTGGAGGGTCAGCACCTGGTCGTCGACGTCCCATCCCGGATCGGTGATGGCCAGCAGATGGTCGATGGATCCGATGGCCACCTCGTCTTCGTCGACCTCGGCCTCGTCCAGCATGTTTTCCCGCAAGGTCTCGGCTTCGCTTGCTTCGCGGCTCTCGGCTGCCGGATGCGGCATGGCTCTATGCTCGCATAAGGCGGCCGTCTCGGCCGGCTGGAACGTCGTCGCACCGGGCTCCGCTCGACGCGATGTGCGGTGCGAACGTTGCGCCGGACGCCCTCGCCTTCGCCGGATGCGAAACCCGTGAGAAAAGAGCGCGGTGATACTGACGCGAACTCGATGAGCACCGGAGAACGTCGCCGCGAATCATTTGCGCAATCCTTGGTGATGCTGTGCACGAACCGTGAGGCGCGCCGGGTCTTTTACGCGATTGCGGCGAGTAAGGCGATCGGCCTCTCGGTGGTCATCTTGTTCATCTGGTGGCAGAGCGATTTGTTCGGCCATTCGGCCCACGCAGCCGACGAAACGGCTGTGCATTCCGAGTGCGTCAACCCACTCAACACCGTCTGGACGCTGAGTGCGGCGTTCCTTGTGTTTTTCATGCAAGCGGGGTTCTTGTTTCTCGAAGCTGGCTTTTCACGTACACGCGAGACCGTCAACGTCCTGCTCGAAGGAATCGTCGACACTTGCCTGTGCGGCGCGCTCTTTTGGGCCTTTGGCTTTGCGTTCATGTTCGGCGCGGGCAACGGTTTCATCGGTCATCAGTACTTTTTTCTGCAGGCAACGCCCGACACCTACGGATCGACCGGCGTTCCGACGCTCGCGTTCTGGCTTTTTCAGTTCGCGTTCGCAGACACGTGCAGCACGATTACCTCGGGGGCCATGGTAGGCCGCACGGCGTTTGCCGGCGATCTCTGGTACAGCGTCGGCGTCAGCGGCTTCATCTATCCGATCTTCGGTCATTGGGCATGGGGGCCGGATGGCTGGCTGACGACCGTCAGGCCGGTCGCATTCCACGACTTCGCGGGCTCGACGGTCGTTCACACGATCGGCGGCTTCGTTGCCCTTGCCGGGGCCATGGCGCTCGGCCCGCGGCTCGGCCGGAAATTCGCCCGGGACGGCGGCGGCATCATGGCCGGTCACAACATGACGCTCGCGGCTGTAGGTGGCGTGATCCTATGGTTCGGTTGGTACGGTTTCAACCCCGGAAGCACCCTTTCGGCGATGGACCTCCACGGCATCGGTCGGGTGGCCACGAACACGACGCTCGCTGCCTGCGGAGGCGGACTCTCGGCGCTTTTCTTCGTCTATTGGCGTGGAAAGTACTGGGATTGCGGAATCACGGTGAACGGCTTTCTCGCCGGCCTCGTGGCCGTCACGTGCCCTTGTTATTGGGTGTCCCCCGCCGGAGCCTTCGCTCTCGGTGCAATCGCCGGGGTCATTTGCGTCTTGTCGGTGGATCTCTTCGAGCATCTGCGCATCGACGACCCGGTCGGCGCCGTTTCGGTCCACGGCGTGTGCGGAATTTGGGGTACGCTGAGCTTGGGCTTTTTTGCAACAGGCCAGTTCGGTGCGCCCGGCCAGTACGGAGCCGACACGTCATCGGGATCGATCGTCACCGGCCTTCTCTACGGAGGAGGGCCGAATCAACTTGTCGCTCAGCTCATCGGCAGCGCGAGCATCACGACGGTGACGTTCGTCACGTCACTTGTTCTCATGTACGGGCTCAAGGCTGCGGGCGTATTGCGCTTGTCGCCCGAGCGCGAGCGGGCGGGCATGGACGTCACCGAGCACGGGGGCCCGGCCTATCCTGAACTCGTACCCCGCGACGCGGCCGATCCAAGGCGAGACCTGCTGGTCGGCTGAGGCAGGGGCTCGGCGACCGGCGGCGAAGCCGCTCACGGTTCAGTCTTCAACGACTGGGCGACCGCGATACATCCGTACCACCTGTTTGCCTGATGGCGCGTCGGGGACCTCTTGGGAGGCGTCCGCGGACGCCAGATCGACTCGAGGGGGCGGCGGCGTGGCCCGTGCCGGCGGCGCGCCTGAGGGGTTTTGCCCCAATTCGATCGCCGGCGCGACGCTCCGGCGCATCGAAGGCACAACTTCGGGGTCGACGCGTCGAATGACGAGATTGGCCACCATCCGGAGCGCGGGCAGGTTGACGCCGACGTTGCACAGGATGCCGATGACGCCCCAAGTCATCCTTCGCAAGTAAAGCTTTTGCTCGGAGAAGCGAATCATGCATGCGTCGAGTTCTTCGCCCCCGCTGAGGAACGTCTCGTAAAGACGCGTGATGCGCGGGCCAACCTCGGAAAACAGATCCCCATCGAAAATGGCCGGGAGGTCACGGGCGATCAAGACCCCGCTCCCTGCGATGACGAAGCTTCCGTTGACGCCTTGGACGTCACGCAGATTTCGAAGGGTGTCCTCGATCCGAGGCATGATGAGCTCCGATCAAAGCCCCAAGAGGGCACGAATGGCGGCGCAATCGGTTGTGGCATGCGGACGCAGCGCGACGACTTGGCCGCTCGGCTCGAGGACCAAGAAGCAGCGGCCGTTTCTGAAGTTGCACTCCATCGCGACGAATCGATCGGCGCCGAGCTGGTTTCCGATGAGCTCGGTCAGGCGGCACGCATACGCCACGATGTCGCCGAAGTCCTGCGATCCCCCTTGATTGAGAACGATGCCTCCATCGGCGTCGAGGCGCAGCACGACCTCGAAGTCTTCACTGCGGAGGACATGTCCCGCGATGTCTACCGGTGTCGCTTGGAACTCCACGGTCTCCGGCACCAGAAGGGGGGGAGGTTTCGAACGAGATGGGCGAACGTCCGCGCGAAGAGCAACGACGCTCTGCGCTTGTCGTTCGTCCCGAAGCTGCGCTGCACGCAAGAGCAGGCTCTGCCATGTGCACGAAATCGTGTCTTTTGCCGGCCACTCGCGCTCGATCGCCTCGAATGAGCCTTCGTTCCACGAGAGCATGTCGAGTGCGGCGGCCTCGCCAACGAGCGAACGGGCGACGGCATGGACGACGGCGCCCCCGCGAAAGTAAAGAAAGCCGGCGCTGCCTCCAGAGGTCACCCGCACCACCCGATAGGAGCCCGCCAGGCATTCCATCTGAACCAAGTCGCCCAGACTCGCGCCCTTGATTTGCGCCTGAAACCCCGAGCGCGGGTCGCTCGGCGGTCCGCTTCGATCGGACGGAACCTTCGATGACATGGCAAGCTTCGCGTTCACGACCTGGTTTCAGCGAGTCGGTTGGGGCCCTCCTCGCGCCTTCAGTCGAGTACCTATCCTACGGCCCGTTTCGCAAACGTGTCTCTCCCGTTCCGAACAATAAACATTTTCTTTTGAGGGTCCTCTTTGGGTTGACGTGCCATCTCGCATCCCTCGCCCATGCCAGGGGTACGCCCTCTCGATGCTCCGCCATGCGCCATGGACGCTGGGTGGTCGGTATCCGCCGTCGGGTGCGGGGTGCATCCGCACAGCCGCGGACAGCGGTGGTGCACTGCGGACCTCACCGCGGCCTGCGCGTCGTACGAAGCCGCCTTAGGGCCTTCGCCGTGGATCCTGCCGCGGTTGAGCCTTCGTCGTGGATGCTCCCGCGGTTGAGCCTTCGTCGTGGATCCTGCCGCGGTTGAGCCTTCGCCGTGGGTCGTGCTGCGGTTGAGCCTTCGCCGTGGATCCTGCCGCGGTTGAGGCTTCGTCGTGGATCCTGCCGCGGTTGAGCCTTCGCCGTGGATCCTGCCGACGTGGATCCATCGCAGCCACGGCCCGTCTTCTTTACGCAGCCAACGCCCGTCTTGCTTATCTGGCCATGGCTTGCCCTCAACGGCGCAGCGCGAAAAGCCGCGCACGGTGGTTCGCAGCTTGAGGTAATTGCATTTATGTGCATAGTCGTATAGAGTGCCGGGCCGTGCTCGAGGTAAACGTCGCGCCAGCGCCACGCTGGGAGCTTTATCGGGTGCTGGCGGAGCCGGTCCGGCTGCGGCTTCTTGCGCTGGCGGCCGAGGAAGAGCTCAGCATTGGAGAGCTTGCGGTTCTTCTCGACGAGAGCCAACCCAACGTCTCGCGGCATGCAGCGGCCCTGCGGCAGGCGGGCTTGCTGCTCGATCGACGGGAAGGCACCCGCACGCTCGTCCGCGCCGCGGGTCAGGCGGCGCGTGATGCGGTCGTCGCGGACGCGCTGTCGAGCGGCCGCTCGCTTTGCGAATGGGACGGCAGCCTCGCGCGGGTGGTCCAAGTCGTCGACGCTCGGCAGGCGGCGACGCACGAGTTTTTTGCGCGCCCCCCCAAAGTCAGGCTGGACGCGATGCCGGCCGAGGCGGGCGCCTACCTCGCTGCTCTGGCTCCGCTTTTGCCCCGTCGCTCGCTGGCTGTGGACGCGGGAACGGGAGACGGGCGGCTTCTCGAGATCCTCGCGCCCATCTACGAGCGTGTCTTGGCCGTGGATCGCGCTCCGGTCCAGCTGACCCGTGCGCGAGAGCGCGTGGCGCTCCGCGGCTTTGCGAACGTCGAGATCCTACAAGGTGAACTCGATTCGTTGGAGGTCCGGCGCGCGGCGGGCATTCAGGATGAGCCCCCCGACGCGGTCGGCGGGGCGGATGCCGTCTACGCCTCGCGGGTGCTTCATCACGCGCCGCAGCCGGCGAAGGTCGTCGCGCAGCTCGCATCCCTTTGCGCACCGGGGGGCGCTCTCGTCGCCATCGACTACGCCCCCCACGACGACGAGCGCATGCGCGATCAAGCGGACACATGGCTGGGCTTCGAAGCCTCCGAGCTCCGCCGATTCGCCCGCGCCGCAGGGCTCGAAGACATTCAGGTGACGGACATCCCGCCCTGGCTGTGCGGCGATGGGCCGGACCGGCACCTGCACTGGCAGCTTCTCATCGCAAAGAAGCCAACGAAAGACAAAGGAAAACAACATGGCTGACAACTACAAGGTCAAGGATATCGGGCTCGCCGAGTGGGGTCGCAAAGAGATCGCCATTGCAGAGAGCGAGATGCCAGGCCTCATGGCGCTTCGGGGCGAATTCGGGTCGACCAAGCCGCTCAAGGGCGCTCGCGTCGCCGGATGTCTCCACATGACGATCCAAACGGCCGTCCTCATCGAAACGTTGCTTGACCTGGGTGCCGAGGTCAGCTGGACGAGCTGCAACATCTTTTCGACCCAGGATCACGCCGCCGCCGCGATCGCGAAGCGCGGGGTCCCCGTCTTTGCCTGGAAAGGGGAGACGGAGCAGGAATACGGCGAGTGCATCGAGAAGCAACTGCGCGCATTTGCCGCGGGCAAAGGGCCCAACATGATTCTCGATGACGGGGGCGATTTGACGGCCATCGTCCACGACAAGTACCCGGAGCTATTTTCGGGGTCCGATCCGATCCGCGGGCTGAGCGAAGAGACGACGACCGGCGTCCACCGCCTCTATGACATGGCAAAAAAGGGGACGCTCCGCGTGCCCGCGATGAACGTGAACGACAGTGTCACGAAATCGAAATTCGACAATTTGTACGGCTGCCGCGAATCGCTCGGCGATGGCCTGAAGCGCGCCACGGGAGTCATGTTCGCGGGAAAGGTTGCCGTCGTGTGTGGGTACGGCGACGTCGGCAAAGGATGCGCTCAATCGCTGCGCGGGCTCGGTGCTCGGGTGATCATCACCGAAGTCGACCCGATCTGTGCCTTGCAAGCGGCCATGGAGGGCTACCAGGTCACCACGCTCGAGGAGATTGCGTCGCTCGGCGATATCTTCGTCACGGCGACGGGATGCAGCAACGTCATCCGTCAGGAGCACCTGCGGGTGATGAAGGATCAAGCGATCCTCTGCAACATCGGTCATTTCGATTGCGAGATCGACGTCGCCTGGCTCGAGAAAAATCCGGAGATCAAGGAGGTGAACGTCAAGCCTCAGGTCGACCAGTTCGTCTTTCCCGATGGGAAGCGGCTGACGCTGCTTGCGCGCGGGAGGCTCGTGAACCTGGGCTGCGCAAACGGCCACCCGTCGTTTGTCATGTCGACGAGCTTTTCGAACCAAACCATCGCGCAGATCGAGCTCTGGCAAAATCACTCGAAGTACGAGCGACAAGTCTACACGCTGCCGAAAAAACTCGACGAGAAGGTGGCGGCGCTGCACCTGCCGAAGATCGGGGTGAAGCTGACGAAGCTGACAAAAGAGCAAGCCGATTATCTCGGGATCTCGGTCGAAGGGCCATTCAAGCCGGAGCATTACAGGTACTGAGAAAATCAAGTCGATTGTCGGGGTCTCGGTCGAAGGACCACTGGATCCGGAGCACGACAGGCACTCGAATCGACGAGCGCGATTCTCGATCACCCCGAAGCGGCCACGCCGTGGCGAGCCGCAGCGCGGCCGCCTCGGAGGGGTGCGCCGGCCGGTCCCGACGCCGACGCCGACGGCGGAGGCACTGGCGGTGCTTCACGATCGCGCTCGGTCATCACGCCGAGTCGAGTCTCGCGGCGTCGGCGAGATCTTTGGCCCACTCCCGGATGCGCTCTTCGCGTGGCCCCTCGAGCATGATGCGAAGCTTCGCCTCGGTCCCGCTCCAGCGCACGAGGACCCGCCCATCGTCGCCGAGCGCAGCGGCGATTTTTGCCGTCAGCCCCGAGAGCCGTTGCATGGCCTCGAGCGGACGGCGCGAGGGGAGGGTGACGTTCTCGAGCACCTGGGGAACGCGCTGCATGGCGTCTTCGGCAAGGGCACTGACGGATTTGCCTGTCCGAAGCATCAACGCGAGCACTTGCAACGCACCAAGCATTCCGTCCCCGGTCGACGCGTGATCGAGAAAGACCAGATGGCCGGACTGCTCGCCCCCCAGGTTGTATCCACCGGCCCGCATCGCCTCGACGACGTATCGGTCACCCACTTGGGTTCGCAAGAGCCGTGCTCCGGTCCGCGCAAGCGCCCGCTCCAGTCCAAGGTTGGACATGACCGTAGCGACCACCGTGTTTCTCTTCAGCCGGCCGTCGGAAACCATGCGCGATGCACACATCGCGAGCACTTGATCGCCGTCGACGATCTGACCCTTTTCGTCGACGACGATGACCCTATCGGCATCTCCGTCCAGGGCGATGCCGATGGCGGCGCCGCGTTTGACGACCTCGGACCGCACGTGCTCGGGATGAAGGGCGCCGGCGTCCTTGTTGATGTTCACGCCGTTCGGCTTGACGCCGATGGCCGTGACGTGCGCCCCGAGCTCTTGGAGGACGAGGGGGGCGACCCGGTAGGCCGCTCCGTGCGCCGCGTCGACGACGACCCGTACGCCGTCGAGTGAGAGATCCCGTGGGAAGGTTTGCTTGAGAAAGACGACGTAACGGCCGCGGGCATCCTCCAGCTTTTCCGCGCGCCCGATGCCGGGCCCCGTCGAGCGTGTACCAAGCAGCTCATCGTCTTCGAGAAGGCGCTCGATCTCGCCCTCGGCTTCATCGGGAAGCTTGAAGCCGTCGCTGCCGAAAATTTTGATTCCGTTGTCCTGATAAGGATTGTGGCTCGCGCTGATGACGATGCCTGCATCCGCCCGCATGCTGACGGTCAGCTGAGCAATGGCCGGGGTCGGCATGGGTCCACACAACATGGCGCGACCGCCCATCGAGCAGATCCCGCTCGCGATGGCCTGTTCCAGCATGTAGCCGGACAGCCGAGTGTCCTTGCCGATGACGATTCTGGGGACGTGGGTCTTGGCCCGACCCGCAACGAAAGTAACCGCGCGGCCGAGCTGAAGCGCCAGCTCAGGCGTCATGGGATGTTCGTTGGCGACCCCGCGAATCCCATCGGTACCGAAGAGCCTTCTTTGGGTGCGGCCGGCAGCCTCGTGCGGTGTCGGGCCGTTCGATTTATTCATGGGATCCGGAAGCGAGTCGTTCGATTTATTCATGGGATCCGGAAGCGAGCCGTGACCGCGCGGCGTCGCTCACGGCGCGCGGTCACGCCGCGCGGCGCGGCCGTCAGTCTCGGAAGTTGACGAATTGAAGCTCGATGCCGATATCGCGCTCGCGTACGGCGCGCATCGCCGCCTGCAAGTCGTCTTTATTCTTCCCGGTGACGCGCACTTGAGTCTCGTGGATCGCGGCCTGGACCTTGAGCTTCGCGTCCTTGATGATCTGCACGATCATGCGGCCCTTCTCGACTTCGATCCCTTCCTTGATCTTGGCGGCGATGCGAGCGCCACCCTTGCTCGTGGGCTCCGGTTTGCCGACGTCGAAAAACCGAAGCGACACTTTTCGCTTCACGAGCTTGTCCTGCAGCACGGCGAGTGCCGCCTTTGCTCGCTCCTCGCTGCTCGACCGCACGGTGATGGCCTCTTTGCTCTTCTCGAGCGACGTGTCCGTGTCCTTGAAGTCGAAGCGCTGAGCGATTTCTTTCTGGGCTTGCTGAAACGCGTTGTCCACTTCGGAAAGCTCGGCTTTCGAGACGATGTCGAAACTGGCCATGTCGAACCACCCTCGATGCTAACCCCGCCCCTCGGGCGTTTCAAAGCGCTACCGGCGGATCGCACGGGAGCGAGAGGAGCTCGGCCCTGGCGATGCCGACCAAGGCGATCGATCCAGCGACGACGACGAGGTCGCCCTCCGTCGCGAGCGCGCTCTTGATGTCGTCTGCCACGCGGCCCCCGTAGGCCGACGCCAAGCTTTTCGGGTCGACCGTGGACCGCGCGGTGGACGGGGGCGCCACAAAGACCCGAGATCCGGACACCGGCGCGAGCTCGTCGAGCGTCCCCCGCCAGTCCTTGTCGGCAAGGGTTCCGAAGACGAGCGTCACGCGCTCTCGAGGCACAGACAGCGAGCGGATAAACCTCGCCAGGGAGGCTGCCCCGTCGGGATTGTGAGCGGCGTCGAGGAGGTAGCGACCCATTTGCTCCAAGCGCCCGGGCCAGCGCACCGAAGCGATGCCTTCGTCGATGGCGCGGCGCGACGCACCGAGGATCGATCCCACGGCGCTCGCGACGCGAGCATTGTCCTTCTGGTGCTCGCCAGGCAGGCCGATCGCGGGTGGTACGGGCGTCTCGTCGATCGAGATCGTGCTCGCGCCAGAGGACTGTGCAACCTGGTCGATGACCATCCGGATCTCGGGCGCGACGGGTCCGACGACGATGTGGAGGCCACGCTTCGCGATTCCTGCCTTCTCGCGCGCGATGTCTTTCAGCGTCGGCCCGAGTCGATCGACGTGATCGAGCGCAATTCGCGTGATGGCAGCGCAGCGCGGCGACGGCAGAACGTTCGTCGCGTCGAGGCGTCCTCCGATGCCGACCTCGACGACCGCAAGGTCCACGTGTGCCTCGCGGAATGCAACGAAACTCGCCAGTGTCGCCGTTTCGAAGAACGACAGATCGGGTGCGCCCGCCATGACGCGTTCGAGCACGTCGGCGAGAAGTGCGTCGTCCAGGGGTTCGCCGTCGAGGCGCACCCGCTCGGCAAATCGGCAGAGATGAGGGGACGTATAGAGTCCCGTGCGCAGGCCGTCATGCCTCGCGATGGATTCGACCATGGCCGCGACGCTGCCCTTGCCGTTGGTCCCGGCGATGTGGACCGCGGCAAATGCGGCTTCGGGGTGCCCCCAGCGTTCGCAGGCTTCGCGCATCGCATCGAGGCCGAGGCGCATGCCCAAGGGGATACGGGAATAGAGCCGGGATAGGCTCTGCGAAAGGGGTGGCGGCAGGATCAACCTCCGACGATTGCGCTGCCGTTGGCATGGCTCGGGCGTCGGCCGCCGAGGTGCCTGAGGATGGTCGCAATCTCGTGCTTCATCTCGAGGCGGCTGACGATTCGATCCACCATCCCGTGCGACATCAGAAACTCGCTGCGCTGAAATCCCTCGGGAAGCGTCTGATGGATCGTGCTTTCGATGACCCGAGGGCCGGCAAAGCCAATCAGCGCGCCGGGTTCGGCGATGTTGACGTCTCCGAGCAACGCGAAGCTGGCCGCCACGCCGCCCGTCGTCGGATGCAGAAGAACGCTGAGGAAGGGCGAGCCGGCGCTTCGGAGGCGCTCGAGCGCGGATACGGTCTTTGCCATCTGCATCAGACTCAGAATGCCTTCCTGCATCCTGGCGCCTCCCGATGCTTGCAAGAGGACGACGGGCAACGTTTGCTCGCGGGCGGCCTCGAAAAGGCGAGTGATTTTTTCGCCGACGACACTGCCCATCGACCCGCCCATGAACGCGAAGAGAAAGGCGCCCCAGGCGACGGGTACGCCTTCCATGTGGCCAAAGCCGATTTCGACCGCTTCCCGCGCGTGGGCCGACCGCTGGGCGGCCAAGAGGCGATCGGGGTACGTCTTTCCGTCGACGAAATCGAGCGGATCGCCCGGGGCCAGGTTGGCCGCCCACTCGTCGAGCAAGCCATCATCGAGAAGAAGCTGTCGCCAGCGCGCCGCGCCGAGCTTGTGGTGTCTTCCGCATTGCGGGCAGACTTCGAAGTTCGCGGCGAAGGCATCGGACGGGAGCGTCTCTCCGCAGCCGTCACACTTGCGAAAGACCCCCTTCCCGAGCGTCTTTTTTTCGGCGGCGTTGCCTTCGGGAGGCTTTTTCTCGGGCCAGGGCATCTCTCGCTTTCCGGGTGATTAGCCGAATGTGACCCGTGGCGCGAGGGCGCGGGCCTTGCTGCAATGCGTCGATGAATTCGACGCAACGGTCCGAGCCGTTCGGAACGTTTTCGCCCTTAGACTCGAATGGTGACGAGGTCAGGAGCGACTCGGAGCGTCGGCTCGGTCATGTCCTGCACTTCGCGCGCGCTGACGCCCGGCGCGACCTCACGCAAGATGAGACCTTCGGCGGTCACGTCGATGACGGCGAGATCCGTGATGATGCGTTGCACGACGCGCCGCCCGGTCAGGGGGAGCGAGCACTCACGCAAAATTTTTGGCGTTCCGTCCCTGGCGGCGTGCTCCATGATGACGACGACGCGCTTCGCGCTTGCGACGAGGTCCATCGCGCCGCCCATGCCTTTGACGACCTTTCCCGGGATCATAAAGTTCGCAAGATCGCCGCGGTCGCTCACCTGCATGGCACCGAGGATGGCGAGGTCGATGTGCCCGCCACGAATCATCGCAAAGCTCTCGGCGCTCGAAAAGACCGAGCTGCCGGCGAGCATCGTCACCGTTTCTTTTCCGGCGTTGATGAGATCCGGATCGACCCGGTCTTCGGCTGGGTAGGGCCCGACGCCGAGGAGACCATTTTCGCTCTGGAGGACGACTTCGATGCCATCCGGCACGAAGTTCGCCACCAGCGTCGGCATGCCGATCCCGAGGTTCACGTAGTAGCCGTCGCGAAGCTCCAGTGCGGCGCGGCGCGCGATCTGATCGCGTCCAAGACCTCCACGAGGAGCTGTCAGGGGTTGGCTGGGCACTGTCATGGCTTTCTTGTCGTGCGCCGTTCGATGCGCTTTTCGTAAGCGCTTCCGGCGAAAATGCGGTGGACGTAGACGCCAGGCGTATGAACTTCGTCTGGATTCAGTTCACCCACGTCGACGAACTGCTCGACCTCGGCGATGGTGACTTTGGCAGCCGTGGCCATCATGGGGTTGAAGTTCATCGCCGTATGCCGGTAAACGAGGTTCCCGAGCCGGTCGCCCTTCCACGCCTTGACGAGCGCATAGTCGCCCGTGATGGCCGGCTCGAGCACGAACGAACGCCCGTTGAAATCCCGCGTCTCCTTCTTGGCCGAGTACCGCACCACCCGGCCGTCCAGACCGTACTTGACCGGCAGGCCCCCCTCGCTGACGGCCGTGCCTGCGCCCGTCGGCGTGTAGAACGCGGCAATCCCAGCTCCACCGGCGCGGAGCCGCTCGGCGAGCGTGCCTTGGGGCGTGAGCTCCACCTCGATCTCGCCCGACAGGTATTGTCGTTCGAACTCCTTGTTCTCGCCGACGTAGCTCGAGACCATTTTGACGATTTGCCGATTGCGGAGGAGAAGCCCGAGGCCAAAGTCGTCGACTCCGCAGTTGTTCGAGACGACGACGAGGTCCTTGGTGCCGAGCTCGCACAAGGCGCGTATGCAGTTTTCGGGGATACCGCACAAACCGAACCCCCCGGCGAGAATCGTCGATCCATCGGGGATGTCGCGAACGGCCTCGATGGAGGATGAGACGACCTTGTTCAACGGTTCCTCCGCATGATCTTCAACGTAGCGTGGCCGGCGTCCCCTGGGGAATGAGGCCGCCTGTTCGTTCAGCCGCCGACGTCGTCCGGCGTTCTGGCGAGGACGGCCGGGGGGGCAAACGGCTCGCGGGTGGGGGCCTCTGGGGTTTCGGGACCAGGGGGCTGAAGCGGAGAGGGTGCCTCATGCGGGGCCGCGCCGCGTCGCGGCGCGGGTGTCACCGTCGCGTGCCGCGCTCGGCCTCCGCGAGGCCGCCCGTTTGCAACGAGCGTCGACCGCGTCCTTGGCGCAGGGTTCTCGACGCAGCCGGTCATTTGAGCGGGACACCCGATGCGCACATGAAAGTGGTCATCGTGTGGAAGTGTACCGTGTGGCTGCTGCATGAGCTCGGCGGCCCGCATGCGTACGGCGGACGGGGCGCCGGCGCGCTCCGCATAGGCGAGCAGGCGCGCGCGTAGTGGTGACGCCACGAAGATGTGCGTTACGCGGGCCTCCGTGTCGCCGACCACCGACGCCAGGAACGCCCAATTCTTCGCATCGTCGAATAGAGCGCCCGGCCATCCGACCGCGGACCCGTCGGACCGAAAAGGAACGAAGGCGGGCGCGAGCAGCTGCTTGCCGCTCGCCGAGCGGACAAAGAAGGCCACGTCGACGTCCCGTCCGCTTTCGTGAGACCGGTGTCGTTCGATTTCGCCGCCTCCTTGTCGCGACAGGTGGCCTACAGAGGTGACGGCGCCCGGAAACTGATGACGGACGGCGCGCGCCGCGCGGTCGATCAACCCGACCAGAGGCTCGAGCCCCCATCGGACGTCGCCGGTGGCGTCCGACGGCATCACGCGAAGATAGGCCGTTTCGTCGAGGTGGGCTCCCCCGACGAGGTGCCCGTTGGTCGGGGATCCGAGGCTTCGTCCGAACCGGAGGGCGACCCGCCCGAGCGTCATCCGCGACGCCGTCGAATGCACGACATTCGGCCCTGGAAACGCGCCCGACGAGCACGTCAAGAGCGCAGCGAGGGTGGAAAGGCCGATGCGGGCGCGGAGCACGCTTCGAGGGAAAGCACGACCGGGCTCGGGTGGCCAACTTCGCCAACTTGAATTGCCGTCGTGGCCCGGTTCGACCAGGACCGCGTCGCGCAGGGCTTCGTACGCTATCCTCTGCCGCCCGTGGAGACTGACAGCTTATTTCCGACGATCCGTTTCTCGGCGAGCGAACGCCGAGCCTCCCTCGTCGGCCGCGACGCGGAGATGCGCGAGCTTGAGCGCGGCTACGTCCTCGCGCGAGATCACGTCGTGGCCCGCACCGTGACCGTGCTCGGCGCAACGGGTACCGGCAAGACGCGTCTCGTCAGGGACTTTCTGGTCCACGCCCGCGACATCGGCGGCGATTCCCCGCGCGTCTTCCGAGGGTCGGCGCGCGAAGGCGGGCCAGCCTACGAGGTCTTCGCGCGCATCCTGCGCGGACGTTTCGGAATCGTGGAAGGCATGGACGAAGAGGCGGCGAAGGCCCAGGTGCGAGGGCAGCTCGCCGCGGTGCTCGACGATCGCAAGGTGGGTGACGTCGCTTACTTCCTCGGGCAGCTCATCGAACTCGGCTTTCAGGATTCTCCCCTGGTTCGCGCCGTCGAGGGGGACCCGGCGCAAATGGGGTCGATGCGCCGAGCCGTCATCAAAAACTTCCTCGAGACGGACGCCGGAAAGTTCAAAAGTCCGCTCGTCTTGGTCTTCGACGACTTGCAGTGGGCGCACGACGAATCCCTGCAGCTGCTCGCTTACATCGTCGAGAACCTGCGAGGGCCGATTTTGCTCATTTGCATGGCCCGTCCCGAGATACTCACGAGGCACGACAGCTGGCGTCGATACGGAAGCGACCGCCACGTGGCGATCGAGCTCGGCCCGCTGAACGATGTGGATGCAAGCACCATCGTGCGCGAACTTCTGGCGCCTTGCGGACTCGAACCTGCAGTCGAAGAGCTGGTCGAGTCGGCGGTCACGCTTGCCGCTGGCAATCCCGCCCTCCTCGAGCAGATCGTTCGAATTTACCATGATACTGGAGTTCTCGAAATTGCCGATGATTTCGAGGATGAGCACTGGACCATCCACGCGGAGCGGCTCGCGGGCGTCAAGCTTCCGCTCACGGTTCAGGACGCCGTCCAGGCGCGGATCGGTGCGCTCGCGTCGGACGAGCGGGGGGTCCTCGAGTGCGCCGCCGCGATGGGCGGCGTGTTTTGGCTGGGAGGGCTCGTCGCCATCCATCGACAGCGCGAAGCACCGCCGGCCGTCTGGGAGGGAGGCGAGGCCGACGACGTCGTCGCGCTCCGCCAGCGCCTCTCGGAGCTCGTCGATCGTGATTACGTCCTGCGCTTGCCCGACAGCACATTCGCGGGGGACGAGGAGTTCGTCTTCAAACACAACCTCGAACGCGAGGCCCTCGAGCGCCTGACCCCACCGGCATCCGCCCGCAGGTATCACCGAGCCATTGCCGAGTGGCTCAGCTTTCGTGGCAACGTGGCGAGCAGCGAAGAATATCTCGAGATGCTCGCCAGGCACCGAGAGAAAGCGGGCGCGGTGGCGCTGGCGGCGTCATCGTTCATTCGGGCCGGTGAGGTGGCGCGTTCGCGGTTCGCGAACGCCAAGGCGGCCGAGCTCTTCGCCAAGGGCCTGCAGCTCCTCGATCAGTGTGACCACGCGGACGAAGACCTGCGCCTGAGAGCGGTCCACTATCACGGCGAGGCATTGGAAGCGGCGGGCCGCAACGAAGCGGCGCACGAGGCCTTCGCCGAGGTGCTGGCGCGCGCGTGGCGGCTCGATCTCCGCAGCATCGGAGGAACGGCGCACTCCCGTCTCGGCCGTCTTCGGCGCGAAACCGGCCACCTCGACGACGCAAGCCGGCACTTCACGGCGGCCCTCGCGCTGTTCGGTCAGGCGCAGGACGAACGCGGCATCGCGACCGCGCTCGACGACATCAGCAAACTGCACTGGCTGAAGGGCGACTATCCGCTTGCGCTTGAATATGCGGTGCGCGCTCTGGCGATTCGGCGCAAGTTGGGTGACCGGGCCAGCATGGCGCTCAGCTTGAACAACCTCGGCCTGGTGCAGCACGATGCCGGGAGCCTGCGAGCGGCGACCGAGGCTTTCGAGCACGCGCTACGTATCCGCCGCGAGATCGGCGATCTCGTCGGGGCGAGCGTCACCCTGACCGGCTTGGCCGCCGTGGCGCGCGACATGCGCGAAGAGAAAAGGGCCCTCGCCCACTACCAGGATGCATACGAGGCCGCAAAGGAGACCGGCGACCGCAACCGGATTGCCCTCATCTTGACTCAGCTCGGTGCCGCCCACGCGCGGCTTGGGGATCCTTCCAAAGGGCTTGGGTTCCTCAAACAAGCCGAAGAGCTGACGGACGAGTTGGGCGACCGCCGTGGGCTGGCGGCGGCGTTGCACGCCCTCGGGAAGGCCTACTGGGCGCGTCACGATTCGGCAAAGGCGCTCGAGCTGGCGCGCCGCTCGGTGGACCTATTTGCCGAGGTCGAGAGCCAAGTGGAACTCGGCGTTGCATTGCGGCTCCTGGCCGAAGTGGCCGCCGGCGTGAGTCGCTCGGAGGCCGCGGCGCCGTTGAAACGGTCGATCACCATTTTCGAGGGTGTCGGGAACGAGATCGAGCTGGCTCGAAGCTGTCGGGCGTACGCAGAGCTCTTGCGCCATGCTCCCGATCACGGGACCAACGCTGCGGTCGCGGCGGAAGCGGCGAGCCACGCGAAGCGCGCGGAGGAAATCCTCGCCAAGACGCGGCCTGCGTCGCCGGGTCTGAGCGGTGACGTCGGCTGACGAGGCTTGGGGTCCGCGGGCTGCTGCGCTATCACGCTCGCGCGATGGCGAAGCCTGCCCTTTCGGAGCTCGACGAACTTTTCGATGAGCTGAACGCACTCCTCAAGAATCCCGAAGCAGGCGCCCAGCTCGCGGAGCGCGGCGTCAACGTCAGTCTCGCGCTGACGCTCGCCGACGGCCTGCGCGCGTACGTTCACGGCGAGAAGGAGCGGGCGTTGCTCGATCTCGGGACCGCCACGGACGAAATCGTGGCCAGAATGGCCGCCGCTCGTGGCGGAGAGCCGTCCTGAACAGTTGCGAAGCTCGGTCCATCGCCACGTGACGGCGGTTGGTCGGGTGGGATCGCTCCGGCAAACACGCCGGCGACGTTCTCAGCGGCCGCGCCTTGGATCTCGGGCGGCAGCTTGTCCACCGAAGAGCGCGCCTCCGGCGCTCACGTGCTAAGGATCGCCGGCGATGGTGCAGGATTTGCGGTATGCGCCGAAGCCCCCCTGGCTGAAGGTTCGCGCGCCCGGAGGCCGGCGTTACGCGGAGCTGAAGCAAACGTTCCGCGATCTCGACCTTCACACGGTTTGCGAAGAAGCGCATTGCCCGAACATCGGCGAGTGCTGGGGCGAAGGCACCGCCACGGTCATGCTGCTCGGCGACACCTGCACCCGCGGATGCCGCTTTTGCGCCGTGACGACGGGCCAACCGCGCGGGGCCGTGGACGTGCGCGAGCCCGAGCACGTCGCCCGCGCGCTCGCCAAAATGCCACTCCAGTACGTCGTCATGACGATGGTCGATCGCGACGACCTCCTGGACGGGGGCGCCGGTCACATCGCCCGGACGGTCTGCCGATTGAAGGAGCTTCGGCCCGACATGCTCGTCGAGACCCTCGTCGGCGACTTCGCTGGGCATCTCAGTGCCGTCGACGTGACGGTCGACGCGAAGCCTGACGTGTGGGCCCACAACATCGAGGTCGTAGAGCGCCTTCAGCGGGTGGTCCGAGACGTCCGCTGCAGCTACGAGCAGTCGCTCGCCGTCCTGGCGCGCGCGAAGCAGCGTTCACCCCGCACGATGACGAAGAGCTCGATCATGGTGGGTATCGGCGAGCGAGACGCGGAGGTCGTCGAGACGATGCGCGATCTGCGGGCGGCCGGCGTCGACATCGTGACCGTCGGACAATATCTACGCCCCACCCCGAAACACGCATCGGTCGACCGGTATGTCGAGCCCGAGCGATTCGCGGCTTTTGCGACGGAGGGCAAGGCCATGGGCTTCGCCTACGTCGCCTCGGGCCCGCTCGTGCGAAGCTCCTACAAGGCCGCCGAAGTGTTCATTCGCAGCGCGCTGAGTGCCGGCGATCCGCACGCGGCCGAAGCGCTCCTCAGCGAGCGGCTGGCCGACGCGCACGCTCGTAGTTCGAGCGAGATCGCAGCGCGCGATGCGGCGAAGCTTCTGCCCATCGCTTCGCTCGTGCGCCGGTAGGACCACGCCCGGACGCGAAGCGCGTAGGCCATCAACCGGCGCGAGGGAAAGCCCGCCGCCGATAGACGCGCCGAGTCAGTCTCTCGTCATCTTCGTGGACAACGATCGGTCCAGGCTCGAACACCCGTTCGTCGATTCGGGGGGCGAGTACCGCGCCGGTCGGATCGATTCGGTCGGGAACGAGTACGACGTCGATGACGTCGGCGTGCTTCATCGCTTCTTCGTATATGCGCGCGCCTCCGATAAACCAGACGTCGTCATCGCCGGCCAGGGCAAGCGCCTCGTCCACTGTGCCGACGCGTTCCACGCCCTCCGTATCGAGATCGCGGCTCGTGACGACGATGTTTCTCCGGCCGGAGAGAGGCCTGCCGATCGACTCGAAGGTCGATCGTCCCATGATGACAGTCGTTCCGAGCGTGACCCTCTTGAAGCGCTTCCAATCGCCAGAATATTTCCAAGGAATCTTGCCCCCCGCACCGATCACCCCGTCCGGGGACATGGCGAAAATCAACCCGCGCATCATGAACCCGCTATACGCACCGGTCGCCGGTGCGGCCGATTGCGCTCAAACGGCGACCTTGAAGGCAATGGCGGGGTGGGGGTCATACCCACTGAGAACGAAGTGGCTCATGACCGTCGCCGTGTCGGCCTCGAGCAGGGCTCGCAGGTCGTCGAGCGTCCGAATGGCCGGGCTGATCGTGAGCTTCGGCAAGGGGCGCGGTTCGCGCTCGAGCTGGCGGAGGAGCCCCGGCACGTGGTCGTACTCGGCCATCGAGCCGTCGGGCTTGGCGGTGTACACATGCGCATCGACCATCGTGTGCCCGAACAGTGCAGCCGGCATTCCGCTGAACCGTGCGAAAAGCTCGAGCAAAAGGGCGTAGCCGGCGATGTTGTAGGGCACTCCGAGTGCGACGTCCGCGCTGCGTTGGGTGAGGTGCAGGCACAGCGCGGGCTCGCCGAGCGCGTCGACTTGAACATTGAACACGAAGAGCAGGTGGCAGGGGGGCAAGCGGCTCGTTTGAGCATTTCCAGGAGCCCAGGCCGTCACGACGAGGCGCCGGCTCATCGGATTTCGCCTGAGCTCGTCGACGGTCCAGCGAATCTGATCGTTCGACTGGGCGTGCCCGTGCGCATCCTGAACGGGGAAGTGACGCCAAAAGTTACCGTAGGCGCTCGGAACGCGCCCGGCTTCGTCGGCCCAGGGATCCCAGAACTTGCAGCCGTGCTTTTTCAGCAGTCGAACATCGGTCTCACCGCTCAAGAACCATAGGTTTTCGACGACGATGTTCTTCCAGGAAATTTCCTTGGTCGTGAGGAGGGGGAAGCCCGCGCGCACGTCGATTTCGTAGCTCTCGTGAAAGGTCGAGAGGGTATCGACGCCCGTGCGATTGGGCTTTCGCGTGCCGCGCTCCAGCACGGATCGGACGAGCTCAAGGTACGCCTTCACCAGACAGTCGTGCCGCAGCCGGGGCGCGACGTCAACGTCCCCTCCTTCTGCGCACGCGTGTTCGGCTCATCGCGACCGAATATCGTGCCTCAATCGCTTCTCTTCTTGGCCGAGTTCGGCGATGGCGTCGACGCACCGGTCGGCGATGGCCTTGTAAGTCCGGGGATTGCCGGGGGAGTCCACGAGCGTACCAAAGTGGATGGGCCGACCGAAGACGATGTGAATCGGCTCGCCCCGACCGGTCACGCCGGCGCGCAGCTGACGTGCGAAATCGTTGCCGAGCCCGTTGACGAAGACCGGAATGACCGGGACTCGCGCCTTGTGGACGACCCGGCCGACACCGCTCTGCGCCGGAAGCAAGGCATACGGGTCGGCGTCCTTCTTCCTGGTCCCTTCGGGGTGAATCCCGACGAAAAACCCCCCTCTCCGTAAGAGCGCCGCCAGCTCATCGAGGCTTGCGAGGTTGAGGGCGGCCCGCTTGCGGTCGCGGAAAATCGGTGGGTACATCGCAAAGAAGCTCGCGAGCCCATTGACGGCAGGACCGAGCGGGTGGTCGTAAAAGAACGTGGAGCGGACTGGGAAGAGAATGCGGTGGGGCAGGCCGCGCGAGACGAGCTCCGCGGCCGTCACGTACAAGTCGAAGAACGACCGATGGTTGGCGACGAGGATGACGCTGCCCGAACGGTCCCACACAGGAAGGCGCTCGGTTCCGTGGACACGACGCAAGCGGGCCGTCACGGCGCGAATCCAAAACTGGCCGACCGACCGCTGGCAGACCCGAATCGCGTCGTCGAGCCGGCCGGGACGCAGCGTCGCTCGTACGAGCCGAATTTGCATCCGCTCGAGCGGGGTCAGGGCGGAATCGCTCGCGTCGAGGAGATCGTCGTCCCGACGGCGCTTGCGGTTCGTACCCTCTGAGAGGGTTGTCGTCTGGACGCTGGTTTGGCTTTCGCTCGCAGGCTGCACGGCGCGGCCGATGAAAGATCAAGCGCCCACTCGAAGGCAAGCTGCGAACGCACTGACGCGCGCGTCAGTGCCCGAATGCCGTGGGTGCGTCCAAGCTTTCGCAGGTTCCGCGAGAATCGTTGACACCAGCGTCAGTCTGGCGTTAGCCACCCCGGGTGCCTGCCAGTTTTTTTGACGTCGACGGCACCCTCGTTCGCACGAACCTTCTGCACCCGACCGCGTTTTATCTCGCGAACCAACCAAACCCATGGCGAAGTTTCGAAGCTTTCGCGCGGGCAACGGCTCGGGCTCCCCGGATGGCGCTCGCCGAATGGGTCGACAGGCGCAGGTTCAACGAGCTTCTCTTCGCGTCGTACGAAGGGATCTCGCGCGATCGCTTGCTGCTTCTTGCAGACGAAGCATTCGAGACTGTTCTTCGACGGGCCGTCTTTCCGGGAGCGCGGGACCTGGTCCAGCGCTCTCGGGCTGAAGGCCATGACGTCGTACTCGTTTCGGGAGCCCTGGATTTTCTGATGGCCCGCCTTGCAAAGCACCTCGGTGCCACGGCCATCGTCGCCAACCGCCTCGAATTTCGAGACGGCTACGCGACTGGAAAGCTCTTGAGGCCCGTCGTGGCCGGCCCCGAGAAGGCCAGGCTCGTCCGCGAGTGGGCTTCCGCGAACGGGCACGACTTGTCGGGCTGCTTCGCTTACTCGGACAGCCACTCCGACGTCCCGATGCTTTCCGTGGTTGGTCATCCGTGCGCCGTCAACCCGGATTGGCGCCTGGGCCAGGTGGCCCGAACGTACGCATGGCCCGTCGTCTACCTCGGCAAGCGGCCGTCCGTCGTCGCCCAGCTCCTGGAGCGAATTCCATGACCAGCGTTCCTCTACCCCCTCCGGATTCTCTTGAGCCAAGCGCCTCGGGCGTGCGCGAATCAATCGCGCTGCCGTCCGAACCGGCGCTCCGTCCGCGGCCGCGCAACACCCACCCCCTCGTCGCAACGATCGACAAGAGGAGCGCGCCGAGGGTTGCGTTCAGCGGCACCTCTCTTCTCGAGATCGATTTGCCCGTCGGTTCCCGTGTCATCTATCCGCGGCAGCCGATGGAGCCTCTCAAAGACGTCGATGCGGCCATCCGCTACGCGCTCAACCATCCGCTGCGGAGCGACCCTCTTCACGCCAAACTTCGTCCCGGAATGAAGGTCGTCATCGCCATCGACGACCTCTCGGTGCCCCTGCCGTCCATGCGTCGGCCGGACGTCCGCGAGCGGGTCCTCACCATCGTCCTCGGCATGCTCGCGGACCACGGCGTGGAGGACATTCGCATCATCATCGCGACGTCGGTCCACCGACGGATGAAGGCGAACGAAGTGCGGCGTGTCGTCGGCGATCGGATCTTCGACGCCTACTGGCCCGACCGCCTTGACAACCACGACGCGGAAGATCCGAACGGGATGACCCTGGTCGGCGCGACCGAGCGCGGAGAGGTGGTGGAGCTCAATCGAAGAGCCGTCGAGTCGGATCTCCTGATTTACGTCAACGTGAACTTTGTTCCGATGGACGGTGGGCACAAATCCGTTGCCGTCGGGCTTTGCGGCTACCGGAGCCTGCGCGCGCACCACACTCCGCAGGTCATGCGAAATTGCTGGTCGTACATGGACCCGAGCGCCAGTGCGCTCGCGACGAGCGTCGATCGGATGGGGCGTCTCGTCGAAAAGGCGCTCAACATTTTTCATATCGAGACGACGGTGAATAACCGGATGTACGATCGGCCGCTCGACTTCCTGCACAAGAACGAAGACGACTGGTCGGGCGCGGAGCGCGCATCCTGCAAGGCCCTCGCTCTCACATTGTCCAAGCTGCCACGGGGGGCGAGGCAAGCGGTCTTCGAGAGAATTCCGTCGCCTTACGGCGTGACGGGGGTCTATGCGGGCGAATGTGAAGCCGTGCACGACAAGACGATCGAGAGGGCCAATGCTCAATACCTCGTTCCGCTCCACGGGCAGGCGGACGTCCTCGTGTGCGGAATCCCCCACATCAGTCCCTACAACGTCAATGCTCACCTCAACCCGCTTCTCGTCCAGGTGATGGCCCAGGGATACCTCTTCAACATGTACCGCGGGGCCCCGGTCGTCCGAAAAGGCGGCACGATGATCGTGTTTCATCCGTGCACGGACATGTTCGACCACGAACAGCATGCCGCGTATGTCGAGTTCGTCCACGACGTCCTGCCTCAGACCCGCGACGCGATGGTGATGCACAAGCACTTCGAACCCAAGTTCGTGGCCAATCCGGCCTACATCGAGATGTACCGGAGGGGGCATGCCTATCACCCCGCTCACCCATTCTTCATGTGGTATTGGGGCGAGGCAGCAAGGCAACATCTCGGCCGAGTGATCGTCGTCGGGGCCGACAACGACTACATCCCCAAGCTGCTCGGCTGGGAGCGCGCCCGCCATTTCACCGAGGCACTTGCGATGGCCGGCGAAGGGGGAGGTACTCCTGCGGTGACGATGCTCCACGTTCCGCCCATCGTCATGGCGGACGTTTCGGTGTAGGCGCAATGGCCGGCGCCACTCTCGACGTGGGGCGCATCCTCAGCGGTGCGCGCATCGTCGTGCTGGGCGGAACGGGCTTCCTCGGGAAGCTCTTCTGGTCGATGCTGCTTGACCGATACCATGACGTAGGTCGCATATTTCTCGTGGTCCGGCCGAAGGACGGTGACAGGTCGCCAGAGAGCCGGTTTGCGCGCGAGATCGCGCCGAGCGCGACTCTCGAACCGTTGCGCCGGACGCACGGCGCGAAGTTCGACTCGTTTTTACGAGACAAAGTCGTGCCCGTCGACGGAGACATGGCTCACCCCCAATGCGGGTTGAGCTCCGCGCTCGTTCGCGAGTTGCGTGGCACGATCGACGCGGTGGTCAATGTCGCTGGCGTCGTAGACTTCAATCCACCGCTCGACGAAGCGCTCGGCGCGAACGCCTTCGGCGCTCAGAACCTCGTCGCGCTCGCGCGCGCTCTCGGCGATGTCCCCATTCTCCACACGAGCACCTGCTACGTCGCCGGGACCCGCCGCGGGCTCATCCTCGAAGAGGACCCGCGGATCGTTCCGTTTCCGAGGGCGGAGGAGCTCGGCGCTGATTTATGGGATCCTGAGCGCGAAATTGCCGAGTGCTTGGATCTCATCGCACAGGCGAAGCATCGCTCGGACGACGCATTCCGGCAGAGCGAGTTCGCGGAGAAGGCCCGCAGCACGCTCGCCGAGAGGGGCGAACCCGCGCAGGGAAAGGCGTACGAGGACGAGTTCGCACGCGTCAAACGGGCATTCGTCCGAGAACGGCTCATCGCAGCAGGACTCGATCGAGCCACCCACTGGGGCTGGCCGAACATTTACCTCTACACGAAGGCCATCGGTGAGCAGGTGATCGCCCGCAGCGGGCTGCCGTTCACCATCGCTCGCCCGGCTTCGTGCGAATCGACCGTGCACTACCCAGAACCCGCCTATAACGAGGGCATCAACACGAGTGCGCCATTTGCGTATTTCATTCTCAAAGGCGAACCGCACATCCTGGGCAAGCACGTCATCCTCGATCTCGTCCCGGCCGACTACGTCGTCGCAGGAATGATCCTGGCCATGACCGAGTTGCTCGAGGGGACAGCCAAGCCCGTTTACCAATTTGGCGCAGCAGACGTCAATCCCTGCACCGTGCAGCGGTTCGGAGAGCTCATGGGGCTCTACAAGCGCAAGCACTATCGCCAGAAGGGGACGGGGCACCCCCTGTTCGATCTTCTCCAGGGCCACTACGAGCCATCGTTCGTCGACCGCACGCGCTACGAGCTCGTCGGGGCGCCGGCTCGAGCGAAGGCCGCCCGTCGCTTGGCGGGGCTCGTCCGGAGCGCGCCGGTGCCATTCGGAGGGGCGGCGCGCGCACTCGAAGACATGGCGCGCCGTGATGCCAAGATCGCCGAGACTCAGGCGGTCTTCGAGCCGTTCACGTCGAAGCCGATCGGACCATTCGATTGTTCGAACACGCGCGCGGTCTATGCTCGCCTCGAGCCCGCTGACAGGAGACGGCTCCCCTGGGCGCCCGAGTCCATCGATTGGGCGGACTGGATGATGAACGTTCACATGCCTGCGATGGAGAAACGAGTCATCCCCGAGATCGACAGGCGTCTCAAACGCGAGCAAAAGCCGCTCGCGCCGCACGCGACGCTGGTCACGCTCGTCGACGAGATGGCTGACCGCCACGGCGTCGCGACAGCGCTCCAAGAGATGACCGACGACGGACTCACGCAGGTCAGCTTCGCGGACGTGAAGCGAAGCTCGGAGGCGGTCGCGGCCCGGCTCTCGGCTCTCGGCGTCCGTCCGGGCGACCGCGTGGCGCTGAGCGGGCAAAACGGCCCCGCTTGGCCCATTGCGTTCTTCGGGATCATTCGGGCCGGAGCGATCGCCGTGCCCGTCGATCCGGGCCTGGAGCCGGCGTCCTTTCGCAACGTGATGAAGGAGAGCGGTGCGTCCGCCGTCATCTGGGACGAGAGGGCCGCATCTCGGCTCGAAGTCGCTCTGACCGACCGAGCGCTCGGCATGCTGCGCCTCCGGGAGGTCGTCGAATCCGACGATGCGCCCCGCTCGACCGGACCACGGGTCGGCCCGGACGACGTTGCCTGCATCATTTTCACGAGCGGGACGACGGCGCGACCAAAGGGCGTGATGCTCACACACGCGAACTTCACCTCGCTCATTGCCGGTCTTGCCCCACTTTTTCCGCTGCGTCCCGGCGATGCGGTCCTCAGCGTTCTGCCGCTGCATCACACGTTCGAGTTCACGTGTGGACTGCTCCTCCCGCTCTCGCGCGGCGCGCGCATCGCCTACGTTGGGGAGATCACTGGCGAACGGGTGGCGAAGGGTTTGCGGATGGCACGGGCTACCGCCATGGTTGGCGTTCCTGCGCTTTGGCAACTCCTCGAGCGGCGGATCCTGGCCCATGTGGATGATCGCGGTCCGCTCGTCCGGACCGCCTTCGACGCAGCGATCGAGGTCAACCGCTGGTGTTCGGCCAACTTGGGCGTCGACGTCGGACCTTTGCTCTTCGGTGAGGTCCACGCATTGCTCGGAGGGCAGCTGCGCTTTCTGATCTCGGGGGGAGCGGCGCTACCGCGAGAGACCCAGGAGCGCTTCGCCGCGATGGGACTGCCGCTCGCGCAGGGGTACGGCCTGACCGAGGCGGCCCCGGTGCTGACCGTCTCGCGACCGCGGGGGCGGATGGAGTCGGGCGTTGGCAAACCCGTGCCCGGGGTCGAGGTCAAGATCGGGCGTCCGGACAGCACGGGCGTCGGCGAAATTCTGGCGCGCGGACCGAACGTCATGATCGGCTACACCGACCGCTCCGCGACCGATGCAGCCATCGACGCGGACGGATGGCTGCACACCGCTGATCTAGGGCGGATCGACTCGAAAGGCCGGCTGGAAGTCGTCGGCCGTATCAAGGATGTCGTCATTTCGACGACGGGTGAAAACATTTACCCTGAGGACGTCGAGCGGCGCCTCGGGAGTGTCCCGTTCGTCAGCGAGCTGGCGGTCGTCGGCATTGCCACGCGCGCCGGCGAACGTTTGGCATGTCTGGCCGTTCCGGAGCGCGATGACGCGTCGGACCGGAGCGCCGGCTCCGATCGCGCACGCGCATCGCTCCGGAGGACGATCGAGACCTTGCCGTTTGGACAGCGCCCGGCTTTCGTCCACCTCTACGAGCTGCCGCTTCCTCGCACGGCGACGCGCAAGCTCAAGCGTGATGAAGTGCGCGCGATCCTGCAGCGCATCGTCGGGGCGAACACGCGGACCGACGACGTCGACGCGGAGGTCGGCCCCGTTCGGGCAGCCATCGCCGCGTTGCGCGGGCTCGCGCCGGGCGAGGTGTCTGGCCACGCGGCACTAGAGGGCGATCTCGGCTTCGATTCGTTGCTGCTGGCCGAACTTCTCGAAGCACTCGAGGCGCGCTTCGGTGCCCTCGACCTCCAACGCCTGCAGGCCTGCGTGACGGTTGCCGAGGTCGAACAGCTCGTCCGCGTGCGCGACCATGTGCCGGATAAAGGTCCCAGCAAATCGGTCCGACGGGCCGAGCCGTCGGTTCTCTTGCCGGAGCCCGCCCGTCAAGTGGGCAAGGCGGTCGTCGGCAAGCTCCAGGACTTTTTCTACGGCGGCCTCATGAAGCCGCAGGTCTTCGGCCGCGCCTACATCCCCCACAACCGCAACGTGATTGTCGTGGCCAACCACGCGAGCCATCTCGACATGGGATTCGTTCGGCATGCGCTCGGATCGTACGGGCACGGGATCGTTTCGTTGGCGGCGCAGGACTACTTTTTCGAGAGCGGCATCAAGCGCGCTTTCTTCGAAAACCTGACGAACCTGAAGGCTTTCGACCGGCGTGCAACGCTTCGTCAGGCCATCCGGCAGGCGAGCGAAGTCATCGAACGAGGAAACACCGTGCTCCTTTTTCCAGAGGGCACGAGGAGTGCGACGGGTGAGCTCCAAGAATTCAAAGGGCTGGCCGGCCACCTCGCGCTCGTCCACGGCGTCGATATCTTGCCTTTGCATCTCGGCGGGACCCACGCCGCCATGCCGAAGGGATCACCTCTGCCCAGGAGACGCGAAATCGTCGCCCGGATCGGACCGCCACTCCGCATCGAGGATCTGCGCCGCCTGACGGAAGGGTTGACGCCTGCCGACGCCGCTCGCCAGGTCGCCAGGATGGCGCAGGCGGCGGTCATCGCCCTCCGCGACGGTGGCGTCATCGATCTCTCGCGGGCCGGCGGCAAGGGCGATCTCTCCGCCGAGCCCGACCACCCGCTCGTCACCCTATTCGCAGAGCTCGAGGCCAAGTTTCGCGCGGGAGAGGTCGAACGGCCGGTCAGCTACTACGTGACACTCGGGAGCGACGAGCTTGCGAAGTGGACCGTCCGCGTCGACGCGCGCGCCTGCGACGTGCGCCCAGGCAAGCCCGAGGGTGGCCAGGCCGATTGCGTGCTCAAGACGAGCCCCGAGATCTTCGCGAAGATCGTCCGCGAATCGTATGTCCCGAGCCCGGCGGACTTTCTCTCGGGGGCGGTCAAATCGAACGACGTGGGTCTTCTCATGACCTTTCAAAAGGTCTTCCAACTCGACCAAGCTTCATGAAATACTTGGTAACCGGCGGAACGGGCTTTCTTGGCCGTCACCTCGTCGCTGCAATCGAAGCGGCCGGACACGATGCCGTACCGTTCGCGCGCTCGCTCGGTGGCGACGTACTCGACGCTCGCGCAGTTCGAGCCGCGGCGAGCGATTGCGACGGAGTGTTCCACTGCGCCGGAAGGGTATCGAGGTGCCCCGGCGACGCCGAAGAGCTTTATCGCGTCCACGTGAACGGTACGAAATCCGTTCTCGATGCGAGCGCCGCGGCCGGGGTCAGGCGCGTCGTCGTCGTTTCGACGAGCGCGGTCGTCGGTCTGAGCGAGGACCCGGCCCGCGTGGCGACCGAGAATGACGCCGTGCCGGTGAGCCTCATCGGGCGCTTTCCGTATTACCGGTCCAAGCTCTTTGCCGAGCAGGTGGCGCTCGGCCGCAACCGCGAAGGATTCGAGGTCCTGTGCGTCAATCCGAGTCTCCTCTTGGGCCCGGGTGACGTGGAGGGCTCGTCGACGGGCGACGTCAAGACATTTCTCGAAGGGGGCGTTCTCGCGATCTTTGCGGGCGGCCTTTCGTTCGTCGACGTACGCGACGCCGCGGACGCCCTGCGGCTCGCCATGGATCGTGGCCGAGCCGGCGAGCGCTATCTCGTGGCGGCTTGCAACATGACGATCCAAGATTTTCTGCAGCGGCTCGCGCGTGTTTCAGGGAGGCCCGCGCCGTGGCTTCCCCTGCCGCGATCGCGTGAGCTTGCCCGCTTCGCGGCTTCGATCGTCGGCCGCACCGCCGCGAAGCTCGGCCTCAAGGCGCCGCTCGATCCGGCCACGGCCGAGATGGCCCAATTATTTTGGTACGTCGATTCGTCGAAGGCCGAGCGTGACCTCGGCTGGACGGCCCGAGATCCCAACGTGACGCTTTACGAAACGGTGGAGGATCTGCGCGCTCGGGGCGTCGTCTGGCCGCGCGATCCGCAGCACGCTTCGGCGGCGGGCTGATCCACGGACGCGAGGCGCATGGTCCCGCTCATCATCGTGAACCCGAAGGCTGCGGGGGGGGCGGCCGGGCGAACATTTCCCGCTGTGCGGGCGGTCATCGAGCGTCGGCTGGGCCGTGTGGACGTGCTGGCTACCGAGCGTGCGGGGCATGCCGTCGATCTGGCGCGCGAAGCGGCACGTCGCGGCCGATCGCTCATCGTTGCCGTCGGCGGCGATGGGACGCTCCACGAGGTGGCAAACGGCGTACTCGACGGGGGAGGGGGTGCTTCCGTCGGTTACATAGGGCAAGGTACGGGGGGCGACTTTCGTCGGACGCTCGGAATCGAGCATCGGCTCGATCGGTATGTGGAGGTCCTCGCCGCCGGACAGGATGCCCGCATCGACGTCGGAAAGGCTCGCTTTCGGTCGCACGAGGGTGCGACGCAAACGCGCTGGTTTCTCAACGTTCTGTCCGTCGGAATGGGGGGTCTCGTCGACCAATACGTGGCCGAGACGAGCAAGGCCCTTGGCGGGACCGCCGCTTACTTCTGGGCAAGCGCAAGGGCGCTCGTGCGATGCGAACGTGCCCGACTCCGCTGCACGGTTCACGACCCGCATGGCGCTACGCCGTCCGGCGAAACGCACGAGGTCGCGCTCGACACCTACCTTCTGGCCATTTGCAACGGCCGATACTTCGGTGCCGGTATGCATGTGGCGCCCATGGCCAAGCCCCACGATGGTCGTTTCGAGGTCGTCTCGCTCGATGCGCCGAACAAGTTCGCTCTCGCCATGACTTCGAGGCGAATTTATACGGGAAACCACCTCTCGGCGCCCCAAGTCACCCATTTTGGTTGCGATCGAATCGCGATCGACCTGGAAGACGACCGCTTGCGGTCGGTCGTGCTCCTCGATATCGACGGCGAGCCTCTCGGCACCCTTCCCCTCGAGGTCGAGCTCGTTCCGCGCGCACTGAGCCTCCGAGTCGGCGTTGCGCCGGGAAGGGCGCAAATGCCTGCCGCGGACATTTGACACCTTGCTAGGGCCGAGATACGACCCCGTCGTCTCGATGCTCGTCGATCCCGCGGCCACGGTTCTTCTCGCCCTCCTCCTTAGCGGGGCGGGAGAGGGCCGGTTCGCGCGATAAGAACGCACCCTCTCTCGCCATCCAAGGCGGGAGAGGAGCGATACGTGGTCGTCGAGTCTCCCGTCCCGAAAGGCAACAGGAGCCTCCATGTCCGACCGAGTGATCGTATTCGACACGACCCTGCGTGACGGAGAACAGTCCGCCGGCGTCCTCTTTACAGAACGCGACAAGCTCGAGATTGCCGAGCGACTCGCGGCCATGCGGGTGGACGTCATCGAAGCGGGATTTCCGGCGGCTTCAGCGGCTGAGCTTCGCGCGGTAAACGCCGTGGCTCGGCAGGTGCGAACGGTGAGCGTCTGCGCGCTGGCGCGTTGTGTGCCTGGCGACGTTGACGCTGCGGTGGCCGCACTGCATGGTGCGGTTCGGCCGCGGATCCATCTTTTCGTCAACGCCAGCGAAGTGCAGCTCGAACATCAGCTTCGGCGGAGCCACGCCGAGGTGCTCGAGCTGACGGGCGCCATGATTGCTCGCGCCCGGCAGTCCGTCGGCGACGTCGAGTTTTCCCCGATGGATGCGACGCGGGCCGATCGGGGTTTTCTTGCGGAGCTCGTTCGCACCGCGCTCGGCGCCGGCGCGACCACGGTGAACGTGCCCGACACGGTTGGCTACGCCCTTCCGCACGACGTAGGCGATTTGTTTCGTTCCTTGCGCAGCGCCGTACCGGAGCTCGAGGGCGCCGTGCTGTCCTTCCATGGACAGAATGACCTCGGAATGGCCTCGGCCAATGCCATTGCGGCCGTTCGCGCAGGCGCTCGCCAGGTCGAGCTGTGTGTGAACGGAATCGGCGAACGAGCAGGAAATACGTCGTTCGAAGAGGTGGTGATGGCCATCGCCGTACATGGCGAGCGACTCGACGTCCATACGACGGTCGACACGACCGGCATCTATGCTCTGTCACGCTTGGTCGAACAGCGCAGCGGTATCGTCGTTCCGGCGAACAAGGCCATCGTCGGTCGCAACGCGTTTCGACATGCGTCGGGCATTCACCAGGACGGCGTGCTGAAGCACAGGCATAACTTCGAATGCATTGATCCCGCGCGCATCGGGCATCCCACAGGCACGCAGATCGTCCTCGGGAAGTTGTCCGGAAGCGCAGGATTCGCGGCGCGCGCGCGGGCCCTCGGCTTTGAGTTGGGCGGACCGGCGCTCGCTCGTGCCCTGCAGGCGTTCCAGGCCGTTGCGGATCGGAAGGCCGAGGTCACCGATGACGACGTTCGCACGATTTGCGCGTCGCTCTAGGTCCCGGCGGATGGCTACCGCACGCGGCCCCCGGAGCTTGGTGCCCATCGCCGCGACTCGGCTTCATTCACGCGAAGCGGCCTCCCACCCCAAATGGCTCCGTTCATTTCCCTGAGGGCTCTCACGCTTTGCTCGGCGGTGGCCATCGTCACGAAGCCGAAGCCGCGCGGGCGACCACTGTATCGATCGACCATCACGTGCACGTCGATGACCTCGCCGAACGGCGCGAAGATCTCTCGGAGGCTCTCTGCGGTGGTTTCACTCGACAAGTTGCCCACGTACAGACGAACGCTCATCGGGGTACGCCCGCTTTCTTCCATAGCCCATTACGCGGCCGCTTGCTTCTCCGTCAGCGCACGCTCGAGTTCGGTACCCTCCAGGGTCTCGTGTTCGAGCAAGGCCTTGACGAGACATTCGAGCGCCGAGCGTTTGCTGGCGAGGACGGTCTTTGCAAATTCCAAGGCCTCCGAAAGAAAGCGGCGCGCCTCTTGCTCGATCTCGTGCGCCGTCTCGTCGCTCAGGCCGACCTCGGTGGCGAGGCGGTGCCCGAGGAAGGGATGATCCACGCGTTGCTCGTGGAAAACCGGGCCCACGCGCTCGCTCATTCCGTAGTGGGCGACCATCCGAAATGCAAAATCGGTCGCTTGCCGTAGGTCCTGCTCGGAGCCGCTCGATACATTGCCGTAGACCATCGACTCGGCCGCGTAGCCTCCCATCAGCACGCGAAGTTTTGCTGCGAGCTCCGGCTCCGTCAGAATGTGTCGGTCGTTCGCTGCCCATTGCTGGGTCGCGCCGAGTGACATGCCTCGCGGCAGGATCGAGACACGTCTGAGCGGTTCGGCGTCCGGCGTGAAGTGGGCCATGATCGCGTGACCCGATTCGTGGGTGGCGACGCGGCGGCGTTCTTCCGGGTCGAGCAGCGCTTCACGCGGGTCCCCCAACATGACCTTGTCCATGGCTCCAGAAAAGTCGCGCTGCCCGATCGCATCGACGCCTCTGCGGACGGCGATGAGAGCGGCTTCGTTGCACAAGTTGGCGAGGTCGGCGCCACTGAAGCCCGGCGTCGCCCGCGCGAGCTCCAAGAGCGAGACGTCCGGCGCGAGCGGCTTACGGCGGGTGTGGACGCGCAGTATCGCCAGGCGCGCCTCGCACTCGGGTCGGTCGATGACGACACGCCGGTCGAATCGGCCTGGCCTGAGGAGCGCAGGGTCGAGAACGTCCGGCCGGTTCGTTGCGGCGATGATGACCGTATGGTCGTTCGGGGTGAAGCCGTCCATTTCCGAAAGGAGCTGATTGAGCGTCTGCTCCCGCTCATCGTTGCCGCCGCCGAGCCCCGCGCCGCGCGAACGGCCGACGGCGTCGATTTCATCGATGAAGACGATAGCCGGCGCAGCCGCTTTGGCTTCGTCGAAGAGTTCGCGAACGCGCGCGGCGCCGACCCCTACGAAGAGCTGGATGAATTCCGATCCATTCACGTAGAAAAAAGGAACCTCCGCCTCGCCCGCGACGGCCCGCGCCAACAGCGTCTTGCCCGTTCCGGGCGGCCCTACCAGAAGGACGCCGCGCGGGAGCTTACCGCCCAGACGTTGGAATCGTTCCGGCGTTCGCAGAAATTCAACCACCTCGTGCAGGTCGCGCTTCGCCCCCGTGAGACCCGCGACGTCCTCGAATCGAACGCGCACGTGGTCCTGCCTCTCGAAGCGGTGATTGCGGCCCTTCAGAATCGTTTGAAGAGGGCCCCCGACGCCGATGGCGCTCCTCGTACGGCGGGCCAAGAGCACCCAGGCACCGACAATGAGGACCCACGGAAAGAGCGTCGCCAGCATCGGCGCCCAGAACGCTTGCTGCTCGGCGTCGACGTGTACGTCGACGCTCTGCTGGCGAAGCAGCCGCAAGAGATCCTCGTCCGGCTGGGGAGGCAGGGTGGTCGTAAAGTCATGGATGCTCTTGCCGCCGACGGGCTCGAGGGCTTTGAGAACGCCGACGACGCCCTGACCTTGCACGTTGACCCGCTCGACCTTTCCCTTTTCGAGGAGCGAATAGAAGGCGGAATAGTCGATCGCGGGCGCTGGCGGGCGATGGTCGGCCAAGGCCTCGGACGCCAGCAAGATGCCGAGGAGCAAGAGCGGGATGGCCCAGCGTAGCCAGGAGAGCGAGCCCTGCGACGGTTTATTGCGGTCGGCCTCGGCCATGGGTGAGCCCTCGGAGCAAAGCCCGAAGCGCGAACCGTGCCGCCATCTGGCTTTCGTCTTGCTGCGGCCTCGATCGCCAAAAAAATCCGATGGCGTTCGGTCGGTTCTGGAGGCGCATGGCGGTCTTCCGCCGGCCGTGCCGTTCCGGCCGTGCGAAGAGAAAGAGAAGGGACGGTCGTGCGCATGAGACGATGGATACCGCTTGTGTTCGTAGTGGCCGCTGCATTCGTACCGACGCCGGCAACGGCCGACGCCGCGGGCGGAGCAGCCATGTTTGCGTTCACGAATGAGCTTCCCCGCGCCTTCGAGCTCCGCCGCGTGCGTGTCTGGGTCGATGGGGCGCTTCGCCACGACGGGGCCGGTCCGTTTGCCATGCCTCTGTTGCAGGGCACCCATGACCTCTCGCTCGCGGCTGAGTACCAGGTGAAAGATCCCTTCTTTTCGTATATGCGAGGCTATCGTATCGCCCTCCGGTCGGCCGAGCGGGTCGAGGTCCATTTGGCCGATGCGGTCGTGACCGCGTCCGCGATTCCGGCCGGAGGCGTGACGACTCCGATGGCCCGGCGCGCTCAAATCGTCTGGCGGTGATGCGCTTGGGCTTGGCCTGCCCACCGTGTGGCCAGGGCGCCCAGCGATCGTTCGCTCAATCGATCGGCGGAGCTAGACGCGGGGCGCATCGCTTGGAATGAAGGAGCTCGCGCGGGCACTCCGGGCGCCGGAAGCGCAGACGGTCCGGAGGTCTCGACCCGACGCCGTTTTCACCATTTGTCGAAGGCGAGAAGTATCTTGAAGAAGTCGATGTCGTCCTTGCCGTCGAAGATCGACCGTCCATCGGATGAAGATTCGGTTCGCGCCTATTATCACCGCCTCGGAAAGGTCCCGCTCCTGACTCGCGACGGCGAAGTGACGCTCGCCAGGAGGATCGAGCAGGCCGAGCAACGAATCGTCCGCACGCTTCTCGCTGCTCCGCCGGCGGTGCACGAGCTTGCCGCCGTCGGCCAAGACCTGCGCGACGCAAAACTGCGCGCGCGCGACGTCACGCGAAATCCCGCCGACGAGGAAGACGAAGGGGCGGCACGCGCTCGATTGATCGAGTTGTTCGCGCCGGTCGACGCGCTCGATCGAGCCATGCAAGACCGCGAGCGGGGCCTGTCGGCGAAGCGTCATCGCGCGTCGGTGGCGCTCGACGAAATTCGCTTGACTCGCCCCGTATTGCTTCGGGTGGTCGCGAAAATGGCGACGTCGGGGCGCAGGGGCGACACGCGAGGCGTCGTGGCCGGGCTCGAGATCGTCCGCACGGCGGAGCGAGAGGCCGAACGTGCCAAAACCGAGCTCATCGGGGCCAATCTGCGGCTCGTCGTATCGATCGCGAAAAGGCACACGGGCCACGGACTGCTTCTCGGCGATTTGATTCAGGAGGGCAACATCGGCCTCATGCGGGCCGTTGACAAGTTCGACTACAGGCGCGGATACAAGTTCTCGACCTACGCGACCTGGTGGATTCGGCAATCGGTGACGCGTGCGATTGCCGACCAGGGGCGCACCATCCGAACCCCGGTGCACATGGTCGAAACGGGCCATCGCGTCGCGACCGCACGGTCGCGGCTGGCCCAATTCTACGGTCGAGAGCCCACCCTCGACGAGGTCGCCGCCGAGGTCGGGCTGCCCGTTGCGAAAGCGGCGATGGCGGTCGAGGCGCGGCGCGAGCCTCTGAGTCTCGAAACGCCGGCCAACGAGGACGGCAGTGCAACCCTCGTCGACTTCGTCGCCTGCGAGTCGAGCGATGCGCTCGATGAGCTCTTGCACAAGAGATTCGTGGAAGGCACGAGGGAGCTCCTCGCGACGTTGACGGCCCGCGAGGCGCAGGTCTTGAGCATGCGCTTCGGTCTCGACGGGGGCGCCGAACGGACGCTCGCAGAGATCGGCGCGTCCTTCGCGCTCACGCGCGAACGCATCCGTCAAATCGAGACGCAAGCGCTCCGGAAGCTTCGTCTCCCCATCCGGGCCAAGCGTCTAAGGGCGATCTTCGACGGGTGACGGCGCCGGCGCTAACCTGGCCAATCATGGCGCGGAAGATCGAACGAAGCGACGAGGAGTGGCGCAGCCTCCTCACGCCGGAGCAGTATCGCGTTGCGCGCGACAAGGGCACGGAGCGTCCATTCACGGGGGAATACTGGAATACGCACGATGCAGGCACCTATAAGTGCGTCGCGTGCGGGGAGCCGCTCTTCGCAAGTCAGGATAAGTTCGACGCCGGTTGCGGTTGGCCGAGCTTCACACGACCGACGGGAGAGTCGGCGGTCGAGACAGCGGACGATTTCAGCCATCTCATGCGTCGGACGGAAGTCACCTGCCAGGCGTGCGGCGCGCATCTCGGTCACGTATTCGAGGACGGGCCGCAGCCCACCGGCCTGCGATATTGCATCAACTCGACGTCGCTCAAGCTCGATCGGAAGTAGCGCTGCGCATGAGCGTCTCCTTCGACGCATCGTACTTCCGCCGCTACTACGAGTCTCGCCGCTCGCGCGTCTACGGCAGTGAGCACATCGACCATCTTGCGCGCGGAGTGCATGGGTTCATTCGCTGGTTTGGCGGCGACGTCGAGCGGGTGCTCGACGTCGGTGCAGGGATCGGCCTCTGGGGCGCATGGTTTCGCGCCAACATGCCCGACGTCGAGTACCGGTCGATTGACGTGAGCGAGTATGCGTGTGACAAATATGGGCACGAGCGGCGCGACATCGCTTCGTGGCGTGGGCGTCGCAAGTACGATCTCGTCGTCTGTCAGGGGGTGCTCCCGTACCTGCCCGACGCGGATTGCGCGAAGGCCATCGCGCATATGGCGGCCATGTGTCGAGGTTTTCTCTACCTCGAAGCCATCACGGCTCGTGATTTGCGCGAAACCTGCGATCGGCAGCGGACCGACGTTCGCGTCATCGGGCGGCCCGCATCCTTTTACCGGCGAATCCTCGGCCGGCACTTCGAACCGGTCGGATGCGGGCTACACCATGTCCTCGGCGGGGACAAACTGTTCTACGAGCTCGAACGGGCTTGACCGGGGCAGAATAGAGGGCGGCCCCTGCGGATCGCCCATCGGGTGCGGGTTACGCGAGCATGGCGAACTTGAGATACCGACCCTCGGGGAATGCCGCCAGCGTCGGGTGGTCTGGCCCGGCTCCGCGGAGCTCGGTGACGACGAGCCGCCGGGTTCCGAGTGCGAGGTCGTCCAAGGTGCTGAGGAACGTGGAGGCGTCGACGTGGCTCGAGCACGACGCCGCGCAAAAGAGGCCACCGGGAGCCAAGACGCCGACGCAAGCGCGGTGGAGCGAACGGTACGCGGACAGGGCGCGTGGCAGGGCTCGTTCGCTTGGTGCAAAGCTCGGAGGATCGCTGACGACGAGATCCCAGCTCTCGCCGCGCTTGCGCGCCGCCTCGAGAAAGCCCGTCACGTCGGCCGTCACGAACGCGTGAGCGCTCGGGTCCACGCCCGCCGCTCTGAAGCTTGCTTGAGCCGTTGCGTGCGCCGCGGCCGCAATGTCGACGCTCGTCACGTGGATCGCGCCCCCGACGACGGCATGAAGCGAGAAGCCCCCGGCGTACGCGAAGAGGTTGAGCATGCGACGACCTTTCGCGAGCTCACCGACCCGTCGACGGTTCTCCCGCTGGTCGAGAAACGCGCCCGTCTTTTGACCACGCGCGAGGTCGACGACGAACGGCACGCCATACTCCTCCACCTTGACGTGGTCGGGTGGCGGTTCGCCGGCAACGAGCTCGAGATGCGGGACTTCGCCTTTGCCACCTGTTCGAGCGACGAGCGTCCGAATGCCGTGCCCAACGGTCTGAGGACGAAGTGCGTTGACGAGATCGGCGATGCGCGCCGTCGCCGCCGGTCCGTCGGACCGGATGACGGCAACCGATCCGTAACGGTCGACGACCATCCCGGGCATTCTGTCGCCTTCGCCGTGCAGGAGGCGGTAGGCGTCCGTGCGCGTGCCATTGAACAGAGTCTTGCGAAGGCGAAAGGCGTGCGAGGTGCGGGTCGCCCAGAGCGCATCGTCGACCGGTTCACGTCCGGCGGTCCACACCCGGACCGCAATCGGGCACGTCGGGTCGACGATCCCACGGCCCACGGCAGCTCCGTCGGGTCCGATGACTTGTGCTTCCTCGCCGGCTGACGCGCCCTCAAGGCCGCTTGCGATGCTCTCACGCCAAATCCACGGGTGCCCATGGGCGACGCGGTCCGCCGCGCCCCGCTGCCGGAGGACGATTTCGCGCACCTTGCCGGCTGACATCGCCCGCGGTTCTACCGCGTGGGCCCGCCGCGGCTCAAGCCCGGGTCCGCGGCCCTTCGCGATGGGAGGCGCGCGCCACGCCGGCACGAAGGGACCTGCGCGGCTGTCTGAAGCGTGTCGGCGCGGCGCAAGCCGAGGGCCACTTGCCCTCGCGCTTCACCTTCCGTCGCGCCCACGAAGGCCCCGACAGCGCGCCACGGCTGGCGACGCATCACGCGCCCGCGCGGCGGTCCTTCGGCATGCGCACGCCTGCACGCGCAGACGACCGAGACCGCGGACCGGTACCCGTGCCTCAAGCGCGTCTCCGCTACCTCCTCGTTCTGGGGTTGGCGCGATGCCGTGTCACACTGAAAAAGAGGTAGGACAGGCGCGCATGGATCTTGGCATGAGCCTGGACTCCGCGTTGGCGTCGGCGTTTGGCCCGGTGGTAGGCCTGTGGCGCCGGTCCGAAGGGTCAGAGGCGATGCCTGTTCCCTCGGTGGGCGGGCGCGACTCGCCTTCAACCTGCCTGGGGATGGCGAATCCGCGGTACCTCGAGGAGTGAAACAGAAGGAGCAGCTTTCGTCGCCCTCGGGTGGGCGCCGGACTGGGAGATACGGACAGGATGGGCAAGAAGGGGCGTCACGGAAGATCCAAAGGGGTGGGTGCAGGCGATGCCGATCCGGCGCAGCTTGAGGCGACCCCACCGGAGCTCCAGCCAAAGGGCGCTGCGGCCGGTGAAGCCGTGGACGAAACACCCCTCGCGTTCGACTCGATCGAATCCCGGCCCGAGGCACTTGAGCGTGAGGAATCGAGCGTCCCGCCCATGGGCGACCTCGACTCGCGCTTCTTCGAGACGGCCTACGACCCGTTTGGGCCGTCCGACGCGGATGCCCATGCGATTTTCGACGCAGCCGCCAGCCGTCGAGCCGCGCAGTTTGCTGCCGCCGCCGGCCGACGCGCACATCTCGCGAAATATGTGCGAGCCGCGGTCGCCCTGTCGATGGTGCTCTGTGTCGCTGCCGTGCTGAAAGGCGCACTCGTGTCACGAGGCGATGGCGATCCGCAGGCTCCTCGAGCCGCAGCCGCAGCCATACGGAGCTCGCTTTCCTTCGAGTCGGCGTCCGCTCCCCGGGTGATGGCGGAGTCGCCGCCGGATTTGTCCCCGATTGCGACCGAGTCCGCTCCGCCCGAGTCGCCGCCCGCGTCCGCAACGTCGATGGGCCCGAGCCCAGCTGCGCTCGGCCTCGAAGGGGCGGACCTGCCTGCCGCGATGCCCGCCGCGTCCGTCGTGAGGCCGGAAGGAGCGGGCGCGCGGGCCGAAACGGGGAGCACTCGGGCCGCCGGGTCCGGCGCCGCGCGGGTCGTCCCTCGCCTGGCTACGGCGACTGGCTCGAACAAACCTGGGCCAGCGACCCATGGGGCACAGATCCCGCTGCAAATCCCGGCCGATCCGGAGCTTCGCGCCGAGGAAGCCAAGCGTGCGCGTGAGTCCTCGCGGGCGGCTCTTGAGCGCGGTCATGTTGGCCAAGCGGTCGCGGCAGGGGAGCGTTCGGTTGCACTCGACGCGACCGATGCCGAGGCTTGGCTCATCCTGGGGGCGTCTTACCAAGAGAAGGGGGACCTTCAGAACGCGCGTCGATGCTACAGGACCTGCGTGCAGGCCCGTGGCGAAAGCTCGAGGTCCGAGTGCATCCGCATGCTTCGCTAGGTTCCAAGGAGCGTGGACGGCGCGAGAGAGGACCACGCGGCGGGCCGCTTTACAAAGCCGGCCCCGAGCGTCAGGTTCTGGCAAGCCATTGTCGTGCCGCGATCCGACCGGTCCGGTTAATTGCAGTTCCGTTGACAGTGTGTGACGAGCCAGCTACGAGACGCCGGGAGCGCGCAAGGGAGACGCAATCGTAGGGGCTGCCCCCGCGTGCGCCCTTCGAGGAGGTTTGGTGTTCAAGAAGGTTTGCCTCTTCTCCGGCAACGCGAACCCGCCGCTCGCCTCGGCGATTGCCCAGTATCTCGAGGCGCCCCTCGGGAAGTGTCGGGTGATGCAGTTCAGCGATGGCGAGAGCTTCGTCGAGATCGGCGAGAACGTCCGCGGAGTCGACGCCTACGTCATTCAGCCGACGAGCAGTCCGACGAACGACAACGTGATGGAACTTCTCATCATGGTGGACGCCCTGCGCCGTGCTTCCGCCGGGTCGATCACCGCGGTCATTCCTTATTACGGCTACGCGCGGCAGGACCGGAAAATTGCCCCGCGAACCCCCATCACCTCGAAACTCGTCGCCGATCTCATCCAGACGTCGGGCGTCAATCGCGTGGTGTCGGTGGACCTCCACGCCGGGCAGATCCAGGGCTTCTTCAACATTCCATTCGACCACCTGTTCGCGATGCCGGTGTTTCTCGAGGACTATCTGAAAAGACGGTTTGATTCTTCGGCGGTGTTCGTGTCGCCCGATGCCGGCGGAGTCGAGCGAACCAGGGCGTATTCGAAACGCCTCAACGCCGGTCTGGCGATCATCGACAAGCGTCGCGAGCGGGCGAATGTGTCCGAGGTCATGAATCTCATCGGCGAAGTGAAGGGGAAAGACTGCATCATCATCGACGACATCATCGATACGGCTGGGACGCTCTGCGGAGCGGCGCGCGCGTTGGCCGAAAAGGGTGCTCGTCGCGTCGTCGCATGTGCGACGCATGGCGTCTTTTCAGGCCCGGCGGCGCAAAGGATTTCCGAGTCTCCCCTTGCCGAAGTCGTGGTGAGCGACTCGATCCCCCTTTCTGAGGCCGCCAAGGGTTGCGGAAAAATCCAGCAGCTTTCGATTGCGCGACTTCTTGGCGAGGCGATAAAGCGGATCCACAGTAACGATAGTGTGAGCTCCCTCTTTGCCTGAGCGAGCCTGGTGGATCCGGTCGGCCATTTGAGCTAGAGAGGCGGCCCCATCGAACCCCCCAAGCCCGCTTTCACGCGGGCGGACAGGTGATGTCATGTCCGCTGCCACGCTGCCGACCCTCGAAGTTCAATCGCGTACCGTCGCCGGTAAGGGCGAGGCCCGTCGGCTCCGCAAGACGGGGCTCGTTCCTGCGATCGCGTACGGAAAGGGGCTGCCATCAACGGCACTTTCCGTCGCCCCCAAAGAGATTGCCGCCATTTTGCGCACGGAGCTCGGCAAGAACACCGTCATCGAACTCCGCATCGCTTCGCCGGCCTCGAACGGCGGAGGCGCGTCCGCCCCGCGGACCCTCTTGGCGATGATTCGCGACTTTGCACTGCACCCTGTGAAGCGGCACCTCGAACATATCGATTTCGTCGAAGTCAAGCTCGATCGGCCTGTCGATGTCGAGGTTCCGCTCGTTCCGATCGGAAAAGCTGCGGGCGTTGTGGCCGGCGGGGTCCTGCGCGTCGTGCATCGCGTCGTTCCCGTCCGGTGCTTGCCCGATCGCATTCCCGTCAAGATTGAGACGGACGTGACGCATCTCGAGCTCGGACAGCACATCGCAACGCAAGATCTCAAACTGCCCGCGGGTGTCGTCGTCCGCCTGGCGGCCGGGCAGACGCTTGTCGCCGTGGTCGCTCCCGAGAAAGAGGTCGAGGAAGCCGCACCGGCCGTCGCTGCAGCCGGCGCCGTCGCAGGTGCGGCCCCAGGAGCCGCCGCAGGCGCCGCCCCCGCAGAGGCCAAGAAGGACGACAAGAAGGACGACAAGAAGAAGTAGGCCTCCGTGGTGCTCGTCGTTGGCCTCGGCAATCCCGGACGGGAGTACGAGGGCAGCCGTCACAATGTCGGCTTCATGGCCGTCGATGCCCTCCGGCAGGCCGAAGGGTGGCCCGATTTCAAGCCGAAGTTCTCCGGTGTCTGGACTCGCGGCGAGCTTTCCGGTCGGCCGGTCGTTCTTCTCAAACCCCTGACCTACATGAATCTCTCGGGCGAGAGTGTTCAGCCGGCCGCCGCTTACCTCAAAGTTGGCTCGCAGGATGTGGTCGTCGTCCACGACGAACTGGACTTGGCGTGGGGCGACGTGCGTTTGAAGGTGGGTGGCGGCCACGCCGGCCACAACGGCATCCGGAGCATCATCGATCGGCTTGGGGCGGACTTCGTTCGCGTTCGCGTTGGGATAGGCAAGCCCCCTTCCGGGTTTCGAGGCGACGGGGCCGATTGGGTTCTCTCGGCCTTCGACGCCGTCGAGCGCGCCGAACTGCCTGGAGTCGTCGATGTCGCGATTCGCGCCGTGCGCGCCGTCGTGACCGAAGGGCTTTCCGCAGCCATGGGGCGCGTCAACGTCAAGGTTTCGGACCTCTCGAAGAAGCTCCGATCTCCTGGCTCAAAGTAGAGGCGCGGGGGAAAGGGGCGTGCTAAAGACGCCATCCCTTGCTCGTGGGCATTGCGTCCCACGGGCCCGCGTCCCCATCGGGCACCCGCCCGCGCGGGACGAGCCCTGGAGGAATGATGAATGTGACATCCCCGGCCGCTTCCTCGCGCCCGCGAGCGACGCGTGTCCATGTGAAGGAATACGAAACGATCTACATTTTGCGCGGCGATGTCGACGCAGAAACGGCCGAGCGCGTCCAGGCGCGGGTGGCCGATGCGCTCGAGCGCGAGCAGGGAAAGCTCGTGCGTGTCGAAGCGTGGGGACGGCGCAAGCTCGCGTATCCGGTGCGCAAGCAGCGCAAGGGCGTCTACGTCTATCTGAAGTACGTAGGCGGGGGAGGGCTCGTCGCAGAGGTCGAGCGAAACCTGAAGCTGCAGGACGCCGTCGTCAAATACATGACCGTCCAGAGTGCCGAAGACGTCGACATCGCAGCCCTGTCCATCGATCCGGAAGAGACGAAGCTCGGTAAGCTGGAGCTCCCGCCGGAAGAGGAGAAGGAAGAGTCGCGCGAGAAGCAGCTGGGCCTCATCGACATGGGACCCGAAGCCCCACGCCCACCCCGCGTCGAGGAAGGCGAAGAGTTCGAGGGCGAAGAGGTCGAGGAAGTCGCGCCGAAGGAAGAGGAGAGCTGAGTCATGGCCATGATGGACGACGACAAGGACATCACCCGAGGTCCGGACCTCAACGCCGACATGGGTCGGCGTCGCGGGGGCAAGAAACGGATCTGCCGCTACTGCGCCGACAAGGCAGTGGTCATCGACTACAAAGACCCACAGGCGCTGAAGTACTTCGTGAGCGAGCGAGGAAAAGTCGTGCCGCGGCGCATCAGCGGAAACTGTGCTCGCCACCAGCGCAAGGTGCAGCTCGCCGTCAAGCGAGCGCGAAACATCGCGCTGCTGCCCTTTACGGTGACGCACTGACGTTCGGGGTTGACCCCTCGAACCATGGAGACAGCATGCCTGCAAACATCCAGGTCGTTCTGCAACAGGACGTCGACAAAGTCGGCCGGAGTGGCGATCTCGTGCGCGTGCGGCCCGGCTTTGCGCGAAACTTTCTTCTTCCGCGGCAGCTTGCCGTTCCGGCGACCTCGGCGGCCGTCCACCGAATCGAGCACGAAAAAATCGTAGCCCTGGCCCGCGCAGAAAAGGCGCGAAAAGACGCGCAGGGGGCGGCTGCCCAGTTGAGCTCGGTATCGATCACGATTGCTCAAAAGGCTGGCGACGACGGCCGCCTCTTTGGGTCCGTGACGACGAAGGACATCGAAGCCGCTCTTCACGCGAAGGGGGTCATCATCGATCGCCGAAAGATTCATCTTGCAGAGCCAATCAAGGCGGTCGGTACGTACGACATCCCCATTAAGCTCGTGACGGACATCACGGCGACGGTCAAGGTGCAAGTCGTCGCCAAGTGATCCACGGGAGCCAAGTGACGCGATAGAAATTCTTTCGTCCTTCTCGGTCGACGCGACGCCCCGTCCTCGTGTGAGGTCGGGGCGTCTTGCGTTTGGAGGTGCTGGCTGTGGAAAAACTGCGTGCCGTCGGTGGGCAACCGCTTGAGAGCTTGCCGATCGAGAGCCGCGTGCCGCCGCACGATCTCGATGCAGAAGCGGCCGTGCTGTCCGCCGTCATGGTGGATCCTCTCGCGCTCGACAAGGTGAACGAATTATTGCGGCCGGAGCACTTCTATTCCGAGGCCCACCGCCGGATGTATGAAGCTTGCGTCGATCTGAGCGCAGCGGGGAAGCCGGTTGATGTCGTGCAAGTGGCGACGTGGCTGCGCGATCGCGACCGGCTCGCCCAGGTCGGCGGGATGGTCTACCTGACCGAACTCTTGAACGCGGCGCCCGTCGTCGCCAACGTGGCCGCGTACGGGCAGACGATCCACGAGAAGTGGCGCATTCGGCAGCTCATTCTGACCTGCCAGCGGGTCGTTGCGCAGGGATACGCCGGATACGGCGAAGCCCAGCAGTTCATCGACTCGGCCGAGCAATCGGTTTACGACATTGCCCGCACCCGAGAGTCGAACAGCGTCCAGACCCTGCGCGACGTGATGCAGGAAACCTTTCGGCGCATCACGAAGGCCACCGAGCGCGGCGCCCGCATCATCGGCATTCCGACGGGTTTCGATCGATACGACCGCACGACGAGCGGCCTGCATGACGGTGAGCTCACGATCGTCGCCGCGCGGCCTGGAATGGGAAAGACGAGCCTCGTTCTCAACATGGCCGTGAACGTGGCGAGTCCGCAGCAGCTCGAATCGGCCCGCGATCCGAATGAGCGGTGGGAAGAGCCCGGCTACGGCGTGGTTGTCTTTTCCCTCGAAATGCCGCGCGAGCAGATCGTCAATCGCATGCTGTGCGCCGAAGCCAAGGTGGACGTGAGCCGGGTGCGAACGGGAATGCTGACGCCGAGCGACTGGAGCAAGCTGACGCAAGCTGCCTCGCATCTCGCGAACCTGAACGTCTGGGTGGACGACAGTCCGGCCCTCTCGATCCTCGAGCTTCGCTCCAAGGTACGACGCCTGCAGGCCGAATTCGACCGCGTCGACCCCGCCACGGGCGACAAGAAGCAGCGCCTCGGCCTGGTCATGGTGGACTACTTGCAGCTCATGCGCGGTCGTGAAAATGCCCAGTCGCGTGAGCAGGAGATCAGCGAAATTTCCCGCGGTCTGAAGCAGCTTGCCAAGGAACTCAGCATTCCTGTCATCGCGCTCAGTCAGCTCAACCGCGCGGTCGAGACCCGTGGCGAAAAAAGCAAACGCCCGCAGCTTTCGGACCTGCGGGAGTCGGGCGCGATCGAGCAGGACGCTGACAACATTTGTTTCATCTATCGGGACGACTACTACAACAAGGAAACGGCCGATCGGAACATCGCAGAGCTCATCATCGCCAAGCAGCGGAACGGCCCGACGGACACAGTCAAGGTCCGATTCGACGCGCAGTACACGCGCTTCGACAATTTGGGCGACGGTGAGTTCGACGACGCGGGGCGGTGATGGCCCTCGCCCGTCGGCGCGCATCGCCCGTCGGCGCGCATCGCCCGTCGGCGCTTCATCGCCCGTCGGCGCGCATCGCCCGTGGCGATCGTCTCGACTCGGGCCAGACAGCCCCGTTGAACGGGGTAAGCCTGGGCACGACGACAGGCGAAAACGCCGGACCCCGGGATCGTTTCCGATGACGTGCGCCGATCGCATCGGTGCTAAAAGACCCGCCTGATGCCCCCGGAACGGCTCGATGGGCTCGTCGTTTCGCGCCGTGTACTGGTTGCCGTGGGGGCGGGCGGCGTCGGCAAGACCACCACCGCTGCAGCCCTCGGTCTAGCCGGTGCCGCGCGCGGTCGCCGCGTCCTTTGCCTCACGATCGACCCGGCACGCCGACTGGCCGAGGCGCTCGGCTTGGAGCAAATGTCCGGCGAAGAGCAGACCGTGAAGCTCGAGCGATTCGGTCTTGCAGACGGCGCATCGACCGGATCGACCGGATCCCTGGTCGCGATGATGCTCGATACGAAGCGAACGTTCGACGACCTCATCAGGAAGTATGCGTCGACCCCGGAGCGCGCGGGTCGGCTGCTCAACAACAAGCTTTATAAGTACGTGTCCACCTCTCTCGCCGGCACGCAAGAATACATGGCGATGGAGAAACTCGTGGCCGTACAGAGCGATCCACGCTTCGACCTCATCGTGCTCGACACGCCTCCGACGACCAATGCACTTGATTTCCTCGATGCGCCCGAACGGCTCGTCGAAGCGCTCGACTCGACGGCGATGGGCTGGATCCTGCAGGCCTTCGAATCGACCGGCAGGGTCAGCCTGAACCTTTTCGCGCGGTCCGCCTCGGCCGTTCTTCGCTCGATCGCACGCATTGCCGGCGCGGGCTTTCTCGAAGCCATGGCCGAGTTCTTGACCGAGCTAAACGACTTGTTCGGCGGTTTCCGACAGCGCGCGGTGGCCGTTCAGACGGCCCTGCGCAGCCCGGAGGTCACGTTCGTGCTGGTGACGAGTCCGGCGCCCATGAGCATTGAAGAGGTCCTCTACTTTAGCGATCGGCTCGAAAGCGCCTCGCTGTCACGCGGGGCATTCGTCGTCAATCGCTTTCGGCTCCCGCCCCCCCACGCCGAGCGGCCCCCGACGGAGGACGAGGCGGCCCGAGCCATCGCCGGCCTCCGCCTGAAGCTCGACGAGGGGGCGCCGTCGAGGGTTGTCGAGGCGCACGCGGACGCCGTACGCCTTGCGGCACTCGACGCGCTCCACGTCAAGCGGCTTCACGAGCGCGTTCGCGGAAAGGTGCCCATCGTTCGCGTGCCCGAGTTGCCCGCCGACGTCCGTGATGCGAAAGGTCTGGCCAGCGTCTCGCGGACCCTCATGACCGGTGGGGTCTGACTGGAACGTCAGCCGACGCACGTCTGCGGAAATCTCCTCATGTTGCTGGGCGCAGGCTGGCCGCCGAACGGCTCTGGCCCCTCGGATGAGCGGCGGCCGATGCGCCCGAGGCGGACCCGACTCACGCTTTTCGTTTCATGGCCCGCCGTCGCCTGGCCTTGTAGTGGATCCGAACGGGGGCGCCCTCGAAGCCGAACTCCTTGCGAAGCTGGTTGACGACGAAGCGGCGATACGAAAAATGGATGGAGTCAGGCGCGTTGGTCATGACGACGAACGTTGGCGGAGCGATCGCCGCCTGCGTGACATAATAAAGGCGCGGCGCTCGTCCTCCCATCGTTGGCGGCGGTCGAATCTCGAGCACCTGCTCGAAGAATCGATTGAGCTCACCTGTACCGACGCGCTGCCGGAAGGACGCGTACACTCGGTCGATGGTCGCGAAGAGGTCCGCGACGCCGCGGCCCGTCTTGGCGCTCGTGCGGACGATTGGGACGTACGGTACGAAGGCCAGTTTCTCGCGCGCGTTCGTCTCGGCCGCCGTCGCTTGGTCGCGCGCCACGAGGTCCATCTTGTTCAGGGCCACGATCATGGCCCGCCCGCGCTCCTCGGCCAACCCAAGAATCTTGGCATCCTGTTCGGCCACTCCTTCTTCGGCGTCCGACAGGATCACGACCACGTGGGCGCGCTCCAAGTTGCGAACCGCGGCGAGCACGCTCAAGGACTCGACCGTGCTTCCTTCTTTCGCCACTTTGCCCTTGCGGCGGATGCCTGCGGTGTCGACGAAGACGTAGCGCTTGCCGTCGCGGACGACGAGCGCGTCGACCGCGTCTCGCGTCGTCCCTGGTCGTGCGTCGACGAGGGCGCGGTCCTCGCCGAGGATGCGGTTGAGAAGACTGCTCTTTCCCGCGTTGGGCCGCCCGATGAGCGCGATGCGGGGCAAAGCGTCACCCTCGCTGTCCGAGAGATCGGGCCCCGTATCGGGCAGTGCGGCGATGAGGGCCGATTCGAGCTCGCCCATGCCTCGGCCGTGGAGCGCGCTCACGGGAAAAACGCGGTCGACACCCAAGCGGTAGAGCTCGAATGCGTCGGCGTCGGCGTGCGGCGCGTCGGCCTTGTTGGCGGCGTAAAGCACGGGCTTGCCGCTCTCGCGCAAGAGCTTGACTGCGGCCCGGTCCGCGTCGCCCAATGTGGCCGTCGCATCCGTTACGAAAACGACGGCATCCGCTTCGGCGACTGCAGCGCGGACGTGCTTTGCAATCCCGGTCCGCATGGGGTCGTCGTCGTCCGGGTCGAAACCGCCCGTATCCACGATCGTGTAAGCCTTCCCGAACGCGCTCGTATCCGCGTACTTGCGGTCGCGGGTGACGCCCGGCTCGTCGTGCACGATGGCGATCCGCGCCCGGGCCAATCGGTTGAAGAGAGTCGACTTGCCTACGTTCGGACGGCCGACGATTGCAACGATCGGAGCGCCGTTCGTGCCGCCAGGTAGGAGACCACCCCCGAGGGGGGCGCGGCGGTGTTTGGTCATGGAGTCTGCACCCCATAGCCGAGCTCGCGAAGGCGTGCGCCGTTATCCATCCATCCCGGCGTGGCCCTTACTTCGAGTCGTAGTCTCACTTTGGTCGAAAGCATCGCTTCAATGCGCCCCCGGGCCGCGCTTGCGATGCTCTTGAGCATTCGACCCTGGGCGCCGATCAGAATTTTTTTGTGTGTTTCACGCGATACGTGCACGGTCACGTCAATCCGCGGGACGGGCCGGCTTTCGTCGAACGCGTCCACGACGACAGCGACCCCATGCGGCACTTCTTGGCGCGTGTGCCTGAGCACCTGCTCGCGAACGAGCTCTGCGACGAAAAAGCGAGCAGGCTGGTCGGAAATCGTCTCGGCATCGAAGAGCCAGGGCTGCTCGGGAAGAAGCGGGCGGATCTCGGCAAGCAGCCGATCGATCCCGTCGTTGCGACGCGCGCTGATGGCCACCGTTGCAGCGAAGGTTTGCCGCTCGACGAACGCGGCGATGAACGGAAGGAGCCGGCTCTTGTCCTTCAGCCGATCGACCTTGGTGATCGCGAGGATGGTGCGGCGCGCGGGGAGCTCTGTTAAGAGCGAAAGATCGCCCGGATCGGGTTCTGGCGGCCGCGTTTCGGGGGGCGACGCGACAAGCAAAACAATCGCGTCCGCTTCGCGTGCCGCGTAACGGGCGGATTCGTTCATCGCGCGGCCGAGAAGGGTGCGCGGCTCGTGAAGCCCCGGGGTGTCGAAGACGACGTACTGCGTCTCCTCCTTCGTGAGCACCCCGCGAACCGTCGAGCGCGTCGTCTGTGGATGGGGGCTCGTGATGGCCAGGGGCTGACCGACGAGCGCGTTGAACAATGTGCTCTTGCCGACGTTGGGACGACCGACGAGCGCGACGTGGCCGGCACGTGTCTCCACGAAAGTGCGAGAGCGACTCATGAGGTTTAGGGCGACGCAGCCGCAAGCGCGAGCCGTAGATCGCGCGTTGCGACCGAGCTCTTAGCATGCAGCGGTTGCGCCGCGCCGGACGTTGGAAGTACTGTCCAGCGCCTCGGCCGGCGGTCCATCGACCGTGGATGGCCTTTTCGGACGCGAGTCGCGGCGCCATGATCGAAGAGACCAAGACAGAGCCTCTCTTGAAGGATTCGAAACCGGGAGCGATGATCCCGATGCCGGCGTGGGCTCCCTTCGCCGTCGCCCTCGTCGTGCCGCTGGCGCTCTTTTTTTTCGTGCCGCCGCTCAGCAAGAGCGGACTCTGGGATCCGTACGAGCTCAACGTCGCCGACCTGTCCCGCCGGATCGCCCTCAATCTCTTCGGCGCCAGCAGTCTAGCCCTGAGCAACGCCGACAACACCCTTCCGCACCTCAACGACCTGGGACGCCCGCAGCTGCCCTTTTCGTCGATTGCCATCGGCTTCCGGGTGTTCGGTCTGCACGAGTGGGCCGGGCGATTTCCTCTTGCGCTATGGGGTCTTTTGGGCGTCCTCGCGACGTATGCCTTCGTAGCGCGCTTGTTCGACAAGCGAACCGGTGCTTACGCCGCGGTCGCCCTTTCGACGATGCCCGTTTATTTCGTTCAGGCCCGTTCGATGATGGGTGACGTGTGCGCGATGGCCGGGCTGGCGATGGCCTTGGGGGGACTCGCCGTGGCCGTCTTCGATCGCGAGCTCGTGCCATCGTCGCCGGGTGAGGTCGATGGTCTGCGAGCCGGGCGCGCAGTTGCGCCGCCTCTCTTGCGCCGCGTGCCCTGGCTGCTCATGGGCGGTCTCGGTCTTGCCGTCGGCTTCGAGAGCCGCGGCGGTCTGCTCGGGCTGGCGGTTCCGTGTGTGGCCGTTGGCCTTGCGTGGGGGACTTCTCGGGTCGCAGCATCGCCGACGGAACGCGACGCACCCGGAGACGCGTTGGGTGCCGTTTGTCTGCTCGCCGGCCTCGGCGTGGTCGCTCTTGCCGTACGGGCCTCTTGGCTCGAAAGCAAAGATCTCGACCTCTGGCTCGGCGCGCTCGTCCACGTTCCCGGGAAGTATCCGACCTTCGACTTCTACGTCGGAGCGATTGGGCATTCGCTGGCCCCTTGGAGCGCGTTCCTTCCGTTCGCATTCGGCCGCCTCATGCTTGCTCCCGTGTTGCCGAACGCGGCCGGGGGCATCGTGCAACGCGAGAGCTGCGCCCGCCTGGTCATTCTCATGGGCGCCGCAGCGGCCTTCGTCGCGCATGCTTGGCTGGCTTCGACGACGGACTTGATCGTGTTCACGGGCGCCGCCGTCTGCGCCGTCGCGTGCGCGGTGGCCATCCGCGATTTCGAGAGAGGGGCGCATCCGTCCATTGCGGTCGGCATCGGGACTCTCATTCTGGCTGCGGTCCTTCATCACGATTTCCACGAGCTCCCCGAGAAGGCCTACCAGGCCTTTGGGATTGCGAGCGCCACCTTTCCCGAGAGTTTCAAGAACACCGCGCTAAACATTTGGTGGGTAGTTCTCGGCGGTTTCGCCCTCTGCGCCTTCCTCACCTGGGCAGAGAGCGACGCCGACCGGACCCCGTTCGACCCCGCGAGCTTCGCCCGGGTGCTCCGCGCGTTGCGGGAAGCGTACGACGGCGGTCTTGCCCTTGCCTACCTCGCCCTCGTTGCGGGTGCCTCCGTGGCGGGCTTCGTTCTTTACGTAGGAGGGCGGACGCATGCCCATTGGCTGCCCCAGATGTCGTCGAGCGTCCGCGATCTGGTGCTAAACCTCTGGTGGGTCGTCGCGTTCGTCCCGCTCGGCGCTGCTTTTGCGGTCATTTTCGTATCGGACCTGTGGCTGTGGACGTTCAGTGGCCCGCGCTGGCTCTCGACGAACTCGCTCACCAGAGGCTTCGAGCCGTTCGAGGCGCTCTTCGGACGCCTCGCGGCAGCCGCTTCCGCGTGGAAGGTCGGTCGCTTGTCGAACAAGCACGCGGCCGTCACCGGGCCGGTCACCGCTCCGGCCGTCGCCTCCGCGGTGACGGCGGAGGTGCTCCGCGCGGAAGCCTCCGACCGCGATGACGCATGGATCGCGCTGGTCTCGGTGGCGGCGCTCATGCTTCTGGCGATTCCGGCGGGCGCGTTTGCGCTCGGTACGTCGTTCGGGCTGAAGCCCCTGCCGGCGGCGTTGGTCGCTTTGCCTTCTGGGGTTGCGCTGTTCCTCGCGATGGGGATCACCGGCGACTTGTTGCGGCATCGGGCACCGGGCTTGGCGCTCGGCGGCGCGCTCGCGGGGTTCGTGCTTTGCTTCTCCTATTACCCGGCGCTCGCCAACCAGCTTTCCCCGAAGGAGGTCTTCGAAAGCTACCGCCAAGTATGCCCCGACGCGCCGCTCGGGCTTCTCGGTGTGGGCGGTCGAACGTCCGCTTACTACGCGGGCGGGCAACCGCAGGTCCTCTCGGATCCGGCGGGCGCCTACCAATGGTTGACGGCGGGAGGATCGCAGCGCAGGTGCATGGCACTGAAGGCCGAGGAGCTCCCGAAGCTCAACCAGCTGTGGCGGGAACACGGCGCTGGTCACGGGGGCAATCTGCCGATCGTCGATGCGCGATCCAGCCAAATCTTGCTCGCAGCGTCGTCGCTCGGATCCGACCAAAAAAACCAAAATCCCCTTTCTGAGATTGTCCTGGCCGAGGCCCCCCATCCGCAGCGAAAGCTCGGCGCGAACATGGAGGACAAGCTCGAAGTCATCGGGATCGATCTCGACGACGAGCGGGGACGCGCCGTCGAAGCCGTGAGCCCCGGGCGGACGTATCATTTTAAGACGTATTATCGGGTGCTCGCCCCTGTGACAACGGAGTGGGAGGGCTTCATTCACATCGATGGCTACCACCGCCGGCACAACGGCGATCACAAGCCGACAAACGGCAAGTACCCCATGTCCATGTGGCTTCCAGGGGATTTCGTTTTGGACGACCACGAATTCAAGCTCGAGCCAAACTTCACGCCGGGCACGTATACGATTTACTTCGGCTTGTTTGCCGGCGATACCCGGCTGAAGGTGACGAGCGGACCGAACGACGGCGACAACCGAATCAACGGGGGCCCGTTGCGCGTGCAATAGGCGCGCGACGTCCAGCGCAACGAGGGTCGGCGAGCGACGGCCGGGCGGTCGCGGAGACAGCCCCGCACGTCGCCGACCCACAAGGAAGCCGGGAGGGCGACATGGCGACGATGAGGGACAAGCCGAATGCAAGCGCCGAGACGTCGTCGGTCGAGGACGAAGGCGCGGCATCAAGGCCGGACGACCGCCGCAGTTACGACCGATTCGACGTCGAATGGGCCGTCGACTGCGTCGCCGAAGACACGTTCCTCTTCGCGTCGATCACCAACATCAGCGCGATGGGGATTTTCGTGAAGACCGTGGATCCGCTGGCACTCGGGACGCGGCTGATGCTCACATTCGAGCCCCCAGGCTACGAACCCTTCAAGCTTCAGGCCGAGGTTGCGTGGATCAATCCGGTCCGATCGAACGGCGACAACCCCAACCCGGGGATGGGCGTTCGCTTCATCCACCTGCGCCCTGACGACCGCGAGCGGCTGGTCGAAGTCATTCGAACCATCGCTTACGTCCGCGAGCCAGCCTGAAGAATCCCGCGAGCCAGCCCGAAGAATCCCGCGAGCCAGCCTGAAGGTACGTGAAGATACGTCCGCGAGCCGGCCAGGAGATACGTCCGCGAGGCTGAAGCTTCGCCGTCGACTTCACATCGATTCCGACGACCGCAAGTCGATTCCAACGACAAGACGGCGTGCGCATTCGTGCCCATGAGCGCCCGCGGCCACGACGGCGCCCGCAGTCCAAGTGACGACCTCAGCCGCGGGGTAGCGGCTGCTCGTCACGGCTGACTCCCGGGAGCGCGCGTGATGCGTTGCAGCTCCGCTCTCGCCCGGTCGCGGAACGAATCGACGCTGAGCAATCGAGTGAGTCGAGCTCGTGCGCTCGCATCGTCGCCCACCCGGTGATAACAATCGGCCGCCTCCAGCAGAGCCTGCCAGCCCGGCGGTCCGGCGGTTCGGTCCGCCACTTGGTCGAAACGCGGCGCGGCGGCGCCGCAGCCGCGGGCCTCGCGGAGCGAGCGCGCGGCCCAAAGATCCGCACTCACGTCCGTCGGGGCAAGCACCTCGAAATCGCGCCGAGCCTCGTCAAACTGGTGCGCCTGATACGCCCCGAGTGCGGTGGCAAAGGAGGGGCCGGGCGTCGGAGGGGCCCATCCGCGGGCGCCCCCTTGCGATCCTGCCGCGGCTGCCGGAGACGCCGCCCCGGCGGGCTCTTGCGGCACTGAATCACCGTGAGAGTCTCGATTTTCGATGTCCATGAAGGCGCCGGGGAGCTCGTGGGGCTGCCCCAGAATCGGTCTTGCCGATTCGCGTAGCGGAGTATCGTCCGAGAAAGCCGCGCGACCGGCATCCTTCACGGCTTGCGCGCTGGTCGTTTTGTCCGGCGACGAGAGGCGGAGGCCTTCGGACTTGGCCGTGGGGGTGGCCCCAGACATCGGGGGCGGGGGCCCGCCTCCGAGAGGTGTCGCAGAGGCGGTTGCGGGGGCGGGCGTTCCTTCCTCGACGACGGTCACCGCGGTGCCGGCCGCGTCTCTCGACGACTTGCCGTGCAAGAGAAGCACGCTCGTCGCCACCATCACGAGAAAGAGTGCTGCCATCGCTGTCTGGGGCCGCATCGCCCAGCTTCCGGCGATCGAAAGCACGTAGGCCATACGCTGGCGGCGAGCGCTGATCGCGATGGTCGGCCCTGCCTTCTCGAGAATACGGGCCTCGAGGGCGGCTGGAGGCTCCACCAGGGGGACGGCCGCCACGCGCCGGGTCGCGCGCAGGCCGCCGAAAAGGCTGCCGCAGCGCGTGCACCCCGCGACGTGGCGCTTCAGGGCGGCGCTCGTCACATCGTCAAGCTCCCCGTAGAGCTCGTCCATCATTGTCGTTTCGAATTTTTCGCAATCCATCGCGGATCCCTGAACGTCGTTTCGAAGTCCACCACCGCCCCCCGGCATCAGCGCAGTGCGTGTGCGTACTCCTCGAACTCTCGCAGCGCCGCCTGCAGGCGCTCGAGGGCGTATCGCATTCGACTTTTTACCGTGTTTTCGGGTGCCCCAACGACTTCGGCGATGTCCTTAAACGCCAGGTTCGACACTTCGCGCAGCAAAAAGACTTCCCGTTGGTCTTCGGGCAATGACTCGATCGCGGAGAGAACGCGTTCGCGAATCTCCCGCGAGAATCCGGCGGGTTCGACATGGGCCCCGGCGTCCGTCGTTCGTTCGCCCAAGGTCGTACCTTCGCCCGGTCCGAAACCACTTGGTTCATCGAGCGAGGTATGCCGACGAAGGGAGCCCTTACGCAGCGAATCGACGCAGAGGTTTCGAGCAATCGTGTAGAGCCACGCCGCGAAGCGGGCTGTTTCTTTGAAATCGGCCGCATTCTGGACAACGCGCGCGAAGGTCTCCAAAACGACCTCTTCCGCTTGAGGACGATTTCGGAGCTGGCGCAGAACGAAGTTGTAAAGCGGCGTTTGATGCCGCTGAAGCAGGCGGGCCAATGCCGTACGCTCGCCGCTGCGAAAACGGACCATGAGCGCCTCGTCAGTTGGTTCCGTGCGTGACACTGACACCTTGTCTCCCGTGTCGGTTCGGTGGCCGCCCATTCGTCGCGAGGGTCATGGCCGCCCATGTCCCCGGAGGGGAAGGACGGACAAACGCTCACGGGATCTTCGCTCAGGGGGAGGGTGGATTTCCAGTCGACCTCACCAGTCGCGGTGCGGTAAGCGTAGGCTTGCGAAATGGCGACAACTTTGCGCCGTCCAACGCCCTGCGGAGCGAGTTGCCAAGCGCGCGTCGACGAACATAGACTCTGGGCGCCCGGGGTCCATGGCGTTGCACTTCGCGATTGCGCAGAACGGCGTCACTCCTCCGGGTTGCGCTCACGTTCACTAGAAGGGAAGTCTCGCATGCGACGTCAAGTCATCATGGTCTTGGCCCTGGCCCTTCCGCTGGCCGCGTATTCGATGGCCGCCGGCGCGCAATCGAAGCCCAAGGCAGGAGCGCCATCGGGATCGGGATCGGCGGCCGGCGGAGCAACGGCCCCGGCCGGTACCGCGGCATCGGGGAGCGCCGCGGCGCCAGGTTCTGCCGCGCCCTCGATTCCGAACGACTCGGGCAGCACGGCGGGTCCGACCCCTCCGCCCGCCGTGAGCGTCGACATCAATGCGAGGCCGGCGGACACCGCGATGAACGGCGCAACATACGCCGTTCGCTTGCGGGACCTCGAGCAGCGCGTCGACGAGCTCAAAGACCAAATTCGCCGGAGCCATACACGGCTCGCGCTGCTGAGCGATACGATTCTCGGGGGGGGCGCGGCCGGATCGCGAGCCGAGGTTCACTTCGACAACGAGATGTCGAGCGCGTTTCAGCTCGTTCGCGCCCTGTTCGTCATGGACGGACAGGTCCAGTACAATCGCCAGGACGATTCGGGAGCTCTCGCCGACCAAAAGGACATCCCCATTTACTCGGGTTCCGTCCCGCCCGGCGACCATACGCTGCAAGTGGCCCTGACATTTCAAGGCAACGGTTACGGCGTGTTTTCGTATCTCCGTGGGTACAAATTCGAGGTGAAATCGAGCCACTCATTCACGGCGGTCGAGGGTAAATCGCTGGCGGTTACAGCGACGGCTTATGAAAAAGGGGGCGTCACGACCCCGCTCGAGCAGCGGCCGCAGGTCGAATGGCACGAAAAGATCCAAGCGATTGGGCCGGGGTCCGCCGCCGGAAACTCGCCCGGGTCGCCGGTTGCGGCGCCGGGCACGCCCTCCGCCGGGGGTCAGCAGTGAAAGTGAGCTGGGCCCGGACCGCGGCGGCCTGCACTCTGGCCGCGTGGGGCATCGCGGGCGACGCTCAGGCGGGATCCACCGATTCGTTTGACGCAGCGCGCGGCGACCTGGCGTACGTTGCGAACAACATGGCGAGCGTGCAGGCGGCCGTCGCGCAGGGTCAGGCCCCGCGGCAATCGGCCGAGCAGCGTCTCGCCAATGGCGAGCTTCTTTTTCGGATGAAGGACTACAGCCGCGCGACCGTCGTGCTGAGCGAGATCATCGAGGAGTTTCCGAACACGACGAGCTACCCGGACGCGCTCTGGCTGCGCGGCGAGACGTACTACGAATCGCGCGACTACTTAGCGGCACGTCGCGATTACCTCGCCCTGGTCGATCGATCGACGGAGCCGCGCTTTCAAATTTACTTTGGCCGGGCCCTCGGGCGGCTTGTGGACGTCGCGCTGCGCTTGGACGACCCCCCGTCTTCTCTCACTGTCCTTTTCGACAGGTTCAACCAGGTGCCCTCCGCGCAAGTGGACGCCGCTCTCCTTTACGCCAAGGGCAAGGCGTACTTCCGGCAGAGTGCGTGGAACGATGCGGCCCAAACGTTCGCCCAGGTGAACGCTCCTTATGCGCACCAAGCACGTTATTTTCAGGGCCTCGTGGCCATGAAGATGTCGCGCGCCGCCGCGCTGGCGGATCCGACCCGGCGCTCGTCGACCGGCGTCGACTACAAGCCTGCCATCGAAGCCTTCCATTCCGTCACGGAGCTTTCGCCTGACACCCCCGAGCACAGGCACGTCATCGACCTCGCCTGGATGGCCATCGGGCGGCTCTTCTACGAAATGGAGCAGTACCAGCAGGCGAGCCAGGCTTACGCGAAAGTCGGTCGCGACAGCCCGGAGTTCGACACGACCCTCTATGAACTCGCCTGGGTCTACGTGCGCCTCGGGGACGTTCAGCGCGCGGAGCGCGCGCTCGAGGTTCTCATGATCAGCGACCCGAACAGCCAGTACATCGCAGACGGGACGTTGCTCCGGGCAGACCTTCTTCTCCGCGCGGGATCGTTCGCTCGGGCCCTTCAGCTCTACGAGGGGGTGCGCGCTCAGTACGACCCCATGCGGGCCAAAGTCGAGTCCTTTCTCGCCGCGACCGCCGACGTGAGCGTTTACTACGATAAGCTCGCCCAGCAGCAGCTCGATCTTCTCGACCAACAGGACCAGCTGCCCGCCGTCGCCGTCCGTTGGGCGCGCGAAGCAGAAGATGGGCCGCTCGCCTTTGCGGTTATCGACGATGTGAACGAGTGCAAAACGCTTCTCCACCAGTCGAGGCTCCTCATCGACCGGCTCGGCGTTCTGACGCGTGCTTCGACCCGCGTTCGGGCGTTCCCCGAGCTCGAGTCCGGCGAGCAAACAGCGCTTGGCATTCTCAATCGCGTATCGCGCGCGCGCCTCGCGATCGCCCAGGGCCTCGACGACGAGGAGCCGTCGAGCATGGGCGGCGAGATCGGTACGGTTCGCGAACGCCGCCGGGCTCTCATGGCCGCGATCGAGGACCTTCCGTCCGACGCGGCCGATTTCGCCAAGCGCGACCAAGCAGGCGCTGCGCAATGGAATGCGCTGTCCCAGGAGTTGACGCGGCGGTCGATGGAGGTCGATACGCTTCAGGCCACGATCAACGGGCTGAGGCGCGTCTTGAGCGACGGACCGCAGCAGGGCGTGGCGCGCGATCCCGGCAGCACGCGACGCTTCCAAGCGGAGCTCGACGCCAACGAGCGCGACATGAAGCGCTACCGGGAGTCGCTCTCCGAAATTCGCCGTCAGGTGGACATGGGGCGCGACGAAATCGGCCTTGGCGACGCCCGCTTCCAAAGCGATGCGATCGCGCGAGGTCAATTCCGCGACTTGCTCGAACGAGAAGTGCGCCTCGCGGCAGCCGGCGCGGGTGGAACCGGAGCGGCATCATTTGCCGATCGCGCGACGCCGCTCCTCGGCCAGGCGCGCGAGTACGAGGCGCGGCTTGTCGCCATTTTGCAGGATTTCGAGGCCCAGGTGAGGACTCGGATTGCGGACGTGCAGCGAAAAATCGACGTCGAGCGGGCGAACGTCGCCGGCTACGAGCAACAGCTTGCTGCATTCGACAACGACGCGCGGGACGTCGTCGGCCATGTCGCCCAGCGCAATTTCGGTCTTGTGCGCGACAAACTGCGCGGGATCGTGCTTCGCGCCGACGTCGGCGTCACCGAGCAGGCATGGGAGGTCCGCGAGGAGGAGCTCGATCGGGTCCGTAGCCTGCAGACCGAGCGCGCACGGCAGGAGCAAGTGCTCGACGAGGAACTTCGAGAAGTCAGGGACGACGGGGTCGAATCGACTCCGCCCGGCAATTGAGCTTACTTCCAGAGGGGAACACGATGGCCAGGCGAGCTTCGAGTGGATTGCAGCGGCTGCGCCCGATTGGCAGCCCGAGTGCCCTGTG
>JBEKFX010000026.1:0-58795 GCA_050013115.1 Polyangiaceae bacterium
AGGCTTGGGCAGGCAAGGCGCCCGTCGACCTTCGATTCGATGTGGCATGTCCGGACGCATCGGACTCCCGGAACGCAATCGATGGTCCATCGCTCTCAAACGGTCGCCGACGCCGGAGCGAATCAACGTGTTGTGCCAGAACGTGCCGCGATAGGGCGTCCGCGCCCTCGTACAAGGCCTTCATGGTCCGCGAAAGTGAAGGCGGCGCGACGACGCCTTCCCCTCGCCTTTCTGGCCCTCGGACGGCGCGATGCCCACACCCGGCACGGTCGATCCTTCGGCCCCGTGCGCCACCGCCTGCCTAGGAGAACGTGTCGTCCCCGTGTAGAATGCGGGCGATCGCGTCGAGGAGCTCCTCGATCCGAAACGGCTTCTCGAGAAGCCTCGCCACATTCAAAGTCGCCGAGGCCATCGGCAGCGCCACCTCCTTCGCCGTTGCGGTCATCATGACGACGGGGGTCGACCGGGCATCATCGAGCGCTCGCATCCGATGGATCATTTCGACACCGTCGGCAATCGGCATCATGAAGTCGACGAGGACCAGATCGGGCCTCTCACTTTCCACCTGCGCAAGTCCCTCTCTCCCGTTCGCCGCCGAAGCGACTCGGTAGCCCTCATCTTGAAGCAGCTCCGTGAGGGTCTCCACAAGTGCGTATTCGTCGTCGACGATCAGAATGGTCTTCATCACTTCCGACGTCGGGCCTTCTTGCCGCGCCGATTCGTCGAAGATGGATCTTTCCGAACGGCCGGCCTGAAGCGGGCGATGCCGCTCAAGATCGCCTCGGCAGTCTCGAATGTAGGGGACACCGTGATGCCCCGCTCGCTGATGGCAAACTCGCGCAGCGAGGGACTACTGGGGCCCTCACGCCGCTTCACCACCGAAACGAGCCTGCAAAGCTGCGCGCGGAGCTCGACGTGCCGGAGGAAGACGACGTTGTCGAGCGAGCCGACGAGGCGGCTCGGGACGGCGATTTCGGCGCCGAAGAGATCGCGCGTCTCCTCGGAGAGGACGGTCGTGACTCCGCGGGTGCGGAGCTCGTTGAACAGGGCATCGAAGAAGCGCTGCTCTCGCTCCGGAAACCACATCGCACTTCTTAGCCCGTCAAGTCCGTCGATGAAGAGGTGGGTGGCGCCACGACTCTTGATGGCGTCGAGCAGCTTGCTCACGATGTCGTCGACGACTCCAGTCGCCGGCGGGTGCCACAGCATATGAACGAGCCCCTTTTTCAGGTAGGGCTGAAGATCCAAACCGGTGCCTTGGGCCTTCCGAACGAGCTCTTCCGGGGTTTCGGAAAAACCAAGGTAGATCCCCGCCCCGGTGCGCCGGACACCGCTCAGAAAGTGGATGCCGAGAAGGGTCTTGCCCGTGCCCGGTGCTCCCAGCAGCATGGTGAGGGAACCCGGTAGCAGCCCGCCGCCGAGAAGGTCGTCAAAACCATCAACCCCAAACGGGCTGACTCCGGCGTCGGGTCGTGCCCACGACTTGCCCCCCAGCAGAGCTTCCGTTCGAGGGTAAATGGTCACCCCTGTGTCCGAAATGTCGATGAGGTGCCTTCCCATCGGAAAGCTGCCTCCTCGGAACTTCTCGACCTCGATCGAGCGGATAACATCCATTCCGACGGCGTCGGCATAGAGGGTCACCAGGCCGTCCACCATCGTGCGCTGCGCGTATTCGTCCCCGTTCTTTTTGTCGGCCCCCGTCAGGAGGAGGGTGGTGCAGGCAGCCAGGTCGACGAAGACCTGGAGCTCGTGGATGAACTTCTTCATCTCGATCTGCGACTCGGCGACCGCGCCCGCAGTGACGAGCCCGTCGATGACGAGGAAAGTCGCCTTTTGATCGCGAACGACCCTCCTTATCAACGAGAGCAATCCGTTGAGTCCCCCCTCGGCGAGCGCCTGGTATCCCGCAAGATAGAGCACACTTTTTCCGAGGACCGTCGGGTCGAAGAACTCCAAGGTCCGCAGCTGAGCGAGCATCCGCCCATGAGACTCGGTCAGCAGTGTGACGAAGATGGCCCGCCCACCGGACGCGGCATGTCGGAAGCAGATTTGGTTGCCCAGAATCGTCTTGCCAGCACCCGGTCTTGCCAGGATCATGTAAACGCCTCCTCGAAAAAAGCCTCCGTTCAGGATGATGTCGAAGCCGGGGACTCCGGTCGGGACGCGCTCGAGAATCGTTTCACTGCGATCATTATCGTGGTCGATCATCTGGCTCTGGCTCCCTCAGCGAATGCCGGACGGCCTGCTCGGCAAGGCCGCGCGCCTTACGTCAACGATCGACCTTCCGCGAATGGCGCGCCCTCGAGGGGCGGCGATGATGCGACGTCGGCGGCCCGTGGAGCGATGACGTAGGCCAGGGTCCGCAGAGCACCGGACGCCGTTTGGAAGTGGCGCCGAAGACTCGCGCGAATCGGCCTGCACAGGGTGAGCGAGCGAAGCACGCGTGAGAAAGCGAGACAAGAGAGGCCGTCCCGCGATACGGAGTCAACTCCGCACGCAGCGGGAAACCATGTCCGACGACGTATGGTGGGCTGCTGCGTATCGACTCGGGTGCGGTCAGGCGGTCCTGGACGTCGTGGGTCGGCGCTGCGCGGCGTCTTGGGGCCAGTCAGAGCAAACGTGTTGCGTCCCAGCCAGACCAAAAGGGGCGACCGAGCACTTGGCCGATCCGCCCAGCCAGTGGGGCCGGCCCTCGGTACGGTCACCCGGCGACCACGCCGAGAACCCGAATGGCGCATCGCCCGGGCCGCGGCGCGCAGCGGCTCTGCTCGGCTCCGATGCCTGTCGCGCTCGGTTTTGGTCCCGTGGTGGCGTTCAGGTATGGATAGGTCTGGAGCGGGAGTGATGGACCTTGCGGCAGTTTCCGACATCCGGCCCGGGCAGCAGACTTCAGGTGCTACGCCGGATGCTGGAATTTCCGGTACCGTCGACCCATCATTGGCCTCGTGAGTGTTCTGCAGAAACGATGGGAGCGGGCCCGAGCCGTGCTCCAGGGTCATTGGGCCGTTGCCCGAGGCGGAGCCCAGGCACGCGGACCATCGCAAATCGGGCCGCTCGATGCGCGGGGAGCTCGATGATGCGCGCCGGACGACAAGATCATTATGAAGTGCTGGGGTTGTACCCGGACGCGCCGGACGAGGCGATACGAGCTGCGTACCGTGCGCTTGCGGCGAGGTATCACCCCGACCGCAACCCCGGCAACGATGACGCCGAGTTGCAGTTCAAGCGAATTAATGCAGCTTTTCGGGTTCTCGGCGACCCCGAGCGACGCCGCCAGTATGACGAGCTGACGCAAAGCCCCGACGCCGGCTCCACTGAACCGGCGACCGCAACCGACGCCGATGCAGGACTCGTGAGGGCCAATCACGTGCCCATCACCCGCGATTCGCGCGTCGCGGACAAGAGCCGTTTCGTCACGGCCTCGAGAGTGGTTGGTGGTCTCTTCGTCATCGTTCTCGTCGGCGCAGGAGGTGTCCTCTGGCACGGACGAAGCGAGCCGGACGAGTTCGCTGCGGAGCAGGCCGCCGTGACGGTCGAGGCCAACTACGATCCTGCGACTTGCGGCCAGGACAAACCGATCTCGGTCGTCATCAAGAACGGTTCAAAACGGACGCTGAAGAGCGTCGTGTTCGCACTCCACGCATTCGAGAACGGACGCTGGGACGATCTCGCCCTTGACGCCGACAATCTCCAATCCCACGCAGTCGTCCAGCCCGGGGGTGTCTCCAAAACATGTTGGAGGGCGCCCCCACTGAAGCGCCCTACGACGGTCTCCTTCCGCGCAGAAAAGGACCCTTTTCTTGCAACCTTTTACGGTCCCAACGAATTGATTCCGCAAGGTGACCGATAAGCCCCATGCTTTCGTCGCGGGTCGCTGTCCGAGGCCAGGCAGAAGTGCCGCGCCATCTCTTCGGGCGGCGACGATGGATGCGCAACCTGCGCAGCTGGCTCCCTCGGTCGCGGCCCCCCAAAGTCCCTGAGGAGGCGAGGTGAGCCGTCCATCGCCGCGGCGCATCGCGACCCTCATGGCCGTCGTGCTGGTCGGAATGGGCGCGATCGCTTTCGGGCGACTCTCCATGCTGCGAAGGCCCATGTCGGAGGTCGGCGAAGGTCGAGTGGGGCGGCGTCTATTCGAACAGCGCTGCGCAGTCTGCCATGCGACCGGCGGACGGGGGGCACAGGGGCCGGGGCTGGGGGGCGTCGTCGGCCGTCGAGCCGCTTCAACGCGTTTCGGCTACTCGCGCGCGTTGCGCGAGGCGAATCTCACGTGGGACCGTGCGACGCTCGATCGCTTCCTGGACCGCCCGTCGCAATTCGTCCCGGGAACGACGATGCCGATTGCCGTACCGGACGAAGGAGAACGTCGGGCCGTGATCGACTACCTGGCGACGCTCCCGCCGAGCGATAAAGACTCCTCGTCATCCGCTTCAGCCTTGGCGCGCGTGGCTCCGGCCGCGCCGGGTCTGCGCAAGGGGCGCGCCGCATTCGGCGACTTCCGCGGTGAAGGTCCGGGCGTACGTCGCTTCATCACGAGCGCGGACCTTCCGCAGCCTTTCGCGACCCCCTCGGCAAAAAATGGACCGGATATCGTGTCCCCACCGCCGGGCGCGTACCCCTATGTGCCTCCGGGGTTCCGGGTGGACGTCTTTGCGCGCGACTTGGTCGGGCCGCGACTCATCCGCGTTTCTCCGTCGGGCGATCTGTTCGTCGTGGAGAGCCAGGCAGGGAGGATCCGCGCCCTTCGCGGGGCGGACGGCGCCCGCGAGGCTGCGCGCAACGAAGTCTTCGCGGCGGGCCTGGAACGACCGTTCGGCATCGCCTTCTACCCGTCCGGTGCCGAACCAAAGTGGCTTTACGTCGCGGAGACCAATGCCGTCGTCCGCTTTCCATACGCCAGGGGCGACCTGAACGCGCGCGGTGCGCCCCAAACCGTCGTCCCCTCGCTCACCAAGGCAACGGGGGGGCACTGGACCCGGGATGTCGCGTTCTCGGGTGACGGTACCCGGATGTTCATTTCGGTCGGCTCCGGGTCGAACGTGGGCGAAGGGGACTCCGACGAAGCGGACCGGGCGGACGTACTCGTCTTTGACCCCGAAGGCGGAGGACGTCAGGTCTTCGCGAGCGGGATCCGCAACTGCGTCGGTCTCGCGGTCCATGCTGCGACGGGCGACCTATGGTGCTCGACCAACGAGCGCGACGGACTGGGCGACGATCTCGTGCCCGACTACCTGACGCGCGTTCGGCGCGGCGGCTTTTACGGGTGGCCATGGTACTACCTTGGCGACCATCAGGACCCGCGTCACGCCGGCGAACACCCCGAGCTCGCGTCCAAGGTGATCGTGCCCGACGTTCTCCTGCAGTCCCACTCGGCCCCGTTACAAATGACCTTCTACGACGGAACGGCCTTTCCCGCGAAATACCGAGGCGCCGCGTTCGCTTCGCTTCACGGCTCGTGGAATCGAGCAAAACGCACGGGCCCCAAAGTGATCGCCGTGCCCCTCGAGGCGGGGGTGCCGTCCGGCGAGTACGAGGAGTTCATGACGGGGTTCGTCGTGAGCGACGAGACAGTCTGGGCCCGGCCGGTCGGCGTCGCCGTCGCCCATGACGGATCCCTCTTCGTCAGCGAGGACGCCAATGGGGCGCTGTGGCGGGTGAGTTATGCGGGAGAGTGAAATGACTCGCGCACCGGAGACGACGCGGCGCGTCTGACGGCATGACTTCGGGTAGACTGAACGCATCGTGGACGAAAACGCGGACCAGATCGCCTATTGGAACGGGCCGACGGGCGATCGCTGGGCGGGCGAGCAAGTGGCGATCGATCTGGCATTCGCAGCATTCACGACGAAGCTCTTCGAGTGCGCGAGGCTGCGCCGGAACGGCCGAGTGCTCGATGTGGGCTGTGGGTGCGGGACGACGACGCTGACCGCGGCGGAAGCGGTCGGGCCCGGAGGCGCGGTCGTCGGCGTCGATGTCTCGGCGCCGATGCTTGCCCGCGCGCGGCAGCGCTCCGTCGGGCGGCCGAGCATTTCGTACGTCTTGGCCGATGCGGCCGAGCATGGATTCCATCGCACATTCGACGCGATCATCTCGCGCTTCGGCATCATGTTTTTCCGGCGGCCAGCGGTCGCTTTTGCGCGTTTGCGCAACGCCCTACGTTCGGATGGAACGCTCGCTTTCGTGTGCTGGCGCGCCGAGCGCGAGAACGATTGGGTCAGCGTGCCCGCGGCTGTCGCCGCTTCATTTGTTTCCCCGGAGCCCGAAGCATCCAAGGATGACCCGGGACCGTTTGCGTTCGCCGACGCGCCGAAGGTCAAGGCCATCCTCGACGAAGCGGGATTCCACGACGTCGCCATCATGCCATTCGACGCGGACGTCGTTCTCTCCGAAAAGGGTCTCGACGAGGCGGTGCGCTTCGCGATGACCACGGGTCCGACAGCGCGTCGATTGAAAGATGTCGACGACGTCACGAAAGCAGAGGTCGGCGCCGCGCTCGCAACGCGATTGCGCCCCCTCGTCTCCGGGACCCGCGTAGCCTTGCGGGGCGGCGTCTGGCTCGTCACCGGTGCGACGACCGCGTCGGGTCGCGGCTGAAGACGTCACCCGCGCAGTGCGGTCAGCATCGGCGCTGCCTCAGGCTCACCATCGTAGCGCCAACCGTTGATGAAAAAGGTCGGGGTCCCGACCACGCCGCTGCGTACACCGCCCATGAAGTCGGCGCGCACGCGTTCCCGGAACGTGCCCTGTTCAAGGTCGCGATCCATTCTCGCGGTGTCGAGGCCGATTTTTTTTCCCAGCTGCGCGATCAACTGCGGACCGAGTTCGTCCTCTTGCTCGTAGAGCGCGTCATGCATTTCCCAAAACTTGCCCTGCGCCCCGGCCGCTTCTGCGGCTTCGGCGGCGAACTCGGCGCGCGGATGCATCTGACCGAGCGGCATATTGCGAAAGACGAAGCGGAGTTTCTGGCCCATCGCCTTCTCCAGCGCCTGAATGATCGGGTGCACCCTTCGACAGTACGAGCACTGATAGTCGCCGTATTCGACGAGCGTCAGAGGGGCGGGAGGGGCCCCTTGCATGTGGTCTTCTGGACCCACCGGGATGGTCAAACGGGGTGTGTGGCTCCGGTCGTGGATCATGGATCGACCCTTGCTTTCACTCGGCCCTCGTCCGCGTCAGCCACGACCGAGCCGGCAGCCCAGGTCACGGCCGCGTCGAGCGCGTCATAGCCGAATGTCTTGATTTGGGCGCGGACCAAATGCTCACCGATCAGAGGAGCCGCACTGGCCAACTCGCTGTCGATGGCGAGCGCGATGCGCTTGACCTGACGGTGGTGGTCGCGAATGAACTTCGCATGCCGCAGGAGGCCTCCGAGGTTTTGCCAGCCCGGGAAGGCGCGCGCATGGATCACGAGACCTTCCAGCTCACCGTGCGACTCGATCCATGGATCCGCCGTAAGCGCCAGGGCATCGAAGTCTTGCGCATCGAGCGCGTGCTCGACCTCGACCACGATGACGCCCTTGTCGGGCAGTAAACGGTGGGCCGATCCATTTTCCCGTGGCAGGGCACCGAGCCACGCGACGGCCTTGTCACGATCGCGATTCGCGAAAACGCGCACGGGGCACGGCAAGAAGAAGCGGGCAATCCGCGTTGAGTCGCGGACCCAACCATGGTCGGTCACGATGGCGCAGCCCTCGAATGCGCCAAGCGATCGAAGACCGAGCTTCGCGTCTTCCCAGGCTGCCCCCGGCGTCAGGCCCTCGAATTCCGGACCGACTTGATAGAGAAATCGAAGTCGGCGGCCTTCGCGCCGGGCATCATCGAGCAGGGGTTCGATGACTTTCTCGTAGTCGTCGCGGGTGAGCTTTCCGATGGCCCTCACACCGACGATGTCATCCGGTATATCGCTCAGCTTTTCCAACATTTCGGACCTCCTGTCGGTTCCTTCGGTACCATCCCGTCTCGGCCTCGAACCCGCCTCGGCCTCGAACCCGTCTCGGCCTCGAACCCGTCTCGGCCTCGAACCCGTCTCGGCCTCGAACCCGTCTCGGCCTCGAACCCGTCTCGGCCTCGAACTGGATCGACTCGCGCCCTCCATGAGGAACGTCGGGCGGTCGATCGTTTCGCTGCAGGAACCGGAGTGGATGGCGCAACCCGCGTGCCAAATGTTCGAAGTGGACGCCCACCTCAGCCATTTCCGTCATCTCATCCATTTTCCGTGATCGCTCGCCGGAACAAGGACTTCCTCCTCGCTCGCCTGAGCAAGGACTTTCCGTTCTCGCTCGCGACGGCGGACGGGATTTCCGTCATGGCTCGGGACGCGATCGTCTCAGTCTGCGAGAACAAACATACGGCGCGGGGGCTCGGAGCGTGCGCCAAGCTGCCGAGCCTGTGGTCTAATGGGTGCGGTTGTCCAATGCGGAAAGCAACGGATGACCCTTCGACCGGCTGGAGCGGGCGGCCCAAGGCGCTCTGACTGACAAGCGCGAACCATGAATACCGTGGAGCTGTTGCGCGCGGCGCTGGAGCATCATCGTCAGGGCAACCTCGACCAGGCCGAGCGCACGTACCGTCAAGTTCTGGCCACGAACCCCAACCAGATCGACGCGATTTCGTTGCTCGGACAGCTTGCGCTCGCAACGAGCGGCGCGCCGGAGGCCCGGAAGATCTTCCAGCGCGCCGTGGATCTCGCGCCGGCCAACGCGGCGTTTCGAGCCAACCTCGGCGAAACCTGTCGACGACTGGGTCGTCATGACGAGGCGGGCGCGGCGTTCTGCGCGGCACTCGCGCTGCGGCCGGACTTCGTCGAAGCCGTCTTCAACCTCGGGCTCCTTTTTCAGGAGCTCGGTCGTGCCGAAGAGGCGCTCGGATGCTTCCGTCGGGCCGCCGAGCTGAGACCCGATTCGGCGGCCATCAAGGCCCAGATCACTGCGTCGCGCAAGAACGCTTCCGGAGCCGGAAAAGTCGCGTGGCCCGTTGGTGCGGCTGCGGCTCCGATTCTTCTCGAGGTCGCGGCCGTGCTGCGGACGCGCGGCGACCACGACGGCGCGGTCGGCCTGTGCCGCCGGGCACTCGAGCTCAAGCCTCGCTTTCCCGAGGCCCTCAGCTTGCTCGGTGCGGCACAGACCGAGCTCAACCTCGTCGACGAGGCCGCCGCGACACTGCGGCGCGCCATTGCGATGTCGCCCGACTCGGCCGAGCTGCACGCGAATCTGGGTGCCGCCCTCGCCGGGGCGGGGTTGATCGACGAGGCGATCGAGGCGACGCGCAAGGCCGTCGCCCTCTCCCCGGCGCCGCGCACGCGAGGCAATCTCCTATTTTTCCTTCAATTCAGCATGGGCGCGCGCGCGAGTGACATCTTGGCCGAAGCCCGCCAATTTCAAACGCAGTTCGGCGCGCCCCTGGCGGCGGAGATTCGACCCCATGCGAACGAACCATCGCTCTCCAGACGCCTTCGGGTTGGTTACGTCTCTCCCGACTTTCGTGATCACTGCCAGACGCTCTTCACGGTTCCTCTATTGACCCATCACGATCACGCCCAGTTCGAGATCTTCGGGTACTCGAGTGTGGCGGCTCCCGACCAGGCTACGGCCCGACTCGCCAGCGCTTGTGACCACTTTCGACCGGTACACGGCGTCGACGACCAGACGCTGGCCTCGCGGATTCGCGAAGACGGCATTGACATCCTCGTCGATCTCACGATGCACATGGCGAAAGGCCGGACCCTACTTTTTGCACGCAAGCCGGCCCCGGTGCAAGTCTCCTGGTTAGCGTATCCGGGAACGACCGGGCTCGACGCGATCGACGCTCGAATCAGCGACCCCTTCCTCGATCCGCCCGGCGCCGACCCCACGATTTACTCCGAGAGGACCGTGCGGCTCCCCGAGACCTTCTGGTGCTACGACCCGCTAATCGACGGGATCGACCCGGGACCGCTGCCGGCCAGAGGTCGCGGCACCGTCACGTTCGGGTGCCTCAACAACCCGATGAAGCTCAATCAGCGCGTGTTCGACCTTTGGGCACGGGTCCTTCGCGCCGTCGGGGGATCGAGGCTCGTCGTCATGGCGCCGCTCGGAAGAACCCGCAAGCGCATCAGCGACGCCCTCGGCGAGGGCGGCGTGGACCGCGCCCGGATCGACTTTGTCACGCGGCGCGCTCGACCCGAATACCTCGCGCTCTACCAGGACATCGATCTATGCCTCGACACGTTTCCGTACGGCGGTCACACGACGAGCCTCGACGCGCTCTGGATGGGCGTGCCCGTCATCACGCTCGTCGGCGATCGGGTGGTCGGGCGGGCCGGCCTCTCTCAAGCGATGAACCTCGGCATGCCGCAACTCGTTGCGGAGAGCGCCGACGACTACGTCGCGAGAGCGAGCGACTGGGCCCGGGACATTGACGGCCTCGAGCAAACCCGTCAGGCATTGCGCTCCCGAATGCAGGCCTCGGCGCTGATGGATGGCGCCCGCTTCGCTCGCCATCTCGAGGCCGCATATCGCCAGCTGTGGGCCGACTGGGTCGGTGCTCAGGGACGAAATCGCACTTGATGGCGAACGAATGTGTCCCGCAGCCATCGCGCCGTTCACCGAAACGGAGGTGCGCTGCAGGTCGGCCGACGAAGAGACGAAGAGGAGCGCTCCCGAAAATCGACGGCGCGGCGAAACCCACGATCCTGACGACAATGGTTGCGAGATTTTGTGTTGTCACTAAAAAGCGCGAGGTCGACCCCGACCCACAAGCGCGTTGCCCGCTCGGAAAGGCCCTCAGCGGCCCCGCCGATCGGCTGGTCGCTCGCGCCGCTCCTCCGCTTTTTTTGCGTCAAGGAGCTCGAGCTCGATTCGGTTGGCAGAAGGCAAGTGGCCCGGTCCTCACGGCTTCTCGTCGGTCGGGCGCCGCTCTGGACGCACCGCGGACGCGCGTGGTGCGTGAGTCGGTGTGGCATTGTGTTGACATTGACGGCCGCCTATTTATTGCTCGACCGAGCCGGCTTGGTCTGTCGAGGTACCTCTCTCCTGCGAATGCCACACCGACCCGCAGAGGTCGCGTGTTGGCCGCCGCGAACGCCTCGGCCGATCGGTGGACATCTGCTTCTACGACTATTTTCTACTTCGACCCGCGGGCGGCTGCGACCCGCGAGCGCTTGCGACCCGCGAGCGCTTGCGACCCGCGAGCGCTTGCGACCCGCGATGGCCGGCCACGACGATTGGAGAAACGAGAATCGCTTGTTGGACTTTTACAGGTCTGCGCGCGCCGCCAAGCCTGCATTCGCGACGCAACCGATAAGCTAAGCCATGGCTCGCGACGATGACCGTGGGGCGCGAGTACCCCGATTTCCATGAAACGGACGGACGAGAACCGCCGATTGGGCCGGACATGCCAAAGAAAGCACGCTTCGATTCGGCGGAATCGAGGTACGAGGTGGCATGTTGCCATGCTTCATGGGATTTTTGAGAGGAGTGGCTTGATCATGAAACACAGCGTCACCTCGATCGCCGCTCTCGTCGCGGGATCGACCATTGTGGTTGCATGCGGCGTCGGGTCACCGAGTCCCAGCGCGACGGGGGGGAGCGGGAGCGTCAATTCTTCGCCGAACGGCGCCGCATCGAACACCGCGACCCAGAACGGCACGGCGAGCAACGGCGCCGGCGCATCGAGCGCAGCAAGCCAATACGGCGGGACGAACAGCAGCTCGAGCACGGGCGGGGGCTCGACGGGAACGTACGCGAGCGCCTCCTCGAACTCGGGCGACTCCAGCGGGGGCGGGAGCTGTGGGGCCGGATCGAGCGCTGGGTCGAGCCCTGGGTCGCAAGGCATGTCGAGCTCGAGCGGCGCGGGCAGGTCGACGGGCAGCGGCTCGCAAGGGGCGTCTTCGAGCGCATCGACCGAGCAATCGTCGACGTCATCGAGCAGCGCGCCGGCCTGCACTCCACCGACCAGCGGGTCTGCGGGATACGCCACACGTTACTGGGACTGCTGCAAGCCGTCGTGCGGGTCATCGCACACGTGCGCGGCCGATGGGGTCACGAGAAACGACGGCGCCGAGGACTCGTGCCAAGGCGGCAGTGCATACGAATGCTACGACATGGCGCCGCAAGTCGTGAGCGACTCGCTCGCGTACGCGTTCGCGGCGTATGACGGCGCGAGCTGCGGCACGTGCTTTCAGCTGACGTTCACCGGCAAGTCCAACGACGGCACGGCGGATACGGGGTCGGAGCAGATCTGCGGAAAGAGCATCATCGTGCAGGTGGTCAACACGGGCGGCTTGCAGTCAGGCCAGTTCGATCTGCTGATTCCCGGCGGTGGCGTCGGAGCGAATGATGCTTGCGCGACCCAGTGGAAGGTCTCTTCGTCGCAGCTCGGCGTGCAGTACGGCGGGCTCATGCTGCAGTGCGAACAGCAAGACAACTACAACTATACTCAGTATACGGCGTGCACGCTGAGTGCCTGCCAAACGCTCTTCGCGAATTCGGCCACGATGGAGGCCGGCTGCGAATTCATCGTCAATTGGATGAAGGGAGCGAACAATCCGAGCATGATGTACACGCAAGTGAGCTGCCCGAGCCAGCTTTCGGGCATGTCCGGCCTGCAGTGATTCGCTCAAGCGCGAGGGGGCACCGGCTACCGGTGTTCGGTGATCGAGAATCGAGCCCTGGCACCCGCTAGCCGACGCGTGGCGAAAGGGACGGCCTCGGGCTGGGGGGGGAAGAGGCGAGCACGGCCCGGTCGAGGAAAGGCGGAAAGGCGGCCCGCGAATGAGCGATGATGACGGCGATGCCATCCGGACACGCCTACCCGGCCGACCTCGCGCGCTACGTCGAAGCCCATTGGCCGCCAGCGACCGCGCTGCGCCTGCCCCGCGCGCTGCTCGATGAAGCGCTTTCAATGGCATTCCAGGCTTCTCTGACTTCGGAGGAGAGTCGCCCGACACGTTTTCGACTCTTGCTGATGCCCGCCGAGCAGCTGCCAGAAACCGGCGCTCCGAACGACGGAGTCCTGCGCCTCCGGTTCGACCGGAGTCGCCCGTTTCACCCCGACGAGCTTCGTCGCTTGGCCCCCGCTACGCCTTTCGAGACATCGCTCATCGGAGCTCACGCCGAAGAGGGGGTGCTGCGAATCTGGGGCGTCGCGCATTCTGGACCGGCTTGGCTCGCCCCCAGTTGGGGCGGGCGTAGCTTGGTCTCGAACTGGACTTACGACCCGATCATCCACGTAAGCGGTCCAGGGCAGCTCGCCGTGCGCTGCGCGGGCAAGCTGGTGGGCGCAATTGAGCGAGGCGGCCTGGTCGATGCGACGATGGACGTCTTCGACTCCGAGTGGCTTCCGGCCATGTTCGCGCGGGAGCGGGAGGAGATTCGCGCGGAACATGCAGCCCATCAAGCACTCCGTGAATCCCCCACCCAGGTCGAGCACTCGCTCGTGGGCCGCGTGGGGCAGCATATGCTCCGGCGGACGATTCAGCTCGTCCGCGGAGCGCGCCACGGCGGGTTGATCCTGGTCGAGGACAATCGTCCCGACGCGCATGGCGAGAGCGGCCTTCGACTCAAGTACCGGATCAAACAGGATGAACCAGCACACCGTTATCGGACGTTGCTCTTTCGAATCCTGGACGAAGTGGCCGCAGGCACATCGAAGACTTCCGTCGGGTGGTCGGATTTCGCATCGAGCGCCAGCGCCGAACTCGCCCAGCTCGAGCACGCGGTGTTCGAATGGAGTCGCCTCATCGCGAACATCGCAGCAATCGACGGTGCTGTCGTGCTCGACAAGCGACTCGGGCTCGTCGGGTTCGGGGCCGAGGTGTCGGCCGAGCTCCCGACGCCGGTCTCGGTCTGGCGTGCGCTCGACATCGAGGGCCACGCACGGAAACCGGAGGACATCGAAAGCGTGGGCACGCGCCATCGCGCAGCGTACCGCTTCGTCAACGATCATCCCGGCGGCCTTGCCATCGTCATCTCGCAAGACGGCGGCGTCTCGTTCGTCGCGAACCGCGAGCAGGCGGTCGTTTACTGGGAACAGTCGATGAGCCCGTAAAAGCTTCCGCGGCACCTCGTTCAGGTGCAGGCTGAACTTCAGCCTGACGGAATAGGGGCCATGCGCGCCGTGCGCATCTCCGGGCATGCGGCGGCGCGATGCAGGTCCTCTTCGTCGAGCCGCGCCTCGAGGGAATGGCGCATCGCGATGATGCCGCATAGATTTTCCCCATGAACGAGAGCGCCGGCGCGTACCCTTCGCGCAGACCATCGGGCGGAGCGCCGTTCAGGCGGACGGCGAGCGCGAGACCGTGACGGCGGATGCTGGACGAATCCTTTTCGGGCTGTTCGGCCTGACGGCGCTCATTTCGGCAGCGTGGCTCGCGTCGGAGGACAGGCGCGCGGTCGATTGGCGAGAAATCCCGAAGGGAGTCGCTCTCCAATGGCTGCTTGCAGGCTTCGTTCTCAAGGTCTCGATCGGCCGCCTGTTCTTCGACGCGATCGCGAGCGCTTTCGTGAGGCTCACGGACTTCGTTTCGGTGGGCTCGCAGTTCGTTTTTGGGAGTCTCGTCGATCCCACCAAATTCGGCTTCGTCTTCGCGCTCCAGGTCTTGCCGACCGTGGTCTTTTTCTCGTCGCTGACCAATGTGCTCTACCACTTCGGAGTCATGCAACGGGTCGTCGCTGCGATGGCATGGGCGATCGGCAAAGTCATGAAGGTATCGGGCGCCGAGGCCACCGTCGTTTGCGCGAGCCTCTTTCTCGGATCGACGGAAGCCCCCCTGACGATCCGTCCTTACGTCGAGGGCATGACCGAATCGGAAATGATGACCATGATGGTCGCCGGCATGGCGCATATCTCCGGCGCGCTCATGGCCGCATACGTCGGCTTGCTCGGAGGTGACGATCCCGAGCAACGCCAGTTCTTCGCCAAGCACTTGCTCACGGCAAGCGTCATGGCGGCCCCCGCCACGCTGATTTTGGCGAAGATTCTCGTTCCTGAGCGAGGACGGCCGTCCACATCGGGACAGGTCGCGATCCACGTCGGCGGCGAAACGTCGAATGCCATCGATGCCGCGGCCACGGGCGCCGCCGACGGCCTCCGTCTGGCGTTGAACATTGGCGCCATGTTGCTCGCGTTCATCGCGTTGATCGCGCTCGTCAACGCTCCGCTTCACTGGCTCGGCCTGGTGCCGTGGGGGGCGGGCGGAGGTTCAATCGATGGCTGGCTGTCGTCGATGGCCGGTCATCGCGTCGAGCTCAGCCTGCAGACGGCCTTCGGCTGGGTGCTCGCGCCGGTCGCTTGGCTCATCGGGGTATCGTGGAACGACGCGGCGACCGTCGGGAGATTGATTGGGGAAAAGATCGTCATCAACGAGTTCGTCGCCTACGTCGACCTGTCGCAGCACCTCGGAGTGTTGACGCGGCACAGTCAGATCATCTCGACCTACGCCCTTGCGGGCTTCGCGAACTTCGCATCCATCGCCATCCAAATCGGGGGCATCGGAGGTCTGGCGCCGAGCCGCCGCAAGGACGTCGCCCGGCTCGGCCTCCGCGCCGTGCTGGGCGGTGGCCTGGCCACGTTGATGACCGCCACCATCGCGGGAGTCTTGTCGCAGCTATGACCGACCGGACAAGCCCGATGGCACGCGAGACTTGAGATCCATGGGGATGAGCAGGATCGCACCGCAGCGCGGAAAAGCGAGCCGCTACAGCGGCTCCGCGCTTGGCTCGCTCCGACGACGAAGGGCGTGACCTGCGGCCCGCGCTGCCCCGCCCGACACGAGCCGGTCTCCGGCGCAAATCCATGTGACCTGCGGCCCGCGCTGCCCCGCCCGACACGAGCCGGTCTCCGGCGCAAATCCATTTTACGCGGCGGACGCAGGCTCGCGGCGGGAGCGCGCGGGGAGCGGCTACTTCGTGAAGTACGGGTCGAGCGCCTGCTCCAGTGTGGTCGTTCCCCTCTCGACGCGGTGCCCCGGCTCGACGCCGAGCAAACCCTTCAACGCGCCCTCATACATCTCTTGGAGGAGGTTCGCCATGGACGCACCCACACCGCCCTGCTGGATCGCCCCCGACGCGGCTGACACGGGCAGGTTCAGCAGCTTGATCTCCTTGCCAAGTTTTTTCGACAAGTACGCGGCCTGGTCGACGGCGCTGTACTCGTGGGTGCCGAGCACGTACACGACCTGGGTCGCCGACGGCGGAGACAGCAGTGTCCGCGCCGCGACCGCAGCGATGTCGCACGTGGCGACCGTGGCGATCTTGTACTCAGGCGGAAAGAAGTTCGGCAGAATGCCCTGGTGCCGTGCGGCAGGCAGCACGCTCAGCAGGTTTTCGGTGAACGAGCCCGCGCGCAGGAAGGTCGAGATGGCGCCGGTCTTTTTCAAGGCCTCTTCGAGAACGTGGAGGCCCACGATGGGACCTGTGCCGGCCGGTTTCTCCGCGCCCCACGAGGACAGCAACACCACGTGACGGACTTTGCTCTCCGCGACCGCGGCGGCTTCGGCGTGGGCGACACGATCCTGGACCGCGCGCACGTCGGGTGCGTCGTTGGCCGGTGGCAGCAGGAGGAAAGCCCCATCGGCTCCGCGCAGGGCGCGAGCGAGGAAGGCCGCGTCGCCGAGCTCGCCAGCGAGCACATCGGCCCCCTGGCCGGCAAGGCCCTTGGCCTTGTCGACGTTGCGCACGACGGCGCGGACTTTGTGGCCCCTGGCCAGGAGCTCGCGCGAGACGACGGACCCAACGTGACCGTTGGCACCTGCGACGACAAAGATGGACATGACGCCTCCTCAGACGGATTCGATGGGATGCCGGGATTCGATGTCGGCTGGGGCAACGTAGTGCCGGGATCTGCGCCCGTCCATTTGGGGCCCTTCCGAGGGACGCTTCTTGGCTCTCGATCGCCCGCTCGGTAAACTGAGCGGATGTCTACCGTTCTTACGGGAATCAAGCCGACGGGCACGCCGCACATCGGCAACTACGTCGGCGCGATCAAGCCCGCCCTGCAACTCGCGTCGGATCCTTCCACCCGCGCCCTCTTCTTCATCGCGGACTATCACGCGCTCACGTCGGTGGAGAACCGCGGCGAGCTGAACCAGCTGACCTACGAGGTCGCAGCCACGTGGCTCGCGTGCGGGCTCGATCCATCGCGCGTTCTCTTCTATCGGCAGTCGGACGTGCCCGAGACCTTCGAGCTGAGCTGGATTCTCGCGTGTCGATGCACGAAAGGGCTGATGAACCGAGCGCACGCATACAAGGCGAAGGCGGCCGAGAATCGCGCGGCCGGCCGCGATGAAGACGACGGTATCAACATCGGCCTCTACACGTATCCCGTTCTCATGGCCGCCGACATCCTTCTCTTCAGCACGGATATCGTGCCGGTGGGGGAAGACCAGGGCCAGCACGTCGAGATGGCGCGCGACATGGCGGAGAGCTTCAATCGCACCTTCGGCGACGTCCTCACGATCCCGCGCCAGCAGCTGCCCAAAGACGTCGCCGCAATCCAGGGCATCGACGGCCGCAAGATGAGCAAGAGCTATCGCAACACGATTCCGCTCTTCGGCAAGCCGGACGAAGTGCGCTCGCTCGTCGCCCGCTTCAAGACCGACTCGTCACGACCCGAAGACCCGAAGGATCCGAACGCGTCGGCTCTTTATCTCATATACCGCGAGATCGCGAGCGAAGCGGAGTCGCGCGCTCTTGCAGAGCGACTCCGCACGGGCATCGGCTGGGGCGACGTGAAGAAGGAAGTCGCGCGTGCGCTCGTAGAGGGCCTCGCGCCGAAGCGAGAGCGCTACGACGCGCTGATGGCCGGTCGCGCCGAGATCGATCGCGTCCTGCACGAGGGGGCCCAAAAGGCGCGTGCCATCGCGATCCCACTGATGGACAAGGTGCGCCGCGCGATCGGCAAGGTCTCTGAGTGAGCCTTGCTCGCCCCGCCCGGACCATCACCACGTCCCATCGATCCGACACCTCCCGGGACTGAGCCCGCGCACCGGCGAAGGCGCGGCGTAGCAGGCTTCGCCGCCAAGGGCCGATCCTGCCATCCGGCAGGGCGCCTATCACTACATGACCAAGCCCTTCTCAAGTCGGCGTCCCCGTAGCCTCTGCGCTCACCCCCAAGGCATCGTGCGGGTTGGCCGGCAGCCGTGCGCAGCGCGCGTCATAGCCGATGGATGCAATCAGCGACGGGTACTTCCGTCGAAATCCGCAGATGGCGAGGGGTGAGAGGAGCGAATCGGCGATTGCCTGCCTCGACGGAAGGTGCTTGCGCAAATGGGCGAAAGCCGTGGAAACTAGCCCGTTGCACTCCGGTCAATCGACTCCCACCCACTCGACGGCCAAGAAGGCTACGAGGGTCGCGCGAGCAAGCGCGCGGAAGGCCCGATCGATGGTCAAGAACGTGACGCCGGACAGGCGCGTCCTCGTGCACGAGACGACGCTCGTGATCGGACCGTGCGGGCTGGCGGTCTGCGCTGCGTTTTCACTTCAGCTCCTCGGCTGCGAGGCCCTGCTGAATGTCGGCGGCTTGACCGAGCAAGCGCTCGATGACGGCGGATTCGAAGATGCCGTCAGCGCTGGGGACGGCGTTGGCCTCGTTCCAGCGGAAGCCGGAGGGCACGCCGACGCGACCGCGGGGGACGGCGCCGGGCCCCAGACCGTCGTCACGTCACGCACCGATGCAGAAGCGGCGGAGCCGGACGGGGCTGTCGATGCCACCCTGTTGGCTCCCGGCGACGGGCTCGACAGCGGGACCCCCGCGCCGGACGACACGAGCACGACGCAGAACGACGGGCCCGCCCCGGTTCCGGACAGCGGCCTCGGTACCTTGGATGCCGCGGCCGGCGGTTCTCCAGCGGACGGTCCCACCGCTGACTCGGGTCCGCCAGAAACATCGTATGGCTCGTGCCTCGAGATCCTGAATGCGTCGCCAACGAGCTCCAGCGCGACGTACACCATCGCTCCGGCTGGTTCGTCTCTTGTGGTTCGTTGCGACATGGACTTCGCCGGTGGCGGGTGGACCCTTGTCCAATCGACGAACGGCGGCACCTGCACCCCTGCCACCGAGACGGCAGGAACCGTTGCGCTAGGCTCGTGTAGCTACATGCCCAGGGCGGCCCTCACCGCACTGGCCCAGCGGTCCACGTTGGTCCACATACGCACCGCCAGCGGGCCGGCGGCGCCTGTATCCTATGTTACAAGCGCCACCTCGGTCCCGATCCAGAACCTCCAAATGGGCCTCATTGCGAACGCCAACGAGCCCGTTGGTGACCCGGTCGCGGAGGCTGCGGCCTGGACCGTCGTGGGGGACCCGGGTCATGCGACCAGTCAAGGCCGAACGCCTGAGAGCATCCTGGCCTTCACCTGCTCGGTCGCTGGAGAAATGTGGCCTGCCGTTTACCACGCGTGCGGCAATGGGGCCGACGGGGTCGCGCTCGACGTGGTCGACAACGACTCCTTCTGGAACTGGGGCATCATGCCGCACGTGAACGTGGCGATGGAAGTCTATGTTCGCTGAGGCGACGAACCGAATTTCGCTGTTCGACTTCTCCGCGCCCGCAGCTCGTCGTGCCACATGCACGGCCAACGAAACGGACAAGACAAATTCGGTTCGCGCCCAAGACATCGGGCACCTCGATTGTGCGGATGGGATGCAGGGGTTCGCCCAAATTTGTCCCCCGGTCGGCGGGGTCGACCCCGTACGTCAATACTGCACAATAACCGTTCACTCGCAAATTGGCTGCGTACTCCGCCGCCGGTGAAGGGATCGGGCAAGTCAGTCCCAATTGGCAAACAGGGCCGCCGCGCGCAGCGTCAGGTGCAGTGGTCGGCGCTCGCACCCCCAGCACGCTGACTTGGCTCACTTGGCCGATGGCGACATTGCGACGGTGCTCACGCGCCAATCCGAATTTCCAGACTCCCGCCCGTGTTCGTCGACGGACGCGCTCGGCGCAAGCGTCACTGGGACTCGAGCTGGGGCAGCACGTTGCGACGGACTATTCGCTCGCGGGCCGGCCCAGTAGAGTGGCTCCGCGTTCGAATCGATCAAATGTGTAGACGCATGGGTCTTGCGCCGCAGGCGAGGAAACTGAGTTTTCAAGCCGGGCTCGTCCTGCTGCTCGTCGGGTGCGAGCAGGACGGCATCGTGCTCGGGCTTGCTCAGACCGTTTCGGGTGAGACGAGCCAGACCTCGGACGCCACCACGGAGCCGACCGACGGCGCGGCGCAACCGTCGGAGGACTCGGGCGAACCGATGGAAGCCTCTTTTTTCGCCCAATACGACGGCAGCGAGACCAACGATGGCGCGCCGCCGAGCTGCAGCGCGGGTACGGCCGGGACGACCACCTGCGGCGTTACGGGCGAAAGCTGCTGCGCGAGCGTCGATGTGGCCTCCGGCACCTTCGACCGCGCCTACACGAACGCGGGAAACGGGCCCACCGGATTGGCGAATCCCGCGACGTTGAGTGAATTCCGCCTGGACAAGTACGACGTGACCGTCGGACGCTTTCGTGTCTTCGTGGGCGCGTGGACGGCGGGATTCACGCCGCCGGCGGGGTCGGGCAAACATACCCATCTCAACGGAGGCAAGGGTCTGGCAAACGTCGTCGCGGCGGGGACGTTCGAACCGGGATGGGCGGCCGCCGACGACGCGAACGTTGCACCGACCACGACCAATCTCGACTGCGATCCCGCGGACGCAACGTGGACCGAGGCGCCCGCCGGCAACGAGGGTCTGCCTATCACGTGCGCCAACTGGTACGAAGCGTACGCCTTCTGCATTTGGGACGGCAGCTTTCTGCCGAGCGAGTCCGAATGGGAATATGCGGCAGCCGGGGGGAGCCAGCAGCGCGAATACCCCTGGGGCAATGCGGCGCCAGGCACCGCCAACCAGTACGCGATCTACGGCTGCTACTACCCCAATGGCTCGGGCGCTTGCGAAGAGACGCCCGTAAACATCGCACCCGTCGGGACGGCACCACTCGGTGCGGGGCTCTGGGGCCAGCTCGACCTGACCGGCGAGGTTTATCAGTGGACCCTCGACACGTACGCCGATTACGTGGACCCCTGTAAGGACTGCGCGTCGCTCTCAGCCACACTGCCCGACCGGGTGCGCCGCGGCGGCGCGTTCGGTTACGACGAGACCGTGCTCACGCCGTCGCTCCGGTCCCACATCGCACCCGCACACCGCGACGGCAACTTTGGCTTCCGGTGCGCCCGAACGCCGTGATGCAATCGTCGTCCAAGGTGGATTCGGTGAACAGCGGGAGCTCGAAAGGAACCCATTGGGACCCTGACAGCCGACTTTGCGGGAACAAAAACCGGAAGTGCCGGCTATTCCTTTATAGGCATCTACGGCTGGTCGATTAACCCGCTGCTGAGTGTTCGAACCGCCGAATCAGCGCCACCAGGGCTATATCGTCGAGGACTGGTTTGGCGCGGGTCCGACCGCAAGCCGTCCACACGAATGGCCGAGCGGCGTCCCCGGCACGATGCTCCCAGTCAGATTCGCTATGAGGGTCCGATGTGTCTGGACCGCGTCGATCCGGCGACCATGGCTGCGTGCAAGGCGACGTGCGCAGAAGCACGAGAAGGCCGGTGCGCGCGCGGCAGGCGGACGATGCGCTGGTTCGGCGGCGGGCATGTAGAATGGCGGCGATGCGATGAGGGACGTCAATCGGAAACGCGTTTCGGCAGCGCTTCTCGGATGGGCCCTCGGCTGCAGCGGCAAGGTCGCAGCCAGGCCCGATGGCGGAGCCAGCAGCAGCGGCGACGGTTTGTCATCCAGCGGCAGCGGGACGACGGTTCAGACCTCCACTGCCAAAAGCAGCGGCCCCGGCGAGAGCGGAGGCGCGACCACCGGCGGCTCCACGGGAGAGAGCAGCTCGGGCTCGCGCCAAAGCTCGAGCGTACCCTTGGACGCCGGTCTCGCCGATGCACATTCCGCAACCTGTACGGGATACGCTTTTGAGATCGAGCTCGACGCCGCCCCCAATACGTGCGCCTTCACGGCGGCCGACGTCGCGTGCAACACGAACGCAGACTGCACGACCTACGTGAAGTCGGGATGCGGGTGTGCCGATCCAGTCTACGGCGTGAATCAGGCCAGCACGGCTCTTTGCATTGCTCCCCCGTGCGTAGCGCCCAGGACGACTTGCGACGCCGATGCGTCAGGCCTTTACACGCAAGACTGTCAGTTTGTTTCGGACTTGCCGAACGTTTCGGTCGCTTGCGTCGATCATCAATGCCTCACCTACGCGGCCGGCGCGCAGTAACCACCCGTCGAAGTGGAGACGGTGCGCGGCGCCGCTTGAGAAACAGACGATCGCGCCCGCCGAGCGCGGTCCAGTCGGCACATGATGGCTTTCACGCGCGCGCCCGCGCAGCCCGAAGCTCGCCGAGGATCGCGTCCAGCTTGGCAACGATCACCTCCTTGACCGCCCGCATCTCGGCTGACAGAGCGGCCGGGGGTGCGTCGCTGGCGCCCGGTTCCTCGAAGACGGCGCCAGAGAGTGCCGGCCCGAACGTCATCACCGCCGACGCAATGGCTTTGCCGGCGGGCGTGCGGGCGAACACGTCCGCGTACCCGACCGATGCGCACGTCGAGACGAAGACAAGCGCGTCCCAGTATGTCCGGACCTTCTCGTTGTGCCCCTTCTCGGCCACGTAAAAGAGGAAGGCGCCCCCGACGACCATGACCACCATCGCGTCGAATGGATCCTGAGCGACCGCAGCGCGCAGCGCGCGTTTGCCGGAGACGTACGAGCCGAGGCCTCCGCCGTCTGCGGCGCCGAGGGCGGCGATCAGGGCCAACGCCGCCGCGTCACCGCCCGCATCGATCTTTGCGCTCATCGCATCACCCGCGACGTTCGCCCGCGTCCCGGGCCACATCCATCTCGCGGGGCGCAAGCGGCGTGGCCGCTCCGGCGTCGCCGTTCGCACCGTCCTCCTTTCTGAGGACGGAGCCGATGTCGCTTGACAGCTCGTTCAGCGCCGCCCGCGCCTTCTCCGTCAGTTTCTCCGGATCCACGTTGGCAAACTGCATCATCTCGCGCAACAGCGGATAGGCCGCGCCCGCTTCGAGAATCGACTTGAGGATGGGTGACATCGCCCCGAGCGCCGGCAGGCCGGCCCCGTTCCCGCCCGCCGTCATCCCCCCCGTCTGAAGGACCCGGATCTCGCGGATCGCCTTGGCCGGAGCCATGAGCTCCCGTGCAATGTCGGGCATCCGGTCGATCGCGTGACTGACGACGTCGCGCAGCACGAACTTGAGAGCCAGGGCGTTCTCCGCCTCGACCATCTTGCGGCGCGCCTCCGCTTCGGCCTCCCCCTTGCGAGCCACGGCGTTCGCGATCGTCACCATCGCTTCGGCCTCCTTGAGCGCGGCCACCGAGGCCGCTTCGGCGGCCATCTTCTGCCTTGTCGCGTCGGCTTCGGCTTGGATGATCTGAACCGCCTTCTCGCGCTCGGCCCTCGCGTTCGACTCGACCATCGCGATCGACTGCGTCGCCTTCTCCTCCTCGGCGAGAGCAAGCGCCTTCGCGGCCTGAGCGCGAGCCTGCTGCTCCTCGCTCTGCGTGACGGCGATTTGCTTGCCAATCCGCGCAACCTCGATCGCCTGCTCCTTGGCGACGAGGGCTGCGCCAACCACCTTCTCCTTCTCGATCGTGGCGGCTTCGAGGGCCTTCTGCCGGTCGATCTCGGCGGCCTGGACCACCTTGTCCTTGTCGATCTCGGCTTGCTGCTGACCCTTCTCGGCCGCGATCAGCGCCTCGCGCTCCGCCCGCTGCTTTCCCGCCAGGGCCACGGCGACCGCCTGCTCTTGCGCGATGCGCGCCGTCTCCACCGCCCGCTGCTTCTCATAGGCGGCCAGGTCGCGGGACTGCTCTTGGATGAACACGGCCTTTGCGGTTTCCGCGTTTTGAATCGACGCGTATTCGGCGACGCGGCGCCCTTGGTCGGCTTCCGCCTGCTTCTGCTGTTGTTCGAGCTGGAGCTGGCGCATCCGCGCCTCGACGTTTTGTGACTGGATCTGTGTTTCCTTCTCGCGTTGGATCTGATTGGTCTTCTCGCGATTCGATTGCACGCTCTCGGTGATCGCGCGCAAGCCCTCGGCGTCGAAGACGTCGTGCTCATCGAGCTCTTTCACCGGGACCATGGCAAACGACGTGATCGACACGTTCTCGAGCGTCAGGCCGTTCTTTTTTAGCTCTTCGGCCAAGGCGGCCTGGATGTGCTCCGCGAACTCCTTGCGCTTGCCGTGGAGGGACATGAACGTCTGCACCGCAGCCACCGAGCGCAGCGCGTCCGTCAGCTTGCCTTCGATGAGCTCACCGATGGCGTGCTCGTCGAGATTGCGCTCGCCGAACGAACGGGCCGCGGCGAGCACATCCTCGGCGATCGGCTCGACCTTGATGTAGAGCTCCGTCGTCACATTCGCCTTGATCTTGTCGCCGGTCACGAGCGCGTTCTTGCCCGAACGCTCGACGAGGAGCTTCACCGAACGGAGCGACACGCGCAAAAGCTGGTGAATGACCGGAAAGACCAACACGCCGCCGCCGATGATGACCTTGTTGCCACCCGATCCAGTCCTCACGAGCGCCTCGTCCGCACCGCAGCGGCGGTAGCAGCGCGAGACCAAAGAAAGCATCGAGATCAGAACGAGGACGAAAATGGCCACGCCCCCGAAGACGAACACCAAACTCCCATTCTGCGATATGGCAACCATCTCCCTGCTCCTGTCCCCTCGATTTTCCTCTGCGCGATAAACCGGGGCGGCTCGCTCAGACGCCGCGACGGGCCTCGACGTCGAGCGCCTCGACGAGCAACGCTCCCTCCGCGTCGCACTCGACGACGACGACGTGGTCTTGCTCCCTCGGTTCGCCCGTCGAGCCCTTCGCGAGACGGCACACGACGCGAAGGTCGTGACCCGTCTTGTCTCGGATGCGCACTTCGCCGAACTCCTCATCGACTTTCGACGAGATGACGACGCCAATTTGCCCGACAAGCTCGACTCGGCTCGTCGCCTCTTGGTCTTTGAAGGCGAAGACGGGCCCCAACCACCTGGCGAGCGTTGCGACGGCGAGGCTCCCGGCCAGTGATGCGCCCGGAACCGTCCAGGCGAGCGTGTGCACGGGAGGGCCGGAGGGCGCGCCGAAATAACCCAAATTCAGAGCGTAGCCCGTCACCCCAGCGGCCAGGGCGAACACCTCCCAGATCATCGTGAACGGGAGCGTTCCGAAGCCGAGCGCCGCCGCAGAGGAGCCACGCGCAAGCGCGGCGCCTTGGCCGTGGTCATCCGCGGACGGATCGTCCGTGTCATGGGTCACGTCATGATCGACGTCGTGATCATGGCCTTCGCCGCCAGCGAGGAGGCCGAGGATCCCGGTCGACTGCAGGAGGGCGAACGCCACGACCGCCCCGAGGGCGACAGCGAACGGCGCATTGCCCCAACCCGTCAGAAACGCCACCATGACGTCACCTCACCCTCCACCCATCACGCGGGCGACCCCAACCGCGGCGACGCAAACGTAAATCGGCCGGCGGTGCAAACAACTCGACGCCCGAGCAGCGCAGCGAAACGCCCACACCAAACGGCTCGAGACCGGCCTGCGCAAGCGATCCATCATCGAACGCATTAGAATCGGGCCACGTCTTCCGCTGATACTGGAACAATCTGTCGGCTTGGGACGAGTCGACCGTTCAGCACGCGTGCAATCGCCGAGGGGTTTCCGCGCATCGCCACCGCCGGAGGGGCGCCCGACCGTTGCGCGCACCGTGCAATCGCCGAGGGGCTTCCACGCATCGCCACCGCCGGAGGGGCGCCCGACCGCTGCACGCGCCTGCAATCGCCGAGGGGTTTCCACGCATCGCCACCGCCGGAGGGGCGCCCGACCGTTGCGCGCACCGTGCAATCGCCGAGGGGCTTCCACGCATCGCCACCGCGGGAGGGGCGCCCATGAGCCGGATTTCGGCCCCTCGGATACAGGTGGATCACTTGTGCCTTTGTACCTGCGAGAGACGTCGAACGGCGCCCCGCCTCGAACGTTGGGCGGCGCCAGCCGCCGACGGCAGGAACGCAGCAAACCTCTGGGTGAAGCATGAATGTTCGAATGATTGACGGGCCCTGGTCGAGTGCGGACGACCCCGCGCGGCTCAGCGCGTTGGCGGTCCCCCTTCTCCTCTCTGCCCTCCTCACCGGCGGGTGCTCGTCTAGCCCTGCATCGCCGGCTGCTCCCGCACCAACGAGCTCCGCGAGTTCGAGTACCGTGGGCAATTCGGGGGCTTCGAGCGGGCCGTCCGAGTCGGTTGGCCCCTCCAATAACAGCAGCTCTTCCTTATCGACTTCGTCCAGCGGCACATCGAGCGACTCTTCAAGCACCTTCGCTTCGCCGAGCGGGACAGTCAGTGGCTCGCCGGGCGGATCGAGTGCGACCATGAGTTCGGTGTCGAGCAGCTCGGCGCCGGGCGGGAGCGGTTCCGTCGACTCGGGCGGCATGGGCCCCGATGGCTACACCGGTGAAATGCCGAGCGGGAGTGGCGTTTGCGACATCTTCGCGTCAGGAGGGACCCCGTGCGTGGCCGCGCACAGCACCGTACGGGCGCTCTTCGGTGCGTACGACGGGAGCCTCTACCAAGTTACGCGCGCGTCGGACCAGACGACCAAGGACATCGGGGTACTGAGCGCGGGGGGCTTCGCCGACGCGGCCACGCAGGACACCTTCTGCGCGGGCACGACCTGCACGATTTCGATCATCTACGACCAGTCCTCGCAGGGCAATCACCTCACCCCTGGGCCGGCCGGTCAGCACGGCAGCGGGGCGGACAAGCCGGCGAATGCCACCGATCTGAAGACGACGGCCAGCGGCCATGAGGTCTACGGCGTCCGCATTCTCGTCGGCAGTGGATATCGGAACGACAAGGCCACCGGCACCGCGACCGGCGACGAAGCCGAGACTGAGTATATGATCTCGAGCCAGAACAATCTCGTCAACGGATGCTGTTACGATTACGGAAACGCCGAAACGAACAATCGTGACGACGGCGACGCGACCATGGAGGCTGTCTATTTTGGAATGGGCAGCGGCCAAGCCACCGGTGTCGGCCCCGGCCCCTGGGTCGAGGTCGACATCGAAAATGGTCTATGTGCCGGCGTCGACGCAAACGGTGCCAAAGAGGCCAAGGGGGTTACGACCAACATGTCTCTTGCCTACGACTACGCTACGGCTGTGGTCGTCGGCCGGTCCGGGGCCGCCCCAGGAAGCTTTGCCCTTTACGGCGGCGATGCGACCGCCGGCACCCTGACGACCATGTATGACGGGGCGCGCCCCAACGGCTACGCCCCCATGAAGAAGCAGGGCGCCATCATCCTCGGAATCGGCGGCGACAACAGCAACGGCGCGGCGGGAGACTTTTACGAAGGGGTCATGACGACCGGTGCTGCAACCGTAGCGACGCTCAACGCCGTCCAGGCCAACATCGTCGCTGCGGGGTATGGAAAGTAAAGTAAACGAGCGGAAATCGCCGGACGAGGAGGGCGACGCCCCAAGCGGCTTTCTGATGCCGAGGAACACCATGATACGGACGGGTAGCCGCGCTGTTTGAACCGTTCGGCACTTGGCAGGGTTGACCTGTGCCAGGCCGCCGGTCAGAAGCAGCAGCGGCGCGATCACGATACTGACCCGGCTGGCCGATCTTCTTCCGCTTCATTCAGCTCGGCCAGCTTCATTCAGCTCGGCCAGCTTCATTCAGCTCGGCCAGCTTCATTCAGCTCGGCCAGCTTCATTCAGCTCGGCCAGCGGTCGATCGCGACGATCTGGATCAAATTGCCGCAAGTGTCGTTCACCTGAGCAATGGTCGAGCCGGTCACCTTGGTCGGCGGCACCGTGAACTCCGCCCCGAGGGGTTTCATGCGGTCATACTCCCGCTGCACGTCGTCCACGTAAAACATGGCGGCTGGCTTGCGCTTCTCGAACATCGCCTGCTGGTAGGTCCGAGCGGCCGGATCGTCGCTAAGGGCCAGCTGCAGCTCGGTGCCGTCCGGCGCCTCGGGTGAGGCCACGGTCAGCCATCTGAACGGGCCTTGGGTGAAGTCCGCCTTCTTCACGAAACCCAGAACTTCGGTGTAAAATCGCAGCGCTTTCTCTTGGTCGGTCACATAGATGCTGGTGACTTTGATTTTCACGGCAAATTCCTCCTGCCTGTCATTGCTTCCAGAACCTGCGTCAACCCGTCCGATAGCCGCCCGCCTCTTGCTGCCCATCTTGCCGCCCTCGAAGAGCGGCAGCTTCCTCTTTTTCGACCGGAGACGGTTCGACTCCTAAGCACGTTCCGACGAGCCCGGGTCAATAAGCAATAACTTATGGGTTGTCAAGGCGCGGTCGCGCGGTGTGGCGCCGTCGGTCAGCCGCTGCGTAAAGGCGGACACGATGAACCATGGCCTGCGCCACCGGGCCGCCCCTTCCCGCTGGCCGCCGTCCGGCGGCGGCCCTACGCTTGGGCGCCATGGCCGGTTACCGCAGCCGCACCTCGACCGCTGGACGCAACATGGCTGGCGCGCGCGCTCTCTGGCGAGCCACGGGGATGCGCGACGCCGACTTCGAGAAGCCGATTGTCGCCATCGCCAACAGCTTCACGCAGTTCGTACCGGGGCACGTGCATCTGCATGACGTCGGACAGCGGGTAAAGAAGGTCATCGACGCGTCGGGCGGCTGGGGCGTCGAGTTCAACACCATCGCCGTTGACGACGGAATCGCGATGGGCCACGGCGGGATGCTCTATTCGCTCCCGAGCCGCGACCTCATCGCCGACAGCGTCGAGTACATGGTGAACGCGCACTGCGCGGACGCCCTCTTCTGCATCTCGAACTGCGACAAGATCACGCCGGGCATGCTCATCGCGGCCATGCGCCTGAACATCCCCACGGTCTTCGTCTCGGGGGGGCCCATGGAGGCCGGCAAGATGGCCGGCTCGCTCGATCGCGACGGCAAGCCGCTCATACGTAAGCTCGACCTCATCGACGCCATGGTCGCCTCGAGCGATGCGAGCGTCGGCGACGAGGAACTCGCGAAGATGGAGCGCTCGGCGTGCCCCACGTGCGGCTCTTGCTCCGGCATGTTCACCGCCAACAGCATGAACTGCCTGAACGAGGCGATCGGCCTGGCGCTGCCTGGCAACGGTACGCTGCTCGCCACGCACGTGCGCCGATGGGAGCTTTTCGAGCAGGCCTCGCGCCTCATCGTCGACATGGCCCAGCGCCACTATCTGCAAGGGGACCGCTCGGTGCTCCCACGCAGCGTCGCGACGTTCGAGGCGTTCGAAAACGCGATGGCGCTCGACATCGCGATGGGGGGCTCGACGAACACGGTACTGCACTTGCTCGCGATCGCGCACGAGGGGCAGGTTCCGTTCACGATGACCGACATCGACCGGCTGTCGCGCGAAGTGCCAAACATCTGCAAGGTCGCCCCCTCGTCGCATTACCACGTCGAGGACGTGCATCGCGCCGGCGGGATCTTCACCATCCTCGGCGAGCTCGATCGCGCGGGCCTCATTCGCCGGGGCGCTCCGACGGTGCATTCGCGGTCCATGGAGGAGGCTCTCGACGCGAACGACCTGCGGCGCCCCTCGGCGACGGCCGAGGCGAAAAAGCGCGCCCTGGCGGCGCCCGGCGGGATCTCGACGCAGGTGGCCTTCTCGCAAGACACTCACTTTCCCGGCACGGATGACGACCCCGCACACGGGTGCATCCGCGACGTAGGGCACGCGTATGCCAAGGACGGAGGGCTCGCGGTCCTCTACGGAAACATTGCACGCGACGGCTGCATCGTGAAGACGGCGGGTGTCGATCCCGCGTCGCACCGCTTCGAAGGCCGGGTTCGGGTCTTCCAGTCGCAAGAGGCGGCGTGCGACGCAATCCTCGCGGACAAGATCGTCGCGGGCGACGTCGTCCTCATCGCGTACGAGGGACCGCGAGGCGGGCCGGGGATGCAGGAAATGCTCTACCCCACGTCTTTCTTGAAGGGCAAAGGCCTCGGCAAGGCCTGCGCGCTCGTGACCGACGGCCGCTTCAGCGGCGGGACCTCGGGTCTCAGCATCGGGCACGTGTCGCCCGAGGCCGCCGAGGGCGGCGCGATCGGCCTCGTGCAGGAGGGCGACGCGATCCGCATCGACATCCCCGGCCGGCGAATCGACCTTGTCGTTGACGACGCGGAGCTGGCACGCCGTCGCGCCGCGATGGAGGCTCGCGGCCCTGACGCCTGGCGCCCGTGGCGCGATCGGTACGTCTCGCCCGCCCTCCAAGCCTACGCCCTCATGACGACGAGCGCTGCCCGCGGCGCCGTCCGCGACATCTCGCAGGTCGTCCGCAAGCCTCAATAGTCCGCAGCGGCGCATGACCGCAAACACGCGAAGCGATCACCTCGTGAGCGATCGCCTCGTGAGCGGGATGCGCGACCGCGAGTCCGCGTCAGTGAACGTGGGCGACGCCGCGATAGACCTTGCCGTACGTCGGCCCGACGAGGACGCGAAACGACTCCTTGCCCACCTCGCCGGTCGTCGTCGTGGCGTCGATCCGGTCGGTGATCTCCACGACCTTGTTCGGATCGGCGCCGTTGTCGCCCGAGGTGCTCGACGTAGATGTGGTGGCCCACAGCGTCACGTGCTCCCCGTCGACCACGCCCGTCAGGCTGCGCAGACCGATCGTCGTCACATCGGGCCAGGGTCCGTCGGCGCCATCCAGATTGCTGTCGATGCTGCCGATGAGGCCCGCGGTCAGCACGTAGTCGAGTTGCCAAACCCCGTCGACCAGGCTCCACTTCTCGAGACCTGCGTGACTCGCCGCGTCCAGGGCGCTTCCAGTACCCTCATCCGTCACATACATCGTCGTCGGGTTGGCGAAGAACACCGCGAAGGGGGTGAAGTTGCCGCCGGTCGCTTTGGCGGAGTCGGTCGAGAAGCCGGGCACGATGCTGATCTTGGTCGAGGCCGCGTCGACCAAGGTGGGCAGCGTGCTGACGGTGTAGACCGTATCGATTCCGTTGCTGCCGCTCCCCTTCGTGAAATACAGCGCGCCGCCGTATTCCGTCACGCCCCGGTAATTGTTGTCTTTGCCGGCCTTGTCGGGCTTGGCGCCGAGAGTGAACTGCTCGAGAGGGTCCACTTCCGCCGAGTTGTTGGGCGGAATGGCCACCTTCGACGAGCGCCCATCGATGGGAGTCACGACCTCGAGGCCCGTCGTCTCGGTGACGTCGGGGTCAGTGCCGTTCGGGCCGAAGGTCGCTGCATTGCCGTTGTTCGCGTTGCCGACGGCATAATAGAGGCCGTTCGATCCCAGAAGCGCGGATCGGCCATTATTGCCTCCGTAATCGATCGTTGGCGTATAGCGGAAGTGGCCTTCCTCGTTCACGGATACAATCGTGCGGGCAAACGCGTATTTCGGGCCGAACGCAAAGGTCACCGGGTTCGTGGGGTCCTGGCCCGCAACCGCGTCGGAGTTCGACACGTCGAGCGCTCCGACCCCCGCGCCAGCGTAACCGACGAATACGAGGTGGAAGCCGTCACACTCTTGCGCGATGTGAAGGCCGAGCTCCGACTTCGAGGAGAAGCTCGTCACCACTTCATCGGGCGGCACCGCCAACCGGTGCAAGACGTGGCCGGTGTGCGGGTCGACTTCCGTCAACTCGATTGCTGAGGTCACGCCGAAGCTGCCGTCGACCGCTGCGTTGTTCCAAACGTTCACATAATCGTTGCCGGCGACCGCAGGGGTGGTCGCCGTAGCCGTGTTGGGAAGCGCCGTACCGACGCCCAGCGACGCGACGGCGCCGCGAGAGCTCTCGTAGGTGCTGCTGCTGATGACCAGCGCGCCGGGGTGCTGGAACGGACGTTCGGCTCGAGCCATGGCGCTCGACGTGCACAGCGCGAACAATTCCACAGCCACATAGAAAGACTTGCTTTGCCCCTCGGCACACGACGACGCGCATGACAACCTCGGGTTTGATGGGATAAAAGCGAATGCGCAGCAGGCCCCAATGGCCGGCGCGGGCCGAGACTCGACCACCCGCGTTCGTTTGGCGCTCCGAATGCGTTGCATTTCGGTGAAGATGAAGCACGCCTTTTGGCGCCTCTCCTCGACTCGGCTTCATCCAATCGTCGCGAAATCCGTCGCCGCGTCGAAGCGGACCGGAGGACGCTCCGCGAGGCGTCCTCGATGCGTGACTCTACTCCGTCACCGGACCGCTCCCTTCCCTGACCGCCCGAGAGGGCGCGGGCGATGCGCAAGGCATCTCCAGGCGAGCCCTTGCGGTGATCGCGACATAGACGCGCAGGTATGCCGCATGGGGGTGAACCCCCGTCACCTCGATGCGATCGACGTCTCCGCGAAAGCACCCTTGCGGGGTCCCGAACGTGAGATCGGTCCCCAAATGATCGCGTGCGTCGCGCAGCCGATCGCCGATATCCAGCCTCAGCGCCGCCCGCGCCTCATCCCGGATGCGATCCGCATCGGTCATGGCCTTGAGCGACAAGAGAAAGTTGCGGGTCTCAATCGTGGGCTCGAGATCGGGCAGACGCAGTTCGTTGTCGACGACGGCGGGATGACCGACAAGGTAGAGGTCGCCGTCGAGATCGGAATCGATCCCCAGCTTTCGCACCGGGCCGGCGATGTGGAGCTTCAGGACGAGCGCTCCCTGCGACTCGTAGAGCTCCGGCTTCTCTGCGTAGAGCAGTGGGTAGTCTGCGGAAAAGAACAGCTTGCCGCCGGTGAACGCGAGCGACATGGCCTGCGTCAGCTCGGCATAGCTGGCCACGATGGGAACTGTGATCGTGAAAGGCCCCGGCGTTAGCGCCGCCACGTTGAAGAGCGGCGGCAATACTTCCGCCTCCGGCGCGGCATCCGCCGCCGATGCCGAACACGGGAGCGTCACCGAGGGCGCAACGACCAGCGCGATGTCCTTCTCAATCCCATCGGCGAGCACGGTGGGACCCGATTCGACCTCGAGGACGTTGAGCCGGGCGCATCCCTTGGCCGCCCCCAGGTCGATATCGACCGGCCGGACCAGACGGCTGTAGGCCTCCGCGAAGATGGGCCTCAGATCGTAGCGAAAGGATTGGACCTGCGCTTCGATCGCGGCGCGGATGGTCTCGTAGACCCCGGCGACGCGGTCGGCCATCGCGACGCGCGAGTCGGTCGACGTCACCCGCACCGCGACCCCCTGCATCCGCATGGCGTACTCGCTGCTCACGACCGGCTCCGCGTCGACGTGCACGTCGAAGGGGAGGTCGACCGTGAACGGAAGCGACACGGTCGCATGAATGTGCGCATCGAGGCTGACGTGCCCCTGTCCGAACGTCACCGCGAAGGCTGCGCGCCGCCACGCGTACCGTCGCTCCGCTCCAAGCACGGAGAAGGCACCATCGCCCGACGACGGCACGTACGCGTCGAGCGCCGACGCAAGCGCCTGGGACGTGATGACCGCGTGAGCCACGATGCGCGAGGGCAGAGGATCGGCCAAGGGCGAGCCCGTCGTGGGGTCGGGTCGGGACGGGTAGACCGGTCCGAAGCGAGAGCAAGCCGCTCCAAAAGCGACGGCAAACGCAATGTTCAGCGCATGCGAGCGAGCGCGCGGCATGTTCGTGAGCGACCTCGTTCAAAGCATCGTGCGCCGCGCCCTCAAAGGTCAAGGTGTGCTGTGCCCGGCACGGACGCAGCGACCCACCCCGTCCACTCGGGCCCGGCGCCGAGGCGCAGAGCTATTCCTCGTCGCTCAGGTACGTGTACTTTCCGAGACTTTCTTCGTAGTGCTGCATGAGCAGGCGCATCTGGGGCAGCGTGATCTGGTTTGTCCGTAGCGCGGACTCGGCTTGCTGCCTCACGCGCTCCACCATGTCGTCGGTCTTGTACTGCACATAGTGAAGAACCTCTGCGACCGAGTCGCCCTTCACCACGTGGGCGACGTGATAACCCTGATCCTCGCTGAGGCGCACGTGCACGGCGTTGGTGTCGCCGAAGAGGTTGTGAAGGTCTCCGAGGATTTCCTGGTAAGCGCCGTTCAGGAACAGGCCGAGGTAATATGGTTCCCCAGCCACGAGCGGATGCACCTCGAGGACGTTCTTCACGTCCTCGCGATCGATGAAGTGATCGATGGCGCCATCGCTGTCGCAAGTGAGATCGGCGATCGTCGCCCGCACGGTCGGCTCCTCGTCGAGCCTGTGAATCGGCATGATGGGAAAGAGCTGGTCGATGGCCCAGGTATCCGGTGCGGACTGGAATATGGAGAAGTTACAGTAGTAGATGGCGGCGAGCACGCGCTCGAGATTGCGCAGCTCGTCTGGAACGAAGCGCATGCGCCGCACGGTCTGGAGGATCTTCACGCAGCAGCTCCAGTAGAGCTTCTCGACCTGTGCGCGCTCCCGGAGACCGATGTAGCCGAACTTGAAGAGGCTCTGCACCTCCTCCTTGGCCTGGCTGGCGTCGTGCCACGCCTCTTGCACGTTTTTGGGTACAACGCTCCTCCACGTATCGTAGAGGCCCCGAACGATGGGATGCGAGTTGGGCGGCGGCGGTTCGGGATCGCCGAAGCGTACGTCGTTCGTACCCACGACCTCGAAGACGAGGACCGACTGGTGTGCGGTCACGGCGCGGCCGCTCTCGGTGACGATCGTCGGCACCGAGATGCTCGCCTTGTTGCAGGCATCGAGAATACCGAAGACGATGTCATTCGCGTACTCCTGAATGTTGTAGTTCTTCGACGCGTGAAAATCGGTTTTCGAGCCGTCGTAATCGACCGCGAGGCCGCCGCCGACGTCGAGGTAGCGCACGCTTGCGCCCATCCTGACGAGATCGACGTAGATGTTCGCAGCTTCCGCGATCGCATTTTTGATGGGAATGATCGAGGAGACCTGGCTGCCGATGTGAAAGTGGAGGAGCTGCAGGCTCGAGAGGAGGTTCTTCTGGGCAAGTCGATCGAAAACCTCCACGATTTCCGACGTCGTCAACCCGAACTTTGCGCGATCGCCGGCAGAGTCCTTCCACCGGCCGACGCCCTTCGCCGTCAGCTTGGCGCGAACGCCGAGCGCCGGGGCGATACCGAGCTTCTCCGAAGCTCGAAAGACCATATCGAGCTCCTCGAGTCTTTCGAGAACGATGAGGACGGTCTTGTCGAAGCGCTGGGCGAGGAGAGCCGTTTCGATGTACTTTTCGTCCTTGTATCCGTTGCAGAGGATGAGCCCTCCGCTTTGCTGCGCGTGCGCGAGGGCGATGAGAAGCTCCGGTTTGCTGCCCGCTTCGAGCCCGAAGCGCCACGGAGCGCCGAACTCGACGACCTCCTCGACGATGTGCCTCTGCTGGTTGACTTTCACCGGGTAAACCCCGCGGTAGACGCCCGGGTAGTTGTATTCGGCAATCGCCCTGCCGAAGCACTCGTTCAGCCGGCGAATGCGGTCACGCAAGATGTCCGAGAAGCGAATGAGGAGCGGGAGGGCCAGGCCGCGGGCCTTGAGATCGAGAACCAGGGCGAAAAGGTCGATGCCGCGACCCTCGCGCGATGGATCCGGCCGGACCTCGACGTGTCCGTCGCCGTTCGGGGCGAAGTAAGGCTCGCCCCAGCCCCGGATTTGGTAGAGTTCGGCACTATTTTCGACGGACCATCGGGGCGGTCCGACCTCAGCGGTCGGCGATGCCGGCGGTGGCAGAGGCTGTGCGGCGGAGTTCAGGCGTGAATGGCTCGGATCGGTGTCGGTCACGCGCCGAGCATAGGTATCTCCCGGGCGTTTGCGACCCACGCCACGCGGTTGCTACCCGGCTGTCACCAAAAGGGGCGAGCGATTCTTGAGCCAGCGAGGCCCGGGCCCATCCGCCAGGCCTGTCTCCATAGTAGGACAAAAGCCCACCTTCCCCGCCCAGAGTATCCCCGCCCAGAGTATCCCTCCCAGAGCATCCCCTCCCAGAGTATACGGCCGATGCCGGTTCGTCTGAGTCCGAGGGGAGACACGACGGATTACCTTCGCTGCACGTAGAGATCCGTGACCTCCGCGGCGCTCAATGCCCGCTTGTAAATGCGAAACTCGTCCACCTCGCCAGTGAGGTACGGGTTGTCGGCGTACTGCGAACGTCCAATCCAGTTCTGCGTGGTGACGCCCAGGCTGGACGGATGGAGCGTCGTGGCCTCGTCCTGAGCGACCACGGCCCCATTGAGGTAAAGGGTGGCCGTCGCAGCGGCCTGGGTGACGGCAAGGTGTTGCCACAGATTGATGGGAAGAGTGCCGCTCGTCAGCAGATCTTCTTCAGCGCTATGCCCTCCCGTGGTCACGGCATAGCGCAGCACGTCGCCATCGGTCGTGATGAACATATTGACGGTGGTCCCGGTGCCGAAGTCAAAAAGCCGATGACCTTGACCCGCAACGCTCTGGTACACCCAGGCCGAGATTGAGAAGTCCGTCAATGCGCTGACGATGCCGGTCGGCAGGCTCACGTATTGGCTCGCGCCGTTGAATGTTGCCGCGTTCCCGCGCACGCCCGGCGAAAACGTCGCGCCGCCCTGCATCGTCGCCGTGTTGCCGTTGCCCGACGAATCGGCCGAGGTCGTGCCACTCGTTTCGTCGAAGTGGTAGAGGGCCACGAGCCCGAGGTCGATGCTGCCCTCCCCCGCCATCGCATCGCCCGAATCGATTGCGCTGTCGGGCGCGTCCGCGGCGGGTCCGTCGGCGGCGACGTTCACGCCGGCGTCGGACGCCGCGTCGCCACTCGAAAGGCTCATCACCCCGTTGTCGATGGTGCCGTCGGCCACGGCGCCGCCGCCTTCTGGCGCGGCCGATCCCATCGTCGCGTCCGCGACCGTGCTGCCGGCGTCATCGAATGGCGCGGCAACCTCCGGGGCATCGGTGTCGTCGTTACAGGAGGCGCCTGCGCACGCGGGGCCCGTGTCGCACAAAACCGCGCCGCAGCATGGCTCGCCAGGACCTCCACACGCGAGGCTCGTGCTCGGCCCGCCGCCGGCCGAGCCAGCTGGAAACGTGCCCCTCGAACCCGAGCACCCGGCAGCAGCCGTCAGCGTGATGATGCCTGCCCACGTTTTGATCACCGCGAACGCCGGCCCGGCGGTGCGGGCACCAGGGCCGCCCGAGCCCGATGCGATGATCCGTTTCACGGTCGAATGCTAGGCGAGGACGGGGTACGCGTCACCCGCTGCGAGCCGTCGAGGATAACCGCACGTTCGTGGCAGGCTGGCTCTCGGGGCTCTCGGGGCTCTCGGGGCTCTCGGGGCTCTCGGGGGATTGGCGCGGTGAACCGGACTTCCACGCCACCCTTTTGAATTCGAGCTGCCGGCATGCCCGTGGCCGAGTGGGACGGGCATCTCCACGCATTCATCGACCCTCGTCCATCGTCGCGTCCAATCCCGAGTCGGAACCGGTCGTGTCCACGCACGTGCCCGACGGAACGCCGGTCTGAGGGTCGACGTCGTAGCAGGTCGCGAAGAGGCCATCCGTGCAATCGGCGGCACCCGTACAAGTCCGCAGAGGCGTACAGACGTCGCCGTTATCATTGAGTGCGTCGTGAAGGCAAACCTGCTCTACGGGGCCGCTCACATAGCCGTCGGTCACAGGTTGGTCTTCTTCCAAAATAACAGGGCAGCTTTGAGGGCCCGCGTCCCTGTCGCAAGGCGGGGCATAAAGAACACAAGTGCCAGCCTCGCCGACCCGGTCCTCAAGATAGACGAGAGAGCCGCAGGAGCTGCTTGTCGGGAGATAGCTGCTGCCCGGTGGGCACGGCAAACCACCGGCGTTCGCCGAGGAAACGCACTGCTCAAAGCTGCACTGGTAGTTGGGGGGGCATGCGTAGAGTCCAACACTGTCCCCGATGTCACAGCGCAGCAGCTGAGTGCATGCACCCGCCACGACGCAGCCCTCATTCCCGATTGGGCAATTGTCCCCCTCGTGTCCCCCCGTCCCAAGGTTCGTGCCCCAACCTGTCTCCAAGCAGTACGGCCCTGCCGCAACGGCGAAGTTTGTTCCTTGCACGCAGTTCCCGCAGAATCCTGTGCCGCCCGCGACCCGGCACACCTGCCCTCCCCGACAGTCGGCATTCGTCGCGCAGGCTTGCGGTCCGCCGTCGGCCTGCGGGGGCGTCATCGCGCAAGCGACCATGACGCTGGCCGAGGGGGCAAGGAGTGCGCGAACAAGGCGACGGGGGCCCATGCGTGCGCCGACGATACCATCACGGGTGTGCGCTCTTACTGGAACCTCAGGCGCCGACGTGGCGCCGCGCATTCCGGGCCCCGGCCGTCTAAAGCTCGCCGATCGCGGTCGAAATCGAGGCCGTCTTCGTGCCGTCGTCTCGTCGGGTAGCCTGCCGCGACGGCGCGCCCCGGCCCCTTCGTCGGCTCCGGAGCGGCGCGGCGCAGGCTTATCCGAAATGGTGCGCCGAAATACGGACGCCGGCAAACGAACCATCGAACGCCACGCGACCGCGCTCCGACCCCGCTGCTCCGGCTATGACCATCAAAGGCATCAAGTGCTCCTCGCGCGGATGAGCCTGACGGGCCGATGGAGCATCCGTCCACGATGAAAGCCTCCGGTTTCGCACCTCCGGATCGCTCAGCGTCGTCTCGCGCAACCAGGCGTCAAAGGCCACGGACGCGGAAAGGCCTGCTCCGCCGAAGCCACGCATGTTGTGGTAGCTCATTCCGCTGCCCACGATGAGGATGCCCTCGTCGCGAAGGGGCGCGAGCGCGCGGCCGATGGCGATGTGCTCGACCGGATCGAGTCCGTTCTTCAGAGAGAGCTGCACGGTTGGAACCTCCGCTGCCGGGTAGGTGACCTTCAACGGAACGAACGTCCCGTGATCGAACCCGCGTTCGGCGTCCTCCGCCGAAGCAAAGCCGGCCTTGCCGAGAAGCTCACGGGTGCGCGCTGCGAGCCGAGGGTCGCCGGGTGCAGGCCACGTGAGGCGATACGTTTCAGGCGGGAAACCGTAGTAGTCGAAGTAGAGTGGCGGCCTCTCGCCCGTCATGACCGTCGGGGTCGGCGCTTCCCAGTGCGCCGAGACGACGAGCAGCGCGCGCGGTTTAGCGGGGGCGATCGCAGCGACCGACACGAGGTACGCCGTCAGCGCCTCGGTCTCGGAACGGCTGCTGAAGCGCAGGTCGACGAACGGCCAGGGTCCCCCGCCGTGTGGCAGATAGAGGACCGGCATCCGTGTCGATGTCGCTCGACTCGTGGCGTCGTCCGCCAGCGACTGCGGGGTCGCGCTCCCCGCCGTCATGGCGGCGGCGCCACCCATGACGGCAGCGGCGACGGCCGTCCGTCGCGTCATCTTGCGAGGCGCGCTGGCCAAAACTTCGGGGTCGTTCATGAAAGACTCGGTGGCGGTGTGAAGGCGAGACCGCTGATGCCGCAAGCGGCGGTAGGATTTAGCCTGCCGGTATCCCGTGCGCACGTCGACTCGCACGCGGCGCGATCGCGGGGGTCATGCGCGCGATGCAGACGGGCGATTCAATACTTCATCCGGACCGGCACTTCCATGGGCGCGCCCGAGGTGTCGAACTTCGCGTCGCGGAAGCTCGGTGGCCCCATCGTTCCCGTGGCGCCGTTGGACGCGCAGACGCCCTCCTTCGGGATGCCGAAAAGGCCGGTGTCGAGCTTGCCGTTCTTGTTCTCGTCATGAAAACAAGCGACCGCATAGGTGCCACGAGGCACCGGACGGAACGGACAAACCGATGTGCTCTTTTCGATAGGACAGAAGCGGCTCTCCAATGCCGCACGGGGGTCGGTCGGGAACCCCCTGGCCTCATTGTAGAGTGCGCAGCCGACCTGACCGTCGTTCGAGCGCAGTTGAGAGACCCGCATCGTGATCGGTCCGCTCTGAGTGGGGTCCGCAGAAGACAGGGACGTCGGGAGAACGCCGGGCGCAAGCGCAAGAACGGCAGCCGCGATGACCGTGGGCCCCATCGAAGGCTTCATGGTCTTGCTCCATTTTCGGCGACCGGTGCGCGGGCAGGCTCACGCTTCATCGGGGAGGTCGTCGAGGAGAGCCCGAAGACCGACGCCGAGCATCTTCCTTCGAACTCGACGAAGCACGCGCGACACGATGAAGCCCCCGGCGCCACGGAACCCGGTATGTTCAAACGTAAACCGCGTTCCTCCCGCGATCGGCTCGAGTCGGTACCGGACGAGCGTCGGGCTCTCACCTTCGTCGCCGACCCAGGAGTACTGCAGCATGGACGGCGCGCGCACATCCGTTACCTCGCATTCGACGAAGCCCCGCCACCAGGGCTGCGGCTGCGCCACGAACCTGAATTTCGTTCCGACGACGGGGGCGAAGCCGTCGGGCCGTCCGCCGAGGCCCTGCTTGGTCCACAGCGGAATGAGCGCACGATCAGTCAAAGCCCGCCAGACCTTCTCGGGAGGGTGCGGATAGTCGTTGACGATATGAATGTCGCTGCCGCTTGCGCCGCGGGTCGTGGGCCTTATCGTCTGTGTGCCGTCGTTCATGGAACGCCCCCTTCGGCAGAAACCCGATCGCCGACCGCGTGCGCAACTGCATGGGCCACGATCGGCTGTCTTTCGTCTTTCGGACACGCGCCTTCATGGGTTGATTCGATGTTCCTGACGACGCGCTGCAAGAGTTGCCGGAGAAGCGCCTGCTCCGTATCGGTCAGGCCCGCCATCGTCTCGCGGTCGGCTTGAACGAGGGCCGCCCTTGCCTTCGACAAGCGTGCGCGCGACCGCCTTGTCAGCGAGACGAGCGTGCTGCGCTTGTCGTTGGGGTTCGGCTCGCGCCGGGCGACGCCATCGCGCACCATGCGCGCCAAGGTCTCGGCCATCGTCGGCTGCTCGACCCGAGCCGCCTGGGCGAGTTCCGCTTGCGAAAGCGACCCTCCGCTGGCGAGGGCGCGAAGCACGGGAAGATGGCTCATGGCGAACCCGAAGGGCCGCAACCGCCCATCGAAGTGCCTGAGGAGCGCACGGGATGCGCGATTGATCCAGAATGCCGCCGTGCACTCTGGATCCCAGCCCTCTCGTCGCTCATCGCGTTCTCGTCGCTCATCGCGTTGCATAGGTACCGTTCCACTAACCCATCGGTACCGATGCAGCAAGGCCTGAAAAGACATCGCTCTTCTACGAGGCGCCGAGAACGCCGCGCGACCGAGAGGGCAAAACCTAGCAGCTCAGGCACCGGCGGCGAGGTCGCTGACAGCCTCGGGAAGAAACGGCAGCTTCGGCATGGATGCTCGAATCATCAAAGGCAGGACCGCGATCGCTCGCAAAGCGCAGTGCTCTTCGCTGCCACTCGTGCTCGACATGGTTCACCACAATCCTGGAGAGGCACCCTTCAAGACGAAATGGACGAACCCGCGCTTTCTGAAGCGCCAAGGGTTCAACGGAGCCATTGCTCGATTGTTCGTTCAGTGCGCAGTTTCGCACGCTTCGGTCGACCCACTCATCGCCCCCAGCGCCTCTCCGATTGGAACGTGGATCGATCGGCAGGCTGCCTTGATCGATGCGGCGTTGGCCGAATCGAAAAGTGCAGGACTGCCACTTTACCCACTCATCGACGTTCTCGTGGTTCCAAAGGCCCTTCTCGAGAAGTATGGCTACCAGATGGAAACGGGAGGCCAAATCGACATCGAACGCCATAAGACACAAGAGGTCATTCGCGCACAGATCACCGAAATTTTCGGTCGCTTTCCCGATCTCGAAGGTCTTGTCGTGAGGTTTGGCGAGACGTATCTTCACGACACGCCGTTTCATGCGGGAGGACGGCCCATGGCCCGCGAGGGCGAGTCGGCCATCCGGGGACACGTCAAGCTGGTGCAGCTGCTGCGCGAAGAGGTCTGTGTCCGACGCGACAAGAGGCTGTTTTATCGAACGTGGGACTTCGGGTCGTTCCATGACCGACCTGATTTCTATCTGTCGGTCACCGACAGGATCGAACCACATTCCAATCTATTTTTTTCGGTCAAGTTTCAGAAAGGTGATTTTCATCGTTTGAGCGTCTTCAACCCAACGATTGCCATCGGCCGTCATCGTCAGATTATCGAGGTGCAGTGTCAGGCGGAAGCGTATGGCAAGGGAGCGCACCCGTACTACATCGGAAAAGGCGCCATTGAAGGTTGGGAGGAGTACGCCTGGACGATGAAGCCGGGCGAAGCCAGAGGCATCAGGGACGTGATCCGTAACCCCTTGATCGCGGGGGTATGGACCTGGTCGCGGGGGGGTGGATGGGATGGACCCAACTTGTCGAACGAACTATGGTGCGACGTCAACACCTACGTGGTGTCCCAATTCGCCCGCCATCCAGAGGAGACCGAGGCCTTCCTGCTCGAAACGTTCTCCGCACGGGTCCTAGGCCTTCGAGGGGCGGACGTCGCGCGCTTCAGAAAGCTGTGCCTCCTTTCCGCCGATGCAGTGGTTCGAGGTCAACTCAGCTTCCACGGACCGGTCCCAGTGTGGTGGTGTCGCGACCAATACATCGAGGTGCCCGACCTTTCCAGCCTGATCCGAGGAGGCAAGACCAAAGAGGCGCTAGACGAAAAAGCGGAGGCGGTTGAACTTTGGAGAGAAATCGAGCGCCTGGCGCGAGAAATCGACTTCAAGAATCCCGTCCGCCAGGAGTTCGCTTCCGTCTCGACAACGTATGGCCGCATCAAGTACGCCATTTTCGAGCAGATTTGGACGCTCGTCATTCTCAAGGGCAATTACGATGGCTCGGGCACGTGCGATTTCGAAAAGCTCGGCCAATCCCTCGTGGAGTACGAGCGGCTGTGGAGCGAATGGCGGGCGCTAAAGGAGGTCCACGAGAGCTGCTCCGCGCTCTACTTGGATATCGCCTCGCCCCACTCCGGCGCGCCTGCGGTAAAGACCCTCGTCCGAGACTGCCAGAGCTTCGCCCGGTCTCGAACTTCGACGGACCGAGTTTGAATTTCCCCGCGGCCGCCGCAACCTGATCGGGTGACGGCGGGGTCGCTCCCAGGGTACGGGCCGGACGCAGGGTGGGTGTCTGAAGCTTCTCGCCCACCGGGTACGAAATCGGGCGAGCGCCAGGCTGGCCGGCACCCATGGGCGCCGTAGAGCCCGTGCGGTGCTCGCCAGATTCGAAACGACGAGACCTGGGTTCGGCGCCTTTTCCATTGCGCCCCAATCGAGGCAAAACGGGTGTTCAGCCGTTTTTGGTTTTGGATGGGTCCTCGCATCTGGATGGGTCCTCGCATCGACGCGGACGGCGGGTACCCCGAAACTTCGCTTTGGGGCCGAGGTTTGGAGGCGAGACGAAGCGCCCTGCGCCCGACCGGACGGGAAGAGAGTCTTCAGTTTCGAGCCCGATGATCCGTACCGCCACCGCCGCGTGGCGGAGGGCATGATGGAGGGTCGCTCATGGGACCGAATTGTACGGCTGGCGCAGAAGGTGATCAAAGGCGAGTGCTCGGAGGAGGGGGTGTACGAACTCGTTCACCTCGTCTTGGCAATCGACAAGCAAATGCGGTCGACGGAACAGCAGGCCGACAGGTCACCGCCTCGGGGAGGGCCCAAAAGTCGCGCGCGACCGGGCCGCAAAGTGCCAAATAAGAATTAGACCGAGTGACCCATCTTCGAATTCGTCGGGGCGGAGCCCCGCACAGGTGGCGACGGGACGATCGGCGGGATAAGCCGCAGTGATGGGACGCCCCCTGGAGCGAGAACACCCATCGTTCGACGAACTTGTTGCCGAGCGGCCATGTGGCCGGGTGACTGCGTCGTCAAGGTACGGCGGCGGAGCGGGTTGCGAGCAGCCGCCACCTTTCGACTCGAGCGCGGCGATGAGCCGTACGTATCAAGCCATCGAGAGACGAGCCCATCGGCTGACCGTTGGGTAGATGAAGGCGGCCGCTCGTGCTAGCGATGGGCCATGCGGGGAGAGAGCCGATGAACCGCGCGACGCAACCGGCCGTCACCGACGGGTACGAGTGGAACTCCAACCGCCGAACCCCTGGGCCCCCGATGGTGACGAGGACAACTGCGGGGCGTCTGGGCGTCGTTTGTCTGGCGGCTGCTTCGGGCTACTTCGAATACGTGGCCGTCGCCTCGCTCGCGGTCGGTTCTGACGGGTGCGCCCAGGCATGGAATTTCGGGGATGTCACGCTCGTCACCAACTCGGAAGCGGACGGCGAGGACGCCTCGATGACTGAAGCAGAGGCGAGCGGGGGGCCCATCGTCGACGCCGGACAAGAGCCTGCCGTATTCGACGCCGTGGATACGGGAGGAGAATCCGCTTTGGAACCGCCGGCGTGTGGATTCACAGTTTGCAGCGGAACCTGCACGGATACGGAAAGCGACAATCGGAACTGCGGAGCGTGTGGAGCTCAGTGTACGTTGTCCAATCAAATTTGCTCGGGCGGGATGTGCACGTGTGCTTCCGGATATCACGTTTGCAACGGAGAATGCTCCTCGAACGATTCGATCCTATCCTGCGGCACGTCGTGTACGACGTGCATATTTCCGACGGGGGGGACCTTTCTAACATGTACAAACGGGGTCTGCGGTTCTTGCGATTCGCTCAGCACCCTTTGCGGGGCAACCACGCAGACTCCGTACTGTGCCAATCTATTGACCAATGCAGCCAACTGTGGCGGGTGTGGACAAGCGTGCTTCGGCGGTGACGGTGGTTACGGCTCCTGCGTGGACGGCGGGTGCTTGTAAGAAGGTCGCGCGATGGGAGCCCGGCGCACCCGCTACGCGACGGAGGCGCGACGAAGGCGCTCGCGCAAGTCACGGGCGTCCTTGGCTCCGAACGCCTCGTGAAAGCGCGCCTGGGCTCGCGCCCAGTGTGGGCGGGCTTGCCTGAGGCGCGCCTGTCCCCTCGCGGTGAGGCGGAGCGATCGCGCACGCCTATCGCCCCGATCCTCGCCGAGTTCGACGAGGCCGTCGCGCTCCAACGGCCGAAGGTTGTGACCGAGTGTCGAGCGATCCATGACGAGCGTTGCCGCGAGCTCCTGAACTGTGGCCGCTCCGAGCCGCTCGAGGACGGCCAGCAGAGAATATTGCGTGATTCGTAAACCGCAGGCGACGAGCTCGCCGTCGTACATCTGGGTGACGCGACGGGCCGCCTGCCTCAGGGCAAGGCAATTGCACTCGGTTGGCGTGCGATCCTCAGGCATCGGAGGACGCAGCCTGTCGGGCCGCACGCGCAGCGTCGGCGATGAGAGCCTCGATTTTCTCGTCCAAGCCGGCCGCAACACGGTCGGCCTGCGGACTGCCGAACTGTGCGACGGTCGCGGAGGGAACATCGTAAGTCACGACCGTACGCTCGTCGTCCCGCGCGGACACGTAGAGTCGGGGCGGCACGTAAAGACCGACGACAGGAGCAAAGCGCGTCATCTCAACGGCGATGAGCGGGTTGCCGAACACATAAGTCCTCGCCCGCGTGGCTCGGCCTCCGAGGGTTGTCAGGAGAGCGCCGTGGTCAACCTTGTGAAAGAGCGCAAAGCCGGAGGCGCCGACGCACTGCTCGAGCTTCCGCCGCCCATCTGCCGGTGATCCACCCGGCAGGTGCGACAGGGCTTCGAAGTCCATCACTCCGAGCCGCGCCTCAAAGGCCGTGCAGAAGTCGCGGTAAGCGACGTCGATCACGTGTTCGCGGCGAACCGCGTTGTAGGGCCGGTCCATTTTTGCAGCCTCCATCACCCCAAATATGGGGATATGCCCTCATCTGTCAAGCCGGCGATCTTCAGTTGCCGGGGGCGGCAGCGCTTTCGGCGTGACCGCGACGGCGGGGCGCGGGCTGGAGGGGCGAGCGCGCCGCCGCCGGCGCCATCTCGAACTGACCAGGACCGCGCGCGACATCGGCCGCCGATGCGCGTAACGTCGCTCGTCGACGGCGCCTCATGTGTGGAGGGCGAGAGATATCGATGGAGCTGTTTCAAAAACCACCGCTGACCCTCGAGGAACGCGATCGGAGCAAGCCGCTGGCCGTCCCCCCGGAAGAAGTGGCGACCATGGACGAGGCGACCTGGTATGCACGCGCCTTCCGGGGCGACTCGGCGCAGCTGACGGTGCGCGCCGTGGCCATGGGCGCGCTCCTCGGTTTTTTTCTCGCCTTCACGAATGTTTATGTCGGTTTGAAGGCGGGCTGGGGCCTGGGTGTCGCGCTCACGGCATGCATCGCATCGTTTACGATTTGGTCCTCGCTGCTCAGGCTGGGGATCACCCGTTCGCCCATGACGATACTCGAGACCAACTGCATGCAGTCGACGGCGTCCTCGGCGGGTTCGTCAACGACGGCGCTGCTCGTGTCTGCGGTGCCCGCGATGCTGCTCCTCTCCGTGACCGACGCACACCCGCGCGGCACCCAGATGCGTTGGTACGTCGTGGCCGCGTGGGTGCTCTGCGTCGCCGCGCTGGGCGTCGTCATGGGCATTCCAATGAAGCGAAACCTCATCAACCATGACAGGCTCAAGTTTCCTTCCGGGACGGCCGCAGCCGTGCTGCTGCAGAGCCTCTACAGCGAAGGCGCCGAGGCGATCGCCAAGGGGCGCGCCCTCATCTACTCGGCGGCCTTCGGCGCGATCGTTCCAGTGCTGACGAACCTCAACGTGCTCGAGGTGACGGACGCGAGCGGCCGTGTCGGGCGGCAATCAATCCTTCCGTCGCAATCGTCGCTATTCGATTGGCTGCCACGAATCATGGGCGCGCGGCGGGACCTCCTCACTCACGCGCTCGTTCGCACTCCCTATCCGATGTCGGCTTGGAACGTCGTTTTCGACCACAGCGTCGTTCTCTTGGCGGCCGGGGCCATCGTCGGACTGCGAGTCACTCTGTCGATGTTCGCCGGGGGCGTACTTCAGGTCCTTGCAGTCGGGCCCGTGGCGATGCAATGGGACTGGACGAACGCGGGCGGTCAAATCGTCGCTGCGCTCTCACGGCCCGACGCGGCGTGGAAAGAAATCGGCCTTTGGTTCGGCGCCCCCCTCATGGTCGGGCACGGCCTTGTCACGTTCGCGCTCCAGTACCGCACGATCGGGCGCGCGCTCGGGGGCCTCGGCGGTCGGCGTTCGAGAAGCGCCTTGCGCGTCGCCGAGGACGTCGAGGTGCCGATCTCGTGGTTTTTGGTTGGAACCGGCGTCGCGGCCGTTGCGGTGATCATCCTGGCCTGGCTTGCGTTCGACATCCCGCTTCCGTACGGCGCGCTTGCCGTTCTCTTGACGTTCTTCCTGGCGCTCGTCGCATGCCGCGCAACGGGGGAGACCGACATCACCCCGATCGGGGCCATGGGTAAGATCATGCAGCTCACCTACGGGGCGCTCATGCCGCAGAACTACGCAGCCAACCTGATGACTGCATCGATCACATCGAGCGCTTCGGCCGAGGCAGCCGACCTTTTGAACGATCTCAAATCGGGCTACCTACTCGGCGCGCATCCTCGGCGTCAGTTCGTTGCGCAGTTTCTGGGCATTTTTTCCGGAACGGCGGCATCCGTGATCGGCTATTTTCTCCTCGTACCCGACGCGACCGTGCTGACCGGAAGCCCCGGACATCCGCCGCAGTTCGCCGCGCCGGCCGCGCAGCAATGGAAGGCTGTCGCCGAACTATTTCGCCTCGGCATCGGCAATCTACATCCGATGGCGCGAGAAGGGATCGCGATCGGCCTTATCGGCGGCACGGCACTGGCCATCTTTGAGCGGTGCTTTCCGAAGGACAAGGACTGGCTGCCGTCCGCGACGGGCATCGGGCTGGGGCTTCTCTTGCCGTTCTACACATCGCTCTCCTTCGTTCTCGGAGCGCTCCTCGCGCTGATATTCCGCCGTATCGACGAGCGGCAAGCGGCTCGCTTCGTCGTCCCCCTGTCGTCTGGGCTCATCGCGGGCGAGAGCATCATGGGGGTGTTCGTGGCGGCCATCGACAACTTCGTTCTCAGGTAAAGCGGCTCGCTTCGTCGTCCCCCTGTCGTCTGGGCTCATCGCGGGCGAGAGCATCATGGGGGCGTTCGTGACTTCCATCGACAACTTCGTTCTCAGATAAAATCGGAGCGGCGCCGGGGTCCCGCCGGGACGGCGACCGATTCGTCCTCGCTCCGGGGGTATTCGTCGTCTGAAGGCCTGCTCTCGTACGCGCGAGGGTACTGACAGTCGTCCAAAGAGTGTGCGGCTCCAGACGGTAAGGATGTCGTCCTCCGCGGCTCGCGAGCTTGGCGAGCGGAGGCGGATGCCTTTTCTTTTTGAGGTGATCGACATGAAGCGTACCCGCGTCATTTGCGTCCTCGCCATCGGTGTGGCGCTCGCCATCGCGTGTGGCGGCGGAACGAATTCGACCGACAACTCGGCCAACCCCGATGGCGGGAGCGCGGCCAACGTAAGCAGCGGCAGCAGCAGCAACACCAGCAAGGGCAGCGCCAGCGGAAGTGTCGGCACCATCTTGACCGATGCCGGCATGGAGATCGTCACGAACGTCGAGTGCCCGCCCAACTCCAACCCGCCCAGCTTGTGCCCGCTCGGTCAATCCTGCTGTACGACCACGATCGCGCCGGAGGCGGGCGGCCCACCGACCGAGTCGTTTGGCTGCGTCGAGACCACGGCTTCCTGCGCGGGAACGGTGACCGCGTGCACGAGTTCGCTTCAGTGCGCGGCGGGGCAAGTCTGTTGCAGCGAGCCCATCGGCGATGCGGGCGGAGCGGCTCGCAACCAGCTTTGCGAAAACGCGTCGTGTCCCGCAGGGGCCACGCAGATCTGCAGCGGCACGAGCGAGTGCCCCGCCGGGCAAATGTGCATGGGCGGCGGTGGCGCGATGACATGCCGCGTTCCGCCATGCACTGGCTCAGCAAGCTGTTCCGCCGGCGATGTTTGTTGCGCGGGTGCCGGCCGCGGCGCCGGCGCCACGTGCGAGACCACGTGCGCGATGGGCGCGGCGCAGCTGTGCAAGGCGAGTGCAGAGTGCTCGGCTGGCCAGGTGTGCCTGCCCGGAGCTGGAGGCGGAGGCGTCATGGCGTGCGGCGTGCCCCCCTGCACGGGCGCAGCGAGCTGCGACGCGGGCCAGTTTTGCTGCGAAGTGGGGCGCGGCGGCGCCGCCTGTCAGGCGACCGCATGCGGCATGGGTGCGGATCAGGTCTGCGCGACCACGGCGGAATGCCCTTCCGGGGCGACGTGTCAGGCTACGGGCGGGGGCGCGCCAATGATCTGTGCGGTCCCCCCTTGCACAGCGGGGAGCTGCGACGGCGGGATGATCTGCTGCACCAATGGTGGCGGGGCCTGTCAGATGGGCCCCACGTGCATGGGCGGCGGCGCCCAACTATGCGCTCTGAGCTCCGACTGCCCGGCCGGGCTCGTATGCAGAGCGGCGGGTGGCGGCGGCGGGGCCTTGGCTTGCCGCGCTCCCGTGCCCGACGGGGGCGGAACGCCCAACGACAGTGGAGCGGCCGAAAAGGACGGGGCCACGGACGCGGGCGCGGATTGAAAGGCGAGGGTGCGAGTTGGCCTCGCGCTCCTACGCATCCGACGACGGGGGGGGTGCACTCGGCCGGTCGACGATCGAGCGTTGGCTGTCCGCCGCGCAAGGCTTTGCGAACTTCCGGACCCCGAGCGGAGCACCTATGACTATGCTCGGGGGCCCTGGCCCTTGCGGAGTCGCAACCATGAGCATCGCACGGCAAGCCCACGTCGTTTGGCTTACGGGCCTGTCTGGCTCAGGAAAGACAACTCTCGCGTCGGCCGTCGCCGATCGACTCGGCCAGCATGGTCTTCCGGTGGAAGTGCTCGACGGCGATGATCTTCGGGCCGCCATGCCGACGGGCTTTTCGCGTGAGGATCGCGAGGCTCACGCGCGACGCGTCGCGTTCCTGGCGAGTCGCCTCGCCTATCACGGCATCACGACGATCGTCGCACTGGTCTCGCCGTACCGTGCTTCGCGAGCTTACGCGCGAAATCTCAGCAAGAGATTTGTAGAAGTGTACGTCTCCACCCCGCTGGAGGTTTGCGAGCGTCGAGACGCGAAGGGCCTCTACGCCCGTGCGCGCGCGGGGCTCATCCGGCAGTTTACGGGCATTGACGATCCATACGAAGCGCCAGAGGCGCCGGATCTCGAACTCGACACGTCGAACCTGACCGTGTGCAGTGCGGCCGACAGGGTGCTCGATTTGTTGTTTCCGGCAAGCGTCCAATGACGAGTTGACGGCGCGCCAAGGCAGGGCGACGACCTTTGGCAACGGCGGCGATGCCGGCCGGCTCGCGAGGTGGATGCAGAACCCGCCCCGACGTGCTCTCTTGAGGCGCCACATGTCGGGCTTGCGTGACTCCCCGTCTCCGCCGCCGGGTGCCGTCGCGAACGCATTGCGCGTCGCTCGCGCCCACCTCGATGCCCGCCGGTATGCAGACGCGATCGCGCCGTTGAAACAGGCGGCGCTCCTCGCGCCGAACGATCCCGCGACACTCCACGAGCTCGGCGTCGCGTGCCTCTTCGCGCAACGTTCGGCTGAAGCGGTCGGCTGGCTGCGCCGCTCGATCGAGCTCGAGCCGACGATCGCGCGCGTGCACTTCGAGCTCGGGCTCGCGCTGGCGCAGGCAGGGAACGAGGAAAGCGCTCTCGCGGCCCTCCGCACCGCCACGGCGCTCGACTCAAAGCTCGCCGAAGCGCACGGCCAGGCGGGCGACATCTTGCGCCGAAAAAACCGCTTCGATGAAGCGACGGCGTCCTACGAGCAGGCCTTTGAGGCGGCGCCGGCCAGCACGTACGGCCTCCTCTGCAAGGCAAAGGCGCTTGGCGCTCAGGGTCGAGAGGGCGAGGCCGAGGCGTACCTAAAAAAAGTCATCGCTCGCGCCCAGGCGGACGGCTCGGGCGCGTCCTTTCGTGTGGAGGCCGAGCTCGCCCTTGGCCATCTGCTTCTCGAGGCAGGGCGCTTCGGCGAAGCAGGATCGGCCTTCGAGCGGTCGATCGAGCTTGCCCCGTGGCAGGCCACGGGCCACCTCGGGCTGGTCACATCGAGAAAGATGGCCGACGGCGACAGGCCCATCGTCGAGCGCATCGTCAAGCGCCTCGAAGAACACGAACTCACCGAGCGCCAGCGGATGATGCTTCACTTCGCTGCGGGCAAAGCGCTCGACGACCTGCGCGATTACGAGGCGGCGATGGAACACTTCGACGCCGCCAACCGCATCCGGCACAAGATCGCGCCGTTCGACCGGGACCAGTTCGAGCGCGGCGTCGACGGGCTCGTCGCGCGGTTCACACACCGCTTCTTCGCCGAGAACGCCGCCCTCGGGACGGACGACGAAACACCCGTCCTCGTCGTCGGCATGCCGCGATCCGGTACGACGCTCGTCGAACGCTTCATCTCGAGTCACCCGCTGGTCGGTGGAGGCGGTGAGCGGAGCTTCTGGAACCAGAGTGCCCCGGCCTGGGTCGGAGCTGCGACAGCGAAGCTCGCCGCGAGAGCGGAGGACCTTCGCAAGAACTACCTCCGCCTGCTCCGCGGCATTGCTCCGGAGGCTCTCCGCGTGACCGACAAGATGCCGTTCAACTTTTTGTGGGTGGGCCTCGTCCACATGCTCTTGCCGAAGGCGCGCATCGTTCATTGCCGGCGCAATCCGATCGACACCTGCCTCTCGATCTACTCGACCTACTTCGCGGAGCATTGGGGCTTCGCGAGCGATCGCGGGGACCTCGCCGCGTACTATCGCCAGTATGTGCGCCTCATGAACCATTGGCGCACGGTGCTTCCCGCCGCGTGCCTGATCGACGTGGACTACGAGCAGGCGACCGCCGCCCCCGTGGAGACCGCGCGGCGCCTCATTCGGTTCTGCGGCCTCGAATGGGACCCAGCGTGCGTCAGTCCCGATCGCAACCCCGATGCTGTGCGGACGGCCAGCCGATGGCAGGCGCGGCAGCCCATCTACCGCACCTCGGTCGCGCGTTGGCGGAACTACGAACCCTGGCTCGGAGAGTTGCTGGGCCTTCAGGCCACCTGACCGGGCCATGACAGCGCCCGGCCGTCGCGATGAACCCATCAGCCGGCCGCATACGAGCAAAAAAGACAAGCGCCGGCCCCTCCCAAGGGGCGCCGGCGCTTGACACACCCCTACGAGGCGGGCGCGCTTACCAGTGGTACTGCTTGTCGGCCGGGTGATGACCGAAGTCGAACTCGTCGGCGAGATCGTCGATCGACGGCCCGTTGCGGGGAACCCAGGGGAGACGGTCGCTCGCAATGGGGTTCGGCAGGTTGTCGCGGCTGCGGCCCGTGATCGGCGGCAGGCCCCAGTTCTTCTCGACAAACTTTAGGATCGAGACGTGGTCGGCATAATCATGGCTGACGTGACCGCCAGTCGCGTACGGAGACACCGTGATGAGCGGGATGCGCGTGCCGTCGCCGAAGAAGTCGAGCGGCTGCACGTAGCCGGAGTCCCAGTAGCCTCCACCCTCGTCGAACGTGATGAAAATGGCGGTGTCCTTCCAGAGCTCGGGCTGCGCCTTGATCGCGTCGACCACCTTTTTCGTATAGCCCTCGAAGAGCGAGAGCTTGGAGGAGGCGGGGTGGCCGTCGAGGAGCCCGCTCGGCTTGGTGATCGAGAAAGCCGGGAGAAAGCCGCTCGCGATATCCGTGTAGAGATCGGCCAGATCCTTCAGGTTCGCGCGAAGCTCCGGATCCGTCATGATCGCCTGGTTATACTGGAACGGATTGCAGATGTTGCAGTACTCGTTGCCCGGCTCGTAGCCCTCCGGGTCGGCGACGTAGGCGTTGAAATCCTCACCGTAGTAGCGCCAGGATACGTCGTGATCCGACAGGAGATTGCCGATCGTGGGCGTCGTGGCAGGCGACATGGTGAATGGATCGACCGTGTCGAGGGTGCCGTCGCCGAAGTATCCGGGGTTGTAGTTATTGACGATGTAGTAGTGGTCCTTGTCGCAGTTCGGCTTGACACCGAGCTCGCCCAGGTACGCCGAGACTTCCTTCACGCCCGGCTGCGTCTCGTCGGCGCAGTTGGTGTAGGAACCGCCGGAATAGCCGTCCTGCGTGTACCAGTCGTTCGTGCCGGCCTGCGGATCGGGGTTCTCGATGTCGAGGGAGGGCGGAGTGGCCGGATTGCCATTGCCATCGCTGTACCAATCGGCGTCGCCGGTGCCGAGCGCGATGTGGTTGGCCATCGTGCCGCCCGCGATCGCCTGGTGGAAGTTGTCACTGATCGCGTACGTTTCCGCGAGATACTTGAAGTACGGTGCGTCGCCCTTTTCGATGTTGTAGAAGCCCATCGACGCCGACCCCTCTCTGGTGGTGAAGTCGGTGAGGAGCGTGGGCGGGGGGCTGCCGTTGGCGCCAGCGCCGACGCTGACTTCGACCCAGGGGAACAGATCGGAGACGCACCCGGCCGGGTTCCATATGGTCGAGTGATCGACGGAGCAGTCGAGCTGCTGCCACATCTGGTAGAAGCGGTGAACCGGGCTCGCGGAGTAGTCGTCGCCCGTGATGCCCGGCGACAGCTGGAAGGGTCCAGGCGGAACGGTAAGCGGATTCTGCGCGAGGCGGGTGTCCGGCGTGCCGCTCGTCAGACCCGTGGCGCCAGTAAGGAGCTTCGGAATGTAGCTGGCCGGAAGCGCGAGGCTCTCGCTCGACGTCGCCTGGGCGAGCGACGAGACATAGGGGGTCGTCGGGCCGCCAGCGGTGACGGGCGGCAGGACGGTGTACGGCGTCTGCCCCGGCGGGCTCAGCTCGAAGGTGTCCGGAGGCGAGTCGACCGCGCTCTTCTGGATCGCGAGAGAGAAGTTCGGACCCGGCGAACCGTCTTCCTTGATGATCCCCTTCGAGAGAATGTTGTCGATTCGTTCCCCGTTCTTCGGCTTGAAAGTCGCGAACACGTGGTCGAACGAGCGGTTCTCGCCGATGATGACGACGACGTGCTTGATGGGCGAGCTGGTCTTGTCGTCGTTCTTGCCCTTCTTGGAGAATGCCGTCACGGCCCCAGCCGGCGTCGACGGGGCGGCGGCGGCCCCGATCCACGCGAGGCCAGTCAAAATCCATAGAGCTGTGTGCTTACGCATTGTCGATGTCCTCCTCAATTGAACTGCCAGTTGCACTGATGCGCCCTTCGTCGATTCGGCGCCCTTTCCCTCGCCCTGCGAGGCACTCGTCGTGCCAGACGAGGCCCACGCCGTTTTGCATTGGAATCCTGCTCTTCGGCGTAAGACCGTCTAAGCGCCCCACCTGAGAATCTCCGAATTTGCGATGACGAGCTCCGAATTCCGGAAATCGACGGGTTTGACTTTGGCTCAGCGAAACTGCGCGTCCGTCAGCGTCCCCAAAAACGCAACGATGGCGTCGATCTCCTGATCGTCCAGCGCCGGGGATCCCCCTCGGCGCCGGTTGTACGGAGCTTTATCAACGTTGACGTTGTCTCGATATTCGGTGGGGATGTCGTCGAAAACGCCCGATTTGTACCAGCGCTCGGGGCTCGTATCCCGCGTCGCATAAAAGGCAATGACGTCCCGAAGCTTCGAAAAAACACCGTTGTGCATGAAAGTTTGCCGGACCGCCACGTTGCGCAGCGACGGTGTCCGAAACTTCCCGCAGAACTCTGCCGTCTTGGCCTTGTAGTCGTCGTCGGCGCGCTCGCACAGTCCCAGGTCGAAGTACTTCGGGTCGCGCGTCGCGGGCAGCGCGCGATTCCGTGGCACCGCCACGGAATCGAATTCATAGTCCGTGAACAACGAACCCTTCGGGTCACGGGAGCGATCGTTCAGCTTGTGACATCCGGAGCATGCGCCTTTCGCAGGATCCTTGAAGAGCTTCAGGCCCTGCGCCTCGATGGTCGTGAGCTGCTCTTTGCCGCGAATGTAATCGTCGTACCGAGACGAAAACGGTGACATTTCTCCGCTCAAGAGGTACGCGTTCACCGCGTCGCCGATAGCTTTGAGGGCTGCGTTCGGGTCATCCAGCGCCGAGCCGAACTCCCTCCGGAAGTCCGCGGCATACGGTGCCGAGGCGATGGTTGCGGCAATGCGCCCTGCATCGCCCGCATTCATCTCGTTGGGGTTCAGGAGCGGCTGCTTCACCAGGTCGACGAGGGAGTCGACGCGTCCGTCCCAGAAGAATCCAGCGTAAGCGCCCACGAGCGGAGCGTCCTCTTCCCAGTGCAAGTGGAATTTGCGGACAAATCGCAGATAAAGTACCGACGGAGTGTTCCGTTTGGCGTAATGATTCGGCCGACTCCCGAGCGCGACGCCGTTGGTCGAACCATGATTGCCGGCAAAGGCGCGTTTGGGATCGTGGCAGCTCGCGCAACTCGTTCCTTCCGGAACGGAAAGGCGCGTATCGAAGAAGATGGTGCGGCCCAAAGACACACGCACGTCGCTTGTTTGTGGCGCATGCGTTCCCGCGGCACTGTCCGACGTGACGGCCTCGGGATCGAACTTGTGATTGCTGGCTGCCGCAGCGGGGACGTGACGCTGCGCGGCCGGCGTGGCCAACGCCGATGAAGCGGCCCGGACTCCAAAGATCGCGCAGAGGACCACGAAGCCGCCGGCGATTGCGGCGCTGACTCTCCGCAACGCGGTCTTGTGGGTCGCCATGACCACCGGCTTCTATCAGCGCAGAGAAACGACCCAGTGACGATTCGGCAAAAGCGCGGTCGCCGTCGTGAGCAGTGTGCGGCGAATGCGGCCGCTCCCCAATGAGCCGCCTCTTGTTGCAAAGCAGTTCGCAACAGCGCCCTGCGCCGCCTCGACCCCTTGACCCAGGTCGGTTTCATTGACCGCGCCGAAAGATGCAAGGCGAACGGCCATCACCCGATCTCGAGGCCCGGCCTGAATTGCTTGCGGTCCACAGCCACCTCGTCGGCAAGATGCGGCCGCGCCTCAGCGCCGCTCGTTCATGCACTTTCGGTTAGACAAGGAGCGACGTCGTATGGGTGGATGGTCGGAATGGCGCCTGGCAATACGGGAAAGTCAATCGAGACACTCGGGCTTCACGTGCTTAATCCCCGCCGAATCGAAGAAAAAGGGTGGAGTGCACGGCGGTGAGGAAGAGCGGTCGCGGGGAGGCGCGCTTGCAACCGCCGCGTTTCCGGAGCGAGGAGCCGGCACCGTTGTCGTCGTTGCGACACCCACCGCGTGACCGGCCCCCGAACCGGGCGCCGCTCGATGATGTTCGGGGGTCCCCTCGAGTTTGAGCGTCAACCGGAGTGGACCGCTGAGCGCTGCGACGTGCGTCTGGGAAGCATATCCTCCCAATTCCGCCCGGATCGTGTGGCGGGCCGAGTCGCTCGGGAGGTCCCCTTCGAACGGATTGCCGGGAAGCGGCGCGTCGTCCCAATAGAGCTTGGCAGCCGGCGGAGTCGCTTGGAAAAAAACGTGCACCACTTGGTCTTTCACCGGCGCCGCGGTGGAGGATGCCGACGGCGAAGGGGGAGCATCGCGGATGGGGCCCGGGCCGGCGTGCACGGAAGGTGCGATGCCAGGATGCCCGTCGCGACGCGATACCAAGGCCGCTGCAATGGCAAGAGAGGTGAACGTAGCGGCCGCGATCCACCGCGACCGAAGGCGCCGGCGGCGCGCCTCGGCTTGGAGCGCTCCACTCGGCTCGGCCCGCTCGCTACGGCTACGCTCACCGCTGATCGAATTTGCGGCAGCCGCGGGCGCGTCGCGATCCTCCGGAGCGAAGCTGACGACGGACGCGTTTTGGTCCTTCAACTGCGCCTCGATGGCCTTTTTCGTGGCCGCGCGCGGCTCGCCGAACCATGCGGCGACGAGCTTGCCGACCTGACGGGCGTCGGTTTCTACCGCCAGCCCGACGATCGCGCGCTCGAGATCGGCCTGCATGGCCGCGGCAGACTCGTACCGCTCATCGCACCGGACGGCGAGCGCCTTCTTGCAAATCGCCTCGAGCAACGGCGGGACGTTCGCGGCGACGCTGCTCGGTGCCGGCACGTTTCCATGGGCGAGGCTCTGGATGACCTGCACGTCAGGGACTCCTTCCCACATGCGCTGGCCGGTTATCGCCTCCCAAAGCATCACGCCGACCGCAAACAGATCGGCGCGTCGGTCGAGGCGGTCCGACCCGACGAGCTGCTCGGGCGACATGTATCGGACCTTGCCCTTGATGACGCCGACCTCGGTGGTCCCGATGGCGCCCATCTTCGTCGCGATGCCGAAGTCGAGCAACTTGACGTGCCCGTCATAGGTGACAAAGACATTTTGGGGCGAGACGTCCCTATGCACGAGATGAAGCGGACTGCCGTCCAGGTCCGTTGCGCTGTGCAGGTAGTCGAGGCCGCCCAGCAAGTCCTTCAATACGAAGAGGCGAAGAGACAGCGGTACCTCGACGCGCGGCTCTCGCCTGAGGACGCGGGACAACGATTGTCCCTCCAGGTACTCCATGACGAGCACCGGCTGTCCGCCCATGACCACGGCCTCATAGGTTTGAACGATGTTCGGGTGGTTCAACGTCACGGCCAGGCGCGCTTCAGCAAGGAACATCTCGCGGATTCGCGGATCGGTGAAAAGCTCGGGTCGCACCGACTTGAGGACTGCGAGCTTGCGGACGCCCGCGACGCTGCGGACCACAGCGAGGTGGACGACCGCCATTCCCCCTTCGCCGAGCTTGGCGATGACATGGTACTCCTTGTGAAAGTCGGGCCGCGAGCCACCGCGATCGCCCGCCTGGCTCATGGTCGTCCCCGCACGGCCGCGCGCAGCTCGGCCGTTTGTCTCTTGCAGTGTCCCCGCTCGGCCGTCTGAAGCATGAACCACCCCCAGCTTACGGCCAAAGAACGCGCTCGCGCAGCTTCGCCCGCGCCTTCGCAACTCCATTCTCGCCGCGATTCAGATCGCCGGTACCCACGACCGGCGCGTTGTGCCCCGCGCACAGGAGGTCGCCCGCAGGCCGGCACGTGTGCGCTCGTGTGCGGCTCGAGTGAGCAACATGGCGGGCGGGCGCGTTGGCGTGAACGAGATCGCGACGGCTCATGGCCGGCGAAACGGCCTCGGCTTCCCAGGTTCCGATGAACCGCGGCCGGCAAGCGTTGACGTCAAAGTGGCGAAAGCGTAGGTTTTAAGGAGAACGCTGAGTCCGGCGCAGGCCCACAGGCAGCGGAGGCGCAGCGGTCCAAGCCGATGGATTGATGCGAGTTCTTGGCCGCTCGACGAGGTTTGCCTCGCTGGTCGGGGTTGCGGCGGCTCTTGCTACCGTGACGACGGGCGTCGATTCCTGGTCGGACCTGAGCGAGGCAACCAGGGCATGCGTCGCTGCCTATGACGATGCCCAAGGGTATCGGAAGGACGGCGACCTTCTCAAAGCGCGAAAAGCGCTCGAGACGTGCGCTGCGGCGACATGCCCAGGAATCATTCAGAGCGATTGCACTACGTGGCTCAGTCAAGTGGTCGACAGCATTCCGTCGATCATCCTCGAAGCCAAGGTTGGCGAGGACAACGTCTTCGATGTCTCCGTCTGGATGGATGGCGCTCGCATCGCGACCAAATTGGACGGGAAACCCATCGAGATCAACCCAGGACTCCACGTATTCGTGTTCGAACGCCAGGGTGCTCCGCCGATCGAGAAGAAGGCGATCGTCGCCCACACGAAGAGCGACCTCATTTCGGCGACGTGGAGTTCGGCGCCGGCGCCCATCCGGCCTACGGGGACCGCTCACCTGACGGGACCCGCGCCGGCCGCCTCGGACTCGCCTCGCCCGGTGACGTGGCCCGTTTACGTGCTCGGTGCGATCACGGTTGTTTCTTTTGCAACTTTCGCTGTTCTCGGCGTCAGCGGCAATGCGACCAAGCATGACCTCGAGTCGTCGTGCGCGCCTCATTGCACCGACAGCCAAGTGGGCCCCGTGAGGACGCGTTTCATCGCTGCCGACGTGGCCGCAGGCGTCGGCGTGCTGGCC
>JBEKFX010000027.1:0-90424 GCA_050013115.1 Polyangiaceae bacterium
CGTCGAAGCAAGTCACGGCGACCGAGTCCGCCGTCAGGTTCCCAAAGATCGCTCCCTTTTCGCGGGCAACGTCTGATCTCGACCCGCCGACACCCTCAGCGTGCGCCACACCGACGTTCGTCAGGACGGCCACGTCGGGCTCGAGGATACGGGTGAGCGCATTGATCTCGCCCCGCACGCTCATGCCGATCTCGAAAACCGCAAAGCGATGCAGTGACCCCAGGCCGAATGCGACGGCCGGTACCCCGACGCGATTGTTGAGATTCCCGAGCGTCGCATGACACGCGCCGACGGCCCGAAGCAAAGCCGCGACGAGCTCCTTGGTCGTCGTCTTACCCGCGCTGCCGGTGATCGCAACGAGCCGCGTATCGTCTCGTTGGCGGCGCCAAGCCCGCACGTGCGCACGCCCGAGTGCACCCCAGGCGACGAGCGTGTCGTCCACCTCCACAACGTCGACGGCCTCCGTGTTCGGCGCACGCCCAGGCCCGACGACGACCAGACCCGCCCCGGCTCGGATGGCAGGGTCGAGATACTCGTGCCCGTCGTGGTTTTCTCCTCGCAGGGCGACGAAGACGCAGCCCGGTCGAACCGACCGGCTATCGCTCGTGATGCCGACGAAGGTCGATTCCGGATCACGCGCGCGCACGATGCGGCCGTCGCTCGCCGCCGCGGCAGCCCAAACCGTGAGAGGCACTTCATTGGTTGGAATCGGCGTCGACATCTCATCCAGCCCCTCGGGAGCGGCGCCTCTCCGCCAATGCCTCGCGCGCCTCGATGCGGTCGTCGAACGGATGCTTCACGGCGCCGACGACTTGATAGTCCTCGTGTCCCTTGCCAGCGACCAAGACGACGTCGCCGGCCGTGGCTGAATGGATGGCGAAGGCGATCGCCCTCCTGCGGTCGAGCTCGACCCATGGCTCCAGACCCGCAGCCCGGACTCCGTTCGCGACCGCCTCCGCGATGACCCGCGGGTCTTCGGTTCGCGGATTGTCGTTCGTCACCACCGCGACCTCTGCGCGGCGTGCGACCTCTTCACCCATCAACGCTCGCTTCGTCGGATCCCGATCGCCGCCACATCCGAAGACGCACCACACACGTTGCCTCGCGACGCCCCGCACCGCATCGAGGACGCGGGCGAGAGCGTCAGGCGTGTGGGCGTAGTCGACGACGACGACGATATCGTCGCCGTCGGCGTCGCAGCGCTCGAGCCGCCCCGGCGGGGCCGTCGCGTTTGAGAGGGCTTCGGCCGCACGACTGACGTCGACTTCGAGTGCACATGCAATTGCGATGGACAGGAGCAGGTTATCGAGGTTGTGGGCACCGATGAGCCGGGAGGCGATTCGAACCGTTCCCGCCGGAGTGCGGACGGTCGCGTCGATGCCTCGAGCGCCCATGAGCACGTCCCGTGGAAATACCTCCGCATTCGATTCGTCGACCCCGAGTCTGGCGGTCACACGAAAGACAGCCGCGCGCCTGGCGGGCGAGCGATCGCATTCGGCGACCTCGGGCACCCGCAAGCGCGCAGCCAGCACGCGCCCGAAGGCATCGTCGACGTTGATGACGGCGGCGTCGGGGCCGAGCCTCGTAAAGAGCAAGGCCTTGGTCTCGGCGTACTCGGCCATCGTTCGATGGAAATCCAGATGGTCTCGAGTGACGTTGGTCAACGCCGCCACTTTGAAGCGTAGCGCGCGTACCCGACCGAGCGCCAACGCGTGCGACGACACCTCCATGGCGACGCGCGTCGCTCCGAGCGCGCGCATGACGCTCATGGACCTCGCAAGGTCGTCGGCTTCGGGGGTCGTGTGGACGGCGGGCGCGCGCCATGAGCCAAATGAGTGTCCGAGCGTGCCTATCGTGCCGCAGCCGGCGCGGCCGAGTGCCCCATCGAGGGCCGCGCGAACGAGGTGCGCGCAGGTCGTCTTCCCGTTGGTGCCCGTAATGCCGACGACGTCGAGAGCCAGAGATGGTCGCCCGTAGACCACGTCGGAGGCGATGGCCAGCCCATCGGCGACATCGTCCACGAAAAGGACGGGGACGGTGACCGTCCGTGGATCGAGTGTCTCCCGTGCGGCCAAAATCGCAGCGGCCCCGCGCGAGACGGCGTCCGCAACGAAGCTCGCTCCGTCGACATTCGCCCCCTTTCGAGCCACGAACAGGTCTCCGGGCTGCACGGTCCGGGAATCGTGACGTACACCCCGAATTCGGACGGATCCATCGCCATGGATGGCCGCATGACCCCGGACCTCGGACGCCAGCTCGACGAGGCGTATCCCCGGCGATGGCTCGTTCTCCGAGTTGTCGTTCATGACGTGGGCTCGAGAACGACCCGCACCGCGCTTCCTTTCGGTGCTGCGGCTCCCGGCGCCGGCGTCTGACGGACGACACGTCCCCAGCCTTCGATCTCGGGGAGGAGGCCCGCACGGCTCAGCGCGAGCACGACATCGTGAGCCGCCATACCGGTGGCGTCGGGTACCCGAATGTTGCCCGGAAGGATGGGCGCCGCAGCCACTCTCGGCTCCGGCGCCGGAGTCGGCGGGGATGGGCTCTCCACCGCATCGGCGGAATCCAAGCCACGTCGCAACGCCACCACCGGTCCGCTGGCACCCGGGGTAACGCCGAGGTAACGCAGGCTGCTCTCGGCCACCCGCCGGAATACCGGACCAGCCAGGTCGCCCCCGTACCGACCGATCATCGGTTCATCGAGTACGATCGCGATGACCAGCCGTGGATGTTCGACCGGCACGAAGCCAACGAACACCGCCGTATACTTATCCACCGAGTATTTTCCCGTGGCAGGGTCGACCTTCTGTGCCGTCGACGTCTTGCCCGCAACACGAAAGCCCGGGATCGCCGCCTCCACCGCCGTGCCACCCTCCTCGGTGACGGCCGTCAGCATCTCGGCTACGGTGCGTGCGACCCCCGGCGAAAGCACCTCACGCCGCACGTGGGTGCTTGCTTCTCGGACCGTGACGCCCCGAGCATCGGTCACCCGCTTGACGAGAATTGGTTCGAGCAGCTTGCCGCCGTTGGCGATGGCGCTCATGGCCATGGCCAATTGCAACGTCGTCACGGTGATGCCCTGACCGAAGCTCGCGCTCGCCGTTTCGGCGTCGTACCAAGGACGGCCCTTGGGCCGGAGCACGCCTTCCGCCTCGCCCGGGAGAGGGAGGCCGGTGGGCTCCCCGAAGCCAAAGCGGCGATAGGCAGCATAAAGAGCGGGTTCACCCAGCCCTAAACCAATCTTCAAGGCGCCGATGTTCGAACTTCGGGCGAGGATTTGCGTGGGCGTCAATCGGTCGTTGACGTGCGTGTCGTGAATCGTGACCCCGCCGATTCTGTAGACGCCGCGCTCGCAGTCGATCGTGTCGGTCGGCTTCAGCGTGCCGGCCGCCAGCGCCCCGGAAATGGCGAACGTCTTCATGACGGACCCGGGTTCGAATCGGTCGGTGACGACGCGATCGCGGCGGGCGTCGACGTCGCTGTCGGCGTAGTCGTTCGGGTTGTATCCCGGTGCGCTAGCAAGCGCGAGAATCTCTCCGGAAAGCGGATCGACGACGGCGAGCGAGCCGCCTCTCGTTTCGTAAGTGCGCATCGCTGCGTCGAGCTCGCCCTCGACGACGTGCTCGATGCCTTCGTCGATCGACAGCGTGACGTCGTCGCCCTGCAGCGAGCGATCGTCGTTCACGACCTCGAAGATGAGCCTTCCGCTGCGATCCCGCAGTCCTTGGACATCTTCGATCCTTCCTCGAAGGTCTTCGTCTTCGGCCAGCTCGAGGCCGTCCTTGCCGCGTCCGTCCGGCGCCACGAACCCGAGCACCGGCCCGGCCAGCTCGCGACCTGGATAGTAGCGGTGGCCCTCGCCTTCGATGGACAGACCTCGAACCGCGCTCGCCCCCAGCTTCTTCGCATCGCTCAGCTCTCGAATCGCCTCGGCTTCGTCCCCCGTCACGCGTCGCTTGATCCAAAGGAACCGCCGACGCTGGGCAAGTTTGGCGTAAAGCTCGCCGGAATTCATCGACAGCGCCCGCCCAAGGCGCGCCGCCGCGTCTCGCAACTTGAGCTCCTGGGCTTGTTTGTCGTCAGTTCCGCGCAGCATTTCCGCGACGTCCGCACTGACACTGGGTACTTCGATGCTGACCGCCAACGGCGTTCCGTTGCGGTCGTAGATTGTGCCGCGCTTCGGCTCGACGTGCAGCCGCCGCTGTCGTTGCTTCTCCGCGGTATCGCGCCACTCGGGGCCCTCTTCGACCTGAACGCGCCAGGCGCTCGAAACGATTCCCCCGAGCGCCAGCCCCATGAGGCCGCAAAGAACCCCCATGCGCGCGCGGATCCACCGGGCGCGACGGGGTTCGAGGTTCTTCATGGCATTTCCCCGTTCGCCGCTGCAAGATCACCCAACCCGCCGGCCGGCGGTAGGGCGGCCACCGGAACGATCCGGTCGGAGGACGGCGGTTCCATTCCGAGCAGGGTTCGAGCCACGATCTCGACGCGCTGCGGCGTTTTGTAGCTGGCGGACTCGAGCTCGAGGACACGCTTGACTTCACGGAGCCGCGACTGCTCCTGCCGCGCACGCCCGAGCTCGTAACCGAGTTGCATCGTGCGTCCCCGGAGGGCCAAGTGAAGCACGAACGCACTAACCGTCGCCGCGACGGCAAGCGTCCAGAGCGCCAAAAACGCGCCGCGCTCCCGTCTCATTCGATGACCTCGGTGCTCACCCGTCGCGCAGAGCGCAGTTTGGCACTTCGGGCGCGGACGTTCTGCGCGCATTCCTCGTCGGTTGCAACGAGAGGCTTTTTCGTCAGAGGCGACCAACCGATCGCGGCGAACGTGCGTTTGACGAGGCGATCCTCGAGGGAATGAAAGGAAACGATCGCTGCGACCCCTCCGTCTGCGATGACCGTCGGCAGGAGCGCGAGCAACTGTTCGAGCTCCTCGAGCTCGCGGTTTACAGCGATTCGCAGAGCTTGAAATGTCCGCGTCGCCGGGTCCACGCCACCGACGCGGGCCGGCCCCACGGCACGCACGATGGCGCGGCGCAGATCCAGCGTCGTACGCAGCTCTGCCGCCGCCAGAGCCTTCTTGATGCTCCGAGCGATCCGGCGCGATCGTCGTTCGTCGCCGTATTGGTAAATCACGTTCGCCAGTTCGTCGTCCGAAAGCCGCTCGATCAAATCGAATGCGGTCTCGCCTTCGGGGTCCATGCGCATGTCAATCGGGCCTTCGCGCCGAAAACTCATACCTCGCTCGGGGTCGTCGAGTTGCGGCGAGCTCACCCCGAGGTCGGCGACGACTCCGTCGGCTCGGTCGATCCCGAGCGAATCGAGCTGCTCGCGAACAGTCGAGAACGTGGCCCGGACGAGCATCACCCGGTCTGCGACGGGCGCGAGCCGTTCTTCGGCCGCCGCGATGGCCGCAGGGTCCCGGTCGAGGGCGACAACCCGGGCCTTCGGCTGTGCCTCGAGGATCGCGACGGTGTGCCCACCGGCCCCGAGCGTCAGGTCCACATACAGGTGACCGGCTCGAGGCTCGAGCGCGCGGACGACCTCTCCTCGCATGACGGTCGCGTGCTCGAAGCGTTTCACGTCGCTCACCTCATGGAAGTCGTCATGCCAGACCCACTCGGCCGGCGTGTCGGCGAGGACGCCCGGTAGGGCGAGCTGAAGATTGCTCATAGCCCGAGCTCCGCCAAACGTGTCGCGATGTCCCGCCGCTCGTCCTCGGTCGTCTCGAAGTGCCGCTGCCACTCTTCTCTGTCCCAGAGCTCCGCATAGCGACCGGACCCGGCCCAAAGGACGTCCTTTTTGAGGCGCGCGTGCTCGCGAAGGGTCGGAGGAACCAAGATGCGGCCGACGTCGTCGATTTCGCATTCGACCGCGCCCGAGACGTAGATCCGTCGAAGCTTTTGGACCGCACGATCGAATTGTGAAAGCTTGCCCAATCGCTCCTCGAAGGCGTTCCACTCGGCTGGGGCGTACGCGACGAGGCATGGGTCGAGGGCGCTCGTGACCACGATTCGACGTTCGCCCGCTGCATCGAGCGCGTCGCGATACCGGGCCGGAACGCTGGTCCGTCCCTTGGCGTCGATCGTGTGCTCGTGTCGCCCGCGAAACATCGACGCGCTTCACCTCTCGCCCAATCGTGGAATGGCACTTCTTGCCACGATTTCCCACGCCAGGCTGCGACGATATGGATGGAGACATTGAGTGTCAATATTTCTCGGCATGTAGGCTTCATTTGGTTCACGCGTCGTCGAGGCGCGAAGCGGCGGCCCGTACCTTGTCAAGCGAACGATTCGTCTCGATCCCGCGACAAGACGCTGGCCCGCCTTCGCGTGCGCGCTTCCGCACGCGGTGCGGGGCAGCCGGCGAGCAAACGCCGGGGCAGCGACCGCCCGCAACGAGCCCAGCGGGGGTCCACCAGCCCACAGAAGGACGGGGCCGGCCGTTGGGACGAACCGGTGGGCGAGCCTACGCCCGTTTCGGGAACGCCTTCGTTCAGGCGAGGACGTGCTTCGCGATGACCATTCTCTGGACCTCGCTCGTGCCCTCACCGATCTCGCAGAGTTTCGCGTCCCGGAGATGGCGCTCGACGTCGAATTCGCGAACGTAACCGTAGCCGCCGAGCACTTGGACTGCGCCGTTGCAGGCACGGGTCGAGGCTTCGCTCGCAAAAAGCTTCGCCATCGCCGCCGCCTCGGAGTACGGGCGGCCCGCATCAGCCAGCCAGGCGGCCCGGTGCGTAAGGAGAGCGGCCGCGTCGAGCTGAGCCTTTGCGTCAGCGAGGATCCACTGGATCGCCTGGAACTCGGCGATGGGCTTTCCGAAAGCCTGGCGCTCCTTTGCGTAGTTGACGGCTTTCTCCAGGGCGCCGTAACCGAGCCCAATGGCCATCGCTGCGATCGAAATCCGTCCGCGATCGAGAATGCACATCGTGTCTGCAAAGGCCCGGTCGACTTCGCCGAGCCGTTGGGCGTCGGAGACCCGGACCTCGTCGAACGTCAGCTCCGCGGTATCACTCGCGCGACAGCCGAGCTTCAGAAGGTGCTTCGACGCACTGAACCCGGGCGTCCCGCGCTCGACGATGAACGCCGTGATGCCTTGTTGCTTCGGGGCGGCCACGTTCGTCCGCGCGAGCACCACACAAAATCCCCCGACGGAGCCTTGGGTGATGAACGTCTTCGTGCCATTGAGGATCCAACCGTCCACCTCCCGGCGAGCGGTCGTCCGAAGGGCGGCGGCGTCACTCCCGCTGCCGGGCTCGGTTAGCGCCCAAGCCGCCAGCCACTCCCCGCTCGCGGCCTTCGGAAGGTATTTGCGCTTTTGCACCTCGCTCCCGAAAGCCAGCAAATGTCCCGTCCCTAGACCGTTGTGCGAGGCGACGGAGAGCGCGATGGATCCGTCGACCCGGGCAAGCTCCTCGATACAAATGGCATACGCACAGGTGTCCATTCCGGCGCCGCCGTACTCCTCGGGGATTCGAATTCCCAAGAGCCCCATCGCTGCGAGCTTCGGCACGAGTTCGGTCGGAAAACGCTCCTCGCGGTCCCAGCGCTGCGCATGTGGCGCAATTTCGGAGCGGGCAAAGGCCCGAACCGTTCGCCGCAAAAGGTTGTGCTGCTCGTCGAAGTCGAAGTTCATCGAAATGGCCCGACCGTGGAAAACCGCGCCATCCCTCACACTGTCAGGCGCGCAAGGACTGCGCAAGGACGCGCAAGGACGCGCATACTCTTCGCCCTACGGCTCGAGGTAAGTCGACGCGGCGGCGCAAGACGCTCGCCAGCCCTGGTTCCTTGTCCCCCGGCATCCCCCGACGGAGCGATCCGGGCCGTTGCCGCGCGGAGCGAGCAGGGCCGAGACACGCGAAGTCATCGGCTTCGCGACACCCAGCGCATCGCGGTCCATGCCGCGACCACCATCGCTGCGGCCAAGATCTGCGAGTGATAAAGGAGGTCCTCGAAGAGAAAAGGCAGAAAGAAGATCGCGAGGACCACCGAAGCCGCGACGCCGATGCGAACGAGCGGGCCGCGCCGGCCGCGGCGCTCGATGACGACGCCCCATTGCTCGAGGCGAGCCCGAACCTCGCCGAACCCTTCGCCGCCTCGCGGAACGACCGCCGCGGTGACGGCGCGCGTGTGCGGGTCGGGCTTCGACTCGACCCGTAAACCTCCGAGGATCCCGTCGATCTCGACGACTCGCGCAATATGCGATCGCGCGATGACCTCGGACTCGCGTCCGCTTTCCGTCCGAATCGCTTCGTCGTCGACGAGGACCCGAAGGCCTCGCAAGCGCTGGCGCACGGCGCGGTATTCGACGACGGCACGGACGGACAAGAGAAAGCCGATCGCGACGATGACCGCCGAAAGGGCTGCCGGCGGACGCCAGCCAGACCGAGCGAGCCATTCGACCGCCAAAATGATTGGCGCCGCGCCCGTCGCGGCGCCGAGGAAAGCGACGAGCCGCGCGCGTCGAGTGGCTGCGTCGTACCCGAGCGCGTAGACAACTAAGCGCGCGGATGGACTGTCTCGCGCACCCACTGGATGATCGCTTCGAGTGATGTGCCGGGCGTGAAGACCCCCGTCACACCCGCAACCTTGAGCGGGTCGATATCCACGGCCGGAATGATTCCGCCCCCAAAAACCACGACGTCGATCGCCCCCCGCTTTCGAAGTTCCTCAATCACGGCGGGAAAAAGTGTGTTGTGCGCTCCGCTCATGATGGACAGGCCGATCGCGTCCACGTCTTCCTGAACGGCGGCGCTCGCAATCATTTCAGGGGTTTGATGGAGGCCCGTGTAGATGACCTCGAATCCCGCATCGCGCAGGGCACGGGCGACCACTTTGGCGCCACGGTCATGGCCATCGAGCCCAGGCTTGGCGATGAGGATGCGGACGGGACGGGTCGGGGCGGATGCAGCCGACATGGGTGCAAAGCGTTACCCCAGCGGCGGTGCAAGCGCCAAAGAATGCGCCGCCGACGCCGCTCGGCGCCGACCACCACTGGGGATCGCGCGATGATCCGCCATGCCACCGAAGGGGATATTTCGTCGCTACATGCTCTCATCCGCGAGTTCGCTCATTATGAGCAGCTCGACCACCAGGCCACCGGAACGCAGGCAGACCTGTGCGAGCACCTCTTTGGCCGCCGGCGCTTTGCGGAAGCGCTGATCGCCGAAGCCGATGGCGCCGCCATCGGCTTTGCCTTCTTTTTCCACAACTTCTCGATCTTCTTCACGAAGTCCGGAACTTACCTCGAAGATTTGTTCGTTCGCGGGGAGCAGAGCCGCGAGGGAATCGGCCGCGATATCCTGGCAGCCATCGCCAAACTGGCGGTCGAGCGTGGCTGCGGACGATTTTGAGTGGGCGGTCCTCGACTGGAACGACCCCGCCCTCGCGTTCTACCGATCCCTCGGAGACACCCTGATGGACGAGTGGCGCCTGTGCCGACTGACCGGCCCTGCGCTCGTTGCGCCGGCAGGTCGATGAAGGGGTTTTGGGCGCGACCGCACGACCCGAAGTCGCGCGGGCCGCCGGGCTCAGTTCGGACTGGCGCCGTCGTCGTCGTCGTCCTCGTCGTCGTCGTCGTCATCGTCGGGCAGTTCGGCGGACGAGGGAGGCGGAGGAGGAAGCGGCTTGCCTTCCTTTTCGGCTTGCTGCCGGGCCTTTTCTTGAGCTGCTCGTTGCTGCGCGACGCGCTGCATCACCGCCTGTTTCGGGGCAACGATGAGCGACATGGCACGCGCTTCCATCGAAGGACGTGTTTCGACATTGCCAACGTCTTCGACGGCCTTGATGACGATGTCGAGCTGCTCGTGCGCCTTCTCCGGGTGGGTAATTTCTCGGCCGCGGAAACGCACGGTGAACTTCACCTTGTGCCCCGCTTCGAGAAATCGCCTGGCTGCCTTGACCTTGAAGGCGATATCGTGATCGTCGGTCTTCGGCCGTAGTTTGATTTCCTTGATTTCGACGACGGATTGATTGCGCCTCGCCTGCGCTTGCTTCTTCTTCTCCTCGTATTTGTACTTGCCGAAGTCGAGGATCTTGCAGACCGGCGGCTCCGCCTTCGGGTTGACCTCGACGAGGTCGAGCCCTTTCTCTTGGGCCTTGCGAAGAGCTTCGTGGGTTTGCAGCACGCCCAACATGCTCCCGTCGGCGTCGATGACGCGCACTTCGGGAACGCGGATGCGGTGATTGACTCGGATCTGATACCCGCGCTGCTGCTGACGCGGATCGAACCGGGGATGCCCCAATGCCATTCTGGTTACGTGACCTCCGTGTTGTTCTTCGTTGAGAATCGGGTGTGTGCCAAACGGCCCCGCCCAAAACGGTCGGGTGCCCGTTGCTGACGCTCAAGTGTCGGCGCGAACCGCCCTACGCGTCAACGTGTGCGTGCTCCCTGGCCTCGGCCCCCAGCCGGGCCGCAAATTCGTCGACCTTCATGGATCCTAGCTCACCCGCGTCGCGTGACCGAACACCCACCGAATCGGTTTCGGCCTCCTTGGGTCCGACGACGAGCAGGTAGGGGTACCGAAGCAGTCGGGCGTTGCGAATTTTCGCACCGAGCTTGTCGCTCGACAGATCGGCCTCGACGCGGAGCCCGTGCAGGTGAAGCCGGCGAACGACCTGTCGAGCATGCTGATCGCTCTTTTCGCTCACCGTGAGCACGATCGCTTGTTTGGGCGCTATCCAGACCGGAAAGTTTCCTCCGCAGTGTTCGAGATAAACGCTGAAGAACCGCTCGATCGAGCCAAATACCGCACGATGGAGCATCACCGGTCGGTGATCCTTCCCGTCCTCGCCGATGAACGACAAGCCGAAGCGCTCGGGTAGGTTCGGGTCGTACTGAATGGTACCGAGTTGCCAGGAGCGCTTGAGGGCATCGTGGACGTGGAATTCGATCTTGGGGCCGTAGAAGGCGCCCTCGCCGGGCGTCACCTCGTATTTCAGCCCGGCCCGCTCCAACCCTTCCGCGAGCGCACGCTCGCTCCGGTCCCAGTCCTCGTCGGAACCGAGCCGCTTTTCGACCGCAGGACGGGTCGCCAGCTTGACGTCGATGCGTCCGAATTGGAATGCGCGATACACAGTGTTGAGCAAGCCGATGAAAGCCTCGATTTCCGCGGCAACGCTCCGTTCGTCGCAAAAAATGTGCGCGTCGTCTTGGGCGAAGCTCCGGACGCGAGCGAGCCCGTGCACGACGCCGCCCCGCTCGTAACGATGCAGACGGCCGAAGTCGGCAACGCGCCAGGGAAGCTCGCGATAGGACCTCCGCCGGCTCGCGAAAATGACGCAATGACTCGGACAGTTCATCGGCTTGAGCGCGAACGAGCTTTGCTGAAGCGCAGAGCGGACGTCGTTGCCGGCCTCGGCGAGGACGTCCTCGGTCCACAGCCGATACATGTTTTCGTTGTAGTGGCCGAGATGGCCGCTCGTGCGAAAGAGCTTCGGGTCGAACACCTGGGGCGTGACGACTTCGTCGTAGCCGTGGCGCTCGTAGAGGGCACGCATAAAGTCCACCATGCGCTGGTAGACGAAGGCGCCCCGGGGGAGAAAGAAGGGCATTGCGGGCGCGATCTCATCGAACATGAAGAGCTCGAGCTCTTTGCCGAGCTTTCGATGATCGCGCAGTTTGGCTTGCTCGATCAGCCTCAAGTGCTCGTCGAGTGCCTCGATGGAAGGAAACGCGGTCCCGTAGATGCGCTGGAGCATCGGGTTGCGCTCGTCGCCACGCCAGTAGGCGCCGGCCACATGCGTCAGTTTCGCGGCCTTTAGAAAGCCGGTCGATGGAACGTGAGGCCCCTCGCAAACGTCGACCCATTCAGCTTGCGCGGAACCGTGCTTGTAGAGGCTGATCTCCTCGCCGGCCGGAATCGCGTCGATTATCTCGACCTTGTAGGTCTCGCCGAGGGCAGAAAACATCTGCTTGGCTTCTTCGCGCTCCACGACGACGCGTCGAAACGGGGAATCTTTGCGGATGATTTCTGCCATCTCGCGCTCGATTCGACGCAGATCGTCATCGGTGAAGCCTCCGCCCGGCTTGTCGAAATCGTAATAGAAGCCGTCGTCGATGGCGGGACCGATGGTCACCCGGGTTCCCGGAAAGAGCCGCTGAACGGCATCGGCCATCACGTGCGCGGTCGAATGCCGGATCACCGCGAGCCCATCCGGATCGGTCGCATGAACGGGGACGAGTTCCCCCGCTGCCGCGTCGATGGGCGTGTGCAGATCGACCGTCCGGCCCTGGAATTTGACGGCGACGCAATCCTTGTCGAGCTTGCCGGGCGCGAGAATCTCGCGCGGGGTCCTTCGGTCTGCCATGGCCACGGTGTCTTATAGCCGATCGCTCATCGGTCGCCCGGCCAACGCCGGCCGTTCCGTGGGCCGGGCCGGGGGAGCGTGCATCTTCGCCAGTCCGCGCTTCGCCCGACCGCGCCCGCACCGCGACCGCGGTCCGTTGAGCTTTGCCGACCGACGCGCCTCGGGGCTTGCATAGGCGAACGGCTGCGCGTGTCACCGTCGACAAGCCGGCCCCGCTCCGCTCTTCCCTTGCGGGGCCGGCGCAGCGGACGCAGATCGCCGATTGGCTCTCTCCGGTGACAGTCCCCCTTTCTCCCCCCTCAGACGCGGTGGTGGCACCGAAGTCGAGGGGCCTTATCCTGTTGTCCTGCCGAAAACACGGAACGGGTCTTCGACCACCAGTCGAGATGCGCGCGCTCATCGACGCGACGCGCCCGATTCGCGGTGGGCGGGCCGAGTGACCACCGCGTCATTGGGAGCGGGTTGGGATCGATCGGCCGACCCGGACCGAGCGCGCGACCGTTCAGACCCGTCAGGCACCTCTTGACTTTCGCGGGCCGTTGGCTTCCCTAGCGCCCCTGCTCACCCGCTTTAGCCAGCCTCTCGGGCGACGTTCGCTTTCCGCCAACGCGGACGGACGCAGCCGAGGCGCAATGAACCCAGGGCGACCCACACCGCGTAGGCGGATCGGTTGGGCGCGGAGACTTTTACGCACGCGGGCGCCGCACGCTTGCGCCTTGAGAACCGGTGCCCTCTGGCACTATGACGAGCAGCCACATGAGTGAGCTGTCGCAGGAGTCGCCTCGCGCGCAGCCACGCCGCGCCGCAACGGCTGCCTGCGAGCCGGTCGAGGAGCGAGCGCTGGTGCGTTCTCTTTACCCACGGTTGGTCGGGAGCGCCCTTCAGCACATCGCGGCGGTGCACGTCTCTGCGTGGGATGCCGCCCTGCGGCGCGTGCGCACGGTTCAGGAGTCGACGCTCCTCGCTTTGGTGCGGCACGCGGAGCAGACGCAGTTCGGGCGCGCGCACCAGTTTACGCGCGTCCAGGACTACGCATCTTTCGTCAAGAGCGTCCCGGTGGGCGACTACGACTCGTTCGCACCACTTATCGACAGGATGCGACGCGGTGAGCGGAACGTGCTCGTCCCTGAGCGCGTTCGCTACTTCGGCAACTCTTCGGGAAGCTCGAATGGCGGGAGATCGAAGTTTCTGCCCATCACGGATCGACAGATTCGCTTGCAACAGCGCGCCGGGGCCGACACGCTGATGCGCTATCTGAAGTGGTCGGGCGACCGTGACTTCATGGGGGGCTTCACCCTCGGTCTCTTTCCGGCGACGACGATGCGACGCGAGGGCACGACCCTCGTGACGTCGAACCCCGCCCTCATGATGACGAAGATGCCTCTTGTCACCCGACCCGTGTATCTCCCCGAGGGCGACGTGCGTACCATCGCGAACTACGATGAGAAGCTCGCCGTCATCGCGGCTCGATACCTCGACCACGACGTGCGCGCAGTCACGGGCACGACGTGCTGGTTTACGCTGCTCTTCGAAAAGGTCCTGACGGCGGCACGCGCACGAGGTCGGAAGGCTGCAAGCGTGAAGGACATTTGGCCCAATCTGCGTGTCCTCTTCGGCGGCGGCGTGGCGGCGGCACCTTACCTTGCGGTCATCCGCGATCTCGTGGGTCGCCCTGACGTGACGCTCGTCGACACGTACAACGCGACCGAAGGCGGCGTCTATGGCACCTCCGACTTCTCGGGCGCTCCCGGCCTGTTGATGCTGCCGCACCGAGGAACCTTTTTCGAGTTCGTCCCCGTGGACCGTCGGGGCGATGCGGAACGCGCGCGGGTACCGCTTTGGGCCGTCCAGTGTGACCGACCTTATTCCATCGTCGTCACGACATCATCGGGGCTCTACGCCTACGAGCTCGGAGACATCGTTCGTTTCACATGCGTCGATCCCCTGCGCATCGAGTTCATGGGCCGGCTTGCGGGCTGCCTGTCGCTCACCCAGGAACTGACGACGCACGTCGAGATCGAACGTGCGGTGGGCGAGGCCGTTGCCGCCTGCGGATCCACGACGATCGATTTCGGCGCAGCGGGCGAAGTGGCCGTCGGAGGCAGCGCGAAGTCGCGTTACGTGCTCTTCGTCGAGTTTCAGGAGGGGAGCACGCCGGCCGACTTGAGCGCATTCGCGAGGACGTTCGACGAGGGCCTCTGTCGGCAAAACAGGGTCTACCGCGAGCACCGACAAGGCGAAGTCGCGCTCCTACCGGCGCGTGTCGTTCCCCTGCGGAGCGGCGGAGCTCGGCGCTTCCTCGAAGAAGTGACCCGAGGCAACGTGCAGGGGAAGTTCCCGCGCATCATCGATGACACGAACAAAAACCTGCTTTGGAAGCACGCGGCAGAGTAGGCTCGCGAGTTTAACAAAGCATCGTACGAGGGCAAAGTAGCCATGAATCGGATCGGGGTCGCCATCATTGGAGTGAACGGAGCCGTCGCATCGACCGTGATCGCCGGCGTTGAGCTGATGAAGCGCGGCCTGGTCCCGCGGATTGGAATGGTGACCGAGCGCACCGACGCCCGGATTGCCGAATCGATCACCGACCTTCTCGATTTCGCGCCACTCGAGAATCTCGTCTTCGGCGGGTGGGACCTGAAGTTCGCGAACGTGTACGAAGGGGCCCTTCAGCACAAGGTGCTCACGGAGCACGTTCTCGAAAAGGTTCGTCCCGAGCTCGAGCGTGTGCGACCGTGGCCGGCGGTCTTCGCGCGCGCGTATTGTGAGAACATCGACGGCTCGAACGTCGTCTCCGCGAACTCGCATCGCGAAGAAGTGAGCTCGCTCGAGCGGCAGCTCGAAGGTTTCAAGAAGGCTCACGGGTTGGATCGAATCGTGATGGTCAACCTCGCCTCGACCGAGCGGTACCTCGAGCTCCAGCCCGTCCACCGGGACCTCCGGGCGTTCGAGGCGGGCCTCGACTCGAGCGATCCCGCCATCTCGCCGGCGATGCGGTACTTCTACGCCGCCAACAAGCTCCAGATTCCTTACTGTAACTTCACTCCCAGCCTGACGAACGTTCCGGCGCTGGAGCGGCACGCCAACGAAATGGCGAATCCCTTCGCCGGGATGGACGGCAAGACCGGTCAGACGCTGCTCAAGACCGTGCTGGCGCCCATGCTCCGTGCAAGACGGCTTTTCATCGAAGGGTGGTACTCGACCAACATTCTCGGAAACAGCGACGGCCAGGTGCTCGAAGCCCCGTCATCGAACAAGACCAAAGTCGCATCGAAGGCTTCGGTCCTCGACTCGATCGTTGGTTACAAGGTCGAAAACCACCAGGTTCACATCCATTACTACAAGCCCCGCGGCGATTCGAAGGAGGCATGGGACAACATCGACCTCGTGGGCTTCGCCGGCATTCCCATGCAGATGAAGATCGACTTCTTGTGCCAGGACTCAGCGCTAGCAGCGCCGCTCGTCCTCGATCTGGTCCGTCTGCTCGACGTCGCCAAACGGCAGGGCGAGCGGGGGATCCAGCGACAACTCTCGATGTTTTTCAAGTCACCCTACCACGCTCCGGGCGAGCCTCCGGTTCACGACTTCTTCAAGCAGGAGAAGCTCCTGCTCGACTGGGCGCGCTCCCATGCCACGAACCGGGCGACCACCCACGCGAACGGCGTGAAGTCTCACGCAGAGCCCACGCAATGAAAACTGGGGGGCGCGGTCCCGTCGATCTCGCCCTGTTCGGCGCGACGCCGACGTTGTCCCGCGATTCGCACCGCCTATGGCCGATCGTCGCGGAAGAAGAACGCCGCGCCGTCGCACGGGTACTCGACCGAGGAATTTTGTCGGGGCCCTTTGCACCCGAGGCGACCGCCTTCCAGGAAGAATTCGCGCAGTTTGTTGGCGCCAAGCACGCGCTCCTCACGCATTGCGGGACCAGCGCCCTCTCCGTATCATTGGCGGCTGCCGGCGTGAGGGCGGGTGATGAAGTCGTGGTGCCGGCCTACAGCTTCGTCGCGAGCCCTTTGGCCGTCTTGAGCATCGGCGCCGTACCCGTCTTCGTAGATGTCGACCTGGCGACGGGCTGCATCGATCCGGCGTTGATCGAACCCGCCATAACGCAGCGGACTCGGGCCATCATGCCGGTTCACATGCACGGGTGTGCATCCGACATGGGGGCGATTGCGGAACTCGCGCGCCGTTACGACCTCCTCGTCGTCGAGGACGCCGCACAAGCGCACGGCGCCCAATACGGCGGCCGGCCCGTGGGCGCAATCGGGGCCGCCGGAGGATTCTCGCTCCAGTCGAGCAAGAATCTTTCGGCGGGTGAGGGAGGCATCGTCGTCACAAACGACGCTTCGCTCGCAGACGAGGCCAATTCCATCCGAAACTTCGGTCAGGATCTGCAACTCGCCGAGGCTTGCAATTACGATCTGGAGCGGCCGCTCGACGGCATCCGCGGGCTCGACTCTCGCCGCGCGGGATCCATGTATCGAGGAAACGAAATGATGGCGGCCTTTGCTCGCGCCCAGCTTGCTCGGTTGCCCGAGCGCACCGCACGCTGCCAACGCAACGCGGAGCGTCTCGCGGAGGCACTGGCGGAGCTTCCAGGCGTCACGCCGCCCGAGGCGCCGCAAGGCCGGACCTCCGTTCACCACAAGTTTCGCGTGCAACTGGACCCGGCCGGCGCGGGGCTCGACGTCAGTCGAGAGCGCTTGCGCGATGCGATGCAGCAGGCCCTTCGTGCCGAAGGACTGGAAGTGGTCTTCTGGCAGACAGAGCCGCTGCCTGCCCAAACCATCTTTCGCCGTCGCGATCCTTTCGACGGTTTTCCCCGAAGCGCGGAAGGAGGGACGGACCTACGGGCAAACTACGATCCACTCCGATATCCGAAAACGCGTGCTCTCCTCGCCAGCTCAATCGTTCTCTTCTCGCAGTCGTGTCCGCTCATTGCTCAGTCCGACGAGCTCGTCGGGCGCTACATCGACGCGTTTCGCCGGGTCTGGCAGCATCGCGGTGCGGTCGTCGAATGGGCGAACACACGGCGGTCCTGATTCGGGGGCTTCGGGGTCCATGGGGGCGATTGCTCCTCGGCGTCGCGGGGCTGTCTCTCGTCGCCTACCTCGTCCGCGGGGCGGGCGCGGGCCGCGTCGGGCGCGTCCTTTGGTTGTCGCGCCGCTGGATCCCAGTGGTCCTCTTGCTCGAGGTCACGCAGCTTCTTTCTGACGTCGTAGCCCTTCGCACTCTGGTGACCCAGCGAACGCGCGACATCCGCCCATCCACATGGGTGCGCTCCTCGACCGTCGCCTACGCCATGATGGTGCTCCTTCCCGCGGGCCGGGCGGCCGGCGAGGTCGCGAGGGCGTCGCTCATCGCTCGGCACGTCGGCGGTCCTTTTGCGGCTACGGCCAGCGCGAGGCTCCAGACCGCATACCTTGCCGCATTGGCACTCGCATCGGGTGTTGCGGGTGCCAGTGTGGCTGGATCAGCCGGACTTCGCTCGCCGCTTACGATTCTCCTTTTGGCCAATGCGATTCTCACAGCCTGCGTCGCGGCCGGCCTGCTGACGCTCCTACGGGATGCCCGTATCGGCGGGTGGCTTGAACAGCTGCGCCGGCGGTTTGGTGGAAACGCCTCGCCGGAGCCCACCGCGACGGACCTCGGCGCACGACGGTTTCCGTGGCGTGCCTTGGCAGCCTGCTCGGGCGGAAGGGCCGCACAGCTCTTGGAATACGGGATCCTCTTGTCCGCCGTCGGAGGGGTCGCGACGGTCCGCGGCGCCCTGACGGCGCACGGCATCGGCCTCGTCGGCGCAACGCTTGGCGATGTCGTACCCAATCAACTCGGGGTTACCGACGGTGCGTATCGGACTTTCGCGCCCCTGCTCGGCCTTGGGGCTGCACCGGCAAGAGCCCTATCGATTGCCTTTATCGCCCATGCGGCCCAGCTCACGGTGGCCGGCGCATGTGTGCTCGTCGCGTCGCTCACGCGGCGGGGAGCATGAAAGAGGGGAATGGCGCAAGAAAAAAAAGCACGCCGTCAAGTGACATCAGAATGATCGGCCGTCACTGTTTCTCGGCGAATTTCTTCCCTTCTTCGCGTGCCACGAGGCAGACCCTTTGCCATTCTCTGATTCCCGGACGTTGGGAGGAGACGGCATGAATACGAGCACCGGCGATTCCTGGTATGTCAAGCTCTCCGATGGCGACGTCCATCGCGTCACATTGGACCAGCTCGACGAGGCATTTCAGGCCGGCCACATCGACGGCGACACCATGGTGCTGGCCGCGGGCGCCAGCCAATGGACGACGCTCGGCGCTCTAGCCGGAATTGATGAGGGCGCAGCGTCATCGGAGCCGGAGGCTTCAGCGGTCCCCTCGTACATTCCGCAAGTCCAGAGCTTCATCCCACAGGGTCACGCCCCGACGGGCGCGTTTACGCCGCAGAGCCAAAGCACCTCGTCTCCGGGCCGCCCGATGCCCCGGCCCGCGCCATTGGCACCAAACCAGTTGCCAACGACCAGTTTGGCGTCGGCGCCCCCGGCCAATGCGTTCGCGCCCCCGGCCGCCAATGCGTTCGCGCCCCCGGCCGCCAACACGTTCGCGCCCCCGGCCGCCAACACGTTCGCGCCCCCGGCCGCCAACCCGTTCGCGCCCGGATCGGCGCAGTCCCACGGCTTTACCCAGGCACGCCAAAACGCCATCGCACCCAACTTGAACGCCTTCGCCCCCCCCAACGCCTTCGCGCCCAGGCAAGCCGCAGCCCAAAACGCTGCGACCCAGCGCGGTCCCGACGGGAACCCGGCCCTGGGGTCCGCCCTGTCGCCGTATCCGACGAGCCTTCGGCCAGTCAGCGTCGATTTCGGTGAGTTGGATGTCGATCTCCCGGACATGCGTAGGCGACCCAAAACGCGCCTCATCGCCGGACTTCTCGCGATCACCGCCTCCCTGGGCGGCGTCGCGGCCGTTGCCGTCACACGTCCACATTGGGCGCAACCGGTGCTGAGTCGGATGGGCGTCCGCGCCGAAGCGGATGTCATGGCGGCGGCAGCTCCCCCGCCACCGGTCGCCGCGCCGCCGCCCGCAGCGGCAGCGGAGCCACCCCCCGCCGCGCCGGACCCTTCCCCTGCTTCCTTGTCGGCGCTGGCCGCCACTCCGGTCGGTGATTCGCCGCTCAATCCACGTTTCACGAACACCGCGAACGACGATCCAAAGTCGCATTCCCCCGAGAAGCCGTCGAAAGCCAAAGCGCACAAGACAGGCCGAGGGGTTCCCGGACATGCCTCGTCGGCTGGCAAGTCGACGACTTTCACGACGGGCGGCAGCAAATACGATCCGCTAAACAGCAGTATTTGACCCTTGCGATCAGCAAGCATTTTGCCGCGCGGGTAGCGACGAGCGGCCACGGAAGAAGCTCGACGCGGCCACGCTCCCTCGCAGCTGATTCAGAGGACGCAGAAGGGTTGGACTCCGCTCTCAAGTAGACAGCGCCCTCGTCCAGCCTTCACTGGCGGGGGGCGGCGCCGTGCGTGGTCGTTGGCCGACCGGCTCGCCCTCACCTGTCAGGCCTACAACACCGTCTTTCAGATTCAATGTGGTCGTAGGGGAAGGGACGCCCTGCTCATCGGCCCACCTCTTCGTCGTGGCCGTGAAGCGTTCGTTCACCGAGCCCCCCGGACGCGACTCCTCGGTTGGCGCCCCGCCGAGCAAGGGCGGTACTACCGCGCCTCGTCTCGCTCCCAGACCGTCCAGCGGTCTTTCTGCCAGATCACGTGGTAGGTGCCAGGCGGGGCCCGGAATCCTCGCCCGCGCGTCAACACGTAGTCATAGTAGGGAAAGATCTCACTTATCGGAACAATATCCGGCGTCCACTCCCACCGTAAGCGCGCGGGTCCGCCGGGCGGCGGGTAATGCCCGGCCTTGAAGTCGACAGGCCAGTGCGCATAGCCAGCGTATGTGAACATGACGACCCCGCCCTTCTCCACTTGGTAATAGGAACCGAAGTGCAAGAACGGCTGGTTTCTCACCACTCCAGATCCGCGGTCAAAGATCAACGCGCAAACCTTCTTTCCGGGCTTCATCGAGGCGATCGCATCGTCGACGTCTCCAACCTCCTCGACCTGGAATCGGATGAAGTGCGCGCACGTGTTGACTGTGGAAGCGATCGCAAGAGTGAGCGCGAGGGCCGTGACGCCAGCGCCGCGCATACCGCGCGGAATCCGTACGAGCGGGATCGCCGTGATCGCGAACAGGATCGGAAAGCGCTGAGCGATGAGCCAGATGTAACCGTGACCTTGTGGCAACAAGAAATAGAGCACGATGCAGGCGATGGGCAGGAGCGTGTACGCCCGCGCCGCCGGCTTGGCTCGGTCCGGATCACCGAGAGACAAGCCGACGGCCGCAACGATGACGATGGCCAGTCCAATGAGAATGCGGTCGTCGCTCGTGTCTTGAAATACGTTGATGAACCAATTCGGTATATCGGAAATAGCAAGGTCCAAGGGGAGGACGCGATCACTCCCGTTGTCGGTCGCTGCGCCCCGCGCGAGTCGGCCGGCCGCTGTCATGGTCGTCCACCAGAGGAGCATGGCCGCAGACGGAAGAATGGGCGCTCCGCTCGCCACCCACCGCCAAGGGCGCGACCATGGGAACATGGCAATGACGCCAATGCAGAAGATGCCGAAGGGAAAGATGTGCGAATAAAAGAGCGCCATCGCCAGAACGCCCAGAAGGAGTCCGCTCCTCGGCCCAGGATTCTCGAAGTGGCGCGCCGCCGTCGCCAGAGCCCACAGAAGAATTGGGATCCCCAGCAAGAAAGGAAATAGGCCGTACGTAAACATCACGTTGACGAGCAGGGGGACGACGAGCAGAGTCGCCCGCTCGTCGCGACCGAGAGCGCAGAGAAGAGAGCGGAGCGCCAGGACGGTACCCGCGAGGTAGGCCGATACGAGGACGACGTTCGCCGCCACGACGCCGACGAGCTTCGCGAGGAGCGCCCCGACTAGGTAGTAAAGAACGTATTGCGTGCGGCCGAGCACGAGCACGTAGTCGGAGTCGAAGCCGTACCTCGGGTCATGAAAGCTGGTGACCATCCGGATGGTCGCGAGGTGGAGGGGCAGATCCTGGAGCGGTGGATGCTCGACAATCCACGCGGGGGCAGACGCAAACAGCGCGACGATGAGGTAAAAAACGGTGCTCGAGCGCACGCGGACGGCAGAAAGGCGCACGCCGCGAAGGTACACGATGCGGCGGCCGTGACGAGACGCTACGCCGCGTGTAAGCTCGCGCCGCCTTGGGCGGCAAAGGACAGACGAGCGGGGTCCTCGAGACGGGCAAAAGGTGGGCTTTTGCGTTGATCCCTGCCCTTGGACTGGTCGAGTTGGCGGCGCACGCTGTCCAGATATGCTCGATCACGCCGGCGGGCGACTGGCGCGCCGCTCGTGATTACGTGGCCGCGCGGGCGAAGGACGAGGACCTGATCGCCTTCGCTCCTCGCTGGGCTGACCCGCTTGGCCGCGAATATTTCGGAGCGAGCCTGGCGACAACCACGCGGGAAGCTCGGGCGGACGAAACGCGCTTTCTCCGCGCATTCGAAGTTTCGATCCGCGGCGCCCATCTCGAGCCCTTCGCCGAATGGCGGCACGCCGGGGAGGAGCACTTTGGCAGCGTCCTGGTCACCACATGGGAGAACCCCGCACCGAGAATCGTCATCGACGATCTTGTCGCTCACCTCAAACCCCCACTGGCGCAGGTCGACATCCTGCAGGGCGGGCGTGAGACGGGGTGCTCGTTCGGACATGGCAGCGCGCAGAGTGGCCCCCTGGGCTACGGGCCGGCCGTACCCTCGGATCGTTTCGCGTGCCCGAGCGGCGGTTCGGTCTCGGTCAGCGTCGTCGCTGATTGGGAGTACGTCGGCCGGCGATGCATCTACGCTCCGGCACCGGGCGGAGCGGCGTCCTTGCGCATCCGGTTCCTCGGAGTGCGGATGGGCCGCAGCCTCGAGGGTCATCACACGCTTTACGTCGAGGCAGAGCGTGGGCGAAGTGGGTCACCGGTGACCATCACGTTCAGGGCCGGCGAGACGATATTGGGGCAAGCGGTGCACCACGACGGCGAGAGCTGGAAACCTTTCCAGTTCGACACGGGCGCCTTGGCCGGTACTCAAGCCGACCTGTCGGCCGAAATTGGCGCGCCAAACGGCGAACGCAGAATGTACTGCTTCGAGGCGACGACTCGGTGAAACTCCCCGGCCTTCGACTGCCCGTTGCCTTCGGCTGGCGCGACCATGTCATTGGCGCGACCTTGGGGCTCCTTTATGTCGCCGCGTTGCTGGCGACCGCAGACGCGATCGGGTTCGGTCGAGACGAATCCGTCTATTTTCGTGCGGCGACGAGTTACTTCGACTGGTGGCGCAGTTTGCTGGAGCACGGCTCCGAGGCGCTGCGTCAAGGCGCGATCGACGCCGCGTGGAACGACAACCATGAGCACCCGGCGCTCATGAAGACACTGTTTGGTTTGTCCTTCTGGCTCTTTCACCAAAAATGGCCCGTCTTCACCGATGGAAGCACGGCCTATCGCTTTCCCGCGATGCTTCTGGCGGGAGGTGCGGTCTCGACGACGTACATTTTCGGCGCGCGCGCCTTCGGTCGTTCGGCAGGCGTCATCGCGGCCACGTTGCTTGGTGCGATGCCGCGCGTTTTTTTTCACGCACATCTCGCCTGTTTCGACGTGCCGATGATGTCGATGTGGCTCTTTTGCTTGTACGCGCATTGGCGCGCCCAGGAGCCCGGAGCCCACGGATGGGTCGTCGCCGTCGGAGTCCTCTTCGGCTTGGCCCTCGAGACCAAGCACAACGCATGGCTCTTGCCGGCAGTCCTCGTTCCCCACGCGCTCTTCGTGCATCGCCGCCCCTTGCTTCGCGGCCTTGCTGTGGGGCGTGTTTCCTTGCCGGCAAGCGTGGTCTCGATGGCCGTCTTCGGGCCGATCGTGTTTTTCGCCCTATGGCCCTACTTATGGAATGACACTATCGCTCGCCTGGAGTGGTGGTTCAATTTTCATCTTAATCACGTCTATTACAACATCGAATATCTCGGTCACAACGTCTTCGCACCGCCCGCTCCGAAGAGCTACCTACCCGTCATGGTCCTCGCGACCGTACCGACGACGACGATCGCACTGTTCGTCGTGGGGGCCTCAGAACGCGCGGTGGCAGGAGCACGCCGGGTGCGGGGCTGGTGGCTCACGCGGACCAAGGGTGGCGGTGGACCGCGACGGCCCTCCGATCGGCGCGAGACCGACTTGCTTCTCTCCTTGTCTTTTTTCGTCGCCATCGGGTTGTTCTTCTTGCCTCGAACGCCCATTTTTGGGGGAACGAAGCACTGGCTTCCGGCATATCCCTCGTTGGCGCTCTTCGCGGGCCACGGGTTCGCACTGACGCTTCGCGCCATGCACCGTGCCTGGCCGCGCTTGGGCACACGCAGCGCACGCGCAGCCGAGGTTTCGCTCGCGGCCTGCGTCATCATCGCTCCAATCCTCGTTACGGCCCATTCCAACCCTTTTGGCCTGTCGACCTACGTCCCGCTCGTCGGGGGTACGGCGGGCGGGGCAGGCCTCGGCCTGAATCGCCAGTTTTGGGGGTACACGACGCAAGATGCCGCCTCTGACTATTTGAACGCCAATGCTCCGCCCAACGCGTCGGTGTTCATCCACGATACGACGTACGATGCGTGGGCTCGAATGCAAGGGGAAGGGCGCATCCGTCGCGACCTTCGTGCCGCCTTCGCGCCGCACGATTCACAAATCGCACTCGTCCAACACGAGCTTCACATGAATGAAGTCGATTATTCGATCTGGGTGGCGTATGGCACGGACGCGCCGGTATACGTCGTCACGCACGACGGCGTTCCGATTGTCAGCATCTATCGAAGACCGTGACCCGAGGGCGTCCGCCCCGGAGAAACCGCCCGCAAGCTCGACCGGCGAGAGCCATACGCCGCGTAAACGATCAGCCCGACAAGAAGCCACGCGGCGAATCGGAGCCACGATCGCGGGGGCAAGTACGCAACGAGGAGCGCGCAGGACGCGGCGCCCGCGGCGGGCACGAACCACGCCCCGAAGGGCACGCGAAACGGTCGCACGCGCGAGGGCTCCCGATAGCGCAAGATGGCGATGCCTGCGCAGACCATGATGAAGGCGAAGAGGGTTCCGATGTTCGTGAGGTCCACCATTTCGTCGATGTTCGCGAAGGCACTGACCACGGCGACAAGGACCCCGGTGAGAATGGTTGCGACGTGCGGAGTTCGGTAGCGGGGGTGCACGCGCGCAAACGCCGGTGGGAGCAGCCCGTCGCGTGCCATCGCGAGAAGGATGCGGGGCTGACCGAGCTGGAAGACGAAAAGAACCGCTGTCTGCGCGACGACCGAACCGAAGGCGACGATACCCACCGCCCAGCCCGGCATGCGGGCGTACTCCATGGCGACGGCAAGCGCTTCGGCGCGCCTCGCCGAGTCGAGGTGTACAGCGTCACCGTAAGGTACGAGCCCTGCAAAGACAGCCGCGACGACGACGTAGACGAACGTGCAGATCACCAGCGAGCCGATGATCCCGATGGGCATGTCTCGCTCCGGACTGCGGCACTCTTCCGCACACGTCGATACAGCGTCAAAACCGATGTAGGCAAAGAATACAATGGCCGCTCCCGCGGCAAGCCCATGCCAGCCGTTCGGCGCGAAGGGGTGCCAGTTTGAAGGGCGCACGAACTTGGCGCAGGCGACGACGAAGAACGCGAGCACCGCCATCTTGACCCCGACCATCGCGGCATTGAAGCGCGCCGATTCACGCACACCTCCGACGAGCACGACCGTGATGGTCGTGACAATCCCGATGGCCAGGACATTGAAGACGACGGGGATGCCGAAAACGTGCGGCGCCCGCGCGAGCACCTCGGGCAATTGGGACGCCGACCGATAGTCGGTGACGAGCCATCGGGGCAGTTCCACCCCCACGCCGCGGAGAAAAGCGTCAGCATACCCCGCCCATGAAATGGCCACAGCCGTGTTGCCAATCGCGTACTCGAGAAGCAAGTCCCAGCCGATCACCCAGGCCGCGAGCTCGCCGAGCGTCGCATAGGCGTAAGTGTATGCACTGCCCGCGACTGGAACCATGGCCGCGAACTCGGCGTAGCAGAGAGCCGTGAGCCCGCAGACGACCGCGGTCAGAGCGAACGAGGCCATGACGGCCGGACCCGCCCCCGGTCTGCCCGCGTCGCCCGCGTAGGCGGTGCCGATGCTGGCAAAAATCCCGGTTCCGATGATCGCGCCGACCCCGAGAGCCACGACATGGCCGGGGCCGAGGACCCTGCGAAGCGATCCGGCATCGGCTGACGCATTCGCCAAGACGGCGTCAATCGATTTGGTCTGAAAGAGCTTGCTCAGCACGGCCATCGTCCGGCAGTCCTCTAACAGCTAGCAGTAACTGGATCCTTTCGACGCATGCTGCGCATCCGGCCTCCCATTCGGCCCGTGACCCTCCACTTCGACGGGACAGAGCTTGCCGCGCAACACGGCGAGCCGGTGGCCGCCTCGCTCTGGGCCGCCGGTTACCGGTTGGTTGCGCGGAGCCCGAAGTTTCATCGGCCGCGGGGCCCGGCCTGCTTTCGCGGCGGCTGTGACGGCTGCCTCGCGCGTGTGGACGGCATTCCGAACGTCATGACGTGCCGCCTACCCGCCACCGATGGAATGCACATCGAGACGCAGAATGTCGTCGGTTCGCGAGACATGGATCTTTTGCGCGTCACCGACTGGTTCTTCCCAGACGGAATGAACCACCACGAGATCTTTGCGGGAACCCCGGGCGTACGGGACGTCATGCAGGTGCTCGCTCGCCGGGTAGCAGGGCTCGGGATTTTGCCCTCGATGCGAGCCCCGACGCGTGCAGCGCAACGGCGCTCGGTCGATGTGCTGGTCATCGGCGCCGGACCCGCCGGGATGGCGGCTGCGACAAAACTCGCCGGCGCGCGACGGAGCGTGGAAGTCATCGACGAGAGCCTGGCGTGGGGCGAAGGCTTCTCGAGTTGGCTTGGCGACCAAGGTCATCCGGGCAGGCAGCACGGACCGATTCACGTGCCGACGCGTCCACGAAACCGCGACAACGCGCCGGTTCGACAGACCGTGAGCCGCCTGCCCCAGGAAAAAGGATGGGCAGGGATCGTCGCTGGCTTCGCAGACGCCGTTCGTCGAGGAGTCGAGCTCCGCCTGCGTACAACGGCAGCCGGCATCTACGGATCCGATGTGCTCGTCGCGTCCGAGAACGGAGTGGACATGAGCGCGCGCGCCGCCTGTCAGCTGCTCCGCAACGGGATCCGGGCTGGCGAGCGGCCGGTGGTGGTCGTGTCCGAAGGCGGCGGCCCGTTCGGCGAGGCCTATGCCGAAGCTGACCGAAATGCGGTCCTGATCCGGGGCACGCCGACAGGCGCACGGGGGCGCTTGCGCGTCCGCGAGGCCACCGTCGGGGTCGACGGAGAACGGAAGTTCACGTGCGACGCGCTCCTCGTCGACGCGCCACGCGCGCCGGCGTACGAGCTGTGCGTCCAGGCGGGGGCCGACGTCACGCGCCAGGCGCAAGGCTTCGTCGTGCGGACCGGACCGGGGAGCATCATCCGGCGAGGCGTTTTGGCGGTCGGAGAAACGGTCGGCACGCCATTCGACCCCGACGCCTTCTTGGCCGAAGCCAATGGACTCGACGTCAGCTGATCACTCCAACCGGCGGCGCGACCGAACTCAGTCTTCGACGAGCGCCCCGAACATGGCCATCCCGCCCGCAACGGCGACCAAATCGAAGACCCCGAGAAGGAGGAGGTAGTCCCGGACTTCGCCGAGGTCGACCGGAAGTCCGCTCACCGAGGCATAAAAGATCTCCCTCGTGGCCGCGACACTCGAAATGAGAGCCGGGGACAGAAGGGGAAACAAAACCGAAGCCAGGAGGAGCTCCCCCGCCCTTGTGCGCACGGTCATCGCACCGAAGAGTGTGCCGGTCGCCGCCACCGCGACGGTTCCGAGAAGCATGACCGTCGCAAGCGGCCACAGAGTCACGCCGAGGTCGACGTGGAAAATCAGCGCAACGAGCGGAACGACCACGAACTCGACCGACAGCACGAACGCGAGAACTCCGGCCGCCTTGCCACACCAGATCGCGGCTCGAGGGATGGGCGACACGAGCAGCCCGACGAGCGCCGACTCTTCCCTCTCTCTCTGCCAGCTCCGTCCGAGTGCGAGAACCGACGAGAAGAAGACCGCGAGCCAAAGCGCCCCCGGGGCAATGCGAGTCGTCGCCCCTTCGCCACCAGCAAAAGCCACGCTCGCCAGGATCGCCACGAGCCCTGCGAAAAAAGTGGCAGTTGTGACAATCTCGCGGGTCGCGAGCTCGATGCGGAGGTCCTTCGCAAAGACGGCGACAGCTCCGGCAAGAAGGCGAAGGGCCCGTCGAGCGGGACGCCCTCTCAAGGGTGGGGGGGTTGCGCTCGAAGCATTGCGGTCCGAAAGAAGAGGCGAGGACCCCTTCACAATCGGCGAGTGACGGGCGTTTCTCATCTTGACCACGATCGCGACCTCGGTAGATTCGCAAAGAAGGGTGCGTGTTGTCATTGAAGTCTCACGCGCACAGTCGAAGGACGACACGATGACGGCCGAGGCACCGGCAGCTGCTGCGACGGCAATATCGGAGCGACGCCCTCCATCCAAGCGCGGCCGCGCTAAGCGCGTCGCAGTTCTTTATAACGTCGACTACGAGGACGCCGGCCCGGATCTCGACCCCGCATGGGCGGCTCGCGCCGAGGTGGGGCTCGTCGCCGCAAGCGTGGCGGCGGCGCTCTCGTCGAGCGGGTGCGAAGCGCAGCTCGTTCCGGTCGACGACCTTTCGAGCCTTCGCGCACGGCTCGCCGAGCTCGAGGCGGACTGCGCATTCAATCTGTGCGAATCGCTCGCTGGCGACGCAAGGCTCGAGAGCGCAGTGCCGCTGATCCTCGAGCTTCTCGGCCTGCCGTTCACGGGCTCGCCTCCGGAGGTGCTGAGCTTTGCGCTCCGAAAGGACCGGGTAAAGCAGCGCCTCGAAGCCGCCGGCATACCGACGCCGGCCGGCCAGGTCATGGCGTCACCGGGAGACCCTTGCGACCTCACCTTTCCGCTGATCGTGAAGCCTGTGCGTGAGGACGGATCGGTAGGCATTTGGCGAACCAGCGTCGTCCACAGCCGTACCGAGCTCGAAGGCGCCGTCCGGGCCATCCTGGTCAAGCTGCGGCAACCGAGCCTCGTCGAACAGTTCATCGACGGCCGTGAGTTCAACGTCGCACTCCTTGGCCACCCGACTCCGCGCGTCCTGCCCTTGAGCGAGATCGATTTCGACGCGCTTCCCGCTGATGCGCCACGCATCGTCTCCTACGATGCAAAGTGGACGAGCGGCTCCGCAGACGATCTCGGGACGGTACCGGTGCTGCACCCGCTCTTGCCGAGCACGGTCGCTGCGCGGGTGCGCCGCGTCGCGACCGAGGCGTTCCGCGCGGTCGGCGTGCGCGATTACGGCCGCGTGGACGTGCGCCTCGCCTTGAATGGAGTTCCTTATGTGGTCGATGTGAACCCGAACTGTGACTTGTCTCCCACGGCGGGCATGGCGCGCGCGGCGGCGGCCGTCGGGATCGATTTCGGGGCATTCGTGCATCTTCTCGTGCGCTACGCGCTGCGCCGCCGACGGGCGGGTTCGGGCGCAGACCTCGGGGCCGCCGAGGCTCGCTCGGGAGGTAGGCGACCGCTATAATTTCGGCATGACACTGGAGGAGGTCATCCGTATTCTTCGTAGCCCCGAGGGCCGCGACGAGACGAAGCGGGTCTACCTGCTCCGATGCGCCGTCGATTGGGCCGAGATCACGATTCGAGCGGGGGGCGTGACGAGGGGCGACGCCGAGGCCATCGTCGATGCCGTGGCGGCCCGCGCCGAGGATCTGTTCCCGGGCAGTCGAGAGACGTTCGCAATCATTTACGGCGTTCGTCTGAGGCGCGTGATTGCCGAGGTTTACGGCAAAGGCGACTAGCGGACCAGCTTCGACCTGCGGCCCCCTTGAGGCGCGGAGGCATTGGTCACGGCAGCCGCCGACATCACGCGGCCTGAACCGAGCCATGATTCGACCGAACCGCGTCAGAAAATGAAGACCCCACACGCGATGACGGTCGACCACAGCCCCTTCGGGTCGCCCTCGGCGCTCTGGACGATGTTTCGCGTCTTGAGGATCGTTTTTTCCAGCCGGAAGACCTGCTCGCGTTCGTTCCAAGCCTTCTCGGGATCGAACTCGATGCCGAGCGTGGTCGCGAGCATGGTCGCGGCCAGATCTTCCGCGTAGTCGCCCGCCTTCTTGGCGGTCTCGCCGTAGCTGTGATGCTCGGAAAGGTAGCCGTAACGGTCCTTATCCGCGGGACGCGCAAGTCCGATCGCCGTCGCGATGAGGCGATTGGGCTCGTTCGTGTCTTGCCGTGCCATCACGCAGTGCACGATTTGCCCAGGCATGATGAGCCTCTCGCCTTCTTTCCGGCTTAGCTCCTTACAGTGTGGTGGGAAGATGGAGCTGACGGTCACGAGGTTCGCCTTCTCGATGCCTGCGTCGCGAAGGGCGAGCTCGAAAGAGGACAAGCGGTCCTTGTGAACGCCGACCCCGTTCGTGAAGAACATGGCCTTTGGCACGAACATCTCGTGCATGACCGGAAAGCCGCTTTCCCCCACCGCGATCCTGCTCTTGGACTTCATCGCCCTGCGACGCCTCCAAACGACATCAAATGTCAGGCCTGGGCCGGCCTCGAGCGTGGGCTACTCGTATCGATTTGCGGCTGAGAAAATGTCAGGCCTGGGCCGGCCTCGAGCGTGGGCACTCGTATCGATTTGCGGCTGAGAAAGACTCGGTCGGCGTCAGCGGGACTTCTTCGCGCCGCTGGGGGCCGTCATCGGGCCCCGAGCGGCTCCGCTGGTTTTGTGCTCGCGTCGTTCGGCTGCGTGGCGTTGGGCAGCCTCACGCTTCGCGGCCGATCGATAGGCGTCAAAGAGGCGCGGCACCGGCCACGCGGATAGCTTTTGCCGAAATCCCGGGTCGCCTGTCCGTTTTTCGAGGACGAGGAGCGCATCGATGAGTTTTTCACGGCTGCCGAACTTCTGAGTGACTTCGGCGAAGGTGGCGTGAAGCCGGAGGAGCTTTGCGTTGGAGACGTGCCGGAGCCCCTTGTGTTCGTTGGTTCGCGAGAGCCACAGACCTTCACCAGCGAGCTTCTCCAGAGCCTCAACCAGTTTGTCCTTGTCGCCAAACTTTTCTTTGACGAGCGTAAGCGGAGTCTTGACCGGCATGACGTCGAATCCTTCTTGGTGAGGTTGTGCGAGATGACTCGCACGGAGGTGTGCGAGAGCGACTCGCACGGAAAGGGCGCGCACGCTAGCAAGGCTTGCCGGCCCACGCAACCAATGGATCGGCGCGCGGAGACGGGTCGACGGCAACCGCGACCAGCGACTGTCCATCGAGACCACCCCCACCCATGGCCCGCATGGCGGCCGGCGATCGGCGCCCAACCGACCATTGGCGCGCCAACACGGGCGACCATCGACACCGTTGCCAGTCCACCGGCCCTCGGCTTATGCCCGTCCACCGGCCGTCGGCCCATGCCCGTCCACCGGCCGTCGGCCCATGCCCGGCCGTCGGCCCATGCCCGTCCACCGGCCGTCGGCCCATGCCCGTCCACCGGCCGTCGGCCCCGCCAGTCCACCGGCTGTCGGCCGCGACCATGTCACTCTGCCGAGACACTGGGCCAGCTTTGGAGGGGAACCAGTGCGGGCCGCCATCCGCGTATGCGGCCGGGGTGCGCCCCTGCGATACCCCCTGCATGGGCCCGCCTGAGAAAATAAATCGGCTCGCGGCCTTAGCCGAGTGAGGCGTCGACGACATCGGGGGTCGCCCGGTATCGTTTGTAAAATTTCGTCACGTTCACGACGTAATCGCGTGTCTGAGCGAAGGGTGGGATACCACCGAAGCGGATGACTGCGCCGTCGCCCGCGTTGTAGGCCGCAACCGTGAGCTCGAGATCCCCGTTGAATTCGTTCGCGAGCACCCGCAGCAGACGAACGCCGCCGAAGATGTTTTCGCGCGGGTCGTCGATATCGCGGACCTGCATGAGAAGAGCCGTGTCCGGCATAAGCTGCATGAGCCCGCGGGCGCCGGATACGCTGACCGCCCGAGGGTCGTAATCGCTTTCGCAACGGATGATGGCCCGAACGAGCTGTTCGGGAATTTGATACAGAGTCGCGGCCTGGTGAATCCAGTCGTCATACCGCGTGAACCGTCCAACGTCGCGATCGCTCGGGGGCACGGGAGTGACGCCTGCCGCCGCACCCGGCTTCTGCCACCCATTGCCGCGGATGTACACGCGGTAGCGCTTGTCGGCCCCCGGGGCGTTGGTGAAGTGCACCGTGCCATCCGCGTCCGTGTACGTATAGATATCGGCCAGCGAGAGTGACGACACGCACAGCACGACGACGGCCACCGAGGCGCGGACGATTCGGAGCAACGCGATGGCCTCCTTTCTCCATACTGACAAGAAGCGCTCGCGCTCGCAAGACGCACGGCCGATGTACGGGGTCCCGTGGCCCCCACGACGGTTTTCGGACCGGGCACCGCGGCGGCACAAGACCGACACCCGAAGAAGCGGTCGCCCGCCACCCTTTCCGCTCGCTGACCGCTCGCTCCGTCGGTTCCTTTCGATCCGGCACGCCGTCCCTTCTCGCTTCGCTCGCGCGTACGGACTAAATTCGATTTTCAGATGCAGGATTGGTCCGTTCCGCTCACCTTGTCGACCGGGGCGTTTCTTGCGTGGCTCATGTGGAGCGTTCGCCCTGCCATTGGTTGGCGTCGAAGGCGGCGCGTCTCGCGCTCTGCGCTCAAGGAGGCGCAGGCCCGGATCGAATCGGCACCCGACAACCGAAGCCGCGCCCTCGCCTTGTGCGACGCGGCGGACCTCGTGGCAAAAAGCATCGCCGGCGCGACCAGCGCGACCGGGCTGTATTTGCGCGCAATTCGCAGTGACCCACAATCGGTCGACGTCGTGCGGCGCGCCGCCGAGGGGCTTACATCTCGCCCGCGAACGCTCGAATCCATATTGTGGCGACTCGCAGGCCGCCGTGCGCACGTCCATCGATCTTCTGCGAGGTCTTTACGAAGGACCCTTGCGCAATTCCGTTCGCGCGCGCGCTCTAGCGAACGCCCGCGAGACCCTCGGAGTGGAGTAGTCCTTGCGGCAGTCCATTGCGGTCGGTCGAGCCAGTCGAATTCCGCGGAGCAGCTAGCACGGAGCGAGCGAGAAAGAAACGGACTCGCAGCCGAAAAAGACGAGCTACCCCCAGAAGGATTGGGGCAGCGCATGCCGATGCAAGAGAGAGAGCCAGTCCATCAGCGCGGCGACCGTGATGTGGACGAGGAAGCCCTGATAAATGCTCTTCGTCTTCATGCTGAGCGATCCGAGTGCGACCCCCGCCACGATGGCGCCGTTCGCCTCGAGAAAAGGCTTGCCGTAGTGGATCATGCAGTAGGGGACCGCCATCGCGAAGATTGCGCCTGAGCCGAAACTTCTCCGTAACGCGCCCAGCCAGAACCCACGGAAGAAGACTTCGAGGGCGAAAAATTGCGCGAAGTACATCGCCTCCCACACGAGAAAATCGAACCAGGACCGAGAAGCGAGCCTGTAGAAGGGATAGTAGGCACCGAAGTCCGGCTCGCGCGAAACGAAGAGCATGACCGGGATCACCAGAGCCAAAAAGAGCCCATAGATCCATGCATGGGCAAAGAAGCCGCGGATGCGAAAGCCCATGTCGAGGATTGCGTCTTCCGGAAACCAGAGCCTCCATGTGGCAAGTGGCGCGAAGTAGCCCACGACCCGGGTGAACGACCACCAGGCGAAGCCGTAGAGCTCGTCGTACTTGACCGTACGAACGGCGCGCGGATGGGCCGCCTCGATCCTCGAAAGAATCGGACGGACGAGCTCCTCGTAGGTCCCGCGGCCCCCGTAGTACTCTTGGAGAGTGAGCACCAAAGCGCACGTCGCGAGGGCGATGAACGGCCGATGGTCCATCCGTCGCTCGGACGCCATCCGGGCTCGCCAGACCGTGGCCTCGTCGTCGAGCTCCCTCCAAGTGTCTCGGAAGAACCAGCAGAGCGCTGGCAGAAGGACCAGCAGCGCCGGAATGGGCAAGAGCGGCTTGAAGGTCGCGAGGAGCCCCTCAAAGCGACCGACGGGAGGCAGCACCGAGGGCGCAATCAACGCAGGCTCGATCTCCCGGGCATCGCGGCCGGAGCAGACTAGGTCGTGTTAAAACAAAAAGACACCACGAGTTTCGCGTTTGGCAGGTCGACGGCTACCTCGGGGGGGAACTAGATTTGAGGGCGTCGCCGCCCGTGGCGGCTAACCGCCCACCTCTCCTCCCCAGCTATGACAGACCTCACCAAGCGCGAGCCCGAAAAGCTTCCCAACTTTGTCCGGGAGCGCGTCGAACAGGACGTCGGCGCCGGCAAGAACGGCGGCCGCGTGATGACGCGCTTTCCTCCCGAGCCGAACGGCTACCTTCACATCGGCCACGCGAAGAGCATTTGCCTCAACTTTGGCCTTGCTCAGACGTTTCCCGGAGCGGTGTGCAACCTGCGATTCGACGACACGAATCCCAGCACCGAAGAGGAAGAGTTCGTCCGGTCGATTCAGCAGGACATACGTTGGCTGGGCTTCGACTGGGGTCCCCGCATGTACTTTGCGTCAGACTACTTCGAAGAGCTCTACGAGATCGCGCTTCAGTTGATTGCGAACGGCAAGGCGTACGTCGACAGCCAGTCGCTCGAAGAAATGCGCGAAGGTCGTGGGAGCTTCTACAAGCCGGGCCGATTGAGTCCGTACCGCGACCGATCGATTGCAGAAAACATCAACCTATTCAGACAGATGCGAGCGGGTGAATTCGAGGACGGCGCGCACGTCCTCCGCGCTCGGATCGATATGGAATCCCCCAACCAAAACCTGCGCGATCCGGTCATGTACCGCATCAAACGCGAGCATCATCACCGAACCGCAGACGAGTGGTGCATCTATCCCATGTACGACTTTGCGCATGGATACTCCGATGCGATCGAAGGCGTCACGCACTCGATTTGCACCCTCGAATTCGAGAACCATCGACCGCTCTACGACTGGTTCCTCGATCAGATCACGCGTGATCCGCGACCTCAGCAGATCGAATTCGCGCGCCTCGCGTTGACCTACACGGTGCTCTCGAAGCGTAAGCTCCAGCAACTCGTCGAAGGAAAGTACGTGTCGGGGTGGGACGACCCGAGGATGCCCACTCTCGCCGGCCTGCGCCGGCGAGGATACACGCCCGAGGCCATCCGCACGTTCTGCGAACGGATCGGTGTCTCCAAACGCAACAGCTTCGTCGACGTGGCTCTTCTCGAACACGCCGTCCGCGAGGATCTCAACGCGCGCTGCCGACGCGTCATGGGCGTCGTGCGCCCACTGCGGGTCGTCGTCGAAAACTATCCCGAGGGAGAGGAAGATGGGTTCGACGCACCCTGGCATCCGGAGCGGCCCGAGGAAGGAACCCGAAAGCTCCCTTTTACGCGCGTTCTTTACATCGACCGCGATGATTTCGCCGAGGTTCCCCCGAAGGGCTGGTTCCGCCTCTCGCCTGGCGCGGAGGTCCGGCTCCGCTACGCATGCGTCATCAAGTGCGAGCGTGCCGTCAAGGACGAGCACGGCCAGATCGTCGAGCTCCGCTGCACCTGGGACCCGAGTTCTCGCGGAGGAAACCCGAGCGACGGACGCAAAGTCAAGGGGACGCTGCACTGGCTTTCCGCGTCGCACGCAACCCCGGTGGAGGTTCGGCTCTATGATCGGCTTTTCAACACTGAGCAACCGGGGGGCGAGACCGACGACTTCCTTCGGGATGTGAATCCCGCCTCCTGCGACTTCGTGCGCGACGCGCAAGTCGAGCCGGCGTTGGCGAACGCCAAGCCGGGGGAGGTTTTTCAGTTCGAGCGTGTCGGTTACTTCTGTGTCGATCCCGACTCGAAGCCGGGCGCGATCGTTTTCAATCGAACGATTGGACTGCGCGATTCCTGGGCCCGGCAGAGCAAATAGCTGGGCGCTGGGACAGAGCTTGCTGGGAGCTGAGGGCCGGAGTCGGCGCGCGCTAGGGCTTTTCGAGCGAGATCGCCGCGGCGGCGGTCAAGCGAGCGAGGGTCCGTGCGCGACCGAGCGATTGCATCACTTCGAACAGCCCAGGGCTCGCCGTACGACCGGTCAGCGCAACGCGCGCCGGCTGGGCCACATCTTTCATGGCCAGCCCTTCGGTCGCCAACCAGCCGTTCACGGCCGCTTCGAGCGCGGCGATGGTCCACGGCTCGGTGGGTCCGAGGATGCGCACAAGCGCTGCGAGATGCTCTGAATTCGGAAGAATCAGGAATTTCGCGGCCGCCGCGTCGTCCATCGTCGGCGGGTCCCGGAAGACGAAGTCCAGACGATCCGCCGCGTCGACGAACGTGGTGGCGCGCTCGCGCACGAGCCAAACGGTGCCCTGCACGCGATGCTCGTCGACACCGAGACCCCGCGCACGGAGAAACGGCGTCGTGCGGTCGGCGTAGTCCTCATCGCTCGTAAGCCGTTGAGATTTCAGGTGTTCGTGATTGATGGCCAGAAACTTCTTGCCGTCGAATTTCCCGTCACTCCTGTTACAATGCGCCCAGTCGAATGCATCGACGAGCTCGTCGAGCGAAAACACCTCCTGATCGCCGTGCGACCAGCCGAAACGCGCCAAATAGTTCAGGACGGCATGCGGTCCATAGCCCTGTGCACGGTACTCCGCGACGCTTACGGCGCCGTGCCGCTTGCTCAGCTTTTCGCCATTCGGCGCCAGCATCATGGGCAGGTGGGCAAATTCAGGGGGGCGCTCCCCGAGCGCCTGGTAGAGCAAAAGCTGCGGTGGGGTATTGACCATGTGGTCCCTTCCGCGCGCAACGAGGGTAATGCCCATCGTGGCGTCGTCGACGACGGCCCCGAAACTGTAGAGCGGTACGCCGTCGGACCGGAGAAGCACGAAGTCCTGCTGCGCGGCATTCGGCGTCGTGATTTCGCCGAACACCTTGTCAAAGTAGGTGACGCTTCCAGATTCGGGGGCCCGGAGCCGAACGACGAAAGACAGGTCGGGCTCATCGGTACGACTCCGGCAAGTGCCCGGGTATTTGAACGTCGCCTTGGGATCGCGCGCCCTGAGGGCCGTCCGCTGCGCCTCGAGCTCTTCCTTGGTGCAATAACAGCGGTAGGCTTTTCCGCTCCGAATGAGCTTTTCGCTGCATTCGCGGTAGAGCGGGAGACGTTCCATTTGCGTGTAGGGGCCGTGCGGTCCCCCGACGCCCGGACCTTCGTCCCAGGTGAGGCCCAGCCATCGAAGCGCGTCGATGATGACGCCAACGCTTTCGGTCGTGCTGCGCTCTTGGTCGGTATCTTCGATGCGCAGGACGAACGACCCGCTTGTTTTGCGGGCCCAGAGCCAATTGAAGAGCGCCGTTCGAACCCCGCCGATATGCAGATATCCGGTCGGCGACGGCGCGAAGCGGACACGAGTCATGCTGGGCCCATACGCTACCACATCGCGTGAACTCCGCTGACCATCCCCTCCTCGGAAAGACCGGTCGGGCGCTGCTCGCCATGGTCGTCACCCTGGCATTGCCTTACGCGAGTCCCAGGCTGCGCTCGCTGCGCCTGGTCGAGTCCCCCTGGGATCGCGGTTCGGGGGCGCAGACTGACGACGACGCGCCCCCCTTGGCTGCCACGATTCCACCCCCGCCCGCTTCAGGAGAGCAAGAGCTTCCTGCCTCCGACAACCTGCCGACGATCAACAATGCGCTGCCCCGCGATCTCCATGATCTGCCCGACATTGCCGACGAAGTACGAGCACGACTTCGCGTCATGCCCATCGAAGATCCGACTGGCCATGCCCTCGACGCGTTCTTCGAACGCCTCCGGCAGACGGATCACGGAGTAGCAGGCGCCTTGACGCGCATTTTGCACTACGGGGATTCGACCATTGCCAGCGACTACGTGTCGGGCACGGTTAGACGGCGATTGCAGGCGCGGTTCGGCGACGGAGGACACGGCTTCATTCTGATTGCCAACCCCTGGCAGTGGTATTTTCACAATGACGTCGTACACGGGTCGGACGGCGACTGGACGGCGAGCCGACTCGCAGGCCCCATTGCGGCGGATGGAATGTACGGCCCGGGTGGCGTGTCGTTCACGAGCTACGGCGGGGGCCGGGCGTGGTTCGGAACGCCGGCAGCGGGTGACTATGGCCGCCACGTGTCCCGCTTTGATCTTTACTACCTTGAACAGCCGGGTGGCGGCGATGTCGAACTCGTGGCTGGCGGCGCCCCGGCCGAACGGCTCGCGACGCGAGGGATGACGAAAGTTGGGCGGGTCCATTCGGTCCGCGTGAGAGATGGTGAGGCGACGCTCCACATCCGGGCTCTCGGAGGTGGACCGGTTCGACTCTTCGGCGTTGCTCTCGAGCGAGACGGCCCTGGCGTCGTCTACGACGCCCTTGGAGCGCACGCCGCGATGGCCGTGTACTGGCAGCGTCAAGATCGGAATCATTGGCAAGCGGAGATGGACCTTCGAGATCCCGCCCTCGTCATTTTTCAATACGGCACGAACGAGAGTGACCTCTGGCGCCTCGACCAAAATCAATACGAGCAGGGTCTCACGGCGCTGATCGACGAGATCCGCGAGATCGCTCCGCACGCGTCGCTGCTCGTCGCCTCGCCACTCGATCGCGCCGAAGCGAAGCACGGGCGACTCCTTACCCGACAGGTGATCCTCGACCTGGTGGCCATTCAGCGGCGCGTCTCACTCGCGCATGGTGCGGCGTTCTGGAGTACCTTCGACGCGATGGGGGGAGCAGGGTCGATGGCTCTTTGGGCCCGAACCCATCCGAGGCTTGCCGGACCGGACCTGACTCATCCAACCCCCGCCGGCGCCGAAGTCCTTGGCGATATGCTCGCCGATGCGTTGATTGCGGGGTACGAGCGATTCGCTCACCCGCCGCGCACCCCGTCTCCGCCCTCCCCGTGAACCGGATGCCCGTCCGCGGGCCGCCGAACACCTGTCGAGTCGACGTGCAGGCGGAGCGCACGCCAGCCATCGTAGGCGCGCATCAGATCCATCGCGAACGCCGTCCCGATTTGGGCATAACCCGCAAGCGTCAGGTGGACCCGGTCGCTCTGGGCAAGGGGTTCCGAGAGCCCAGCCCACGCGGCCATGCTCCCCGGTCCCCCCATCGCTTCCAGCTGATCGAAGAACGCGCACCCCGCGGCGCGCGCGACACGTTGCTGGATGGCAACGACATCGAGCACAGGCGGCCAGGTCGCCCAATCGCGATGGGCCAGGTCGCGGCGAGCGAGGTCCGGGGGACCGAGGAGCAGGCACGAGGCCCCGGGCGCAGCGCGCGTCACGCGCCCAACGAGTTCCACGAGAGCGTGTTCGTAGGCACCGAGGTCGAGCTTGGGGTCAAGCGATTCGTTCGTTCCGTATGCCAGGATGACGAGAGTCGGCGCTCGATGACCGAGCTGCTCTGCAAAATGGTCCTGATTCGAATGGAGCGGCGTGTACACCTGCGCACCGTTGATGCCGAGAGCGTCGACGACGACTCCGACGCGAGCACGATCGAGCGCCAAGCCGAAAATCCGCACGTCACCCTTACCGACGGTGCGCACCTCGATTTGATGTGGCGCGTCCGCCACCTCGACGACGAAATACCCCGGCGCGGGCGACGGAGCGCGTGTCGCGATGTGGCCCGTCGGCACCCCATCGACGAACACATTCGCGCTACCCCCGGCGGGCTGGAGCCAAACATCGAATTCCAGCCGCGACGCGGGCTCGCTGGTCTTCGTCCAGGCGCTCGCGGCGGCGCGGTCGGCCTGAAGCGCGACGCCGAGCAGACCGTAGGCTCCGTCGCCGACGTCGCGACCATCTTGGACGCGCGCCCGGAGAGGCTCGAACTCCTTCGTCATTCCACCCGTGATGCCGCTTTGTACGTAGGTCTTCCATGGCCTGCCGAGCTGCACGAAGCCGCGGCCGCCGTCGCCGAAGCGCGACTGAAGGAGACGCCGCACGACACACGTCGCCGTGTCACTGGCAGTGTGCGAATCACCGAACTGGACGATGCGCACGTCGTCAAGTGCGCGCCGATCTTCGAGGCTCGCGAGGGACTCGAAAAAGTGAGTCAGGAAGAAGGCTCCCTCGAGGTTTCCGACGCGACCCGCCGCGGTCATGCCGCCCGACGACGCTGGCGCTTGGGGTTCCGAACCGGCGTCCGTCGAACCGCCGACGGCAGCGGTTTTCGGCAGGGTGGACGGCGCATTGGCGGGGACAGAAAACGTCGGCTCGACGTGCCAACCCGAATGCTGCGTTACGACGGGGACCTCGGGAGGCGCAGCGCGCGCCGGAGCGGCCGGCCGGTTCCCGCACCCCCAACAGAAGACCACGAAAGCCAACCAAGAAAACGGTCGCACAACATGGAATCGTGGCACGCCAGCATGACGTGACGCAAATCGACAGCTTCGGCTAGCTTCTCCTCCGTGCCGACCGTCGGCCCGATCGTACGAGTGCTCATCGCCGCAGGCTGGATTACAGGTCAGCTCGTTCTCGTGGCGACCGGCTCGCGGCGTGAGGATCACTCGTTCGCTTTTCAAATGTTCCCCGAAGCGTCCACCATTGAAATTCACATCTTCCGTCTCACTGCCGAAGGCCTTGTGGCCGCGCCCGGCGGCGAATGGGCCGCTCGCGACCCATCCGGCCAACTCCAGCATTTTTCGTTCCACGATCGGGTTCACGATCCAATTCTAGGGCGGCTCGACACGCGGGTGTTCGCTTCGTATGGGGTCGATACCCAGCTCGCCAGACTCCGACACGCCCTCGACGACGTCGTCCGCCACGTCCCTGACGATGCCGAAACGCTGCGGCTCCGAGCCGACGTGATCGTGTCGCGCAATGGACGTGAGGTCTCGACGGTCACGTTACTGAGCCGTCCCAAACGGACCGACTGACCGATGCCGGACGCTCTGAGGCGCTGGTGCGACGAAGTTGGCGACACGTACGTTGTCGGAGCGGTTCGAGTCGTCCTGGGGGTGCTTCTCTTCGCGAACGCGCTCCGCGCCGCGCGTGAGCTGGAAGAAGGCTACTTCGGCGATTTCTTTCACTGGCCGCTTCTCCCAGAATCGTTCGTCCCGTCGCGCCGGGCCTATGCCGTCGTCGTCGCGCTTCAGGTCATCCTATCGGCGCTCGTCGTCGCGGGCCATCGCGCCAGGCCCGCGCTCTTGGCGAGCGCCTTCGTCGGCACGTACGTCCTCTTGTGCGATCGTCTTCAATTTCATCACAACCGCTGGGCACTCTTTTGCTACGCCTTTCTCTTGTCGCTCGCGCCGTGCGATCGCTCCTTTTATCTCGCTCGCGAGCTTCCTGGGCCTCGCATCGCGCCCATCTGGGCCGTGCGGCTCGCCCAAACGCAAGTCTCTTTGATTTACCTCGCGTCGGGAGGCTCTAAACTTCTGGACCCCGACTGGCGCAGTGGGCGCGTTCTGGCCCAACGGTTCGTGCTCTTCGGGTGGCGGGCGGTCGAGAACGGTGTCCCGGCATCCCTTGTCGAGTGGCTCTCGCAGCCGGAGGTCTGCAGCTTGCTCGCGAAGCTCGCGATTGCGACGGAGCTCTTGCTTGCGTTCGGGCTCTGGTCGCAGCACCTGCGCGTCGTTGCGCTCTGGTGGGGCGTCTGGTTTCACCTCACGATCGAAGCCACGAGCCGCGTCGAGGGGTTCGGTTGGCTGACTTTGGCGATGTACGCCCTCTTCTCGACCCCCGATGTACGGGCTCGCAAGGTCTATTACGATTCGTCGCGATGGCGCGGGCGCCTCTTGGCGAGGGCCGTCATGCTCATCGACTGGCTCGCACGTTTCGACGTCCGGCCGTGGACCCCGGACGGCATCCGGCGTGGCCACGTCATCGTCGTCGTTCGGCGCGACGGCAGCCACGCGACGGGGATCCGAGCGCTTTCGATGATCGCTCGGTGTACGCCGCTCCTCTTTCCATTTTGGGTTCCCCTGACTCTCGTCGCGAGCTTCACGAAAGGTGGAGACACGAGCGCCGTTGCCTGACGGCGTCAGGACCCTTGCACGGACGGCGCGTCTTTGCGCAGCCGGTGCGGCGTCAAGCGAATCATTTCGGCTCCAATTCAAGCCATTCCGATCGCTGGACCACCGGCAGCTGGAGCGCACGTTCACGTTCCAAATCGAGATTCCCTACATGCAAGGAGAGGGGCGCCTGCACCCACTTGTAGATCGACGCTGAGAAGAGACGGACAAACCGAGCAAGCCACGCCTCGAGCCGATCCGCGTGGTGTTCTGGGAACATGGTCTTCAGGGCGCTCGCCACTTCGGTGGGGGACATCTTTTCGCCGGCAAAGAGCGCGAAGCACGCATCGAGCACAACGAACGGCATGAGCTCGCGCTCGTCCTCCTGGTCCTCGGCGAGCTCCGCGCTGGCGGGTTTGAGGAGCGTGAGACGAATCCCCTCCGAGCGCGTCGAACCGTAAAGCCAGTCGATGAGGACGTTGACGACGGTTTTCGGAACGTTCGCGATGACACTGAGAGCTCCCTCGCCGTCACCCCCGATTGTTACGTAACCGACGGCCTTCTCGCTCATGTTGCTCGTCTGCAGAAATAGCCCGTCGCAGGCGTTGGCCCAGGTCCACATCCTCTCGGAGCGGACTCGCGCCTGGACATTTTGTCGCGCCAAGCTCGTCAGCTGCTCGCCGGGCTGAAGCATCTTTTCGACCGCCCGGAGCTCACGCTCGAAGGCGTCGTCGATGGACACGACGGCGAATGGAGCGTCGAGGTCACGAGCCGTCTGCTCCGCCGCTGCGCACGTTTCGGGAGACGAGTAACGCGTCGGCATGAAAAAGGCTCGCAAGATCGTTCGGGCCTTCGCGCGGCGTTCCTCCACCGAAAGTTGCCCCCATCGGCGTTCGATCCAGCGGCGAGCAATCGCCAATACGAGGAGACTGTCTCTCCCACCGGAGAGGGCCACACCGATCGTCTTGAAGCAGCCGTTCTTCTCGAAATAGTCGCCGACGCCGAGGGCAAGGGCGTCGAGCAGCTCCTCGCAGAAAACGTCCCGCGGCGCACGCACCCGCTGTTCGTCGGGAAGAAAGAAGCTGCGATGGGCAGGTACGGGAAACGAAAGAGAGGGCCGACCGGCCGTCGGCGGATCGACAGGGACGCGTGTGATGCGCGGCGCCGACACAGAAAATGCCTCTTGATCGCCTCGCCACGTCGTATTTTCCGTTCGGAGCCGGCGGGTCCGGTCGAGGTCGAGCGTCACGGCCTGAAGGCCCTCACGGAAGCGCTCTGCCGCCAGCAGCATCCGGCCATTTTGGGCGACGAAGCCTCCGCCGTCGAAGACGAGCCCGTCGTTGGCGCCGATGAGATTCACATACGCGACCGTCGCCTGACAGTCGGCGGCCCTCGTCGCAATCATCTCGCGACGTGTTTCGGCCACGCCGACTCGAAACGGTGACGCGCTCACGTTGATGACGAGCTCGGCCCCCGCGTACGAGCGACGGCGCATCGGCCCGTCCGGCGACCAGGCATCTTCGCAAACCTCCAAAGCAAGCACGCCGAAGTCGAGCTCGAAGACGAGATCGCCGAAGGGAACGCCGTCGATTCGATCGAAGAGCCCAGGGACCCCGCGCGCGAGGGTTCGAGCCTCGTAAAATACGTTATAGAGCGGAAGCTTCTCCTTTGGGACAAAGCCCCAGATCCGCCCCCCCTGGACGAGGGCGGCGACGTTGTAGAGGTGCGATCCACGGGAGACGACGAGCCCGAGTACGCTGACGCAATCAAGCGCTGCCGTCTCGAAGGCAAAGCGGTCGAGCTCGGCCTTTTGGGAAGCAACGAACGAAGGCCACTGAACGAGGTCCTCCGGGGGATAGCCCCCTACGACCTGCTCCGGCAGGGCGACGATCGTTGCCCCGTCCTTTGCGGCGGCGCGGGCGAGCGCGATGGCGCGATCGACGTTGCTGCGGCACGCGCCCACGGTGGAATTGACGTTGGCCAGGGCGACCCGAATGAGCCTCATGAGAGATCGACGAGCGTAGCTCGTTGGTCGAGGGTCGCTCGGAAATGCCCGGTCGACCTTTGGCAAGGCTCTCGGCCACGTGCGGGAGCCTCGTCGTCGCGGTTCCCTCCCTCGACCCAGTGCTCCGATGGGCGATCGGACGCGGCGAGCACGGCCAGCGGCTACCTCTTTTCCGTATCGGCAGCCGCAACGATTTGCGCGACGTTCGGAACGAGCATGATTTCGATCCGCCGGTTCTTCGCCTGGCCCTCCTCCGTCGCGTTCGACGCGACGGGATCGTAAGGACCGTAGCCTGCAGCGGACAAGGCCCCTGAGTCGACGCCTTCTTGGGAAAGCAGCTTGACGACGGCGATCGCCCGGGCGGCCGAAAGCTCCCAATTGGTCGGAAATTTTCTTTTCGTGCTCGCCGTTAGAGGGTCGCTGTCGGTGTGGCCCGCGACTTGGAACTTTTTGGTTCCTATGCCTCGCAGGGTGGCTGCGACCTCTGCGACGGCCTTCTTTCCGTCAGGCTTGAGGTCGGCATCGCCCGGATCGAAGAGAACGTCATTGTGGAGTTGCAGCACGATGCGACCTCGGCGAATCGCAACCTTCAACCGGTCCGCCGCGATCATCTGTTTGAATTTCGAGGTCAGGTCGTCGAGTAACTTCCCTCGCTCTTGCGCTTCTTGCACCGCCCGCTTGGCCTCATCAAGATGGGCCTTTTGCTCGTCGGTCATCGCTTGCGATTGCGCGAGACCCAGCGAGCTCCGGAGCTCGGCGATCTGCTGTTCGTCCGCGCTGAGTTGCTGCTGAAGTTGCGCGACCTGCTTCCTTGCAACGTCCATCTGTTGCTTTGCGGCATCGGCCTCGTGCGTCTTGGCATCGGCTTCCGATCGGGAGACCCCGCATGCACACATGACGAACCCGAGAAGAGCGAGCCCGGCGCGTTTCATGTGTCTACTTGTAAACGACGAAGGTTGAAGGTCGCGAGGGCACGGCGACCCTACGTCACGCCGGGATGTAGGTCGGCGCCCGCCCGTCCGCGCCTCCCGTACAGCCGCCTCGGCTAAAAGACGTATCTCAGGCCGACGCCGAAATCCCACATGAGCGGCAGGTCGGGGCCGCCGGCGACTCGCGCAAAGCCCGTGGCGTCTCGACCGCCGAGCGCCAAAAGGAACGCAAAGTGTCGATCGGGCTGATACCACTCGGCCCCGACCCGACCCCCATACGACAAGTTCAACGTCTCGGCATTTCGAAAGCCCAAAATCGTCAGGGAGTCGTGAGGGACATCCGCGGCAAATTCGTCGACGCCGACTTGAACGGTGAAAGCCACGCGCTCGGTCGCGTGTACGGTGGTACGCACGCCGCCACCAAAGCCCCACATCGGAAACGCCATGGTGTGGGATTCGTCTTGCGACTCCCCCGAGTCGGTCAAGGCGAGCTCGCTCTCGCCGAACACCATGAGCCAACGGAGCACTTCGTAGCCCACTTCGCCGTGTATCCAGTAGGCGGGCGGCGCCACATGACGAAAGTCTCCGGCGAACCCGAGGACGCCGAGCGTCGTCTCGAGAACCAATCCGCGATGACGCGGACGCATCGGGGGAGGCTCGTCGGGCGCCGCGGAGTGGTCGTCGTGCGTTCTCCCTTCGGGAGGCTCCGGAGCAATGTCGAGCGGCGCGTCCGCCCCGAGGGCGTCGTTGTCGGTCGGCGCGTTGGCTGCGAGGGCGCCGTTGTCGGTCGGCGCTTGTTGCGCCGCGACCGAAGGCCCCGAGAGACCCAACGCCATGCCGCCCCCGAGCGCGAACAACCTTCGCACGCGATCACGCTACCACGCGCCTTCAACCTTCGAGAGCGAGAGCTCCATCACCCACGAGCGCGTGCTCGACCACATCCGACAGAGCGTCGACCAGCAACACCGGGTCCCAGGCGCCAGCGCCGCCTTCCAACCCGGCGCAATCCGGTGAGGGGCGGCGAAAGGACAACCCGAAGGCAGCCGGCCCGAGCGGCGTCACGCGCGCAAATTCGCCCGCGCCGGCCCGACCCATGACGACGTGTGGCCCCGACGCACGAGCCCAAACTTCACTGCATCCAAGGGCGCTCGCCGCATCGCGGACGCGGTCGACCAGAGCGCGCGCATTCGAGTTCGGAAGGATGTGATTCATCTTCGCCTCCTCGCCCCATCTCGGTAAGCGGAGCGGGGCGGCGGGGCCAAGTTTTCGGACAGGCCTGGCTTACTTCAGCAGCCACCCGAGCAGCATTCGCTTCGTCGTCTCCCGCCCCACGGCGGCAATCGAATCGACGAGCGGAATTTCCTTCGGACACACTTCGACGCAGTTCTGTGCCTTCCCGCAACCTTCAACGCCGCCCAACCCCATCACCGTGTCGAGACGCTCTCCAGCGTGCATTTTCCCGCTCGGATGGAGATTGAAAAGGCGCACCTGGCTGAGCGCGGCGGGACCGACGAAGTCGCTGGTCGAGTGAATTTGCGGACAGGCTTCGAGACAGCATCCGCAGGTCATGCAACGCGAGAGGGGGTAGGCCTCTTCCTGGTTTGCCTGCGACTGACGCGGCCCAGCTCCGAGCGCGTGTGAGCCGTCGAGTTGAATCCAGGCCTTAACGCGCTTCAGCGAATCGAACATCCTTTGCCGGTCGACGACCAGATCGCGCACGACGGGGAACTTCGTCATCGGCTCGAGCACGATCGTCTGCCCGTTCGGCGCCACGACGTCGACGAGCGCGCTGCACGACTGCCGAACACGCCCGTTCACGATCATCGTGCAAGAGCCGCAGACCTCTTCGAGGCAAACGCACTCCCACACGATGGGGGCGACTTTTTCCCCGCTCGACGTCACCGGCTTCTTGCGAAGCTCCATGAGCGCGCTGATGACGTTCATCTGCGGCTGCCATGGCACTTCGAACTCTTGCCAATAGCTCGGCTGCGCCGGGCCATCCTGGCGCTTGACCTTGAGCCTTACCGCGCGCTCGCTTGCCATTCGGTGATCCTCATAGAGGAACTAGCCGCCCGCGCCAAGTCGCCGCGGGCGAGCCGGGAGCACTTCGTCATCGATTCGGCAAGTCGCGGCCGGGCGCCACCGGCGCCTGTCCCTCGGCAAGGGCCCTGTCCGCGCCGGCTTTGTCGGACGCGGAGTTGGCGAGGTCCCCCGCTCCCTTGCCCGCCGTGCTCGCTGCGCCGGCCGTCTCGTACTTGCGAGCGCGTGGCCGCACGAGAGTCACGTCCACGGCGTCGGTTGCGTGAACCCGCTGGCCCGCCAGCGTATAGTCGAACTCGCGCACGTAACGAATCCCATCCGGCGTGCCGTTCGACGCGCCTCGATGGAACGCGAGGGTCGTCCTGAGCCAATTCGCGTCGTCGCGCTGCGGGAACTCCGGCTTGAAGTGGGCTCCGCGCGACTCGTCGCGCGCGCGGGCACCCGTCGCGATGACGCGTGCCAGGACGATCATGTTGCGAAGGTGACGAACGTATGGCGCACCCTGGTTAAGCTTGCCGAGGGCGGTGTCGGTCACACCGATTCGCTTCGACCGCTCGTCGATCTCCTCTACCTTGGCCATAACGCGGTCGAGCGTCGGATTGTGTCGCTCGATCGTACAGTCGACGAGCATTGTCTGCGCGAGCTCGTCGTGGAGAGCGTACGGATTTTCGTCGCCTCGCAACGCGAGGATCGCGTCGTACTTCTTCTGCTCGCGCTTTTCAGATTTTTCGAAAAGAGACGAGGGTAGGTCCCACGCGCTTTTGTTGAGATTCTTCCGATACGTCGCGATCGCCGGCCCGGTCACCATCCCCCCCCACAAGCACGATAGGAGCGAGTTTGCGCCGAGTCGGTTGGCGCCGTGATATTGATAGTCGACCTCGCCGCAGGCGTAGAGTCCCGGCACGTTGGTCGCCTGATTGCGGGGCGATCCCATGGCGAGCGATCCCTTCTCCGTTCGCTCGAAGTCGACCCACAAACCGCCCATCGAGTAGTGCACGGCGGGGAACACCCGCATGGGGTTTGAATATGGATCTTCGCCGACGAACTTTTCGTAGATCTCGAGTACTCCCGCGAGCTTCTTGCTCAGCACGTCCCGAGGCAGATGGGTCACGTCGAGGTAGACTTCGTTCTCGTTGCGGCCGCTCTTCGTGTTGAACACGCCACGCTTTTCGTGGAAGCACTTCTTGAATAGCTCTCGACTCGCAATATCGCGTGGAACCAGGTTTCCGTATCCTGGGTACCTTTGCTCGAGAAAGTAGTCTCTCCCACTCTCCGGGACGTCGCGGCCCGGCCGGCGCTCGCGGGCGTCGCGCGGGACCCACACGCGACCCCCTTCGCCGCGAACGCTCTCCGAGATGAGGCGCAGCTTGTCGGCACCCGGAATGGCCGTGGGATGCACCTGAATGAATTCGCCGTTGGCGTAGCAGGCGCCTTGCTGGTAAGCCGCGCTCGCGGCCGTCCCGGTGTTGATAACGCTATTGGTGGACCGACCGAAGACGATCCCGCAACCGCCGGTCGCCAGACAGACCGCATCCCCCGGAAAGGCTTTGATCAGGGTGGTCTTCATGTCCTGGGCGACGATCCCCCGACACACGCCGTCGTCATCGAGAACGAGCGATACGAAATCCCACCACTCGAACTTCCGCACCATCCGCTCGCCGGGGACGCGCTCACCGCGCTCGTCCTCGACGTCGACCGTCTCCCAGCGCCTCACCTGCTCGTCGAGAGCGTAAAGCAGCTGCTGGCCCGTCGTCGCTCCGGCAAACGCCGTCCGATGGAAAAGTGTTCCGCCGAAGCGGCGGAAATCCAATAGACCTTCGGGGGTGCGATTGAAGGGAACGCCCATTCGGTCCAGCATGAAGACGATGCCTGGAGCGGCGTCGCACATGCCTTTGACGGGGGGTTGGTTCGCGAGAAAGTCGCCGCCGTACGCCGTCTCCTCGAGGTGAATCTGCGGAGAGTCGCCCTCCCCTTTCGTATCGACGCTCGCGTTGATGCCGCCCTGTGCGCACACCGAGTGCGACCGCTTGACGGGAACCATGGAAAAGAGATCGACCGCGACACCCGCTTCGCAGAGTCTCACGACGGTCATGAGGCCCGCGAGGCCACCCCCGACGACGACGACGCGGCGAACCTTGCCGGACTCCGAGCGGGTAAGCGAATTCGACGATCCCATCGCGTCATTGCCGTAGGGTAAAGCCCTGGAGCTGTCAAACGAGAGCAGCCCCCCGTTCTCGTCGAACGTCACACACGCCTTGTTGTGGTCTCGCTTTTCTCGCCCAACGCAAGAGCTGCAAACACCGCCGCGCGAATTTGATTGCGCCGCTCTGTGGCGAGGGGCGCGCCGCTGAACTCCGCCAGCTCGAAGCGATTGAAGGCCTTGCCGTCCGCCGTCCGAACAAGCGACCGGACGATTTGGGCCCCCTGCTGGAAAAGCTCGAGCGCGATCGTCAGGAGCATGCCGGGGCGGTCCGGCGCTTCGACGATGAAGACCGCCAAGCTTCCTTCGTCGACCTCCTCAAATCGAACGAAGACGCCCTTGTCGCCGGATGGCGGAGCGCTGGGCGCTTGCGCGGCGATTTCGTCCACGGAAATGGCTCCTGACAGAATGGCGCTCAGCACTTCGCCGATGGACGACGCTTCGTCCGCGTCGATCGCCGCCTTGTCCGTCGAGCTCGCTCGTCGGACCCACACGATATCTACGGCCTCCCCATCGCCTGTAGACAACGTCCTGGAAAAAACGAGGGCCGTGATCACGTCGAGTCGATGCAGCACGAGCGCGGCCGCGATCGCCGAAAGTACGCCGGGCCGATCGTCGGCGACCACGCAAAGCGCGGCGCTGCCGTCCGGGAGCACGCGCCACACCTCTGCGGAGGCGGGCCGCCCAGCGCGGCGGTAGGCAATGCCGGCGTGCCGCCGGATGGTGCGCGGGTCGAAGAGAACGCTGTAGCGAGACGGCATCGAGACGACGAAGCTTTGCGCAAATTCGGCCGGGACCGAGATTTCGCCAACCCCCGGTGCCCAGTCGAAGTCCCCGCTCCCCGGCATCAAACCAGGATGAGGCCCTCCGCCGACCACCGGATTGCCGCTCCGTTTCCTTGGAGTGTCGCTCCAGGGTTCCTCAAGGAGGACAGGCCGAGTCGGCAGAAACGGCTTCTCCGAGACCTCCAAAGAGGCGCGCTCCAGTCGCGTGAAAGACGACGATGTCGGCGAGAACCAAAAAGAGGACGGCTCCGGCAAGACCAGCGACCCACCCCGCGTTCCACCGAGCGTTCCGGCCGAGTCCGCCCCCCGGCGAGGCCGACCCATTCGCAGCGAAGTAACCCCAGATTCCCGCTGCAAAATGAAAACAGACGCAACCGGCTCCGACGAGATACGCAAGCCCCCACAACGGAATTCCGTGTGACGTGGCCGAAAGATCGGCAGCAAGCCACGTTGCCGTAACCCCTTCGTCCACGCCGCCCGGACTCCGAAATCGAAGCTCGACAAGGTGAACCACGAGGAAGGCGAGGATGGCAATCGACGTCACGCGCATGGCTCGGTGAACAGCCGGCGGGTACGGAGTTGGGCGGCTCGCGGCCGTTCGGGACGCAAACAGTAAGACGCCGAGTCCCGCATGCGCGGCGAGGGGGAGGAAGACGAAAAGCGCTTCGAAGGCGGGCAGCCAGATCGTGTGATCGAGCGCGGCGTGAATGGACGCGAACGCAGCCCGGTCCCGCAAGGCGAGAAAGTTCACGAGTACGTGGCCGAGCAGAAACGCCCCGAGGGGAACGACCCCCGTCAGGGAAAAGACGCGGCGCATGAGCGCCTCGTTCGTGGCAACCGGAAAGCGGGGCAAGGCGGCGTGGTACGGATCCTACCCCATGATGCGGCTGCGTAGGCACCCGGTTCGAGCGTGGGCCATCGGGCTGGCGCTGCTGGCCGCGGCCGCGTGCGGTTCCGGCAGAGACTTCGCAGGCCCGAAGCCCGTGGCGCTCCTGGCCGCGTCGCAACAGTCGGGCGCCGCCTTCGATGCCATCCGCCAGGCGTGGTCGGAAGGGCAGGCCGCGCCCGGGAACTTGAGAAATCTGCTCGTGACCTTCCTCCGGGACTATCCGCACGACAGCATCGTCCCGACCGCACGAGTTGCGCTCGCGCTCGTCGCGCTCCATGAAGGAGACTTCGCGACCGCAGACGCGGAACTTTCGCTGATAAAGGGCCTGCCGGCAGGATCCACCCGAGACTTGGCCACCGTTGCCCGCGCCATGCGTCTCCGGATGGCTGGCGATTCCGACTCTGCCCTCGCGCTCTTACGCCCGCTGATTGGCAAGAGCGTCGACCCACTTGCGCGATCCATTTTTGAGGAAGAGCTCACGCTGACCGCCCTCGCCACCCACCGCGATTACGAGGCCATCTCTTATATGGACACCTGGCTGCGCGTCACGTCGGAGGACGAAAAGGCTTCGACGGTCGCACGTGTGCGCGCCCTCGTCGAGAAATTGCCGAAGGATGTCCTCGTCTGGGCACTGCGCGCCATGCTCGCGCAGCGGACGAGCTTCGGGTACGGAATCGACATCGAACACATCTTGTCCGAACGTCTCGTGCACGTCGCCATCGAGACCGGAGACGCAGAGCTCGCGCGTTTGCTTCTCGATACGGACCCAGGCGGGGTCGCTTTGGCAGGCGACGCGGGACTCGCCCTCGGCGAGCTTGCCACGAGCCGACGCGGCCTGAACGTCGTGGAAGGGCGAACCGTAGGATTGCTCCTGCCGACCGAGTCCTCCGGCTTGCGGGACGAGGCGGCGTCCGTGTTACGCGGGGTGATGTGGGCGCTCGGACTGCCTCGGGGAATCCGACGGGCCGATTTGAGGCTTGCGGCTCCGCCGGTGCGCGAGCGCCCCCCGGCCGCTTGCGGGACACTCGACGCGCCGGCATCGATGGACGAAGCGCCTCTCGATGAAGACGTTCACCTCGTCACCCGCGACGATGCCGGAAGCGCAGGGCGCACGGAGCTCTCGCTCGACGAGCTCGCAGGACAGGGCGCGGCCGTCATTCTTGCCGCGCTTGATAAGCGGACGGCAGAGCGAGCGCTTCGCTGGAGCGAACAGCACGCCACGCCGCTCATCAGCTTGGTGGCCCCGGACGAGCCTCCCACGTCGCTTTCGTATGGCTTTGTCCTGGGCGAGCCGCGCAAAAGTGTCTTGGAGGCGCTCGCCCGCTTTGCGCCGGCCCTGACGACCTCATTGATCGTCCCGGTCGTGGATGCCGGCGAGCTCGCCGTGCAAGCAAGCCGTGAAGGCGGAGAAGGCCTGGCGTTCTCCGCGCCCATCTCGTGCGACATCCCTGCCGGCCGCGCGGGCGAGGCCCGATTCCCGGTCGGGCGGGGGCCTCGCGACCGGACCAGGGCGTGGCTTGTGAGTGGATCGTCCGACTGCACCGCCGAGGTCATTGATGAGCTGACCTCGGAGCACACGCGTGAGCTCGTGGTCCTGTCGCTCGAAGCGGCCGAATTTCCGCTGCATACGAGCCAGGTTCGGGTCGTCACCGCACAAGCGGGTATCGTTCCCGGCACGCCAGACGGCGATCCACGCGAAGACGAGGCCCGCCGCTTCGTTGGAACGCTCGGCTCACTCGACTGGTGGGCGGCCCTTGGCCGAGATGCAGCGACGCTGGCTCGACAAGCCGTCCAACAGCTTCCGGCGGACGAGGCCACCGAGCCGAACGCCGTGAGCGCACGACGAAAGGCCGCGCGCGACGCGCTCGCCGATGGGCACGTGCGACTGTGGTCGAGTAACGCCCTCGATTTCGGCCCGACGAACGCCATGCGACGAAACGTCTGCGCGTTCGACGTTCCGCCGCGGTGAGTTCCGTTTCGCCGTGCCCAAGGCCCTCCCTCACAGGCGCCGCGAGGCCGACACCAAGCCGCCGCCAATCGGCGACGAGCTTGAGATCGAGAGCTTCATGGCGGTCTCGAGCCGTGAGTTCCTCTGCCCGATGCCCATTCCGCTGCGCGATGCACGAAGGAGCCTCGCCCCCGAGGAACTCGCCACGACGCGCGGCCCCCCGCAGCCGAGCACGAAAGCTCGCGTCGCGCTTGCCGGAGGGCACCCGGCCGATCCACAGTGGCGGGCGCCAATGGCTCGGCCGGGTGCCCTCCGTGCAGCGCTTCTCGCGAGCCTGGTTCTCTTCCTCCTGACCTTTGCACGCGAGGGGTACGCTGGCTCCGCGCCGCTTTGCGACGACCGCGGCGCCACCGTGCTTGCGCCTGCCCCGCTGCCTATCCTCAATGCATCGGACGAAGCTGTGGCTCGTTCGAGGGAGAGCTGCAACGCCTACGCAGGTGCGCCCTTGACCGCCATCGCTCGGAGCGGTGCCATCCCCCGCGCGACGCGATCCTGGGTCGACCGTGCACTCTCCAGGACGCCGAGCCTGCCGAAGGCACCGCCCGCAGCGCCCGCCCAATGGATGTGCATGGCGTCAGCGTCCGGTCGCCGGGTATCCGGCCGCATCGAGCGTCCTCCGCGCCACTGAGCCACGCGCGACCACGTTCATGGCTCTCTGTGGCTGAGGCCAGAGGGCGGGAGCGTGCAGAAGCCGTCGGCTTTCCGGCCCAGCGCGCGTGTTCGCTTCTCGGGGGCCTTGGTTGGGCTCGCATGCCTGCGGCGTTTTGCGCTACGTACGAGTCCGAATTTCAATCGAACGTCGAACAATCCATAGGGTGACATTCATGTCTCAGGACAACAAAAACCCGTCGGTAGCGTCATCCGACGGGGCTGGGGGCGTCAATACGGGCGTCGCCGTCATCGGTTTCCTCCTTTGCTTTCTCGCTGGCGTCGCCATCATGTGGGGCTACGATCAGCGCCGTGGGCGCAGCGGCGAAATCACCGCCGACAATGCCGCGTCGAGCGACACGTGGGACGATGGCGACTCGCCCGTTCCCATCTCGAGCAAAGATCCCATGTGGGGTAAACGCAACGCTCCGGTTACGATCGTGGAGTTCAGCGACTTTCAGTGCCCTTACTGCGGGCGCGTCGAACCGACACTCGATCAGGTGCGGCAGAGCTACGGTCCAGACAAAGTCCGCATCGTGTGGAAGAACAATCCCCTTCCCTTCCACCAGAATGCCAAGCCAGCGGCCGAGGCGGCGCAGGGCGTATTCGCCTTGGCCGGCAAAGACGCGTTTTGGAAGTTTCACGACACCGCGTTCAAAAACCAGGGAGCCTTGAGCTCAGAAAGCTACGAAAAGTGGGCCCAGGAAGCTGGGGTCAAGGACGTGGCCGCGTACAAGGCCGGTCTTGCCAGTCATAAGTGGGCGGACAAGGTCGACAAGGATCTCAATGATGGCAAAGCGGACGGGGTCCAGGGGACACCGTCGTTCTTCGTCAACGGAGTGTTCATCAACGGGGCGCAACCTTTCGATAACTTCAAAAAGACGATCGATCAGGAGTTGCAGAAAGCTCAGGCGAAAATCGCCGGAGGGTTGCCCGCAAGTCGCGTGTACGTCGAGATGTCGAAGGAGAACAAGAAGGCTCAGCCTCAGAAGGAGGACGAAGAGGACAACAAGGAAGACACGCGCACCGTGTTCAAGATCCCGGTCGGATCGAGCCCCGTGCTTGGGAGCCCGAATGCTCTCGTCACGATTGTTGAGTTCAGCGACTTCCAGTGCCCGTTCTGCGGCCGGGTCGAGCCGACGCTCAAGGCTCTTCGCGACAAGTATGGCGACAAAATTCGCCTCGTTTGGAAAAATGAGCCGCTTCCCTTCCATCCGGCCGCCGAGCCGGCCGCGGAGGCTGCTCTCGAAGTGCGCGCCGAAAAGGGTGATAAGGGGTTTTGGGACGTGCACGACCGGTTCTTTGCTGGCCAAAAGGATCTGACGAGCGGTTCGGCCGCGAACCTCGATGCCATCGTGAAGACCGCAGCCGACACCGGTGCCAGTGCCGACAAGATCAAGAAGGCCATCAGTGACCATACGCACAAGAAGGACATCGACGCGGATCAAGATCTCGCGGAGGATTTCCAGGCGAATGGCACCCCGCACTTCTTCGTCAACGGTCGGCGCCTCGTGGGCGCTCAGCCGGAAGAGAAGTTCGAAAAGATCATCGACGAGGAGATTGCCAAAGCGCAGGCCCTGATCGCGAAGGGAACGCGGCCGAGCGAGGTTTACGAGGCCCTCGTCAGAGACGGCAAGTCTGCTCCTCAACCGGAAAAGAAGGACCTACCCAAGTCGCTTCCGAGCAACGACCCCGCGCGCGGCAATCTCGGTGCGAAAGTGGTCATCCACGAATGGAGCGACTTTCAGTGCCCCTTCTGCGGCCGCGTCGAACCTGCGGTTCAGCAAGTCATGAAGGAGTACGGAGATCGGATCAAGTTCGTTTGGCATGACATGCCCCTGCCGATGCACCCCGACGCGCCGCTCGCAGCCCAGGCCGCGCGGGAGGCATATGCAGAGAAGGGCCCGAGCGCATTCTGGACGATGCACGATAAGCTCTTTGCGAACCAACAGAAGATTAAGCGCGACGATCTCGACGGCTATGCCAGAGATCTCAACCTCAATCTCGACAAGTGGAAGGCGGCACTCGACGGCAGCACCCACACGAACGAAATCGATGCCGACAAAAAGGCGGGGAACGACGTCGGGATCAGCGGCACGCCGGCGTTCATCATCGCCCCCGTGAACGCTTCGAGCGGCTACTTCGTGAACGGCGCCCAGAGCTACGGCAAGTTCCGAAAGCTCATCGAACACGCGCTCTCGGACGCAAGGTGATCTGACCGCGATCAGGCAGTCGGGCAGACCCGCCCGCGCAACGGCAGGGCGGGTCGCCGGCTCATTTTTTTGGTCGAGCGCACGGAGGCGAGAAGACGATGAAGAAATGCGCCAGCCTCATCTGCCTCTTAGGGCTCGGCGCATGCGGCGCTGGGATGGTGGCCCCGGCGCAGACACCGCAACGGCCCAGACCCGTCATGGCCGCAACGCTCGTAGCCCCATCCGGAGAGGAGCACGCGGGCGTGCCCATTCTTCCGAGCGACCCGACTTGGGGGTCGCGCACGGCTCCGGTGACGATCGTCGAGTTCGCGGACTTCGAGTGTCCATTTTGCGAGCGCGCGTCCGAGACCATGAGGCAACTTCGTGAGGTGTACGGGCCGGAACGGCTGCGCCTGGTGTGGAAGAATCGGCCGCTCCCCTTCCACGCAAATGGCCGGCCAGCGGCGGAGGCCGCTGCGGGTGTATTCGCGCTCGCCGGCGCCGACGCATTTTGGCACTTCGCGCGCCTCGCCCTGGCGGGACAGAGCGAGCTCGGAGAAAATCGTTATCTTGAGTGGGCCAAAGCCGCGGGCGTCTCGGACCTCGTGGCATACCGTTCCGGATTGCACGCCCACGCGTGGATCGCCGACGTCGACGCGGACGCCGAGAGTGCCAAGGAGCTCGGCGTCGACGGGACGCCGTGGTTTTTCGTCAACGGCGTCGCGCTGGTCGGCGCGCAGCCGGTATTGGCGTTCACGCGTCTCATCGACGAAGCGGAGGCCGCCGCCAGAGCCAAGATGGCGGAGGGCGTATCGGCGGAGCGCGTGTACGATGTGCTCTCGAAGGCCAACGTCGCGGCCAAACCTCCCGCCGATCCCGAAGGGGGTGCCGACGACGCGAACGAGGTGTTCAGGATTCCCGTCGGGACGAGCCCGACGCGCGGTCCTGCATCGGCTCCAGTGACGATCGTCGAGTTCGCCGACTATCAATGTCCCTTCTGCCGGCGCGTCGAGTCGACCCTCCGCGACCTCGGCGCAGAGTATGGCGATCGCCTGCGGTTGGTGTTTAAAAATGCGCCCCTGCCGGATCACGAACGTGCAGAGCCGGCCGCCGAGGCCGCACTGGAGGTTCGCGCTGAAAAGGGTGATGCCGCGTTCTGGATGATGCATGACGATCTTTTCGACCATTCGAACGATCTGGGCGACCACGCGCTCGTGCGGTGGGCCGAAAAGGCCGGAGCCGACGGCAACCGGATATTCGCGGCGATTGGCAAGCGCGCCCACGCCGCGGAGATCGCAGCGGATGCCGACCTAGCTGAGGACTTCGATGTCCAGGGAACGCCGCAGTTCTTCATCAACGGGCGGCATCTTGCTGGCGCGCAGCCGAAGGAACGGTTCATCGCTGTCATCGAACAAGAGTTGAAGAAGGCGCGCGAGCTCATCGACGGCGGAACAGCGCCCAGTGCCGTTTACGAGGCACGCACCAAAGACGGCCGAGGAGCCGTAGGCCCGGAGCGCAAGCCACTGACGAACATCCCCAGCGGCGACCCGACGCGGGGCGACGCCGACGCCAAGGTTACCATCCACGAGTTTGCAGACTTCCAGTGCCCATTTTGCGTTCAAGCCGAGGCGACGGTTCGCGAGGTGCTGCGGGCCTATGGCGCTCGCGTTCGACTCGTCTGGCACGACCTGCCGCTACCCGTTCACCCCCACGCCCGAACCGCCGCCCGTGCCGCGCGCGAGGCCCGCTTACAGGGGGGGGAGCAGGCGTTTTGGGCGATCCACGATCGACTGATGAAGGGCGACGGGTTGAATCGGCCAGACCTCGACCGCGATGCACGCGCGCTCGGCCTTGATATGGTCAAGTGGAATGCTGCGATCGATGGCGACCTCCACAAGGAAGAGATCGACGCGGACTGCGATTCGGCCAGGGATCTTGGCCTGAATGGGACGCCTTCGTTTCTCGTCGTGGCGCGAGGCTCCGCCGCCGGTTACGTCATCGTAGGCGCGCGAAGCGTTCCGGCCTTCCGCAGGCTCGTCGAACGAGCCCTGTCCGAGGCCAAGTGAGGTGGGCTGGAGCAGCGGCGGTGGCGGCATTCGTGTTGACTCTCGCGGCGCGCGTCGAGGCCGTCGAACGCGAGCAGCAGCTCGGAGCAGACGCCGGCCCTGGCATTCTCGTCGCCGCCGGAAAGACCGAGGTCGGTGGCGCGATCGCGATCCACTGGACCTACGGCTTGACGGACGCGTTCAATCTCATGCTCGAAGCGAGCGGATCCGTCCTTTCCCTGCGCAACGAGGGCGATGCCACGCATCAACGTCCAGGATGGATTCTCGATGCCGACGTCGGCGTAGGATACGTCTTCGACGTCCTGCAGTGGGTTCCGTACGCGGGCGTGCTGGTCGGCGGTTACGGACTCTCCGGGGGATCGCTCGAGGGAGGAACGAAAATCCTTCCGGGCGCCGTCGTGGCGCTCGGACTCGACTATCGATTGACCCGTACGGTGGCCGTGGGCGTTGCCCTTCGACAGCACATGCTCGTGACCGACACCGGCAACTACCCGAGTTTCACGCAGGCCCTGGCGCGACTCGAAACGACATGGGGGTGGTGACCTTCCGCGCGCACGCGCACGGATGATCGGAGCACATCAGGGGGGTGACCTTCCGCGCGCACGGACGATCGGAGCACGTCAGGAGGTCTTGGTGCCGAGGTCGAAGCCGTCGTGCAGTGCTCGAACAGCGAGCTCGGTATACTTTAGCGCGACAAGGCAGCTTATCTTGATTTCACTCGTCGCGATCGCTTGAATATTGATGCCTTCGTTCGCGAGGATACGAAACATCTTGGCGGCGACCCCAGCATGCGAACGCATGCCGAGCCCGACGACGGAGACCTTCACGACGTCTTCATCGTAGCGAACCTCTCGACCGCCGATTCCCTTCGCAACAAACTCGATCCAAGGTTTCGCGCGCGCGAGGTCGGATTTGGCAATCGTGAAGGTGATGGCCGCACGGGCGTCCAGGTCTGTCGTGACGTTTTGGACGATCATGTCGACCGAGATGTTCTTCTCCGCGATCTTCTCGAAGAGCTCTGCAGCGACGCCCGGCCGATCGTCGACGCCGACCACGTGTACCCGCGCTTCGCCCTTGTCGTAAGCGACGCCGGTGACCACCATGCCCTCGAGCGCGTCCTCCTTCGTGACGAGCGTCCCTGGCTGATCGTTGAACGAGCTACGGACGTGGATGGGGACGTTGTACTTCATGGCGATCTCCACGCTTCTGATCTGAAGCACCTTTGCACCAAGCGATGCGAGCTCGAGCATCTCTTCGTACGAGATGCGGCTGATCTTTCGGGCCGATGCGCAAATGTTCGGATCGGTCGTGTAGACGCCGTCGACGTCCGTATAGATTTCGCATTCATCCGCGTGGATCGCGGCAGCCACCGCCACGGCGCTCGTGTCGGAGCCGCCGCGTCCGAGCGTCGTGATGTTCCCATGCCGGTCGACCCCCTGAAAGCCCGCAACGACCACGATTTCTCCGCGAGCGAGCGCCTCCTCAATCTTGGCGCTCTCGATGGCTTGGATACGAGCCTTGGTGAATGCGTCGTCCGTGAGCACCCTCACTTGGTGACCGAGCATCGATCGGGCTTTGCCGTCTTCCGCCTGGATCGCGAGGGCCGCGAGCGAGGCCGTAACCTGCTCGCCCGTGGCCGCGAGCGCGTCCATCTCGCGGGCGTCGGGAACCTTGGTCAACTCATGTGCGAGGCCGAGTAGGCGATTCGTTTCGCCGCTCATCGCGCTCACGACCAGAACGACGCGATTTCCGGCTCGCTGGGTCGCGAGGGCCCGGCGTGCCACGTTGCGAATCCGCTCAATCGTCCCGACGGACGTACCGCCAAATTTTTGTACGACAAGCGCCACGTTCAACCCAGAGGCCGCCCCCACTTAGCGGCCTCCGAGCAGGACGTCAATGCGCTAGACTGCCGCAGCGTGTCGCCTTCCACGGGATACCTCGTCCAGACCCTGGTCACGCTACTGGCCGTTTGCGTGATCGCCGTCGTCGTGCTCTGGGTCGGTCGGCGGATGGGACTCGGCCGCGCGAGCGGGCCGATTGAACTGCGGGGTCACTTGCCGCTCGACCCTCGGCGCACGATTTACCTCGTGAAAGTGGGCGAGCACGTGTTTGTCGTTGGGGTGGGGGAAGGCGTGTTCACGAAACTCGGTGAGATGCCAGCAAACGAGTTACCGAGTGGTGATGTCGCGCCAAGCGCCGCCTTCCGCGACACACTTGCGCGTGCGCTACAGCGAAGGAGCCCATCGTGAAAGGGGCAGCCATTCCGACGGACGACCTGCTGGGGCAGCCCATCGTGCTGGTCGTCGCCCTGGCGCTCGCTTCGCTGCTTCCCTTCGCCTTCGTGACCGTGACGGCATTCGTCAAGATCGCCACCGTCCTGCAAATTGTGCGAGGAGCGATTGGCGCCCAGAACGTGCCGTCCAGCACGATTGTCATGGCCCTTGCTGGCGCGCTGACGATGCTTGCGATGGCCCCCGTAACCGAGCGGATCGCGGGACGCATCCGGCCGCTCGCGTCCGCGAAGGGGGCGGGCGACACGGTGGCGCTCATCCAGGCGGGGATTGAAGCCGTTGTTCCTCCCGTGCGCGATTTTTTGGTCGCGAACGCGAGCGAAAAGGAGCGACTTCGCTTTCTCGAAGTCGCCCGAAGCACCCGCACCGTCCAGGAACGAAGTGAGGTTCAGAGCACCGACCTCATCGTCGTCGTTCCAGCGTTCCTCGTGACGGAACTCGGAGAGGCGTTCGCCGCGGGATTCTTGATCTATCTACCGTTTCTCGTCATCGACTTGGTCGTCTCGAATGTGCTCCTGGCGCTCGGGATGCAAATGATGAGTCCTGCGCCCGTGAGCCTGCCGTTCAAGCTCCTGCTCTTTGTCGCGATCGACGGCTGGGGGCTTCTCGCGCAGTCCCTTGTGACCGGCTACCACGCCGGCTAGCGTCCTCGGTTCTACGGAATGGAAAGTGCCTTTGCGCGCAATCCCGCTTGGCCGCGGGGCGCCCCGGGCCTCGCCCTGGACCTTGGAGCACAGTCGGCGGTGGCGGCATTCGGTCGGTGGCACGGTACGCGCTCGCGCTTTTGGCAAGCTCGTTCGAGCGCCGCGGGGCCCCTACGTGGAATTGCAACACGAGCTAGACGCGATGGAGGGTAGGTGCTTGACTTCGCAGGGGTGCCACGTATCTTCCGGCCCCTCGCAGGTCGGCCGGTTCTTGCCTTCTCAGCCGCGCACGACTTCGTTTCTGGGGCAATAGCTCAGCTGGGAGAGCGCCGCGTTCGCAATGCGGAGGTCCGGGGTTCGATCCCCCGTTGCTCCACTCGGATTCATGGAAATTTGGCTGCGCCGTGGGTCGGGCGGCGCCGAAAGGCGAAATGGACGCCGAAATTCCCGCGAGCTCGACCGGCAAGGTCGGGAAGGGCTCGCCAAACCCTTTCCGGAGGTTCTCGGCCTCCCGGATGTAGATCTCGGTCGTGGAGAACGCCTTGTGCCCTGCGCGCTGCTTGAAATGCGGAGCGGATCGTCGCCCCGCACCGCAGACCAGGTGATGCCGGTCGCTCGGAGATCGTGGAACGTCACGTGCTTGCGGTGCGCATCGCTTTCAAAAAGCTCGGCCCGGATCACTTGCGCAGTCTGCAGGTGCCGGCGGAGGAGGATCGCGCGGGGGCCTCGTGGTCGGGCATCCAGAGGACGTGCTTGGCCCGCTTGCCGCGTGCCTGGACGCTCTCGGCGCGGAGGCGAAGCAGGACGGGAGCGAGCGCCGGCTCGATCGGAAGGCGCCGCGTCGTCCCGGTCTTGGTCCCCTTGACCTCACGGGTCTCTCGGTCGATCGACTTGGTGATGTGAATGACGCCGTGCTCGAGATCGACGTCGTCCCACGTCAGTGCGGCAAGCTCGTTTGAACGTGCGTACGTGTAGACGGCGACCGCGTAGAGCGTCCGAAAAGCGATCTTGATCCCCTCGCAGCTCACCAGGCGCAGAAACTCGCTCGGGTACAGGTATTGCTTCGACTGCGGCTCCCCTCGCTCGGGCGGCCTCACGCGAGCCGAAGGGTAGTCGTCACGAACGCGGAGGTCCCGGCGCTTCGCTTCGACCACGTCCTTGCACATGCGGCTTATCCACGGAGACGCCGGTGCTTGGAAACGTGGGCGAGGGAGGAACCCGAGGGAGACAATCGCCAGGCGGCGACGGACGAGCGGCCACGGTTGCGACGACCACGTTTGGCAATCACGACGGATCTTGGCCGTACTCCTAAATCTGGCTCGACCTTGGCGAAGGAATGCTGCGTTTTCAGTCAAGGTTCGGAAGAACGCCCCCCTTGCCCGTAAGGGGTAGAGTAAGCGTTCGCCGACCCGTCAGACGTATCGTGTGCCGAAGGGAGAGCGGGCTTGTGTTTCCTTGTTTCAGGCTGGTTGCCGGGTTAGTTTGAGGTTTCGTGCGTTTCCTTTCGGTGTCGTCGCCCGGACGACGCTGTTGTTTTCTTCTCGTAAGAGAGATTGGCCCATGAAAGAATTCTGGCGTTCCCCCCATTTGGGTCTGGTCGTTCTGCTCAGTGCGGGGGTGTGGAGCGCATGCAGCAGCAATCCGGGAAGCCAACCACAAACGACACAGGGCACAGAGCCCGCTTCCAGTGGGACCAGCAATTCGTCGGCCGAAACGAGCAGCAGTTCGTCGGACAGCGTGTCGGGGGCCGGCACAACGTCCTCCGGCCTGACGGGTCCGTCCGATCCGGGGTCGAGCAGCGCCGGCACCACGAACACATCGGTTTCCTCCCCCGTGTCAAGCAGCAGCGTTTCGAGCACGGCAGGGGGTGGTGAGTCGAGCAGCAGCCAAAGCGCCAGCGGAGGCTCCAAAGGCGGGCCAGCGGGTGGCAACACCGCGAGCGACGCGTCTGCATATGGTGACGTTGTCGTGCCGCCTGGCTGCACCGTGCCCGCGACCGTGAGTTTTCAACAGGACGTGCTGCCCTTCCTCATCACTTCCTGCGGCGCCGGAGGCACGGCGGGGAATGCGGGCAGTGGCGGCTGCCATGTCATTGACGCCTCTTCCACCGTGGCCAACGGCGGCAAAGATCACGCATACGATTGGATCACAGGAACCGCCCACTCGTCATCTTGCCCAGAGATGCCCACCCCCTTTCGCTTTCAGGTCGTAATGGCAGTCATGCAAGAGGCCGATCCCCCGTCCTGTTCCAAGTGCGGCATCATGCCCACGCCCCCTCGCACGGCGCTGACCGCCTGTCAGCAGGCCACGTTGCAGTCTTGGCTCAACGAGCCGTACGTGACGCAACTGCACCGCGCGGATGGCATCTCGCCGACGACGCCGTACGCCATGCCCCCGTTCAACTGATCCGGCCGACCTAGCCAGGACCGGGGCAGGCTGGTGAGTGGCATCCGCGCACGCGGCCACACGCGACGCGGTGTCCGCGCGCGACGAGAGCGCATCCCTCAAGGGCGGCCGCCCCCGAGCGGGCGCACGCTGATGGGTGCCCTCCCCGAGCGCGCGGACAAGCGACACGAAGGATCGCCTGGGGCGGACAAACGGAGCGGGGCCGCAGCGATGGTCTTGACCGATGTTCTGCAAAAGCTCCACTCCGTATGGTCCACCGCACCCGGGAGGCCGGCTATTGTTGCCCAGCGACTCCGCGGATTGGGCGCCGGAGAAAGGCGCCGGCCGAGGTGGGTCCGTCGCACGCGAGTCCGGCCATCATTCGATGGGCCGGTCAACGGATCGACAGTCGACGTCCGGGAATCGCAGCCGTTACGAGGACAGCCGAACTCGTTCGCGTCCAAGGAGCGTGAAGTGCGGCGCGGCCGAGGTCGAAGACCAGTCCCCAGGTCATGGCGTCGTCGGCGCCCAGCGCAAACTGGGACGCGGCACAATTGGACCCCTGCTTCTCGACGGCCTCGAGACCGAGCGTGAGATCCGGGCCGGCCAGGCCGCGAAGAACGCGCTTGGCGACGCCGCCACCCGCACGCCAAACGTCGATCGCTGCATCCTTTGCGATCCAGGCCACGGTCGCGCAATCCGGGAGGGTTGGGACGAAGGCGACCGGCAGCGTTTCCGTCGCCCCGTCGCGCGAATCGGTCTTCATGTTGGCCCCGGTGGCCTTTTCTTGACGCAGCGCATCGAGAACGGCTGCGACGTGACTGGGCTTGGCCGCGCGGAGAACGACGACATCGACGATGCGCCCCTCAATGGCCGGGGCACCGCGAAGAAAGACGGCGGTCCGATCGGCAAGAGCGGGGTCGCTGGTCGGGACGCGGTCCTTCCCCACGTCGACGTTCATGCGGCCGATGATGATTTCCGGAGCCTTTGCCTCCGCGCTGAGAAACGCAGATGCGGCCGCGGGGGACGCCTCGATCGCTGGCGGCTGCGTCGCCGTTGAATCGGAGTGGGCATCGCAACCGGCCTCGATTGCGATGGGGAGCAATGCCGCGGCGAAAACCGAAAGCCCTGGCCATCGCATGGAGAGCGGCCATCCTCGCGAAATGAAACGCGCGTGGCAACCTGCCCGTGAGTCCGTTGATGCGAGTCGTCCGCGATCGGCTAGGCTTTCTTGCGGCGCGCATGACTGGCCGGACCCTCACGTCCGACGAGCCCCCGGTCGTCGGCTCAATCATCTCAGGCAAATACCGCGTTATTCGTTTGGTCGGCTCCGGGGGCATGGGAACGGTATGGGAGGGCGCCCATGCCAAGCTCGGCACGCGCGTTGCTATCAAGTTCATCCGGCCCGTCTTTGCGGCGCAGGCGGAAGCGCGTGCTCGTTTCGAGATCGAGGCGCGCGCGGCGGCCCGCTTGCAGAGCAAGCATGCGGTGCACGTCTATGACTACGGCATCAGCGACGAAGGTCTCCCCTACATCGTGATGGAGTATTTGGAAGGCAAGTCGCTGTCGGAGGCCATCATCACCCGAGGCCCGTTGGATGCGACGGAGGTGGCCAAGATCATCGGTCAGGCGGCCCGTGCTCTGACCAAAGCCCACTCCGTTGGAATCGTCCACCGCGACTTGAAGCCGGACAACATTTTCCTCGGCGAGAGCGAGGAGGCGGCCGACGGCCTGCCCTACGTTGTCAAGCTCGTCGACTTTGGGATCGCCAAGATCCTCGACGACCGGCAGAGACAATCCGGCCCGTCGTTGCTGGACGGCCCGACCCAGGAAGGCACGGTCATCGGAACCCCCAATTTCATGTCGCCGGAACAGCTCACGGTGGGCGGTGCACCGGGACCGCTGACGGACCTGTGGGCACTCGGTGCCTGCACCTTTGCAGCGATGACCGGGCGATTGCCATTCGAAGGCGATGTCCTCGGGGAAATTGTTCTTCGGGTCTGCGCGGCGCCGATGCCAATCCCTTCGAAGGTCAACGCCCGGGTTCCACCAGGTTTCGATGCGTGGTTCGCGCGGGCTTGCTCGCGCGAGCCGGCCCGGAGGTTTCAAACAGCCGATGAGCTCGCCCAGGCGCTCGCGGGCGTCTGCGGGATCGGGCGAGTTCGCATGGCGACGCTCGACGAAGACCAGGTGCAGTACGTTTTGCGGCGGGGCACCGTCGCGCATGAAGACAGTGAACTCAAGCCGTCCATGTCTCCGCGAACGGCGCTGCTCGCGGGCCTCGTCCTGGGTATCGCCATGATGATCGGCGTCCTCGGGCTTCTCTCATGGAGAGACCAGGCGACAGCGGTCAGTCCATCGCAGACGACAGCGCCGCGGCGGTGACCCCACCCGCCGCGACGTTGGAAGCCAACCGGATCTCGCCCCCTGCCCGGCGAACAAGGCCGGGACGGGTTCGTTCATTGCGAGGCTCTACGCTGCAACTCGCCTGCGGAGCTCAACGCGCATCGCATCGAAGCTCGGGGGACGCATGCCGCGGGCGCGACACAGAAGAAACAGCGCATGGTGGACCTCCGCGTCATCCGGTGCGGAGAGCGAGCCATCCAGCCGATTTCTGTCCCACGCAAGCGCGACCGCTGCAGTGACCTCGTCGCCACTCGAGTGCTCAAGGTAGGCGATCGCCTCTTCGAGAGAGACGGTTTCGAGGCTCCCGATGCTCGGCTTTCTCTTCATGCCATCCCTTTCGCCACCGCTTCGCTGCGCTGGCACCTGTTCCCCGTCCCCTTCGGCAGGCGATGCGCGGGTGCTGGCCTTCCAGCCCCCGGACCCGCCGGAACGCACAAGCGGCGACAAGAGGGCGAGCGCGAACGCAGCACCCCCGATGAGTGCGGCGCGCTCCCACTCGCGATTCGAGGACGCACGGTGCGACGGCACCGTGCGCTCGCCGACGAACATCACCCGAACGCCTCGCGCGTGAGACCCGTAGGCCGACAGACTGCGGCGCCCTTCACGCCGACTAACCGTCACGGCCCTTCGGATCTGCGAATCGGGCATTCTCCTCAACCGGGCGGCATGGCCGCCCCGGCACTGATTAGCGTAACCTCGGCAGGCCTTCGCAACCAACTTTTTCTTGCCGAAAAGTGCCGGTTTCGCTCATCGGGCGCCTAGGCCCAGCCAGCGGACAAGCGCGCTCCCCATATGCTGGGTGTAGTCGATCCGAAGCTCCCAGTCGACCTCGCTCCCCGGCATGGCGCCGTCGACGGCACTTGGATCCGCGAACAGATGGCGCGCCCCAGGTCGAAACTGCTGGCGCAAGAGTAGCCCGATGGACCGCCGAAGCTGGGCTTCGAGCGCCGCCAGTCGGGGTGCTGGAAGGCCCCATCGACGCGCCGCATCGAGCGTGGCGATACCGGCCTCAGTGCGGCTGGCCACCGGTGTGAACCTCGGGGTCATCATTGGGCCGAGGCCATACGCACCGTCTCTGTCGAATGGAGTGTCGCCCTCGCCCTCGTATTGAAGGGTTCGATTGTATTCCTGCCACCGGACGCAAAAGTCGAGCGCGCGCGCGTCAGGAGCCCGATCCCAAAGGTCGTCCATGGCCTGGCACGTCCAGTGCTCCTCGCCGAAGTAGTAGCGGCTTCCAAAAAAAGACCATCCGGGGCCGACGAGGTAGGCGACGGCGCGCCGTGCCGCATCGAGGTCCGCGGCGTCACCGAGCAATGAATGAGCGCGCGAAAGGGCGAGCGCAGCTTCGCCGGAGTAATAGAGGAGCTGTACGTCAACAGCACGGCGGCGAGCGCGGTCATATTGGTGCATGAATTCGCCATCCGGCCGCTGCTGCGCCCGCAAGAACGCCGTGAGCCGTGGCACAAGGAGCGCGTACGCGGGATCGAGCTTCGTCCGCGCAATCTCGACGAACGCGATGACGGTCAGCGCGGTCGACCCGACGTCCACGATGGAGTCGGACCCTATGCAGAGATTGGGACCGCAGGCGCCAAGCGCGCCTTCGCGGAGCCAGCCGGCCGCACGTAGGGCCGCCCAGGCGAGCGTCGCATCACCGGACAGCGCGGCGGCCTGAGCGAGAAAGTAAGTCGCTCCGGCGTGACGCGGGAAGTCGTAGCCCGCAAGAGTGCGGTTTGTTGGAGCGTCGATCAGATAGCGAAAGCGGCCGTCGGAATCGACCCCACGCGCAAGAAAGCGGGCTGCTGCGATCACAGCCTGCATGACGTCGTAGTCCGTCATCGCGACAGCGATGCGGGGAGAACTTGAAGGGGTTGCGCGGACGACGCGCACTCTTCGCAGATGCCCCTCGGCGAGGAGGGCTCCCACAGTCACGCCCAGGCGATCGGCGAGCAACGACAGAGCGACCGGGCCGTCGACCCCCAACGAAACGCCGAGGCTCGAAATGCCGAGCCCACGATCGTACGCCTGATGAGCGAGAAGTTCGTCGGGGGTGACGTAGTCCGTGCGCCCTCCGATGGTTCCGGCCAGGCCGTCGTGCCCAGCGACGAAGGACAGCGCAAAGGCGGCTTCCGGCCAGGTCACGAGTGGGCCGTCGCCGATCACCTTTTCAGAAACAAGCGTGGCATCTGGAGAGGATGACAGCGCTGTGGCGAGCGCACGGCGAGCGTCGTCTTCTGGACGCAGAATGGCACGTCCGACGGTGAGGCCAGCGCTCCACACGCTGGCCACGACGACGGTGGGGTGCGCCTCGTCCAACTCGAGCGCGAAAGCGCGATGGATGCACCAACAGGCCGCCAGCGTCATCGCTGCCCAGCCCATGAGCAGCGCGCCGAGGCCTCGGCCAGTCATCGCGAGCTCTCGGGCTTAGAGCGGAGCCGCCAGACCCAGAGAAGTTTTGCGGCAGGAATGGCGACGAGGTACGGCAAAGTTAGGGCGGCGACGAGCACCAAAATGAGTGCGCCCCCGCGACCGACCGGGCCGTAAACCCCGCTCAGCCAACTTGCCGTCACTGCAAGCGTCGTCACGAGCACGAGGCCGATGCCGAGGGCCGTAGCCGCCACGAAGGCCGAGAACCGCAGGCTCCATCGGAGCCGACCGATGAGGGCCACGCCTGAAAGGAGCTCGAGCGCCGCGAGCAGAACGGCGACGACGTCGACCGGAAACCACCGAATGGGAAGAGCGACGAAGACGCCACACCCGATGAGCGCTGCCGTGGCGAAGTCCGTCGCCGCCAGAGCGACCGAGGCAGGACGGGAAAGCATCGGGACGGCAGCCTATCTCGATGTGCACTCTCGGTGTGCAGGTAACGAGAGCCAGCCGCAGCGACTGTCCGATGCCCGTCGTCGCCAAGCGGCGTTCGTGGGCCGCAAAGGCATGGTCATGGGGTTTGCGTCTCCAGGTCGGCGATGACACACAGATGGTCCGAGGCGACCGAGCGGCCGACTTCGAAGTGCGTAAATCGCAACAGATGATTGGCAAGGATGCGATCAAGACGCATCCACGGGCGCAGCTTGTCGGTCGGAAAAGTGTAGCCGAAGCCCCAGCCCGTCTCCGAAAAGCCGTCCTTCAAAGCCGAGAGGTAGTGGCGCAACACGTAGCTCGAGTCTGGGAGGTTCGTGTCGCCGGCGACGAAGACGGGGTCGGTCTCCCGTGAAACGGCCGCCGCATACGCTTCGGTCTGAAGCTCTCGCAGTCCGCTATTTTCGTAGAAATTGGCAGCGTTGGCCGGCGACAGAAAGCGGCCCAAGAGGAATCCGCGACGGCCGACATGGCGCACGCGCGCCAGCGATTCACGTGGAGAAATGGGATGCACCGCATAGCCCACCACACGCCCGAGCGAGCTTTCGACGACGAAGCGCAGAAAGCGCGCGGAGTGTTCCCTACCATCGTACCCGAGCGGCGAGGCGGGCGTCGCGTCGACGATGGGGTAGCGAGACGCAATGACGAATTGGTCCGCGACGAACACGCTGGCGAAGCGGGCGCGCATGAGCGGCACGATCTTGTCCTTGAAGCTCGCTTCGACGAGAACTGCAACATCCGGCGAATAACGCTCGACTTCGGCCACGACGTCCGCATAGTCGCCGTGGCCGTGGCCGGAGTTCACGTTGTAGCTGAGCACGCGCAACGTGGGACTCGACGGCGCCATTCCGGGGCTGCGTGGAATGACGAAGCCCATCAGTGGAAAAACAAGAACCAGCGAAGCCACCAGCTGCGTCCAAAGTAGCCCGGGCCGCCCAGCCGCCACGAGGCCGAACACGAGCAACGGGAGCGGCAATCCGAACGCGAGTCGCGGCAGGTAAAGGATGATGCCCGTGATCCACCAGCGCTCCCCGGCGACCCGAAAGGCCAGCACGATGGAGAGCAAGGCCGCCGGATAGAGCACCGCAAGCCAGCCAACAGCGCGCCGGAGCACGCTCATGCCCAACCCATCCGAAAGCACCGAACGATTGGGCTTCCGTGTGCCCTCGGCTTTCGGCTTCTCGGCGCGCTTCTTTCACTCAAATGCCACCGCCATTCGCTTCGCGCCTGCGCACCTCGTAGCCCAAGCCCCTTGGCCAGACAAGGAACGTCAAGCGGGAAATTCGGCCAGCAAGCAGGTGGCTCAAAACTGGCCGTAGACGAATGGACCGGGTTGCGCGCCGTCGGCGAAATGAAGGCCCATCGCCCACACCGCGAGGACCATTCCCTGCACGAGAGCGGGGGTCTCGACGAAGACATCCCGGACCCGCGACGACCACTCTCGCGGGATCGAGTGCAAAATCAATCCGGCGACGACCATCCCCGCGACGCGGGGCGGAAGGTGCTCGAGCGACCAAGCTCCGTATCGGAGGACGTGCAGCCCTAGCGCGGCATGGGAGAGCGTGGGCGCCCTAAAGAACAGCCAGGCGAGGCAGACGAAGTGGAATGTCGCGATGGTTTGCGCCGCTCGGCAGACGGCCCCGGTCCGCTTGGGTTCGGGATACGCCCGCTGCCACACGCGGGTCAGCGCGAGCGCACCACCATGCAGGGCTCCCCAAACGACGAAGGTCCATGAAGCTCCGTGCCAGAGGCCGCCCAGCACCATCGTGATGATCAGATTGCGGTACGTCGTGAGGCTGCCTCGGCGTGAACCGCCGAGCGGCTTGTACAAATAGTCTCGCAGCCATTGGCTCAGCGAAATATGCCATCGCCTCCAAAAGTCCTGAAGATTCTGCGACAAATAAGGCGCGTCGAAGTTTTCGGGCAGCGCGTAACCAAATAGCGCCGCGCTGCCGATGGCCACATCCGTGTATCCCGAGAAATCAGCGTAGATCTGGGCTGCAAAGGCGTAGACGGCAAGGAGGACTTCGAGGGCCGTGTAGCGTTCGGGGGTCGCAAATACCCGATCCACGATCGAGTGGGCGAGGTAGTCGCCGATGAGAGCCTTCTTCGATAGACCAACGGCAATGCGAAAGAGGCCGCGCGCTTGCATCACCGCATCGGACTTAGGCCGAGCCCCGAGCTGCGGTAGCATTTGCGCAGGTCGGACGATGGGGCCCGCGACGAGGTGGGGAAAAAAGCACACGAATAGCAAGTAATCGAGATAGCGACGCGCCGGAGCGAGCTCGCCCCTCCACACGTCGACGGTGTAGCTCACGGTCTCGAACGTAAAGAACGAGATTCCAAATGGGAGAACGAGATGCATGTGTGTCGGGCGCATCGACAGACCGACGGCCGTGAATGCGGCGGCGACGGATTCAGCGGCGAAGTTCCAGTATTTGAAAATACCGAGCACGGCGACGTAATAGGTGACCGACAGGACGAGCAGAGCATTGCGAACGGCGACGCGTCTCACGCGACCGAGTGCGCGACCCACGAAGTAATCGAGAGTGCTCCCGATGAAGATGATCGCGAGGCAGAGCACGGCCCACGCGACGGGCGCGAGTGGCACAGGCTCCTCGCGCGCAGCATCCCAGGTCCCGAACGCATAAAAAGCGTAGCTCGCGACGACGAGAAAACTGGTTCGGGCCACGCGAGCGCTTCGCAATAGCCAAAACACCGCCCACGTTCCGACCAGAAAGGCGCCGTAGAGGGGGCTATTGAAGAGCATCTCACGAGGCCTCGGCGATCATCATACGCACGACGCGCGCCGGAACGCTCACCTCCAGGGCTCCTCCAGACCGCGAGATCCGTCCATCGCCGAGGGCGTCGACCAGAGCGCCGACACCGGCCAGCGACACGCGCACGATCACGTCGTTCGCTGTCGGATTCATTACGAACACGACGCGGGCCACGCTGCTTTCGTCCTCGTGCACCGCAAGGTAGGCGTCGACCGGATCGACCGGCCACGTCGGCAGGCGCAGATCGTCGATACGCTTCGCGACGAGCGCGTCGGCGCGGGCGAGATCGTCGAGCGGCTCGATTTCAAAACCGCCGACGTCGACCGGATGGCGCAGGGGTCGCATGGCTCCGTCGAGCTCCGGGATCCGTGGGCCCATCGTCACGAGCACTCCCAAATCGCGGGCCGAATGCAGGCTGTCGACGAGGTGCGGCTTGAGGCCGCCGGCGCTGGCACAGACGATCCACTCGGCGCCCGTTGTCGAGTGCTCCACGGTCTCACCGCCTGCGTAAGCGAATGGAACGCCGCGGGCGTGCAGGGCCCGCTCGAATGCGCGCAGGTACCCCTCGGCCGCCATGACGGGTGGCGCATCGAGACCGAAGTCGCGCTCGAGCACCGTTTCGCGCCACCCTGCCCCCGCGACGTGGAAGAGCGCGGGGGTCAAAGGACCGAACGCGTGGGTCGCTCGAGCGAGGCGGCGCAGCGCGCGCGGCACGACCAAGCGGACGGGCGCTCGCCGGCGGAGCTTGTGGAAGGCCACGCGATCGAGCGCGGCCAGAAGCCGTGTGTAGCGCGTGGCCAATGGGCGAGCGCGGCCATGGCAGTCGATGGGGGCGCCAATCCAGCGGTCGCGCTCGACAGCCATGTACAGGTTGAATCCTCGAAGACCATACGCCATTGCACACATCAGCGCATACATCGAATCATGCTCGTCGAGCGGCATGAAGAATGGTGGAAAGCCTGCCCCGACCTCCGCGCCGAACGCGGGTCGCGCGCGGCCTTCGCACCGGCATGCAAGCTCGGTCGTACGCCGCAAGATGGCCCAGTGCTCGGTTGGATTGGCGCGGTGGTAATAGTCGAGACCGACGAGGTCGATGGCGGCGAGCCTTGCCGGATTCAGAGGCGTCGCGCTTTCCCCGAGCGGTAAGTTATGCGTCGTCGGCAACCCCTCGAACCCCGCGTCGACCAGCGCACCGGCCATCCGGTCCATTGCGGACGACAGGAGCTGTTCGTGAAACTCGGCCCAGTCGACGTGCCGCGCGAGCTGACGCGTTTCGCGCGCGTCGAAGCGCTTGGGCGGTTCGACCGTAGCGAACGTCAGCATGTCATCGCCCCACGAGTAGCGCAGCCCGCGCACGCTGCGTCGGTACTTGGTCCGCAAGAATTCGCGAAACGCGTGGACAGCGTCGGGATGGTAGTCTTGGTCGTACTGGCCATCGCGAAAATAGAGCGCTCCTTCGTTGTCGACCTGAACGACGACGATGGGCCCGTCTGGCCAACAGAGCGACGACAGTCGCTGACCGACAGCGCGATACCACCGCGCGGTCTCTTCGAGAAATGCGTCGCTCGCGTAGCTTGGCACCGGAAACGCGACCGGGATCATGGGGAGCATCACCGGATGGCCGTTGGGCGTCCGCGCCTGACATTCGGAATCCCAGACGACACGCTCCGGGAGCCCGAAGTAGGTCAACTCAGCGTTGATGTGAGGGCCCGGGCGGAGCAGACACCGAAGTCCGATTTCGTGTGCAATGCCAAGGAAGCGTGCGACATCAAGCCGCGGGTCGCGTTCGCCGAAATCGTACTCGCCGGGACCAGTTTCGTGCACGCCCCAAGGCACGTAGGTATCGACGAGCCGGAGACCCATCGCGCGCATCGCCTCGAGTCCTGCGCGCCAGTCACTTGGAGGGTGCCGCCAGTAATGCATTGCGCCGGCCCACAAGGGCAATATCTCGCCTTGCCCAAGGTTGAGTCCGTGGGGCGACAGGGTCACGCGTGACGGCGGCCCTGGCGCATAGCTGGTCGCAGCGCGACGGCGCGACACGGTCACCTCGGGAGCAAACGAGACAAGAGATCGGCAAATGCACGCATGTCTTCGTCGTCCCCGAGCCGATCGAGGCTGGATCGAACCTTGGCGATCGTCGGCTCGACGAACCTCATGAAAGATGAGTTTCCCTTGACCCGATCGATATACACGAAGCGGCCTGCATCCTTGAGCTTTCGCTGAACTGTCACGACGTCGAACTCGCGGACGAGGGCCGCCCGATCGACGGAGTCGAGCCCGACGGCCCGCGCATAATCCATGAGGCGGGCCTCGACAAAGCCCCGATCGAACGACTGATAACTGTCATTCAGAAGGGCCACGAGGTCGTACACGCGGGGCCCGAGAAGCGCATCCTGGAAATCGATCCAGCACAGGCCGCTCTCCGAGCGCACCATCAGATTGCGCGACTGGTAGTCTCGGTGGACAAAGACGCGGGGCCAGGCAGCGATACGCCGCGCCAGGCGCTCGGCAAAAACCTCGAAGCGAGCTCGATCGGCCGTCGACAGGGTCACGCCGCGGGCTTCGAGGCCCCACTCGCGGAAGTGGTCGATTTCTCCGAGGAGCAAGCCCTCGTCGAACGCGCGCGAGGCGACGATGCAAGTCTCGGGCATCTGGCGAAGGTTGGCTTGGGCGGCCGCGAGATCGGTCACGGCCCGAGTGTACAGCGGCTGCCTACGCTCCTGGTGCTCAGCGAGGTGAACGGCCAGCGTCTCGTCGCCGAGGTCCTCGAGCAGGACCCAGCCGCGCGCGGTGTCCTCGGCGAAGATGACGGGAACGTCCACCCCGCGCGAGGCGAGCAAGTCTCGGACTTCGAGAAACGGCCAGCGGGCCTCTGCAAGGGATTCCCTGGCGATCTCTTCCGGCTTCGCTCCCTCCGGGACGAACATCGCGACCGCGGTCTCCGAGCCCATTCGCAGTCTGAAATAGCGTCGGGTCGAAGCGCCACCCGGCATCGGGGTCCATTCAAAAACGCCTCGGCTCGCGGGATACGCGCGCTCGACGAGAGGGCCTAGCGGCGCGAAGTCTAGCGCATGAAGCGGCTTTGGAAGGGCGGCGGTCATCAGGCGGGCTCGCGGCGGGTTCACCGGAGAGTTATCACTGGGACTCGGTGGCGGCCAAGCTTGGAACCGGAGAGACGCTGAAGGCCGGCGCAGATTTGGGTCCACTCATCGCGCGTGCAGCACAAAAACTCGGCGCATCGCCCGGGCCCGCCCGACTCGGAGCCATCGAGACGTGGCTGCGACTCCTGCAGCATTGGAACACGCGCGTCGATTTGACCGCGGCGCGTTCGCTCGAGGAGCTGGTGGACCTGATGCTGGCGGATGCCTGGATCCTTGCCTCGCATATTCCCCTTCGAGCGCGGGTCGTCGACGTCGGAACGGGCGCCGGCGCACCAGGGCTCGCCCTCGCGTTGCTCCGCGATGACCTGCGTGTCACGCTGGTCGAACCGCTCGGCAAGCGAACGAGCTTTCTTCGCTCTGTGCTGGGAACCCTAAGCAGAGCCGACGTCGCGGTGGAGCGCGTACGCGGAGACGCGCTCGAGCGGAGTGTTGCGTGGGACGTTGCCGTATCGCGCGCGACGCTTCCGCCTCCGTCGTGGCTCGCGCTCGGAACCAGTTTGGCCGCCCCTGGCGGCGGCGTTTGGGTCCTATTGGCGAAAGACACCCCGCCGTCGCATCCGCGCGCCAAGCCCGAAGCGGACTACGCGTACACGTGGCCTCTCACGGACCAGCCGAGACGCGCCATTCTCTACCGCGTTCAAACCTAAGGCAGCTGACTGACTTTAACCGATCGACCTCACCACGCCGCTGCTCGTAGTCTCACGCGCCAGCTCGTGGTCTCACGCGCCAGCTCGTAGTCTCACGCGCCAGCTCGTGGTCTCACGCGCCAGCTCGTGGTCTCACGCGCCAGCTCGTGGTCTCACGCGCCAGCTCGTGGTCTCACGCGCCAGCTCGTGGTCTCACGCGTCAGAACAGCACAAAGCCGCCGACCTTCGCCGGATCGATGTAGATCAACTTGATTCCGCACCTCTCGTGGCGCATGACCGATGCGAGTCGGCTCACTGCACGGTCGACGCGAGTACCCGACCAGCGGACCTGACAAGACAAATTGGCTCGTGGCCCAAGCTTCTGCGGATGGCGACGGACCGCTCCGGAGCGCGGGCTTCACCGGGCCACGTTTTTCCAGAAGAGCGCGCGCGAGGCCGGGACGGCCACGGTTTTGTTGGCCCGGCTGACGCGGTCGTGCGAGCGGTCGTCCGATGAGCGACAGCCGCGAATCGGAGCTCGCCATGCTGCGCCATCTGGCCGAAGAGATGGCAAAGGGGCGTAGCGAGCGTGTCACGACTGGACACTTGCTGGCGGCGATCGCATCGAACGGAGGAACGGCTGCAGAGCTCCTGCGCGAGCGACGGCTCGACCCGGACGTCTTGCTGAAAGCGGCGCGCGTTTTGGTCGACGACAGCACAGACGCTGTCAGCCGAGCTGGGCAGCGGGCGCGGGAGTTGGCATCTCGCTCGCCGGTGCGTGATGCGGGGGCGATCCATCTTCTCTTCGCGCTCTGCCAAGAGCGCACAACGGCAGCCTACCGGGCGATCGCACAATGCGGCTCGGACGTCGTCAAGCTGCGCACCGCAGCTATGCAGCTGGCGATGGGTATCGTCGGTCCACGGCGAATGCCGGCGAGCGCACAGCTGTCTCTCCCGCCGTCCCCGTCGGCCCAGCCAGCTCTCGCCCATCGTCAGGCCCAGTCCCCACGGCCCGCGCCGAAGCCTGCCCCGGCGAATGCTCAGCCCGCTCGACCCAGGCGACAGAAGCCGCAGATGATGCCTCCGCCCACGAGCCCCAAGGCGACGACGCGTTACGAGCTCGACCCCAAGCGCTCACCTATGCTGAGCGCGATCGGACGGAACTTGACCCTGGCTGCTGCGCGCAACGAGCTCGACCCGGTTTTTGGTCGGGAGTCTGAAATCGGGCGCACTTTGGACGTCTTGGCCAAGCGTCAAGCGAATTGCCCGTGTCTCGTCGGTCCTGCCGGAGTGGGCAAGACGAGCATTGTACGAGGGCTGGCGCAGCGCATCGTCTCGAGCGATTCAATCGGTTCACTCGACGACCGAATCGTCGTCGAGATCGACGCCGCGGCGCTGCTCGCAGGGACCGGAGTCCGTGGTGCGCTGGCCGAGCGAATGGTGCAAATCAAGGCGGAGGCCTCGCGCCCCCAGGAGCGAATCGTCTTGTTTTTCGATGAATTGCACGCCGTGCTGTCTGCCGAGGACGAGGCCGCCGCGGAGCTCAAGGTGGCGCTGAGTCGCGGAGAGCTTTCCTGCATCGGCGCCATGAGTCCGGAAGAGTTCCGACGTATCGTTCTCTCGGACGGCGCTCTCGCCCGCCATCTGACGCCGATCGAAGTCAACGAGCTCGCCCCGGACGAAGCAGTCCTCGCTCTCACGCGGGTAGCGCCGGCCTTCGAGCGACACCACGGCGTGTCGTTCGCACGTGACGCGATTGCTGCTGCAGTCGAGTGGAGCGCGCGCTACGTACCCGACCGAGCGCTGCCGGATAAGGCCGTGAGCGTTCTCGACTTGGCCGGCGCCAGGGCACGACGCCGAGGCGATCGCGAAGTCGGTCGCGCAGCAGTGGCGGACGTTGTCAGCCAGACAAGCGGTGTACCAGTCGAACGCCTCCTCGAGACCGACCAGGCGCGGATGCTGCGACTGGAGCAAGCGATGGGTGAGCGCATCGTAGGGCACAAAGATGCGCTGGCGCGCATCGCCAGGGTTTTGCGTCGCAACGCAAGCGGGCTGCGCTCGCGACGTCCGATTGGTTCGTTTCTCCTGCTCGGGCCAACGGGTGTCGGCAAGACGGAGACGGCGAAGGCGATCGCCGAGTGCCTCTTCCACTCGCCGCATGCGATGACCCGGCTTGACCTTTCCGAGTATGCCGAGGCGCACGCGATTGCACGACTGGTCGGAGCCCCGCCGGGATACCTCGGACACGAGGCCGGTGGCCAGTTGACCGAGGCGGTCCGAAGGCGGCCGTATCAAGTACTCCTCCTCGATGAAATCGAAAAAGCGCACCGCGACGTGCTCGAGGCATTCTTGCAGGTCTTCGACGAGGGACGGATGACCGACGGGCGCGGACGGGTCGTCGACTTCACGAACGTCGTCATCGTGATGACGTCGAATCTCGGGGCAGACGTATCGCTCCCGGCGTCACGCTCACGCATCGGGTTCGGCGCCAAGAAGGACCAACAGGCTCGGGTGCACGAAGAGGCGGTGTGCGGCGCGGCCCGCAGCGCGCTGCCGCCGGAGCTCTACAATCGGATCGACGAGGTCATTGCGTTTGAGCCGCTCGATCGTAGCGACGTCGCCGAAATCGCCCGTCGGATGCTGCAGGCTTTCGGCGTTCAGCTTCAAAGCGAGCGAAACGTCAGGCTCGAGGTGAGCGACGGAGCGATCGCCGTACTGCTTGAAACCGGCGGGTTCGACGCGGAGCTCGGGGCTCGACCGATGCGGCGCGCAATTGCACGGTTCATCGAAGCGCCGATCGCCGAGATGCTGCTCAAAGGCGAGCTTCGAAAAGGCGATATCGCAATGATCGAAGTCGAGAACGGACAATTGATGGTTGATCGGGTTCGCGAAGCGGCTGCGGGGTGAGTGCGCGGCGACGGAACGGCCGTTGCCCGAGCGAGGTTTCCTACCTCGCTTCGTTGGACGTTCTTGGGCAACCGATGAGGGGTACCACCCGTGAGGCACGGAACCCTCGCTCCGGGCGTCGCCCCTTTTTCGCCGTCGAACACTCCAACGCAGGAACGGCGTACCGCACTGAGCACTGCCCGATCGGTGCGACTCTTGGGGTGTCGCCTTCCGGAGCAGACCGCCACGCCAACGATGATTCTGAGGACTCAGCGACGACGGCGAGCGCGACTGCGATCCCGGGTGGGGCCGACGTCATGATCCGGGTTGCGTACCGGGGGCTCGGAGACACTTAGGGCGTGGCGCACGCCTTGAAGCTCTGGGCCAAAGCGACGCGCGAGCTTGCGGGAGCTTAGGATCGAGCGAATGGCATCGCGGAGCTCGGGATCTTGGACGGCGCTCCAGCGAGCGAGTACGTCGAATACCGGAACGCCGAGACGCAGGGCCAGAAGGCCCGGGGTCGAGACGAGAGCCTCCACCAGGGCTTTACGTCCTGGATACCGCGCGGCGGCCCGCGGAGCGTCTCGAGAAAGCCGAAATGCTTCGTCGAGGCGTGCGAGGGCGGGGCCTGGATCGCGCAACGCAACGAGCCAGGAGTCTTCGCCAAGCGCGCGCACAACGGCTGCGGCGTGAAAGTAGCCGTCCATCCAACTCGCAACGGCTGCAGCCAAATCGTCGCCCATCGCCGCACCAATACGCGCCAGCGCTTCCACGACGGCGTCGCGAACCCGATAGCGCAAGTCGTCCGCGCGGAGGTGGAGTTCTGCGAGTACTCGGGTGCGAATCGACGCATCGGCGGCGGCACGGGCACCGAGCGCGCGAAGCCCGCATACTGGGAGAAACTCCGCGGAGGTTGCACCCGGCGCTTCATCCGCCGAGAGACGAGCCAACTCGAAGGCGACTCTGTCCGCCAACGCACCTCGGAGGCGGCAAGCCTGAGCAAATGCTTCCGCGAGCGAGTCGTTAGCTCGCAACCCCGGCAGGCGCGATCCACGTTCGAGCAGGTCGAGCAGCGGCCGAAGTTGCCCGGCGAGCGCTTCATCGACGGCGCGCGACAGCGGATCGGAGGCCTGAGTGAACATCGGAGCACGCGATCGTAGCGCGATAAAGCAGGTTCAGGGCGGAGCGAGGGGGAGGATGTCGGCCCCGGAGCGTATCGCGCATACAGCACGCAAGCCCCCTTCGTCGGCTCGACGAGATGTTATAGGGGACGGGCAGTGCACGCGCCCGTAGCTCAGTTGGATAGAGCAGCGGCTTTCTAAACCGGGCCTGGGCGTAATCCGAAACACGTGCAACGTCGCGTGCTTCCGCCGGATTACGTCCAGGATCGCTGCTCTCTCGATGGCACTCCACGGCCCTCTTTGGACCGGGAAAGTCGCGAGTGCGTGGTAACGGCGTGGTAACGGATTCAGGCGGGTGCGCGCCGCCCTTCGATGTGCCCCGTTGGTCTGCGGATCGCCTTGAGAGAGCTTCCGAACGTTACCGTCTCGGCGGGACGCGGAAACGTTCCTCGGAGACGACGGGCGGCGCCTCGTGTAGTTCTCGGACAAAATGTCGTGGTGGTCGAGACCCAAGGGAGGTCGAGCTCAACGGGCGCTCTGGATTCCCGCGAGCGAGAATCGCTTCGGCGTTCCGATCCTCGATTTGATCGGCGTCACTGCTCAGATGACCGCGTGGAGCATGGACCGGGAGGCCGCGGAGATGGCCATCTCGTGGAGCAACAGGCCGGTCAGCGAGGTTCCGATAGACTTCGCGCCGACCCAATCGATCCCATGTGACCTGCGCTACGACACCGACTCCGACTTGCCGATGGCTGGCTCTTCACGCCTCGGCCACGGAGCAGAAGTGGGCGATCGGATATCGGAACGACCGGGTGTGGATGATTCGGAGCTGGAGCGGCCAGGTCGCCGCCCCGGGCCAGACGCGACGCCAGGACGGTCGGCTCGTAATCCACGGCCTCGACCTCGCCGGCGACATGTTCGCATGGTTCGGCGGGGCGATCCCGACGTTCGACTGGGCGCTGCGCGCGCACGCCCTCGACCAGGTCTTGCCGCTGCCGGTCAGCGATGATGGCGCCCGGTATCTGGAGGCGTCGCCGCTCGAAGCCTTCACGGCCTTCGGCCACGTCGCCGCCTGCGCATGCACGACCTGGGCGCCGGGCCCACCTCCGCGGCCGCTTCGTTCTACGAGCGACCTCCTTCACTTCTCGTCGCGCGTGGCGCAAATCCCGGGGTACCGAATGCGGATGGCTTCGGGCTCCTCCACGCCGTCGCGGAAGCCAATCGCCCCGAGCTCCTGGCCTGGCTGCTCTCACTGGGGCTCGAGCTCGAAAGCCGCACGCACCATGCCTGAGCACATCCATCGGCAGGTGCGGGTGAAGTGCCTTCAGCGCGGCGTGCTTGTGCGCGATTACATCCTGGAGCTGCTCGCGAAGGACGGGATCAAGTGACGTTTTCTCGGATGCGTGTACCTGAGTCCGTGAGTCCCGGAGAACGGTCATGAGCTCCGCTCCGCCTCCTGCGCCTCGCGCCCCGAATCCGGCCGTCTTCCCTCCTCAGACCGTCTTCGACTACCACCGGACCATCGTCGGCTACCACGGGACGCGCAAAGCAACGGCCGCCCGCTTGGTCGACGGCGGCGAGTTCGGCGTGAGCGAGAACGACGACGACTGGTTGGGACATGGCGTCTACTTCTGGGAGTACGCCCCGCAGCAAGCGTGGTGGTGGGCTGATCGCCGCTACGGAAAGGACCACGCCGCCGTGGTCGGGGCGACGATTCGGTTGGGGCGCCTCGACCTGCTGGATCCCTCGAACGTCAGGCTCGTGAAGGCCGCCCGCGCAGACCTGAGCGCTGTGCTCGCGTCGGTGAAGCAGCCGATGCCGAAGAGCGCGAACACGCACAAATATCTAGACTGCGTCGTGTTCAACTACCTCTACGGGCAGCTCGATCGGCAAGGATTTCGCTACGAAACGAGCCGCGCTGTCTTCGTTCCCATGCAAAGGGGCGGGGGAATGGCTAGGCTCTGGGAGCGAAGCGGCGTGTTTGAAGGCGGTCACATTCAGCTCTGCCTTCGGGAACAGAGGAACATCTTGGCCGCTTGGTCGGTGAGGAGAGACGGACGCTATGGCAAAGACCGCTAAGCAGAAGGAATGGACGCCGAAGCGGCTGCGCAAGGCGGTCACGGCGGGATCGAACGCCGAAAAGGTCGCGCTCCTCCAGGAGATCGGGGTTTTGAAGGGTGATGGCACGCTGACCAAACGCACCGAGAACTGGGGCAAGGGGCGACCGACGCGGACCCCCGAGATCGGGGGCTGAAGTGTCGCGCGCGGGTGGGGACGCGCTGACGAAACTCAGCCGACCTCGACGAGAGTTCGCAGGTTGGGCGCGATGAGATTCCTCATCGTCGTCCGAGAGCTGACGCACAGCGGCGAGCGATGCCACGACCGCACCGACGTCACCGGGCCTCGCAGCGACGCCGTTTCTCTTCGTGAAGGGGCCGTCCGTCTCGGTCAGAAGTCTGCCGACCGGTAGCGCGGCGACGACCGCGCGGTGGCCCGTCGTTGTTGAGCATTTCCGCGTTGATCGAGAAGTAGCATCCGAGTGTTGGCGAGCGCCAGGATCCGCGGAAAACGGAGCAGCCCGACCGCAGGGGCGCGATCGGGCTGCCGGTGGCGGGGAGGTTCAGGATTCGGTCGATTTCTTTTTGTCGCGTCGTGAGACGTCTCGAGAGTCGGCGTCCTGTTTCGACTCGCGCAGCCGGTAGCTCTCGCCTTCGATCTTGACGATGTCGGCGTGATGGACGACCGACGAGCGCGGTGGCGCAGGTGGCACTGGGGAAGACCGTGTGCCATTCGGCAAAAGCGAGATTGGTGGTCAAGATGAGTCTTTTCTTTTCATACCGGCGACTGACGAGGGAAAATCAAGTCAGCGTTTCGGTTGTCGAAGGCTTGGCACGCCATCTGCCGGTATTCCTCGCCATCGCAGGGACGGCATGTCATGGCAGTTGCACAAACATGTCGCCGATCGCGCACTCGGCGTCGGCGGATCCCGGCGAGACGTCAAGCCCGGACACTTCATGGGTTGGGCCCGAGACGGATTCCGCGCGCCCGCAAGGACGGGACGAGGAGGCTGAGCGCCATGAGCCGTGCGCGGACCCGGAAGCCGGAGGCGGGCTGCTCAACGTCGAGACCGACGTGGCGTGGGATCGACGTGCGTTTGTCGCGAGTCCTCATTTTCTGGAGGACGAGCGAGCGGCGCGCGTTGCCGAGGTGACCAATCCATTGGGGTTGAAGCTCTATGCCGCACTGGCCAGTCGTGCGCAGACCAATCTCGTTCTTTCGCCCGTGGCGATCTCCAATATGATCGAACTCATCTCCTTCGCGGCGCACGGGTCCGCACAAGAGCAAGCGAGGCGCATCACGGGTCTCGATCGGGTGAGGATGGCCGCTTTGCGGGGCACTTTGGCGAAACTGGCTTATGCGGCGGACCCGCCGAGCGGGCGGACCTTTGGAATCGTTGGCCGCCTGTGGGTGCAATCGAACGCGCTCCCCGTCACGGATACCGTGACGACGCGCGATTCCGTCAATTTCCGGCCGATATCGACCATGTCTTGCATTTTTTCGACTCGTCGCTCGGTGTTCTCGATTTCTGCCGCGCGCCCGCGACGGCGCTCGAAGAAATCGACCGTTGGACTGGCCAACGAAGCCATGGGTGGCTCAGATCGGGACTGACATCGGTTGGGCGCGATACCCGCATCATCGCTACGAGCGGGGCCTATTTCAGTGGAACTATCCCCCCTCCTTTTGAGTCTCCGCCAGCGCGTCGCATCCTTTCAAGGGGGCTCGAGGCGTGGTGTCAGTCCCTTTCGTGTCCCTCGTGGGAAACTTCCGTTACGCCCGCGATGAGTGGCTACAGATCGCGGAGGTTCCGCTCACGGAGCATCTGTACTTCCTCATCGTTCTTCCCGACCCCGAGCATTCCCTGGAAGAGCTTCAGTCTCGACTGCCGGACTTGTTTCACCGCTGGAATGCGATGCTCACGGCGAGGCCCGTTTTGATCCGATTGCCGCCATTTCATATCAGCACCTCGCTCGCTCTCGACGACGTATTGCGTGAACTTGGAATGTCGGCTCCATTCGAAACCGTCACGGATTTTGCCGGGTTATTCGGGGCCCCCGGCCTTCACCTCGCACACTTTGCGCACAGTTCCCGGATTGACTGGAGCGGACGTTACCTGGCAACTCGTACTCTCACGAACCCGAAACCAGCCCCTCTCACAATAGAGATGAACCGGCCGTTCGTGTACGCGATTACGGAGCCGCGGACGGGAGCCATTTTTCTGCTCGGGCACGTCGCCGACGCGCACGAGGGGCCTGCATCCCATTGAAGCGATGCCGCACCCCGGCTTCCGATGACCGGCGCGCCGCCGAAGAAAAGTGCGGTGCGCGCGATCTCCCCCCTCGACACGCGAAAAGGCAGGAGGGCGACATAAAGGACGGTCTCTCAAGTAGACGCAAGCGTGGAATTCGCATCTCTGTTACCGCGGAGGCGGCTGGCCGAATCCGCGCGCGACGCAGCGACGCGCCGGCGCCGCGGACCACGTCAACGTTGCCGAGACGAATTGCGTGGCGAACAACAACTACACAGGGAGGCCTCCTTCGGCCGTGCGCTTCACCCTTGGAGATGAGCGATCCGAAAGTGCGTGCGCCGGTCTGGCGGAAGGACGAGATTGCTCGCGTCGCTGGAATCGCTATTGCTAACATCGATGAGGCGCCGTCAAGCCACGACCTTGTTCGTCACGGCTGTCATGGTGGCCGGTTTCGCCGCGTTTGGCTTCCCCTGGAGCGCGCTCAACGAAGGTTGGCACCGAAGCCCAAAGATCACTGTGATCTCCCCCGCGGCAGACCCGCGGCTTCCCGTTCTTGAAGAGGCGCTTGAGTTCTGGAATAACACCTTCGCCGGGCTGGGAACCCCGTTTCGGCTCGGAACGATCCATCACGTCGTCGACGAGCTCCCTGACGCTGATCTTCAAGCCCTCTCGGGGGTGACGGCAGACTGGTTTTCCGACGGGATGCTCCGAGGCGCATGGCTTCGCCAACATCCGACCCCATTCGATCGCTTCGAAGGAAACCTTCTTATCTGCCTTTCCAGCGCAAAGTTCATCTCCTTCAGCTCTCGCATCGGCAACCGTCGCCTCATCGCCATCAAGAACGCCCAGCTCGAGCCGCTAACGATGCCCAACGTCCTCCGCAACGTCATCGCCCACGAACTCGGCCACGCGATTGGCCTTGGCCACAACTCCGACCCGACGACGCTCATGTGCGGACGCCCAGCGCCTTGTCGCCCCAACGTCTACGCTTCCGAGACGCCTCACTTCTTTCCTTTGACGGACGCGGAGCGCGATCGACTGCGCCGGTTGTATCCGGCGAACTGGGGCCGGTGAGACGGAGCGGTTCATGAGAGTTTCCGTCTGCAGGGGAACCCCTTCGTCGCTCGCCCTTTGCGAGGGCTTCGTAAGCTACAAGGCCGAGACGAGCGAGCACATCGACGGTGCGGCCCTGATCCTCGACAGCTTCACTGGAGGCAGCCGGGGCTGGTACACGATCCGGGCACCGCCGCGCGAAGAGATGGTCACCGCGCCAGCGCTCCACGCGGCCGCGGGTGCCGTCACCGAACTCGTGGCTCGGTGCCGAGGGTGCCGTCGGGTTCGGCGATCCGGCGCGCGCGTACCCAGCGCCCTTCGTTCGATGTGTCGCTCTCGCCCGACGGAAGCGGCGAATCGGCCACGCTCTCGAACGCCTGCGGCCACACGAAAATACCGTCCGGCCGCGTCGCGGGGGCCGAGTTCTGAGCGTCACGCGCCCTCTTCACACGTTCGGACCCGGCGCGATGCGCGGGCGAAGCATGGCTTGGATGCGGGTCCGCGCCGACGCTAACGGACGACGCTGGCGCGGTGGCTGGCGCGGAGTGGCGGTCCGTTCCCGTGTTCATCAACCACTGCGGCGGGGAAGCCGCTTCGACCACGGGAGCTGACGGTTCGCTCGCCGGTGCCGGCCGCGAGGTTGGCGCTCGCAGATAGCTCCGCGCCCCGCCGACGCCGACCGCCGTCACGACAACGAACGCCGCTGCGAGGGACGCCGCACGTCGGTTCCGAACGCCGCGCTCGAGCTTTTCATCAATCGTCGGTGCGCACGTTACGTCCGGTCCTACTTTGGAAACATTTGCCGGCGGCGTTCGAGCTCTATCGACCAGCCGCACGGCGGCGACATTGGCGTTCGCGAGCGAGGCGGCCTGAGAAGCGGCGCGCTCGGCGTCGATCCAGTTGACGAGCTGGATGGCGCGGGCGGCGTCCGTCGAAAAGTCGTCATTGACGTCCTCGAAAGACGACGACCCATCGAGTGGCACCGTGTCGTAGCCGCCACCGAGGTCGCGAAGCTCGGCGAGGTCGGCAAAGAACTCCACAATGCTCGGAGGACGCGCGGCCGGGTCCCTGGCCAGCGCGCGGATCAATGCCTGCTCCACGCTCTGGGGTAGCCAGGGGGCGTAGGCGCGCGCCGGCGTGGCGTTCGAGGACCGTTGAGCGAGCCGATACACCTCCGTGGCGACGCGACGACGTTCTCCGGTATCGACGATCGAGCGATCCCGGCCGTTGAGCAGCTCTTTCACGGGCGCCGCATACGGGTGAACGAGCGTTAGCAGCTCGTAGAGAACGATCGCGAACGAATAGACGTCGGAAGCGGTCGTCACGAGCCTGGAGTCGGCCGCGGGGATGCGGGAACTCACGAGCTCAGGGGCCATGTAGCGCGCGGTTCCGATGCCCCAGTCGGAGGGATCGCAGACTCCTGCCCGCACGGCGATGCCGAAGTCGGTGAGCACGGCCACCCAGTCCCCCGTGGGACGGCTCAACATGAGGTTCGCCGGCTTGACGTCGCGGTGGACGAACCCGCGACGGTGCACAGCGTTCAAGGCCAGCGAGATATCCCTGCCGATCCGCCAGACGCACGCGGGCTGGCACAATGGCGGACGGGCCCAAGGGTCCGCCGGACCGCCGTACCGAGCCGCATGCAGTACCTGCTGGAGGGTCGGCCCCTCGAGCAAGTCCGAGACCAGGTACGGTGCACCGTTGTCGGTCACGCCCACATCCAAGACCCGCAAGATGTTCGGGTGCTTGAAGACGTTCATCTGAAGCTCGCCTTCGCGCACGAATTGTCGCTCGAACCGCTCAACGTCCTTCGTCGACCAGTGAACGCGGTCGGTAGGGGAGGGAAGGCGAAAGATCTTGAGAGCGCGCCGCGTGGTGGGCGAGGAGCGATGAGAGACCTCGAGCACGACCCCGCCGCCGCCGCGGCCAAGCGTGCGGTGCACGCGCCAGTGCCCGACGAACTTCCCTTCGCGGTACGGATCGCGGGTCGTCACGAGCTTCCGACGAGCGACGTCGAACTCGCCCGAGCCTGCCCTCTCGATGCCCGCGAACCTGGTCGTCACGACGACCCCTGTTCTACCTCATCGCGCTGCCGCGCGCCGCCGCTCACAGATCGGGCGTGTCGGGTCGGATTGGGCTGTCCGATGGTGACGGGCGAGGCGGCTCGCGCTGTATCCCGGTCGTTGCGCGCGGCGGCACTGGGACCGCGCGCGGCGGGGCCGGTGGCGTCGTGGAAACGGGCGGTGGGGCAGCGGCCTTGGGACTTGGCGCCGTTTCCTCCCAGGAGGACGCGTCCTCGAGCACGGCATTCGGCGCGGCGGCCGACGGAGCCCGCACGCGGGTAGGAATAGCCGTCGGGTTTTTCGCGGAGGCCTTCTTTTTCGTTCTCGTTCGGCGGGCCTTACCCTGGCTCTGGGCAATGTAGGCTTTGAGCAGGTCGGCACTGATCGCGACTCCTCGCTGGGTCATCATCGCGGCCAAGGACTTCCAGGACCATCCGCGCTTGGCGAGGGCGCCGATCGTCGGAGCGAGCCTTCGCACGATCTCGAGCTTGGAGTACTCGGTGGGTTTGTCGTCCGGAGGCGCCGCGGGCGCCTGCTCGAACATCGTTTTCAAGTTGTCGAACACGTCTTGACCGAACGTCGCACGGCGGGGGGAAGGCATGGCCAAACGCTCCTTGCGATCGGCAAAGTGGGCACATCGCATTGCCACCGCCGAACGCACGGTGAGAACGCCACGCTCGTTGCCGGTCGTCCACTGGGGAAAATCCCCACTGGAAAGCGGGGGCCGTGAATGGCTACTCCAGAGATATGACGGGTTGCACGCGCCGAGCTCCCTCCCACTGCCCAATGCGTGACTTTGCGATCACACCCGTGTTGCGCGCGTCGAGGGCCTCGCTCGTGCGGAGGACGAAGGTGGGAGCGAGCGCGGAAACCCGGAGCGAAGCGGAGGGCAAGATAAAGGCTGACGCCAAAACGGGCTTACGCGCCGGGATTGCTCGGGATTCGTGGCGTCGGTGGGAGCGTCCGGAAAAAGCCATTCTCGGCGTGGATCGCGGCCTACGCGAGGAGCGTTCGATCGGACGCAGGAACTTCCGACCGTGAGCCCTCCCCGCGACGAGAGTGATGCCGAGCGGCTGCGGCCGCGAATGGGCAAGCGCCCGCGGGCGCGCGACCGGGTGGCCGAGGGACCGCTCGCCGTTGGGCGGCTGGTGGGCCATGGTCATGGGCGGCGAGGTCCAGGGCGCGCGCGGAGCGCGCGGTTTCCAGCCGCAGCGCCGGGCTTCGCCCCCAAGCGCAACGCGCGGCGCGTGGTCATCAAGGCGCACGTCCAATACCTCTCGCGCCACGGCGCTCAGGCCGCGGCGCGGCACCTGCGGTACATCGAACGAGACGGCGTCGAGAAGGACGGCTCACCCGGTGTGCTCTACGGACCGGATGGCCTCGTCGAGCGCCAGACCTTCGAGGAGCCGCGCCTGCGCGAGCGCCATCAGTTTCGGTTCATCGTCTCGCCCGAGGACGGCAGCCAGCTCGATCTCACCGCGTACACCCGAAGCCTCATGAACCGCGTCGAAATCGACGTCGGCCAGCGGCTCGAATGGGCAGCGGTCAACCACCACGATACCGACCACCCCCATGCCCACGTCGTCGTGCGGGGCGTCGACCTCGACGGCGGGCGGGTCTTCATGCAGCCCGCCTACATCGCGCGCGGCATGCGCTGGAGCGCCCAGGAGCTCGCGACCGATTGGCTGGGGCCTCGGCTCGAGTCGGAGATCCAAAAGACCCACGAGAGCGAAGTAGCGAGAGAGCGACTGACTTCGCTCGATCGCGAACTCGCCAGTCGCGCCCAGGCGCTCGAGGTCGACGCAGAGGTCTTCGAGGCGCGCCCGGGCTACCCGCTGCCGGAGACGCTCGTACGGCGCCTAAAGCAGCTCGAGCAGCTCGGCCTGGCCGAGCGCAGCGCGGGCTCACGGTGGGTGCTTTCCGACGGCTGGCAAGACGAGCTTCGCGAGCTCGGGCTTCGCGGCGATCGGCTCAAACAGATCCACCGCGCGATGACCGGCGCCGCCCCGGCGCACTTCCACGTCATCACGCCCGGCCAGGGCATTCCCGACGGCGCCGGCGGCATCGTGGAGGGTCCCTTGGTCGGACGCTTGGTGCGAAAGGGACTCGCCGACGAGAGCAAGGGCACCTACTACGGCGTGCTCGAGACTGCCGCCGGGGCCGTCTACCACGTTCCCCTCCCGGCGCGCGCGATCGATGAGCTCGAGCCGGGGGCGCTCGTCACGTTCTCGGCCACCCGGCGCGAACCAGAAGCCCGACCGATCGATCGGAACGTCGCCCGCGAGCGCGTGACTGGAGATCCGAAACCACCTCGCTACCGACTTTCGGTGGAGCCGATGGAGCTCTCGCTCGCCGACCAGGTGGCGTGTCGCCGACCCGTCTGGCTCGACCAGGTGGACCCCAAGACCCTAGCGACCCATGGGCTTGGTGCGGAAGTCAGCAACGCCATCGCGCGACGGCGCCAGGTGCTCGGTGCACTCGGCGTCTCGCCGGGAGATCCCGAGCTCGGAGCCAAGCTGCGCGAGCTCGAACGGCGGGCGGTAGGGAGCGAGATCGCCCATCGGACGGGAGCGGCGTTCCTTGCAGACACCCCGGACCGCTTTCAGGGGCTCGCCATCTGGGTGAACGACGCGCACCTCGCTGTCCGCGACGAGCGGCGGCGGTTTGTCCTTGTCGCGGCCACCGCCGAGGCGCGTGCTCTCACAGGACGCGAGGTTTCGCTGTATCGATCGCCCGGCGGGCGCTTGGTCCTCGTCGACGAAGGAGCTCGCCTCGAGCTCGGAAAAAAGATCGCTCGCGAGACCGGGGCCGTGTTTGTGTCCGAGCTCGCCGAGGGCTTCCGGGGTGAGCTCCGGGGCGGCCGTACGGGCTTTCTTGTCGTGGAGGACCGGGTGCGCTTCGGACTCGTGCCCGACACTCCCGACGCGCGCGCGATGATCGGTCAAAGGGTCGAGGTTACCCGCGGACTCGGTCTTGCCCCGGGGCCGGACCGCAAGCGCGACCGTCTCGAACGTTGACGGCCAAAGCCCCAACTGAGGAAATCCTTCGACCGATGACGCCCTCCCCGTCGCAGTCCGTGCCCCCGCTCTTGCCGAAAGTGCGGCGACAGCGCCTTGGCATCCGCCTCTCGCAGCCTGTCTTTCGCCGCCTGCGAGAGTACGCCGCCGCGAAGGGCCGAAACGAGAGCGCGATCATCGAGGACCTCGTCGTCGGCCACCTCGACACGGGCGGCGCCCGACATGCCGAATCCGCGCCCGCGTCTCCAGTGGATCGCCTGGTCGCCGCCATCGACGAGGACCGTGCCGCACGCGCGTCCGAGATACGCACCATCCGGCGCGAGCTCCACGAAGTTCTTGGAGCTGTTGAGCTCTTGTCCGAGGCCTTCGGAAGGTTCGTGGGGTACTGGTTCGCGACGGGCCCCGAGCCGCCGGAAGATCCCGCCGTGCGCGCCGCGCTGATCAAAAATACCGAACGCTTTTTCGACGCCTTCGCGCGGTCGGTCATCGACCACTTCCAACGCGGCCACCGCTTCGTTTCAGCCGACCCGAAAGCCGACTCCGTGCGAGCCCCTCCCTCGCGGGACGGACGCCCTGCTGGGCGCGGGGGCGGCACGCTATGATCGGCGGGAGGCGACGGATGGCAGAGGAAGACCATCTTCACGTGGGGACCGCCGCAGGGCTCGAGGACCTGACCGGCCGGACCCTGCCCACCGAGCGGCCCGCGCGACCGTTCCATGCCGCTTACCTCGAACCGCTCTACGCTCGCGGCGCCCGCATCCGCCTTGACGTCGAACCGGTGATCGTCGGCCGCTCGAGCTCCTGCACGATCCGGCTCGAGGACCCCCGGGTGAGCGCGCGTCACGCGCTCTTCCAATTCACCGAGACCGGCGTGCTTGTGACCGACCTCGGCGCCACCAACGGCGTACTCGTCGACGGCCATCGCGTGCAGGAGCAGATGCGTGTCACGACGACCGCGACGGTTACCGTGGGTCGGACCAGTTTTCGGCTTCTTCTGGGCGATGAGCTGAGCGTTGATGGTGCCGACGGCTCGCCGAAGGAGCAGCGCGATCGGCTCATCAAAGACCGCGTCGTTCTTGCTTACCAACAGACCCGCGGGAACCTCTCGCAGACGGCTCGGCTCGTCGGCTTCGACCGAAAGACCGTGCGCGACTGGCTCCGAGAGCGCGGCGCCTATCGCGAGCCCAACGAGTGCGATCGACACGGCCAAGGGCCGAGCGCGAGGACGACGAAACGATGAACTCCTGGATCATCGAGATGTAACGAAGGGAGCAGCGTCGTCTCCGAGTTGTGGGCGCATCGTCAACCCCGTCGGATCGATCCGGCGCATGAGCCAACATGCCGCCCTCTATCTTCGCGTGAGCACTGACGGTCAGACCGTCGACAACCAGCGCCCCGACCTCCAGCGACTTGCCCGCTCGCGGGGCCTCACGGTCGTGGCGACGTACGAGGAAAGCGCGGGCGCGACGAAGCGCCGTCCCGTCTTCGAGCGCATGATGACCGGCGCTCGGCGTGGTGAGTTCGACGTTCTCCTCGTGTGGTC
>JBEKFX010000028.1:0-56936 GCA_050013115.1 Polyangiaceae bacterium
GGCGAAGCTCGGCGGCGAAGCTCGGGGGTGGCGCCCAAGCTCCGGGGTGGCGCCCAAGCTCGGGGGTGGCGCCCAAGCTCCGGGGTGGCGCCGAAGCTCCGGGGTGGCGCCCAAGCTCGGGGGTGGCGCCCAAGCTCCGGGGTGGCGCCGAAGCTCCGGGGTGGCGCCGAAGCTCGGGGGTGGCGCCCAAGCTCCGGGGTGGCGCCGAAGCTCGGCGGCGAAGCTCGGGGGTGGCGCCGAAGCTCGGGGGTGAAGCTTGGGGGCGGGGAGGCTGAGAGTGTGCACTCTCGTCGATTAAGCGCCGAGGAGTTTGCGGAAGGACGTTCGCGGCATGCCCGCGGCGCGTGCGGCGGCGCTCAAGTTCCCCGTGTTCTCGCGGAGAAGGTCACGCGCATGCTTGGACGTCGCACACTTGGCCATGGGCCGTCGATCCCGGTGGAGAGCTCGGTCCACGTCGGCGGCTTCGATGCGCAAAGAGCCGGCGGTCGCGTCGGCCGCGCGGCAGAGCACGTTGCGCAGCTCGCGCACGTTGCCGGGCCAGTCGTGGGCGACGAGCCGCGCGAGGCCTCCGGAGGTGAGAGCCCGCACGCCCACTTCCTTGGCCAAATGTCGAAGTAGCTCGCGCACGATGACACCGATGTCGCCTGGCCGCTCGCGCAGCGGCGGCACGAACACGACGAAGCATTCGAGCCGATGAAACAGGTCTCGACGAAATTCGCCACGCTCGACGCGCTGCTCGAGACGGGCGTGGGTCGCCGCGACCACGCGAACGTCGGCCCGTTGACCTTCACCCGTCGCGCCCACGCGACGGACCGCGTAACCGTCGAGGGCGCGAAGGAGCTTGGGCTGGGCGTCGAGCGGCAGGTCGCCGATTTCGTCGAGGAAGAGCGTACCGCCGCAGGCCTCGGAAAACGCCCCTTCCTTGCGTGCATGCGCACCGGTGAAAGCACCCCGTTCGTGACCGAACAGCTCACTTTCGACGAGCTCGCGAGGAAGCGCCGTCACGTTGATGGGCACGAACGGCTTGGACCGCCGTGGCCCTTCTGTATGGATGGCGCGGGCCACGAGCTCCTTTCCGGTGCCGCTCTCGCCGGAGACGAGAACGGGCAAGGCATGGCGGGAAAGCCGCCTCACCTGATCGGCCAGGCGCCGCATCGCGATCGACGTGCCGGCGATACCGGGCAGCGGATCGCCCGGCGGATCGCCCTCGTCTCTTGTCTCCAACGAGGAGACGGTCAGGGTCGACCGACCCACCGTGACGACCGCACCGGGCTGAACCACGGCTTCGGGAACGCGCGCGCAGCCGACGTAGGTTCCGTTCTTGGATCCCAAGTCTTCGATTGAAATCCCAGATGGGGTGGGCACGAGGGCACAGTGCCTTGCGCTGACGGTAGGGTCCCGAACGACGATGTCGGCGGCCGGCGAGCTGCCTAGGATGGTCGTCGTCGCGGGGAGCCGGATGCGCCTGGCATCCTGCTCATCCTGCACTTCGATGGCGAATGCGGCCGTGCCTTCGGTCGGAACGATTTCGACGGTGGCCGAGAAAGTCGGGAGAGGCTCTTCGATCGCGGTGGGCATGGCGAAGTCTCCTTCGAGAAGCCAACCCCCATCGGTCGAGCCACCGAAAGGTTGCGCGATCAGCCCACTGCGATGCCGAGCGTCTTTCGGAGACTGAAGTACTGCTCGCTGACCGAGAACATGAGGAGCTCTTTCATCTTTTCAGCCGGCGGCAGGTCACCCGGCAGTTGCGGCTCGGCGGCAATGATTTTCTTGCCGATTTCGAGGTCAGCGCAAAGAAGGAGACCCGCACGGCAGGAGGTGATTTCGACCGCTTGCATCCAACGTTTCAGGTCGGCCTTGGCGCCGTCCTCCATCCACTTCTGGACAACCATGCGCAACGAGTCGCGCTGAATCGGCTGCATGTGCTTGATGAGCTCCGACGCGGTGGAGTTGACCGCCTGGGCCATTTCGCCCGGAATGGCAAAGTCCGGAATGACGATTTTCACCCCGGCGAACAGGATGACTTTCAGCTCGTTCAGCGTCGGGAAGAGGTTTCGGATGTAGTGCTCTCCTCGATAGCTCGACAAGTGCTTGCCGACGATGAACGTGAGCTCCTGCGGGGTGAAGCCGGTGAGCACGGTCTGCCCCGCGACGCTGGCGGGAGGCGTTGCTGCAACGGCGAGCAGGGCACCGGGCACGTCGTTGCGAACGTAGAGCTCGGGCATCGAGACGCCGAGGACTTGCGCCGCCCACCCGAAGGTCTTCGCAAAGGTAACCGTACTCGTCGCCGGGTCCTGGCGGAAGCGGCGGTCGAGGACGGGCAGCTGCTTCTGGGCCTTGAGCTGGTTGGTCTTCGCGATGATCGCCGCCGGCGTGAGCATCTCGAAGATCTTGCCGATGTAGAGGTTTTCGTCCTTGTGAAAGAGGTTTCTCACCCACGCCTCGTTGTCGAGGCGGCTCTTCACCTGGATCATGCCTCGCGGCCGGTAGTCCTCGAAGAAGCGTTGCTCGTCGTCCTCGGTCTTTCGCAGAAAGGCGAGCGCCGCGCACATGCACCACGCCCGATCGTATTCGTGCATACGGACGTAGAGCCTGTAGAGGCTCCGATAGGGATCGACGCGCAGCGGATCCTTTTGCAGCACGTGCGCATGCTCGCCGATCGCCGCCTCGGTCTGATCGGTCGCCTCGTAGAGCTCGGCGAGGATCTGCCGCTCGACGGCTTCGTCGGGCTTGAAGCGCGTCGCCATCTTGAACGACTCGATGGCGCTCGTCGTATCTTTCAGGCGGTCTCGATAAATCAGGCCGAGGTTGTGCCAGAGGTTGAACTCGAGCTCGGGGTTCGAGACGTTCGCGGCCGACATCCGTCGCAGCATCTTGCGAAATGCGCGTTCGAGCGCCTTCCAGTCCTTCTTGGCCGTGAGGATCTTGTTGATGCGCTCGAATGCCTCGAGGTACTGGGGATTCAGATCGAGCGCCTCGCCGAAGAGCTCCACGGCCTTGTCCTGGTCTCCCTCCTTGTCACGATGCAGCTGGGCCATCGTGTAGAGGAACTTGCTCTTTCTGACCGGGTCTTTCTCGCTTTCCGAGATGGCCTGGAGCGTGTCGATCACTTTCGACCAGTTTTCGGACGACTGATAGAGCGCGATGAGCTTGTGGAGCAAGCCCGCGTTCGTCGGCTGGAGCTCGCGAGCCTCCTCGAGGGCCTCGATGGCCCGCAGCGAATTCTTGTCTTGTTCGCTCCACACGTCGGCGATCTCGCCAAGGACGCGGAAGCGCTCGTCGCCGTCGAACACGTTGTCGAGGATCTGGCGCTTGTAGGCGACGACTTGCTTCCAGTCCTTGACGTCGGTGTAGAGCGCGACGAGCGCATCGAGCGTCGGACGATGGGATGCGTCGACGGAGAGTGCCTTCTCGAAGTTGTTGATCGCTTGCTTGGCCTGGCCTTGTTCGCGCTTGATGCAGCCGAGGCGGTAGTAGACGTCGGCGCGCGCCCACGCGTCGCTCACGCTCAGGGCGGTGAGCACCTTCTGGTAGTTCGAGAGTGCCGCCGCCCAATCCTTGAGCTTGAAACACACTTCGGCGAGGCCTCGGATCGTCGCCAGATCGGTCAGATCGAGCTGATGGGCCGTCGTGTAAGCCTTGAGCGCCTTTTCGTCCTTGCCTAGGACCGCGCACACTTGCCCCAGTTTGTATTGGAGCGCGTGCTGTTCGCTTCGATCGCGCTTGCTGCTCTTTCGGACGAGCAAATCGAGCAGCGGCTCCGCCTTGGCCCATGCCTCTTTCTCGATGTACTCGTCGACGAGCGGCAGGGCTGCGTCTTCGTTCTCGCCGTCGGCTTCGTACGCGGCCTCCCACGCGAGAACGGCGCTCGCGTGATCACCCAGCATCTGTTCGCGCAGCCTGCCGAGCTCGATGAGAAGTCGAGCGCGCTGGCGGGGCGACGGCGTGTAGCTCTGTTCCTGATCGAGGTAGCGGGCCGCCTTGTCGTAGTCGGCCGAATCGTTGGCGATCTGGCGCAACGCCGCGAGCGTAGGGAGGTGCGAAGGGTCGAGATCGAGCGCCGTTTCGTACCGCTCCTGCGCGGTCACACGATCGCCGATCTTCTCGTCGAGCGCCTTGCCGATTCGGTAAAATGCCTCGACTCGCTGCTTTGTGTCCTGGGTGAGCTCCGCGACCCGGGTCATGTAGTCGATCGCCTGCTCGGCATGGCCGGTCTTGTCGTAGAGCTTGGCGAGCGCCTCGAGCGCAGGAACGTTCTGGTCGTCGAGATCGACGATGTTCTTGTACGCGTCGATCGCCCGCTCGGCGTTCTCGAGCTCGTCGGCGTACACCTGGGCAATCGCGCCGAAGAGCTCGACTTTGGTCTTGCGGTCGAACGTCGCGCCGATGTGGCGCTCATAGGTCGTGATGAGCTCAGGCCACTGGCGCAGCCGGCGGTAGTTTCGTTCGAGCCTGAAGTACGCGTCCTCGTTGCTCGCATCGATTTCGAGCACCTGCTCGAGGCGCTGCGCCGCGAGGTCGGACTTGAGAAAGTGCTCCTCGTGAAGGGTGGCGAGGTGCATCAGCGCGTCGATGCGCTCGCGTTCGGTCGTCACGACGTCGAGCTGCTTCTCGAGCACGCCGACGAGGTCCGCCCACCGCTCGAGGACCTGATAGACGCGGACAAGACCCCTCAGCGCATGCAGGTGTCCGGGCTCGATCTCGACGACCTCGCGGTACACCTGGGCGGCTCGCGACGGGTCACCGAGGTTATTTTCGTAGAGCTGCGCGATCCGCAGCTTCGTCGCAGCGGTCTCTTCGTTGCCCTTCAGCGCAACGACCTTGCGCTGAAGGACATCGACGAGCTCGCGGTCCTGACCGCGGGCCCGGTAGATTCGTTCGAGATTTTCGAGCGGAGAGAGAAACTGCGGGTCGACTTCGAGGGCGCGCAGGAAGTACGTGACGGCCTGCTCGGTCTGCTGCATGTGGGCGTCGAGCACTTCGCCGAGGTCGTTCAAGATTTCCTTGCGATCGAGGTCGTTCGTCGCGACGTCGAGCGCCCGGGTCAGGGTCGAACCCATCTGCTGCCAGTTGCCCGCCTTCTTGTAGAGGCTCGCGAGCTGGCGGGTCGCCCCGACGTTCTGAGGGTCGAGCTGAATGATCTGCGCATAAAACGGCTGCGCGTATTCGGGATGTCCGAGGTCGTCGCCGTACCACTTCGCGAGGTGCAGGCAGAGGCGAATCTTGTCCTGGGGTTCGGTCTGTTGCTTCAACCAGCCGTTGACGGTCTGGATGACCTCGTTCCAGCGTCCGGTCGCCTGCGCCATGCGTTCGAGGTAGCGCGCGGTCTCGCGGTCGTGGAAATCGAGCGCGAGCGCATTGACGAGTGCTTCGAGCGCCTGGTTCTTGTCGTCGAGTCGCTCTTCGAAGACGCGAGCGATCTTGCGGAGCAAGAGCGTCTTCTGGCTCGTCTCCTGCTGCGTCTCGAGGCGCGCCAGGTAGAGCTCGACGAGGGGCTCCCAGCGTCCTGCGACTTGGTGGAGCTTTTCGAGTTCGGCGAAGGCCTCATCGTGCTCGGGCTGGATCGACAGGATTTTTTCGTAAGCGAGTCGCGCACCGTCGGGATCGCCGGCCTGCTCGCGCCAGAGCGCAGCGACCGCGCGCAGCTCTTCGACCTGCTCGGCGGGGTCCGCGAGGTAGTCGGAGCGGCGCATCTTGACGTCGATGACATCCGCCCAGCGCTCTTCGCCGCGGTAGATGGCCTCGAGCGCGTTCATGGCCTCGAAATCCGGGCCGACGTCGAGAAGCTTTCGCCATGCGTCCGCAGCGTCGTACGGTTGAAAGAGCTGCTCGCCATACGTTTTCCCGAGCTCACGGAAGACGCCCTTCAGCTCGTCGGCATCGAGCAAGGCCGCGCCGCGATCGACGAGTTGATGCAGCGCTGCGACGAGCTCGTTCGGATCGCCCTGGCGCCTGCGGACGTCGGCGATCGCCCTCAGCGCCTCGAGATTCGCGTAGTCGATGTCGAGCACGCGATTCCAGTCTTCGAGCGCGGAATCATCACGGCCGAGCTTGTCGCTCAGCGTGCGCGCGCGGCGCGTGAGATTTTCGACGCGAGCCTCGTCGGTCGAAGCAATGTCGAACTCGCGCTCCAGAATGTCGACGAGCCTGGCCCACTGCCCGAGCGCGTCGTAGAGATCGCCGAGGGCGTGCAACGCCTCGGGGTCTTCACCTCGTAGATCGAGAACCACTTTCCAGGTCTCGACGGCCCGGTCGGGCTGACCGAGCTTTTCCGAGGCGAGGCGGGCAATCTTTGCTCGGATCTCGGCCTCGGCCGAATCCCCCGACGCGTTCTGCAATTCGCCCTGATAGACGGTGTCGAGGTTCCGCCAGTCTTCTTGTCGCTCGTAGATCCGCGCGAGCGCCGCGATGGCGCCCTCGTGGGACTTGTCGAGCCCGTCGAAAATGCGCCGGTACACGCGGATGGCGTTCGACGGGTCTTCGAGGCGCGTTTCGTAGAGCTCGCCGAGGCGCGCGAGCAAGTCGACGAGCTCGAGGTTGTCGCTCGTCGCGCCGACGCGCATCTCGAGAATCTGGGCGAGGTCCTTCCAGGCCTCGGTGGAGTGGTAAATCCGGTCGAGATTGGCGAGGGCGTCGGCGTCGGTGGCATCGACGCCGAGCACGTACTTGTACGTCTCCTCCGCCTTCTTGAGATCTCCGAGCTCGTCCTCGAACGTGCGGGCCAGACGGCTCCCGACCGAACGCTGGACCTCGGCTTCGGGATGCATTCCGAGCACGTCGGCGTATGCGTTCGCGAGGGTCTCCCAGCCGCCTTCGACCCCGGACGCAAGCCGCGGCGCCTCTTCGCCAGCCTTCTCGTCGAGCGGGAACTCCTTGAAGAGCCGGACGTAGACATCGAGCGTCTTGCCCGTGTCGATGAGCTTGTCCTCGAAGAGCTCGGCGAGCCGGTAATAGGCCAGGATGCGATCCTCGCGGCCTTTCGTGTTTGCGAGCAGCGCCTCGTAGACTTGCGCCAGCTTTTCCCATTCGCCCGTCGAACGGTAGAGCGGTTCGAGGATTTCGCCGACGTCGGCCTGACGGACGCCAGCGGCAAATAGACCTTCGAGCGCCTCGAGCGTCGCCTGGTGTTCGGGCGCTGCATGGATGACGTCGCGATAGGCCCCGAGCGCGCCCTCGACATCCCCGAGCTTCGACTGGAGCACCTGCCCCATGCGGTATTTCACGCCGAGGACTTCGTCGGGCGAGGGCGCGACCTCGGCCTCGCGTGCGAGGATTGCAGCGAGGTCCGCCCAGCGCTCGGTCTGCAGATAGAGCCGGTCCAAGGATCGAATGGCCGTCAGGTTGTGCGGGTCCGCCTCGAGGACCCGACGGTAGCGCGAGACGGCGCTCGTGACGTCCTCGAGCTGTACCTCGAAGATTTGCGCGTTGCGCAAGCCAAGCTCGATGAAGTGGGGCCAGCGCCCCGCCCGCGCCAGCTCGTCGAGCTGGGCGTCGTATAGGCGGGCCACCTCGGCCCAGCGATGGACGGCGAACGCCAGTCGCTCGAGGTTTCCGAGCGTCTGTTCGTTGCCGTCGTCGATGACGAGGGCCCGCGCGTACGTCTCGAACGCGGCCGCGTGGTCGCCGAGCGCTTCCTCCTGAAGACGAGCGATGCGGTGAAGGAGCTCCACCTTCTCGAAGGGGTCGCGCGCATGCCTGACCTGGACCTCGTGGACGCGAACGAGGTTCGGCCAGTCGCTCGCCGCCTCGTAGATCGGTTCGAGCACCGCCGCAGCGCCAAGCGGATCGCGCTCGCCCTCCTTCAGCCCCTCGAGTGCGCTCAGCGTCGGGGCATGATCTGGCTGGCTTCGCAGAAGCTCGCGATAAAGCTCGACGGCGCGAGGCACGTCCTCGAGGTGCTTTTCGTAGAGCTCGGCAATTCGATACTGGAAGCTGATGGCCTCGTTGGCGTCGGCGGTCATTTCGCTCTCGCGCGTCAGCACCGAGAGAAGCTCCTGCCAATTGCGAGCTTGCTCGTAGAGGACGTCGAGGCGAGAGAGCGCCTGCAGATCGTCGGGGTCGAGCTCGAGGATCTTCGTATAGGTGTCGATGGCGCGCGGCACGTCGCCGAGCTCGCGCTCGTAGACGGCCCCCACCTGGTAGTAAATGCGCTTTTTCTCGTCGACGTCGGCAACGAGGTCGGCTTTTTTCGCATAGACGGCCAGAAGGTCGTGCCAGCGCGACAGGTCGAGGTACCGCCGGATGAGCGAATCGATGGCGCGCAGATCGTCGCCGTCGATTTCGAGGACGCGGCTGTAGACGGCGATGGCGGCCTCGGACCGGTTGAGCACGTCCTCCTCGATGCCGGCAGCCTGGTAGAGGGCCTCCTTCTTGTCGTGGGGCTCTTCGAGAATTTCGGATTTTCGCTGCAGGATGACCGAGAGCTCCTGGTAGCGCTCCGAGGCTCGGAACAAGCGTTCGAGAGCCTCGGCCGCCGCAAGACTGAGCGGATCGATTTCGAGCACCCGCCGGTACAGGCCGATGGCGGTGTCGGTATTGCCGAGCGCGGTCTCGTGCACTTGAGCACTCGTCATCGTCAGCGCGCTCGCCAGGGTCGGATCTTCGATCTGGGCCGAGAGCTCTTCGAACACCCTGGCCAAATCGCCGAAGCGTCCGGTCGCGCGCGCGAGCCGGTCGAGCTGCCTCTGGGTCGCTTCGTGCGCGGGATCTTCGCGCAGCGCCCGCGCGAGGGTCGCAAACGCGGACCCGAGGTCCACCCCCGAGTCCTCGTAGAGTTGAGCCACTTCGTGCAGGAGCTCGACCCGACGGGTCGCATCGTCGCTGCGGCGAACTTGCACTTCGTGGACACCGATGAGTTTTTGCCAATCGCCGATTTGCCGGTAGAGCGGCTCGAGCAAATCGGCGATCGTCAGCTCGTATTTGGGTTCCGCGCCGAGCCGCTCGAGAGCCGAGAGCGCCTGCGCATTCGACGGGGCGCGTTCGAGCACATGCCGGTAGCCCTCGATGGCGACGTCGACGAGCCCCATCCGCTTCTCGCGAAGGTCGGCAAGGCGCAGCATCAGGGCCAGCTGCGCGTCGTCCGTCGCAGCCAGCGCGAGCTGGGCGTCCAAGTTTTCGGCCAGATCGCTCCACATGCCCTGACGTGTGAAGAGGTCGTCGAGCGCCCGAAGCGCGCGGTCGCTCGTCGGATCGAGCTCGAGCACCTTCTGGTACGCGGCGACCGCGTCGTCGGTACGTCCGAGGCGCTCGTCGTAAATGCCCGCCATCGTGGCATAGAACGCTTCACGCTCTCGCGCGTCGCCGGTCTGCGCGATTCGGCGCTCGACAACGCCAATGAGATCCTGCCAGCGTTCCGTCCGCATGAAAAGATGCTCGAGCGCAGCGAGCCCCTCGGCATCGCCCGGGTCGATGGCTAGGACTTTTCCGTAGGCCGCGGCCGCTCGATCCACGTCGCCCAAACGGTCTTGGATGGCGGCAATGTGCATCCAGTACTCGCGTGCGAGGGCTGCGTCGGACAGGCGGCCAGCCAGCTCCGAGTAGAGCGCCACGAGCTGACGCTCCGCGCCGGAGCCCCGGGCAATCGCTTCGATCTCGTCGCGGGCCTCTCTCTGCGCGGGGTCGTCTCGGAGCGCGGAGGCGAGCAAGGAGAACGCGTGCGCGGGGTCGCCCACGTGCTCAGCGCTGATGCGCGCCGCCTTTCGTTTGAGAGCGACGCGCCTCTCGACGTGCGCCTCGCCGGCGCCCAAGATCGCCAGCACCTGAATGAGCTTTGCCCAGTCACCCCGCTCCTCGTAGATCGACTCGAGGATCGCGGCGGCCTCGAGGCGCAAATCGCCTTCGAGCATTTGTTCGAGGGCCGCCCGTGCTCCCGCGTGGCGCGGATCGAGAAATAGGATTTCCCGGTAATTGTCGAGCGCTCCCGTCGCGTCGGTCAGGTGTTTGTCGAGTGTCTGGGCCAATCGGAACTTGAGGTCGACGAGCTGGGGCTCGTTGACCTCGAGCTCGATGCGGCGCCGAAGAACTTCGACGTAGGGCTGCCAACGACCGAGTCGACCGTAAAGCACGTCGAGGGCGGCGAGGGCGACCCCATCGGTCGGTTCGTCGTCGAGCGCGCGCACGTATGTGTCGATCGCCTTGTCGACATCGCCCATCTCCTGTTCGTAGAGTCGAGCGATCTCGTAGTTTATCCGCTTTTTTTCATCGGGCGTCGGCGAGAGGTCGCGCTTTTTTTCGTAGATGCCGAGCAAATCGCCAAAACGGCCGGTTTGCCGATAGAGCCGCTCAAGCGCGCCGATGGCTTCGGCGTTGTCCCCGTCGGCTTCGTAGACCGCGCGGTACACTTCGAGCGCTTCTTCGATTCGCTGGACCTGCTCGACGAGGACGCGGCCCAGACGAAGCCGCAGCATGATCCCGACGCCGGCGTCACGCCCCTCGTCGGCGCGCGCGATGGCGCGGCGGTACGCCGCCACGACGGCGTCCCATTGACCCGACACGCGCGCGACGCGCTCGACATCCGCGCTCGTTTGCTCCTCGGATGCAAAGAGCTCGAAGGCGGCGAGGTATCGATCGAAGGCCTTCTGCGGATCTTTGACCTTACCCTCGTAAAGGGCCGCCACCTCGCGCAGGAGCTCGAGCTTCGCCGAAGCGGACACCTCGTGGCGAAGCTTCACTTCGATGGCGTTGGCGAGCGCTTTGGCGTTGTTTGCGGAAGCGTAGATCGGGATGAGCGCTTCGGCGGCCCGGAGATTGTCGGGGTCGAGCTCGAGGATCTTTTCGTACGATTTGGCCCCGCGATCGAGCTTTTGCTTTTTCTCGGCCCAGAGCTCGGCAATCTTGAAGAGGAGCGACACCTTCGCGGGCGGGTTGGTCTCTTTGGCCTCTTGCTGCTCGAGCAGGCGTATGAATTCGTCCCACTTGCCGGTATCGGCATAGAAGACTTCGAGGTCGTCCCAGCGCCCGAGCGTCAGGTATTTCTTCTTCAGCGCGTCCTGCGCTCGACGATCGTTCGGATCGAGCGAAAGCAGCGTGCGCCACGCGGCGACGGCCCCGTCGTCATTGCTCAAGCGCTCGCCATAAATGGTCCCGAGCTTCGTGAGGACCTGGATGCGCGCAGGTGCGTCGGTGGTCACCTCCGCTTGTCGTTCGAGCACCGCGGCGAGCCGATCGAAATCCTTGGCGCGTTCGTAGAGCCCGCCGAGCGCCGCGAGGGCTTCGGCGTTCGCTTCGTCGTTTGCGAGGACCTCCTGCCAGAGATCGATGCACACTTCGGGTTTCTTGACCCGCTCGGTCGCAAGCTTTGCGATCTCGAGAGACTTCTTCGCCCGCTCGGGTCCCGGAGGAAGGCGCTCGGCTTCGCGCCGCTGCAAACCGAGAAGCTTCTCCCAGTCGCGCCGTTTTTCGTACATCTGTCGCAGGTACTCGACCGATGCCCCATGGTCCGGATCGAGCGCCAGAATGGCTTCGTAGGCTTTGACCGCCTCGGCCTGGTTCGCGAACTTGGTGACGTAAAGATCGGCTGCCTTCGTGTAGAGGGCAACCTTGTCGTCGCGCCCCGGCACGAGAGCGGCGAGCTGCAGGATGGTCTTGACGTATTCGTTGTAACGCTTGGCCGACTCTTGCTTGTCGGCAAGCTGCCGGAGTTCGGCAATCCGCGCGAGGTCGGCCGCGGGAGCCCCCACGTCGGCGGCCTCGACGACCGACCGCGAGGCAGCGGCGGCCGGGACAGGCGACGGTTCAGGCGCGGCGACGGGGGAAACCAAGGCCGGTGTGGCCGGCGCCGATTCGGCGATCGGCTCACGCGCAGCGGACCGTGCTGCCGCCGCTGGTTCAGAAGGCTCATCGCTCACTTCCGCGTCGCGCGCTTCGGCGCGGCCCGGCGCCGATTCGGCGATCGGCTCAGTCGCAGCGGGCCGTGCTGGTATGGCCGGCGCCGATTCGGCGATCGGCTCACGCGCGGCGGACCGTGCTGCCACCGCCGGCGCAGAAGACGCGTCGCCGGCGCCGCGCACTTCGGGCCGAAGCGCCGGCGCGACGGAGGCCGATCCGTCGCCAGCGTCGCGCGCTTCGATACGAACGACCCGCGTCGCTGCCGCCGATGCATCGCTGGCCTCGCGACTCTCGGCGCGATCCAGCGTGGCCGGTGCAGCGAGGCTGGCCTCGAGCGCCGCCGCAAACGCGCGCCCCGGACGCGGCGTCACGAAGTCCGCGGCGGATGCTGGGCTCGGCAAGCCGGCGATGCCGTCGGTCGGACCGGCCGATGACGCCGCGTTCAAGGTCTCGCCGATCTGCGCTTCGAAGGCTCGGAGCTGGGGGTGCTCGGGAGCCACCGCGCTCAAACGCTCAAACGAGAGGCGAGCTCGAATCAAGTTGCCGAGTTGCCTCCAAGCGATGGTTCCGGCTTGGGCGAGCAAAAATGTCGCGTTGCCGTTCTCGGCGCGGGTGGCGGCCTCCTCGGCGAGCGTCAGGACGCGGTCCCAGTCGCCTCCCTTTTTGCCGTAGGCCTCGCGCAAGAAGAAGAATGCGGCTTCGTTGTCGGGGTCGAGCTTCAAGGCTTCTTCGAGAAAGCGCGAACCGATTTCCACGTTCTGGTGCCTGAGCACCCAGCGCATCCCGAAGGTCAGGGCGAGCGCACCGCGCTCTCGTCGATTGGCAATCTGTTGGAGGATCTGTCGTTGCGCCTGCTCGAGGACTTCAAAACGGCCCTGCTCGGCCAAGAGCGCCTCGTAGAGCGCCGAAGCCTGCTTGTTCGTCGCGTCCGCGGCGTACGCACGGGCCAGCAGCCCCTCGACCTCCTCGGGGGCAAAGCGCCGCGCCACGCGCGCCGCGCGCAGAAAGATGCGGGTCTTCGTGGTTTCGTCCGCAGCGCCGTTGCCCTCGCGCGCCAGCTTTGCGAGGTGTTCTTTCGACGTCTTCGCATCGACGTGGAGATCTGATAGGCAACCGGCTGCGTCCGGATTGGTGCCGCCGCTGACGGCCAGAGCGCGCGCGTACGTGGACGTTGCCTTCTCCCACTCGCCTTGGTCACTGAGGACGTCGCCCAGCTCGACGAGCAGGTTGCCCGCGCGGGCGCCGTCCGGGCTGGCCTTGAGCTCCAGTTCGATGAGCTTTTGGACCATGTTCAATTTGCCCAGGTCCCAGTAGACGTTGCGAGCAGCCTCCAAGCTGTCGGTGAGGGCAGGATTGAGCTTGTAGGCGTCCTGGAAGTGCTTGAGGGCCTTGACGCCCGCGAGAAACTTCGTCTCGAGGACGCGGCCCAACTTCAGATGGAATTGCGCTTTGGCGGCGTTGGCGGCCGGTGAAGCGATCCCCTTCTCCAGCTCGTCGACGAGGCTCTGCCAGTCGCGAACGTTCTCTAGATACGAAAGACGCTCCTCTAGATCCATCAATCGCCTCGGTGGGTTCGACCGCTCAAGCTAAGGACACAGATGGCAGCCACGTTCTCAAGTCGGATCCGCGAAGTGGGCACGCGCTGCCCGAGTGCGGACCCCAAAGCGTAGCCCCTCGAAAGCAAACGGTACCAGACGCCGCCCCAAAGTGGGCCGCCTTCGTGGGGTGCATTGCGCCAGCCAATATACCGCTCAACGGCCCCCCATCTCGTGACGATTTTTCGGCCATCGCACGGGCTCGCACGGGCCAAGGCGGCTGGCGGGATGGGCGCATCGTGCGGACTCAGCACCGGCGAAGCGAACCCCAGCCGCAGCCCGTGCGGACTCAGCACCGGCGAAGCGAACCCCAGCCGCAGCCCGTGCGGACTCAGCACCGGCGAAGCGAACCCCAGCCGCAGCCCGTGCGGGCTCAGCGTCCGAGACGCGGGGCCAGTCGAAAACCTCACCGCCCCACCGTCCGAGCGAACGGCGGACGGTGCGGGCTCTCCACCTTCACCATCGGCGCGGGAACCAGATCGTGGGAGCTCAGCACCGCGCCTCGGACGTGATCGCCGGGCGCCGACCCGCTGGCCAATCGGCCGCGCGCGCCATCGCCGCCGTTCGCCTGAAACTTGCGCATGGTACTCCGCGCGTCGCCAAAACGGGCGGCGCCCGAGGCGGCCTCGATGGGGCGGGCGCGGAGATGGCTCGTTCGTCCGAACGGCTGAGCTCCTGGATGTCGAAGAGGCCTACTGCAGCGAACCGCCCATGCGGCGAACGACCTCTTGAGACTGCGCACACTCCTCGCCAAACTTCACGGCCAACGCCCCCTTGCAAGTGATCTTCCAAAAGGACTGCAGCTGCTGGATGGCTTCGTTCTTCTTCGGCGGGCTCAACTCGGCGTAGGCGGTCCCGAGGTTGAAATAGGCTTCCTTGTGATCGTTGCACTTGTTGCTGTCGCACGATTTTTTGGCGGCCTCGTACTCCGCGACCGCTCGGGAAAAGTCACCCTTCGTCTCGTACACATCGCCGAGCAGCGCGTGGAGGTTGAAAAGGTGCTTGTCGTCTCCCTTTGCGTAAGAAATTCCTTCTTTTAGCACGGCTTCCTCCTGATCGAAGGCCATCAGGCGGCGGTACTCGTCGGCCAGGAGCACGTAGTACTGGGTCTCGTCGGGCCTTGTTTGAATGGCCTTTGTCCAGTTTTGCATGGCGCCCGCCTCGTCATCGGTATGAAGGTCGACCATCGCGAGCTCGCCATAGGCCTGGCTGAGGTTTGGGTCGAGCTGGATCGCCGTCTGGAGCGGGGCCTTCGCGTCCGCCCAGCTGCCCTTGGACGCGTCCGCAAGCTGTTCGAGGGCGTACCCTTGGCGAAAGTAGTAGTCAGCGTGTTCCTTCTTCTTGTCGACCCGCTGAGAAGCTTCTTCCGCCTGCGAGGCAGCGCTCGCCATCTTCTGCCAATCTTCTTTTTTTTCGTAAGAGAGGGCGAGCTTCCACCAGATGCGCGCGTTGTCGGGGTCGAGCTGAGTCGCCTGCTCGTACTTCGAAATCGCTTCGTCGATGTTCGCACCCTTCGCCTGGTCCCCCTCATTTGCGAGGTTGACCGCTTCGATGTTGTTGCGACTGCAAGCTGCGGCCAGCGCGGCCGACGCGAAGATGATCAGGGACTTCTGGCGCATGACGCGGGGGAGTCTACGAGAACGCGCACACGCCCGTCTACTGATCCGCGCACCAAAAAAGGCCGACCAGCTTTCCAGCGGCGGTCGCCTTTCATTCAATCCACCATTCAAGATTCAGGCGGGCGCGGTGCAGACCGAGGCGAGGGCACGAACGGGTGTCCTATCCGGGAAGGCTCAGGCTCGCACTCTCGCGCGTGCGGCCAACGCACGCGGAGGGCCGAGGTGAGGGGCGGGGCACGAACGGCCGTCCGTTCCGGGAACGCTCAGGCTCGCGCTCTCGCGCGAGCGGCCAACGCACGCGGAGGGGGCCGGCGCACGCGGAGGGCCGAGGTGAGGGGCGGGGCACGAACGGTCGTCCATTCCGGGAACGCTGGGGCTCGCACTCTCGCGCGAAGCGGCCGACGCTCGATGAGGGGCCGACGCAGGCGGAGGGCCGAGGAAGGGGTGTCCGATCCGGGAGGCTGAGGCCGGTACCCTCGCGCGTGGTAGGCCAAGGGCGAGGGGAAGGACCGCGTGTGGCTTGCTCTACACGGTTGCCCGCGACGACGAGGTGGCTCTCGCCATCGCGTCAGCGGCGGGGGGCGCGGCGTCGCGGGGTCGATCCGGATTGCGGGATTGATCGATCGAGCCCCTCGAACCCCGAAGGGCCTCGGGGGTGAGTACCGGCGCATCAATCATGCCCGGCCCAACCGCGGACCGCGCTGGGAACGAAGGTCAATCGCCCGGGTTGAACATGATGGGATAGACGACCGTGACCATGCCGCCTTCGGGCTGCGGGAATGACAGATTGCCGAAGCCCCGGACCACGCACTGCACGACGCCCTGATCGGGCAAGTCGCTCCCGCCGTCGGCGGTCATCGCCACCGCTCCACTCCGGTCGATCACGAACTTGACGCTCACGCGCCCCTGAAGGTTCGGGTTGTTTCGCATTCCGTTTTCGTAACAGAGGCGGAATCGGCCGAAATTTTGGCGGACGATGCGCTGGATGACTTCCGGCGGAAGCCGGCCGTTGACCTGGGTCGCGCCTTCGCGAATGCGCGGGGCCTTGACCTGGTGGCCGCCGCCCAGCCGGCCCCGGCCGTTTCCGATGCCTTGGCCCGTCCCCGTTCCCGCCCCGTGGCCGAGGCCGCCGAAGTTGCCGAGGCCGATGCCTTCGCCCCGACCACCGCCTCCCTCGCCGACGCCGGAAAGACCGAGCCCGCCTGCGCCGAACGAATCGCCGATGGTGTCGCCGAACATGTTGCCGCGGGCGCTCTTCTCGTCGGAGCCGGACGACTCCTCTCGCCCCCAGGGGGCCGTGGGGGCGTTCGGGTCACCGCCGCCCATGGTCGAAATGAGCCCGATCATGCCGAACTGCGCAGCCTCCTGGAGCGCCGCCTGTTTCGCAAGATGCGGGTCCGGATTGTCCTTCGGACCCTGGACACCGTACTTGTGCCCACTGTCCTTCGTATTGGGGTTGCCCATTGACCCCTCTTCGCCCTTGGCCCGCGTGCCCGTACCGCCCTCTTTTTGATCGGGCGCGGTCTCGGTCACTTCCTGATCCTGCCGCTCCTCTTGTTCGCGCTCGGCAGCGGCGTTCAGGAGCTTTTGCATCATCAGAATCTGGTCGCGATCGATGTCTTCGCTGTCGTCGCCGCGCATGCTCGGCATGAAAAACGCGAAGACCGCCACGAGGCCCATGTGCAGAAGGAAAGAGAGTCCCGTGTAGAGAAAGGCCGCAGGCTCCATGGTTGCGAGAAAGCCCACGGGCACTTTCTTGCCGGCGTTCACCGCGCTCACTTGGAAGACGAGCGCGCTGCCGTCAATTTCCATGCGAGCTTTGGCACCCGCGGGAAGCTCGAATTCGTAGGCCCCGCTCATTTCGCTCGAGGGCCGAGCACGTCCGGTCGACACGAGATCCGCGAGGTTGATCTTTCCCTGGCCAGGGATATCCACGTAGCCGCGAGAGCGCGGCAGGATGACGAGCGCAGCACCGATGCCGCGGGAGACGACAATCGGGGCGCGCGTCGTACCGAGGGTCTCGCTCGGGATGAAGTAGTCACACTTCGACTTCTCGCCGACTTCCTCGCCGACATAAAAGGACCGCGGCGGCGTCAGGTGCGAGACGTGAAGAACGTTCGAGTCCCAGAGGATCATGACCTCGATCGCCGAAAGGTGGGCGACTTCGACCTCTTCGGGAACGACGTCGGGGCCGCTCTTGACCATCGAGTACGAAAACCCGCTGCCACCGCCGTCGAGCGGCGGCTCGATGCCGAGCCCGGCAGCCGCGGTGCTCCCGCTCGCCGAGACCGCTCCGTAGGGAGTCGACGGTGCGGCAAACGGCGCGGCAACGGGCGATGCCGTCGAGGAACTCCCAAAAGGATTGGAGCCCGCGAAGGGATTGGTCGTTGCGGCGGGCGCAGCCGCAAACGGATTCGAACCTGCGAACGGGTTCGCGTTCGGCGCCGCGGAGGCAGGAGCAAACGCGCCGGGGGTCGATGTCGCGATGGCCGACTGCGGCGCGCCGATCGCCAACTCGGCGTTTTCGAGCACGATGAGCGTCGACCCGATCTGGATCTGATCGCCAGGGCGAATTTTGCACTTGTTGACGCGCTGGCCATTGACCAGCGTGCCGGGCTCGTTGCCGAGATCGATCAGCGTGATGTCCGACGGGGACGCGACCTCGATGACCGCGTGCATGCGCGAGGCGAGATCGTCGTCGACACGCAGATGACTGCGCGGATCTTTGCCGACTTTGACGATATCCTGCGCAATCGTATCCCGGCGGACGAGCTGATCTCCCTGATACAGCGCGAACGTGAGTGCGACCTTGGCCTTGCCCTGGCTATCCATCGATAATCCCATCCCGCGCTAGGCGCGGAGTAACCTGCTCAGAGTCAGATGTTTTCCACGGACTTGAGCATTTCGGGCACGAACGATGTTCGCGGCCGAATCAAAGTCGTGCGAACCGGTCCGGGACGGACTCGAATCGTCGCGTCGGACGGACCGAAACCACCGGCGCTCAACGGATCGTCCTCGAACTTGTACCCGTAGTCCCCTTGCCCGCCAGCCCCGCCGGTCGCGGCCGGCGGTGCGCCCCCGGTGTCCTGGGCGCGCGAGGGCAACGAGATGGCCATCAGCGACGCCGCCACGAATCCACCCGCCAACCACTTTTTGGTGCTCGTCATGGCGTGCTCCCTCTTCTTCCGTCGAAGGCCCAAGACCCAGAGGGCGCCCGGGCGCGTTCCGTCAACGGCGGAAATGTCCGCCCTAATTACAGTATAAGTGTAGTTGCCTGATCTTGAGACGTCAACGCGATTCAGCGTCGCACCGACGTCTCGAACGATGACCATCGGGTCGACCACGGGGGTTCCGACAGATGATGGTCGAGACGGCCCGAATGGCGTGACACCCGCCCGAGGCGAAAAGTTCCTCGAGAATGTGTCGGCGAGTCCCGGCGCCTAGATCTTCATCGAGCCATGGGGGCCGCGACGGTCGTCATGAACGAGGCCCAGTATCCGCCGTCAGGGGCCGCCGGGTGATCAGCAAGGTGTTCGAGATACCTCGAGAGCTTGGTCGAACGAAAAGGGAGCCGCTCCCTTTTCTCACTTTTTCACTTTGTTTTCTTGCCCGGAGGGGGCGCCGCGCTGCCGGCCGGCGGCGGCGCGGCTGAACCGGAAGGCGCGGCTGAACCGGAAGGCGCGGCCGACGCAGGCGGCGCCGAACCAGAAGGCGGCGCCGCAGAGGCCCCAGCTGCGGAGCCGCTCGCTGCAGGAGCTGCGCTGTCGCCCGGCGCGGGAGTCGGCGCGGGGCCGGCAGCCGCGGCCGGATTGCTCGGCCCTCCGGCCTGCAAGAACGTGATGGTGTCGTCGATGTCTTGCATCCGCTCCTTGCTCTTTTTGACCGCGCCGTCGTACTCGGATTTGCCGGTCGCCTTGTCCTGGAAGGCCTGGAAGATTTGTTTGGCTTCCTGGTAGACGCCAACGGCCTTGGTCGTGTCGCCGGCGCTCTTGGCCTTGTATTCCTGCGTGAGAATGCCTTCGTTGAAGTAGGCGTCGGGGCGGGCCGCGTCGATCTTCTTGCAGGCGTCGAGCTCGGATTGGACCGCGGTGACCTGCTTGTCGTAGTTCGTGTCGTCGATCTGCCCCCGAAGCGCCAAGGCCAGCCCGAGGTGCGCGTCGTAGTCGTTCGGGTGCATCTCGAGGGCCTTGCGGTAGGCAGCCTCGGCCTTGTCGAACCCGCGGAAGCTGAGGTTGATGGCGGCGAGGTTCATTTGCGCTTCGAAAAAGCGCGGATCGAGCGAGGCCGCTTTCTGAAATTCAGTGACGGCCGTGTTGACGTTACCGAGCTCGTTGAGGATGAGCCCCGAGGTGTTGTGGATGGGCGCGTAGCTCTCGCTCTTTCTTACCGCTTGCGAGCACACGAGCGCCGCGAGCTCGAGCTGCTGCACGTCGCCGCGCCGGGCCAGTGCAGCGTTCGTCGCGATGGTCCGACCGAAGCGCTTGCCTGTCGAACCCTTCTTCTTCGCGCTTCCGAAGTAATAGAGCGCCAGCTGGTTGAAGGCCGGCATGTAGCCGTCGTCGATGGCCAGGGCGCGCTGCAAGTTGAGCTTTGCGCAGTCGAAATCGACGAGGTCGACATCCTTGCCGCCCGCTTTGGCATGGCAGTTGGCGCCGACCTGCTCCGAGTCGCGTTGCATCTGGAACATCGCCAGATCGACCAGGGCCGGGACGTTCTGGAAATTCGCGTCGTTCACCGCTTGCTCGAGCGCGCTGATCGCCGCGTCGACGTTTCCGTCGGATTTGTACTGATAGAGTGCGAGCTCCGCGCGCGCGTAGTGAAACTTCGGGTCGGCCGAGAGCGCATCCTGGAAATGCGCTTTGGCTTCCTTGTCGTTCTCGCAACGCTGATAGGCCAAGCCGGCGTCGTACGTTGCCTCGGGAAGTTTTCCCGCCGACTGAGCGGACGCCGCGACCTCGAAGAGCTTGGCGGTGTCCGCGCATGCGGCGTCGGTCCAGTCATTGGCCTTGTCGTGTCCGTTGAAGGCGTCGAGTGCGGCCGTGAACTTCTCGCGAGCGTTTTCCGTGACCGGCGGCACGACCGGCTCAGCGCCCTTCGAGACGGCGTTCGGCGTCTTTGCCTCAGGAGCGCCGCCGCCGCCGCAGCCGAGGCCCGTGGCGCCGACCAGCGTCGCCGCCACCAAGAAACATCCGCTCTTCATCATGGTGGTCACCCTCGACTCACTTCTTCTTCTTTTTGCCAGCGGGAGCCGGCTTCTTCTTCTCCGTGTCGTCGCCGCCCGTCGACGAATCACCCACGACCTCTGCTTTTTCGGTCGCGGGACCGTGTTCGGTCGGGTGCCAAAGCTGACCACCGACCGTGAGGGGAGGCGGCCGGTCGTCGAGTCCGCCGTTCGAGAGGGTGGGCGCGCCACGAAGCTCGTCAACGACGTGGTACTCAGCCTTGTAGTTCTTCGCGAGCCACTTCTCGCAGTCGCGCGAGTACTCGTCGAAGTACTGGTACTTCACGGAGTCATCCAGGCAACGCTTGAGGGCGGGCTTGGCCTTGCCGTCTTTGACCGGCTGCGACGCCTCGTCGAGGTGCTGGAAGTAAGTCCCGCGAATTTCGGAGTCTTTCGCCCAGGCCTTGGGAATCGGTGCGGCGCGGAACTCGTCGACGAACGTCCCCCACATCAGGCCTGCGCGCGACGCAGCCGCGATGACCCAGCGCGGAGGCGCAATCGGCTGAAGCTCGGTAATCTTTTGGTAGTCCTTGTCGACTTCTTCGATGGCCGCTTGCTTCTTCTGGACCCAAGGCTTCACCTTCTTTTCCATGTAGTGAAGGATGTCGTCCTTGGTCGCCGGCCCCTTGTAGGCGGGGAACGGCAGTGAATCGACCTTCGCCTTCTTGCTGTCCTCGGCCGCGAAGAACATCGCCTCGCCGACGGCGTCGAGCGCTTTGCCGAGGCGGTGGGCCCGCTGATCTTCGCCCTCGCTCTTGTAGGCCTCGTTAATCTTGTTCTGCGCGGCCGTCCCGTCGCCCCAGATTCGGCGAACACGGTCGTACTCGGGCTTCGCGTCCTTTTCGGCCTTGAGGTGCATCAGCGCACGTGCGAGCGTCGCGTGGGCCTGAACCTGGATGTCCGGCGGCGCCTTGTCGAGCGTCGCCATCGCGCCGTGCAGCGCCTTGCGGGCGCCGTCCCAGTCGTCCTTGTCGGCGTAGTGGGCGCCGATGGCGAAGGCGATTTGCGCGGTCTCGGTCGCGTTCGTGTTGGCGTAGTTCTTTTGGTAGTCCTTGACGTCGGAGACGGCCTGGTCTTCCTGGCCCAGTCCGAGCCGGAGGACGATTGCGTCCGAGAGCGCCTTGTCGGCGTTCTTGCGCTTCGGGTTCTCTCGCGCATAGCGCTCGTACCAATCGGAGGCCTGGTCGTAGACCGCGATGGCCTGCCAGTTGCCGCCGATCTTGTACATCGCGTCTTTCGCAAGGTCGCTCTTGTCCATTCGAAACTGGGGGTTGAGCAAGACCATGCGCGCTCGGATGGCGCTCGCGATGAGGTGCCCTGCCTGGAAGGCGCGGGCGGCGTTCTCGACGATCTCGTCGAGCTTCTCGCACGTCGGCTGCTGGTTGTTGCGAAGCGGCGTCGCGCCGTACTTCTCCCAGAGGTCGAAGTACGCCTTGCCGCCCTTCTCGAAGAGCTCGAGCGCGTTGTTGCCGCCCTTATCGGCTTCTTCGATGATCTTCTGCGCGCGAAGGCGGGAGATGTCGCACTGCACCTTGGTGAGGAGCGTGCACGTGTCGTCGTTCTTCTGCGCCTTGTCGCCGCTGCAGAAGAGATCGAGGAACTTGGGCACGTCCGTGATCATGTCGTCGATGCACGAGGATCGGCTGGGCAGCCCGTGGAACGTGAGGACGTTCACGCTCTCGAGGTAGAGCTGGGCCGCATACGGGGCCGAATCGTTGTCGGGGTTGTCGAAGGCAATTTCCTTGAAACAGGACGCTGCTTCCTCCCAGTGCTGGGCCTCGAAGTAGAGGCGGCAGCGCGCGTACTTGACCTCGACGAGCTGCTTCTGCCCGTCGGCATCGGTCTTGTCCGGGTGGATGTAGCAAACGTACCGGTTGAAGGATTGCGTCATGGCCTTTTGGGCCTCGGTCATCTCCTTCGGTTTGTACTTTTCATCCGACTCTTGCTTGATGTCCTTGCCGACGCCGGGCAGGTTGCCGCTGCCTTTGCGCTCGGTCGCCTTGTGGGTCGCAAGGTAAATGTTCTGGTAGCAAAGCACCGCCGCATACGCGGCCTCGGCGGCCTCGGGCCCCTTCGGATTCTCCTGGACGACGGCGTCGAACGCTGGACCGCACTCGGCCCACTTCTCACGGAAATAGAGAAGGTCGGCCATGTTGTATTTGATCTTGTAGATGGAGGGCCAGTCGTCTTTGACGAGGCGCGGGAACTCGAACTTCGAAAACTCCTCATCCTTCCACGTGTCGGCGACCGACTTGTAGAGCTGGGCGGCAAGGTCCATCGTGCGCGGATCGCCCGTTCCACGTTGGCCGCCCGAGCCGACCGCCTCGAGGTGCCATGCCATGGCCGTCTCGGTGGCCAGCGCGGCGGTCTTGTTCGCGCAGCGCTGCGTGGCCTCTTCGGAATGCTTGTCCTTGCCGTACGCGGTGTACCGTTTGAACTGATTCTTCAGCTCGGCGACGATCCCCGCCTTGTCACCCGACTTCATCGCCATCACCGCCTCGGTGATGTGCGACTGGTAATCGCAGGTCCGCTCGCCTCCGCTGTCCCGGACCATCAGGTCTTTGTAGAGCGTGACGGCTTCGGGGTAGTGACCCGTGTCCAGGTAGTTCTGGCCGAGGTCGTCCATCATCTTGAACGTTTTTTCGTTCGTGCCCGGTGAATCGCCGCTCAGATTCCGGAAAAAATTGTAGGCCTCGCTCGGGCTTCCGGCGAGTGCGTAAACCGGGATGACGTCGCGACGCGAAGCCTCGGCGAGCTTCTTGGCGTTCGGCATTTGGGAGTACTGCCCGCCGAAGTCGATCGTCTTTTTGAACGCGTCGAGCGCGTGAGGCAGGTCGCCTTGATTCCAAAAGACGTACGCGAGCTTGTACCAGGCGTAGCCGTAGACCTTGTTCTCGGGCGGCGGCTTGGTGATGACTTTCTGGTAGGCCTGCTTCGCCGGCTCCCACTTGGCCGGGTCGCTCATCGCCTCGTTGAAGAAGAGCTCGCCGAACGCAAGGTAGGCGTTCGAAATGTAGCGGGAGTTCGGGGTCTTCGTGATGAGATCGAGATAGACGCGACGGGCGTTCGCCGTGTCTCCGGCCTGCTCGTACTCGTAGGCGAGGTAATAGTAGACCTCGTCGAGAAGCGCGTAGGCCGCCGGGGGATTTTGCGGGAAGTTCGTCGAAGGCTGTCCGGAATAGTCGGTGACGAGCGTCGAGTAGTATTTGATGGCCGCTTTGCGCGAGAGATCCATCGTCTTCTGGCGGGCGTTGACGATCGACTGCTGCTTTCCCGCAGCGCTCGGGTTCGACTTCTTGAACTCGTCGCGCTTGATTTCCGCCTGGGTCTTTTCCGTGAACGCCGCATTCTCGAGCTCGACGTAATCCTCAGCGAGACGCCGAAGGAGCATCGGGCGGTCCTTCGATCGAATTTGCGTGTCTCGATAGAGCTCCTCGAGGCCTTGGATCTCGGTGACGAGCAGCGCGAGCGCGCGCTGCTTGAGGGCAGTCTGCCGCGCATCGCGGATGCCGGCGAGCATCTGCACGTCGGCCGTGCCGATGCCGATTTTCTTGTCGCCCTTCTTCAAGTCTTCCACTTTCGAGTGGAAGGACATCTTCGGCTTGTTGTCGTGGCCCGAAGGATTCAGGGTCGGGCCGGCCGGACACGTTTCGAGATCCTGCTTGGCCCGGTCGGAGATGCACACCGGCGCGGCGGGCGAGCTCGCGGTTTCCTCCTTCGCGACGGCGACGCGGCCGAGCGTGAGGCCGAAGAGGACGACCCAAAGCGATAAGGCGCGATTCATCGTTACCTCCCGCACTTGGACGTGATCGTCTGGCGGTAAAAGCCGAGCTCGTCACGCCAGTACTCGCCGTTGTACGGCCAAATCACATGTTCTTCGTCGGGCTTCACGATGTTGGCTTTCGATTCTTCCATGGTCACTTGGGAACCCTGTATCGCCTGGTCGAGTTCGTTCCGCTTGGCCGCCGTGATGTCAATCAGAATTTTTTGACCGTTCCGGAGCTGCTCGGAAAGGTCTTCGAGGTTGCGCTGGTAGCGTCCGCGGGCGAGGTCGCCGGCGTTGCGAACCGCGAGCGCACGGGCATCGTGCACCGAGTCGCTCACGAGGTCGGCCACCTTGGACTGCTTGAAAGCGGCCGGCGCCTTCTTGAAGCGCGACTCTTCCTCGTCGAGCAGTCGAACGTACTCGAGGTTTCGGAGAAGCTGCCGATCGGACAACGAGGTCTTGACGATCGGCGCGATCTTCGGGTCGAGCTGCGCCTTGTCGTCACGCACGTCCTTCAAGAACTTGTAGAACGCCTCTTCCTGGTTGGCGCCCTTCTGGAATCGCTCGAGGGTCTTCGTCAGCTCGGTCCGGATGGGATCGTACTGGCTACGAAACTTCGCGACGATCGTGAGCGCGTCGTCGTATTGACAGTTCGAGAAGTAAATAACCGCCTTGAGAACGTCGGCCTCCGGATAGTAGGAGTGCGGGAAGTACGGGGCCTGGATCGTGTGGATGTTGCCGAGGGCGTGGCTGTAATCGCCCGCCATGAAGTACGCCCACGACTCTTCGAAGAGCGCGTCGAGCCAGTACTCGCTCGCCACGTCCACTTTGTTCCAATACTTGACGGCCGCGCTCAGCCGCGTCTGGTCGACCGTGGGCTGGTTGGTCGTGTCGTCGACCCGGATGCTGGCCGAGTAGAAGGTCCGGGCCATCGACAGGTAGGCGAGATCGCGAAAGCGGGCCTCGTCCTCGGACGGGACGTCCCCTTCTTCCACGGCACCGATGATCCGCTGGAAGCCCTGAACGGCGGGTTTGCTCTGGCGAAGCTGCACGTTCGAGATGCCGCCGAAGAACTGGGCTTCGACGTAGTAGCGGCTCTTCCGGTTGACCTTTTCGAAGAGCGTGAGCGCCTCGGGGAACTGGCCGTTCCGGTAGCGGTAGCGTCCCAACAAGTAGTTGAGCTGCCAATAAAGCTCGGCCTGCTCTTTGTTGTTGAACTTCGCGACGTGCTCTTCGTTGTACTTGCCGACGCGTTCGATGATGTCGGCCGGCTCGGGCAGGTCGGTCGCAAGCTTCGCGAGCCAGAGGAGGGTTTCGTTGTATTTGAGGTGATTCGGCTTGTCGGCGATCTCGCTGAAGATCGAGTACGACGCCTGGAAAAACTTGAGCTTGTAGAGCGTCTTGGCGAGATCGAACTGGGCGATTTCCTTGTTTCCCGCGTCGTCGCCCGTTTCTCCGGAGTAAACGCGGAAGAGAGCCTTTGCGGCGTCCCAGTATTTTTCCTTTTCGTAGAGGTGCTTCGCCTGGGTAGCGGCCTCGCTCGGCGTGCCCGCGGTCGCGGCGGCCCCCGACGAATTGTCGACCGCCCTCTTCGCAGGCGAGGCTGGCCTTGCCACCGGCGCGGCGGGCTGGTCGGCGTCCATGTCGACCGGACCCGAAGACTGCGCGACCGGCGCGGCCTTCTTGGGCCTCTTCTGCGCGCGAGCGGTCGAACCCGTTAAAAGGAGAGACGTGGCCATCGCCGCCGCCCACACACTACCCCTCAACACTCTACGCATCGTCGTGCTCCTCGTTCAGTCGATCGGCGGCATCCAGTCGCAAGGCGATCGATTCGATCGATCGGTGCGGACGCGTCCTGCGGATTGCTCGGACTCGCCCGCATCGCGGGCTCTCGTGAAGGTCGAAGCCAGGACTGGTCAAGCTCGGGATCGGCGTCAATCGCCGCCTCCGAATGTGGGCGCCGCATGGCGAAAAGCTCAACGATGTTGATAGGATACTTCCGTCGAGCGGGGGTGATGGTACGGATCGCGATTCACGGTTGTCAAGGTGAAAACACGGCTTCGGGGCGAGGCGGCATCATCTGCGTCGGGGGCGACGGCGCCAAGCTCGCTGGAAGCGTTTTTTCAAAGTTGCCAGGGAAGCGGCAAAAGTCCTGTCTAGAGGCAATCATGTCCGCCGCCCGCTCACTTTGTGATCCCAATTCGACCCCCCCCCGAGCGGCGAGTGGAGAGCGGATGGGGCGGATGCGATGATGCCGCGCGGAAAGGCGAGTCGAGAACCAGCTGTGGCGGATGTGGGGGTCAGGCGGCCATAGGACTTCGAGAGAGAGTTTTGTGTACTCTGCGGACTATTAAAGGAGGAGCCGGGATAAGGCGCCGTTCGTATCGCCCGCCCCTGTTCGTATCGCCTGCCCCTGGCCCCTGTTCGTATCGCCCGCCCCTGAAGGTGCTTGACGCCTTTCGCTCCCGTCGACTAGCTTCCGAGGCCGCTTTCGACCGGCGCGTGTTGGTTCGCGCGACCGCCTTGTGCCTCGTGCTGCACAAACAAGGAGAGCCGACACGATGACCCGTTCGATTCTGGCCACCCTGGCCAGTGCCATCGCCATCACGGTGCTCTCGGGCACCGGTTGCCAAACCACAGGCGTTGGCGATCCGTGTGTTCCGGAGCTCGAGTACCTTCCTTCGTTCCTCGGCTTCTCGGAGCAAGAAGTCAGCGTCGAGTCGAAGAGCTTTCAGTGTCAGTCCTTTCTCTGCCTCGTGAATCACTTTCAGGGCCGCGTGTCGTGCCCGTACGGGCAGACCTCCACGGCCACCGGCAACCCTGGCCCGAACGGCACGACGCTGCCGGCGTGCTCGATGCCCAACGGGGCTCCGGTCACCGGCACGACCGACGGCAAACCCGAAAGCGCGAACGACCCGTACGCCGACCCGAACAACGAAGCGCAGGTGCTGCCCCAATGCATCTCGCGGCAGACAGCCGACGCGGTGTACTGCTCGTGCCGCTGCGCGAACGTCAATGGACAGACGAACGACGGCGCGAACTATTGCACCTGCCCGGACGGCTACAGCTGCACGCAGCTCGTCTCATCCATTGGACCGGCCGATCAGGGACTGACGGGCGCTTACTGCATCAAGCAGAACAGCCAATACGATCCCGTGAAGGATAGTTGCGGAGCGTCCGTGCCCAATTCCGAGTGCGATGGGACCAAAACAAACTGCGGTCCCATCTGAGGCGCGCGAGAGGGGACGGCGCGCCGAGATGGCGGTCGCCGACTTCCTCTTCGCTCGGGGATTCCAGATCTTCGCGCGCAATCTGAGGCTCGGGGCGCTCGAGCTCGACGTCGTCGCGCGGCGCGGAAAGCTTGTCGTCATCGTAGAAGTCCGTACGCGCGGCGAGCGTTCGCTCGAGCGCGCGTTCGAAAGCGTCGGGCGAGTCAAGCGCCAACGACTCGTCCGCGCCGCGGGCCGTCTGTGGCGCAGCCGCCTTGCTTGGAATTCCGAGATCGATCGGGTGCGAATCGACGTTGCGGCTGTCAGCTTCTCGCGGGGGCAGACGAAGGTCGAGTACGCCGAGGGCGTCATCGCCGGCTCATGACGGCGGGCGGGAGCCCCTGGGAGACCGTCGAGACGAGACGACACGGACCGATGCGCCGGCTGATGTCGGTGGCGGCGGAGCTGCGGGAGAAGCGCGATGAGCTCCTGCGCGGGGGAAAGAATGGCTCGAGCGGAGAGGCGGGGAACGGACCCGATGGGGCTGAGGCCTCGGCCTCCTGACGGGTCGGGGAAAGAATGGCTCGAGCGGAGAGGCGGGGAACGGGTTAGCCGCGGAGCGTTCGCTGGATGCGTTCACACAAGCCGTTCAGTGAAGCTTCCGCCTCGTCTTTGGACCCCCGCGCGAGTGCTCCGAGGGCGGTTTCGACGGCGGCGAGCTGCGCGGCTTCAGTTCGGTGGAGGTTGTCGACCATTTGGGTGAAGACATCGAAGAAGTCCTGCAGCTCGTCGCCACGACGCAGGCGCGAGTCCACGTGCAGATTTCCTTCGCCGACCTGCCTGAGCAACCTTTTCATCTTGTGAATCGGTCCGGCGACCTTGTGGGTGAAGTAGATGCCAAGCAGCCCGATGAGCGCGACCATCAACGCGAGACCGCCCACCAATGAATCGAGCATCCAGCGCTGGCGGCGAATGAGCGAGGCTTGCTGATCGGCGAGCGCCTGATCATGGGCATCGGCCTCCCGATTGAATTCACCGAGGAGCTCGGGACTATCGGACGCGAGGTCTTTGATGTTCATCCGGCTGACTTCGGAGACCTTGCGGCTCTCCTCGAGAAGAGCCGAACTCTCGGAGACGACCGCGCGCGTCGTCGCGAAAAGGAGAGATCCGGTCACCCCGCTGATGGCGACGGCCACGGCCACGAGAAAGCCCGTGTATTTGAGCTGAAAGCGAGAGTCGAGCAGGTAGTTTCGCAGGCTGCGACGGTATGTGGTGCTCGGCTTCGGAGTGATCGATGCCATGGTCATCGTGATTCCTTGTTTGACCGTCGTGCGTTCCGGCCTGACTCATTGGAAGTTCTGAGCAAAGAGCTCGGCGGCTCGCGCAGCGACGACTTTCATGAGCTCGTCCTCGGAGTTCTTGTCACCGGGATGGGCTCCCGGAAGCGTGGCGCCCGCGGGGACCTCCCCTCGCAGATCTTTGCCAGGGTACGAGAACACCGCGACTTTGACACGGACGCGCAGGCCGCCCTCCGAGTCCTCGAATTTGTCGACGCTGACCGAGAGGTAGTAGCCCTTGAGCTTTCGCTTCGTCAGGGTCGTCTTCGTGATGGCGGCCGATTCGCCCTCGGGGGCGATCTCGTAGCCACCGACGTCGGCGAGCTTCGAGGTCATGGCGCCACGCACGATGCGTTCGACCTCCAGGCGGTCGCGCGAGGTGTGGTTGACGACCGGCGACAAGGACACATAGAATTTCGGCGCTTCGCCGGCGCTGGCGCCGGCGCCAGCGCCGTCGCCGGGACCCGGGCCGGCGGCCACGATGGCCTCGATGGCACGATCGATTTGCCCTCGAACCGACGCTTTGGTTTCCGACGATGCGTGCGCCTTCAAGCAGTCGAGGGAGCTTGGCTTGGCGAGGCGTTTCAAGGCGACCGCGGCAGCCTGACGAACGACATCGCTCGGGTCTGACAGACCCCCACAAAGGGGGACGACCGCCGCGGCGTCCGCCGTCGCACCGAGCGCCAGCGCCGCATTCGTCCGCACACGAAAATCATCCACCTGACCGGGAGCGGGCGGGAACCTCAATCGTTCGGCAAGAAACTGCACGCGCCCTTCGGCCCATGCGCCGCGGGCGATGACGGCACCGAGAAGAATGGTCCTCGCAGCGGCGCCTACCGCACCGCGAGCGGTGGTTCGCAAACGCACAGTCATGCCATGGTGCGCGCTACCATGCGTGCATCGGGAAGACGCCGGGCGCCCTCGACCCCTTTCGCGCCGCTCGGATGGCTCGCCGGTCTTCTTGCATGGGCGACGATCCTCACCGCTTCTCCGAGCAACGGAGCGAGCCGCATTCGCCTAAAGGGGTTCGCACGCATCGACGCGCACGTCGCGCGATCGGCCGGCGAGCTGGCCCTCGTCGGAACAATCCGGGACGACGTCGGCAGACCTGTGAGCGCGCGGGTCACCCTGCGCGTGTCGCGCGTCGGCCCGCAAGGCCTCGCCGACGTAGCGCTGGCACCGACTGCGCCGGAGCCTTGCTCCACTCGGTTGGCCGCGAACCCGCTGACGATGGGGTCCGCGACGCGTCTCATCGCTTCCGCCGACGACCAAGGCCGCTTCTGTCTCCGATTGCTCTTGCCCGTCGATCGCTACGTGGCCCACTTGGAGACCGAGGACGACCCATTCATCGATGGGGCGAGATTGGATCTGCCGTTCGATACCTCGAAGAAGCCGCTGACCCTGCGCTTCGACCCGGCGCCGTCGGTGATCGGCTTGGACGAAGACCACGGCACCGTGACCGTGAAGGCGACCTTCGAGATCGACGGGGTCGCGATTCCCGCCCTGGGTTCGGTCCTTCGTCTGTCGGACGAAGCCGGCACCGCACTCGGAGAAGCGACGACGGCGGCCGACGGACACGCGACCTTTCGGTGGACGAGCACGCGATCGGGACCGGCCGGGCAAGGGGAACTGCGCGTGACGTTCGCCGGATCGCACGACGTCGGGCCGGCCTCGACAGAGACGCCCATCGAGCGAGCCACGCACGTCCATCTTTCCGTGCCGTCGGCCGTGGGAAGCGCGTTGCCCGCAGCGTGGCCCGAAGACGCCTTCACCCTACCCATCGTCGCCTCGGCGGAATGTCTCGCGCACGGCTGCAGGAGCGTGGCGAGCGGAGTCGTCGAGGCGCGCGTTCTTGGCACACTGGTCGGCTCGGCGGCCCTCTCGAAGGGCCGAGCCGGGCTGGTCTTGGCATTCCCCAGGCCGGCGGCCGAGACAGCAACCATCGCATTGCGGTACGTGCCGGACGCGCCATGGTTCGTGGCCGGAGCGGAGTCTTCGTGGGTGCTGCCCATCGCGGCGCCGAGCTCGTGGGGCAAGGTGGTCACGATCGGCGCGGGCCTCGCCGTCTTCTTGTGGTTCGGCTGGACGCGCTGGGGGGCGCCGGGGTGGGCGCGCGAATCGGTCGCATCGCGCGCACCCGCCGCACCGAGCTTGAAGCCCGAGCCATCCGCGGGCGTCCTGACGGTCAACCGAGAACGGGCCGGCGACGGGTGGAGCGGGCGAATCGCCGACGCGCACTCGGGGGCGCCGCTCGCAGGCGCCATCGTGATGATCGCGCGACCGTCCTTCGAGCGCTGGGAGGTGCTCGCATTGACCCGATCGGATGGCGCCGGTCGCTTTGCATTGGCCGCGACATCCATTCGGTCGGACGACCGGATGGTCGTCGCCAGCGACCTTCACGCGACCGCGCGCCGTCCGATGCCGCCTGCGGGCGTCGTCGACGTGTCGCTCGTGCTGCGAAAGCGCGCTCTTCTCGACAGACTCGTCCAATGGGCCAAAGAGCGCGGCGGACGGTACGACACGCGGCCGGAGCCTACACCCGCACAAGTACGGAATGCGGCGGCGAGCGACCCCGAAATCGCGGCGTGGGCGAACGCGGTCGAACGGGCCGCCTTCGGGGCCGAACCGGTCGACGCCCATGCGGAGGCCAACGTCGACATTTTGGCCCCCGCGGATGCGCAGGCAGGGCCGCCGATTCCTCCGCGACCACGTTGACGACCCTCGCCTAGGCTCCGTATAGTCGCGCCCCGCCGCGACACGGCGGAAGCCGCCCATGACCACCGTCGCCATTGTCGTCGCGCTCATCGCCGTCGCGGTCGTCGCCATTCTTGCGTTTTCGCGCGGGCGAGCCACGACCGGTCTCCAGGCGCCGCCGACGACGGCGCCGCCTCATCGGCCCGAGGCCACGCAGCCGACCCGCAAGCCAAAAAGCGAACCTCCGCGGCCGGCGCCGCGCATTCAGCCCAAAGCCAAGATCGAGCAGCCGGTCGCGCCGCAGGCGCCGCCGCCGCCGGGCGATCTCGTCGTCGGCGAAGCGCCCCCAGCAGCGCCTGTCTCGGCCCAACCGCCTCAGAAAAGAGACGTCGCAGGGCTTCGGAAAGGCTTGGCGGCCGCGCGCGGGGGCTTCATCGCGAAACTGAGCGCGATCTTTCAGGGCAAGAAGGAGTTCGACCCGGCCATCTTGGAGCAGGTCGAGGAGGTCATGCTTGCGAGCGACGTCGGACCCAAAACCACTCATGCGATTTTGGACCGACTGCGCGATTCGCTGGCCCGCCACGAACTTCGTGACAACGACGCGGTGTGGGGCGCTCTCCGCGCCGAAGCGACACGCATCCTCGGGATTGGCGGGGGGGCGATCCGAATCTCGACAAAACCGACGATCGTATTGATGGTCGGCGTCAACGGTGTCGGGAAGACGACAACCATCGGGAAGCTTGCCACTCGTTACAGCAACGCAGACAAAAAAGTGCTGCTGGCGGCCGGAGACACCTTTCGCGCGGCGGCGGTTCAACAACTTGAAATCTGGGGCAAGCGAATCGGCGTCGACGTGGTACGAGGGCGCGACGGAGCCGACCCGGGTGCGGTCGCCTTCGACGCCACCCAACGTGCCAAAGAGGCGGGAGCCGACTTGCTCTTCGTCGACACGGCCGGTCGGCTCCACACCAAGCTTCCTCTCATGGACGAAATCAAGAAAGTTCGTAAGACGATCGCCAAAGCGATGGAGGGCGCGCCGCACGAAACGCTGCTCGTGCTCGACGCGACGACAGGACAGAATGCCTTGCAGCAGGCTACGATGTTTCGCGATGCGCTCGATTTGACGGGAATCGTGCTGACCAAGCTCGACGGGACTGCCAAGGGCGGTATCGTCCTCGGGATCTGCGACGAGCTCCGTGTTCCTGTACGCTATGTCGGACTCGGGGAGCGTCCGGAAGACTTGAGAGAATTTGACGCCGAAGAGTTCGTGGAGGCTTTGTTCGGGCGCGGAGACGAAGAAGTCGTTGCTGCGTGATGTGCGCGTGAGCGAAAGTCTCAGAAATCCCGTTGCTCACCCGATATCGCGCTGATATAGTCGCGCTCACTTTTGCTGTAAGCCTGATTCCCCAACAGTTTTCAAGGTTTAGCAGGACGCGTCGGACGACGCGACGCTGCTCGGATTGGCGACCGACAACGCCTCGAAGGATGCAGAAGGGGTAGCAATGAAGCAGGCTCGCAGGTGGCTTCTACTCGCGGCAGCCCTCGTGCTTATGCCGCAAGCGGCATACGCGCAGAAGAAGCCCACCAAAGGCGGTAACACCAATGCGACGGCGCCAGCCAACGTCGGGGCGCCAGCTCCTGCGGACGCGGACGCCGATCAACCGGCATCGCCGCCCGCCGGAGCGCCGCCAGCTGGAGCCGGGCCCGCCGACCAAGGCACCTCTGCGCCGGGCGGAGAGACGCCCGCGGGTGGTGAGAGCGGCGTCGCCGACATCTGTCAGATCACACCCGACGCTCCCCAGTGCCAGGCAGCAAAGGGCGTGAATCTCAACACCGAGGCCAAGAAGGCCATCCGCGCAGAAATCTACGCGGTTCAACAACAATACGTGATCAAGGGCGGCCGCCTCGAGATCATGCCCTACTTCGCATTTTCGGAGAACGACCAGTTCGTGGGCCACAACGCTCCGGGGCTCGCGCTCAATTATTACATCACGCAGGTCCTCGCGATCGGTTTGAACGGAAATTGGTACGATGGGCTGAATACCGAATCGGATTTCGATTTCCAGAACCGCCGCGCGGCTCGAATTGCGGTTCCGCTCAATGACTACCAGGCGAGCGGTGATCTCAACTTCACTTACGTTCCGATGTACGGAAAGTTTGCCGGCTTCGGCGACTTCATCTTTCACTACGACGCCTTCCTCGAAGGCGGGGTCGGTCTGATTCGGACGAAGCCAATCGCGGTCATCGATCCGGACAACCGCAAGTTCAACTGGAATAACCTAGTGAACTTCGACGTGGGGCTGGGGGTCCGGATCTTCTTCAATCGGTGGCTTGCTGCGGTCCTCGAGGTACGCGACATCATGTACTTCGAGAAGATCGAGAGCACCCAAATCGCCCCCGGTTCGACAACGGCGCAACCGGGCACCGCAGCGTACGCCAACAGCCCACTCAACCCCGCCACGTGGTACGACCCCAACACGCACTTCACGAACGACGTCCAGCTCCAGGTGGGCCTCTCGTTCTTTTTGCCGACCTCCTTCGAGTACCGGTTGCCAAAGTGAGAACGGAGACGAGGACGACGATGAAGCGGCGTTTCGTCATTGCATGGTTGGCCCTGGCGACGGCGGCGACCGTCACCACGGGTGCCCGTCGGGCCAACGCGCAAGAAATTCAGCTCACCGGCCCGCTGAAAGGCGCGCCTGCCGTTCGACACTTGCGGCTCTATAGGCAGGGTCGTCTCGAGATTTCGCCGTCCGTGTCGTTCACGCTGCTCGACGAGTATCAGCGGACGATCCTCGCCGGCGCCATCCTCAGCTACGGGATCCGCGATTGGCTCGCGATCGGGGTATGGGGCGCCGCCGGCGTCGTCAGCTCCCCGACCTATTTGACGGAGCAGATCAACGCGACGTCGCCGCGCAACGCATTCACGGCCAATAACGTCGGTTCGGACTTCATCAATCAGACCGCCACCATCCAGTACATGGTCGCGCCGCAGCTGACGTTCATTCCGTTCCGCGGAAAGCTCGCCATCTTCAACAAGATTTTTGTGGACAGCGACTTGTACATCTCGGGCGGCGCCGCGATCGTCGGCATCAAAGAGCGCGGAGACTGCGGACCGAGCTACCAGTTTCTCTGCAGCAATCCCCAGTCGTTTGCGTTGAGCTCGGTCACCAAAGTCGCGCCGACCTTCAGCGTCGGGTTCAAGTTCTATCCGGCCGGCTTCTGGTCGCTCGGCGTCGAGTACCGCGCCGTACCGTTCTCGTGGAACCGCGCGGGCTTCGACTCGCGTGGGACGGGGCCGAACGGCAACTTCCCGGATGGGACGATCAATTCCCAAGACGAGACCTTCAAGTTCAACCAGCTCCTCACCGTTTCGGTTGGCTTCTATCTGCCGACCGGGCCAAAGCTGAGCGATTGACGAGAGGCGTGTGACGGGGTCGGGCGACGGCTGCGCGTCGCCCGAGCGAACGGCCGCCGCTTCGGGACGATCGGCGAGAGCCGCGGCCACGCGGCACGTTCGGGCGATCACGTTCGGGCGATCACGTCCGGGCGATCACGTTCGGGCGATCACGTCCGGGCGATCACGTCCGGGCGATCACGTCCGGGCGATCACGTTCGGGCGATCACGTCCGGGCGATCACGTCCGGGCGATCACGTCCGGGCGATCACGTCCGGGCGATCACGTCCGGGCGATCACGTTCGGGCGATCACGTCCGGGCGATCACGTTCGGGCGATCACGTTCGACGATCACGTCCGGCGATGACCAGGGCGGGAGAGACGGGAGCGCGTCAGCGCTTGATGACCTGGCCGGCGGGGGCGAGGGTGAAGGCGGGGGGCAGGGCCTTTCGAACGGCGTCCCGTTGGTCGGGAGGTATTGGCCATCCGCGTATGGAGAGCCCTTCGGCCACGCGGTTGCGTACGCGGACGCTCTCCTCGTGGAGGAGCAGATCGCCCAACGAACGCGCGCTCTCGGGATCGTCTTGCGCCAGCAAAGTCGAGACCGCGTGAAACCGCGCGGGCTCGTTGACGTCGTCGAGAAAGCGCTCGACCTCCGTGCGAATGGACGGGTGGCGGTGCTCCTCCAGGGCGGCCAGGATTTGGACCTTCGGGTCGACGAACTTGGAGTACTCGGTGTCCCACTTCGACGCCCAGCGGAGGAGCTCTTCGACGTACTCTCCCTCGTCGAGCAGTTCCCTCATGATCTTCATGGGCCAGGCGAGGCTTTCAGCTTTCGCCGCAAAAACGCGAACGGGGGCGATCGCATCCTTGCCGGCTCGGAGAATCCCCTGGAAGGCGGAGTCCTTCTCCTCTTGATCCGTGATGGATGGGTCCATCTGAAAAGTGAACCGCTTGAGGAGCACTTCAACCGCTTCGGCGGTCCCTATCTCCGAGAGGGCCTGAATGGCCTCTTGACGGTCGTAGTTCTGGACGCGCTTCTCGACGCGGTCCGCCCATTTGAACGCCGGATTCCCCTTGGGTCGGGACCTCGCCGCGCCGCTCCTGAATCGATCGAACAAACCCATGCACACTCTTCACGTCTTCCCTGCCCACACCGGGCTTGGGGCCTCAGTCTGCCGATTGGCCAAGGGAACGCAAGCCCGGCTCAGCCGCTCGTGCACGATGGGGTCGTTGGCGCCGCCGAACGAGGGCTTCGCGAGCGCTCCGCAGCAGGCCGATTCGCCAACGCTACGCAGCAGGACCACAGGCGCTCCGCAGCAGCCGCGATGCGCGAACTCCGCAGCAGGCCGATTCGCCAACGCTACGCAGCAGGACCACAGGCGCTCCGCAGCAGCCGCGATGCGCGAACTCCGCAGCAGGCCGATTCGCGAACGCTGCGCAGCAGGACCACAGGCGCTCCGCAACAGCCGCGATGTGCGAATTCCGCAGCAGGCCGATTCGCGAGCGCTCCGCAGCAGGACCACAGGCGCCAGCGCTTCCGCAGCGCAGCGATGCGATGCGATGCGATGCGATACACAAAATCCGTAACAGGACTGCATGGGCCAGCGCTCTGCAGCCGGGTCGTATGCGCCAGCGCTCTGTAGCGCGGTGATTCGCGAACGCTCCCCGCCGCAGCACGGAACGGGGCGGGCGTCGGGAGCGGCCCCAAGGACCGATCGCGACGACAGGATAGCGGATGGCGATGTGCACACGCGGGCCGCGCCCGCTTGTTTTGATGGCCAAACGCGGCGACGTCAGGGCAGCGGGACGGCGATGAGGACGACTTCGTTGGTCCGGGACTGAACCTGATAGCGAACGGGACGGCCGTACTTCTGGGCTGCGTCCGACTCCATGCTCTTAATCCGCGCGGTAAAGGCCGCCTCGGTGATGTGCGCGGTCGACTCGCCGATGGCGGCCTTCGCGGTGGCGTATTCTTGGTAGAGGCGCGGGTAGTACTCGGCCTCGGGCTCATCGGCGAGCCGCCTGACGGCCGCGGCATCGACGGCTGTTGCACCCGCTTCCTTGTCGTCCTCGAGCGACTCGGTGTAGCGCGCGGGACTGCCGGAGACCGAGACGCGCCCTTCGTCGTCGGTCGTATCCTCTTCGACCCCCATGAGCTGGTTTAGCAGTTGGTCGATTCGGAAAGCCAAGCCACCGAGCTCGGCATGGTCGAGTTCGAAGCGCTTGTCGCTTTGCCCGTTGAGGATGGCGAGCAGCCCTTCCTCCAGCATGTTGATGGGCCGCGTGATGTAGCTGCCCAAGAGCCAGCCGGCGACCACGACGAGCACAAGGCCCACCGCCAGGGCACCGAGAATGGGCAGCAGCGCCAGCGTGGTGGGGTCCTGAATCAGCGACGCGGGGGCCGCCGCGACGAGCAAGGCCCGTTCGCCCTCGCCGAAAGCGGCCAGCGGCGAGCCTGCCACGAGGAGGTCGCCAGCGCGCGCCACATCGGTCTGCTGATGGGCGAGCGCGTTCTTCAAGGCTTCCTTGGCGGTGTTTTGCACCGCTTCGTCGAGCGCAGGAGTTTGCTGGGCCGAGTGCGCAACCACCTCGAACGAGTCGCCTTTCGGGACGACGAGAACGAGCGGGCGCCCTGTGATCCCCTCGCTCACCCGAGAGAGGGTGTCGTTCAGGGGCCGACCAATGACGAGCCCGCCCACGATCTTGCCTTGCTCGTCTCGCACGGCGACGTAGGAAGCGAGGTAACGGTCGCGCTCGTACCAGACATCGGACCCGGACTGCCCGGTCGCCAGTGTGGATTTCAACCCGCCGTAGACGCTCGCGAGGTCGTCGCCACGGCTCAGGTTCGAATTGTTCCGGCCGACGATTCGCCCGCTCGGATCGACCATCGCCACCAGCGTGGGAACGTTGCGCTCGAAGAGCGGCGCGTTTTTCGTACGGCTGACGAGGTCGTCGCACCGGGTCGTCGCTGCATCGCCGCGAGCGGACGGCGTCGCCTTGCTCAGCGCGTCGATGGTGGCCGATTCCCCTGCGGCAGCCGCCAGCCATCGCTCCGCACGGAGGCCGTCGAGTTGAAGGCGGCTTGCCGCCCCATTGACGTCGTTCTCCGCATCGGCCGCGAGCTGATCCTTATCGCTCGTGGCCGTGCTCAGCGACGAGCGCACGAGCAAGAAGGACAGCAGCCCGACGACGACGACGATCAGAGCGTTGACCGCGATGAGCTTGATTCGCATGGGTCCTCGGATCCTCCCCCGCTCCCCGCACGTTGGAGACGCGTGCGCGCAAACGAGACCAACTTCGCTGCGACCTGCCGTCGCGCCGCGTCCCTGCCGTTCAAAAACGCTATCATTCGCCGCCAGAGCGCGGCAACATGCGCGTAGGGACGCGGTGCGCGGTGAACACGACGGCCAAAAGCGAGCCGCTACGCACCCTCGTCGTCGACGACCCCCGATTCGACGCGCACGTGGCCCCCGGGGATCACCCCGAACGACCCGAGCGGCTCGCAGCCGCACGCCGGGCCCTCGCAGCCACGAGCGTCCACGCTGAGCCCGTCGCGACGCGGAGCGCCACCGATGACGAGCTGACGCGGGTGCACGACGTCGAATTCGTCCACGCGCTCGCCCGGCTGAGGGGAAAGCAAGGCTACATCGACGCGGATACGTACGTCGCGCCTGCAAGCGTTGACGCAGCGCGCCTGGCCGCCGGGTCGGTCGTGGCCATGGTGGATGCGATGATGGACGGCCCAGTCGTCAAAGGTGTGGCACTCGTCAGGCCGCCCGGGCACCACGCTCGGCCGTCGCAAGCGATGGGGTTCTGCCTTCTGAACAACGTGGCGGTCGCGGCCGCGCACGCGCGCTCGCGTGGCCTCGACCGCGTGGCCGTGGTCGATTGGGACGTTCACCACGGCAACGGGACCCAAGAGATGTTTTGGCGAGACCCGCACGTCTTATACGTGTCGACACACCAGTCCCCCTTGTATCCGGGGACCGGAGACCTCGACGAAGTCGGCGAGGGCGACGGCGAGGGATACACCGTCAACGTGCCGCTGGCCGCCGGAGGCGGCGATGCCACGTACGCGGCGGCCTTCGAACGGATCATTGTCCCCGTCCTCGAGGCGTTCGCGCCGGAGCTTGTCCTCGTCAGCGCCGGTTTCGATGCTTCTGCACGCGACCCGCTCGCCCAAATGCTCCTGACTCCGAGCTCCTTTGGATGGATGGCACGCGAGCTTGGGCAGATTGCCCATCTTACGGCCCAAGGGCGAATGGCGCTCGTGCTGGAGGGCGGCTACGACCTCGTCGCCCTCGAAGCGGGCCTGAAGAGTGCGGTCGAGGGCATGGTGGCCGACCGTGCCGAGGACTTGGCCCGGGCGCCGAACGACGAGTCCGTCGAACGCGCAGCGACGGCCGCCAGGCGCTTTTGGCCCACCGTCCGATGAGGTAGGACTGGGCCCGGGCGGCGAACAACGGGTCACGGTAAATCGAAGACGCGCAGGCGGCGGGCCGATACGAAGACCGTCTCACCGCAGTGCAACGCGAGCTCCTCGAAGCGCCGCTCGTCGATCTCCGCCACGATGGGTTTGCCCAAGGATTCGATGTCGGCTTCGACGCGGACCGATGAGCCGGCGGTCTGCAACCGCCGCACCCGGGCTTCAAACGCTGGGGAGATGGGCAGGGAACGGGAAATGTCGACCTCGTGGGGCCGGACGTACCCGACGGATCCCGCTCCGCCGGTCGAGGCGACGGGAAGCTCGTTGACGTCGCCGAGAAATCGCATGACCCATGCGCTCGCCGGACGATGGAAGACATCGCCAGGCGCACCTTCTTGCTCGATCTGACCGCGGTTCATGATGGCCACGCGATCGGCCACTTCGAAGGCGTCCTCTCGATCATGGGTGACGAGCACGGTCGTGACCCGCGTTTGGTCATGGAGCTCGCGGAGCCAGGTGCGAAGATCCTGGCGCACCCGCGCATCGAGGGCCCCGAATGGCTCGTCGAGCAGGAGAATGCGCGGCTCCGCAGCGAGCGCCCGCGCAAGCGCCACCCGCTGACGCTGACCGCCCGACAATTGCGAGGGGAGGCGCTCGCCGAGGTGGCTCAGCCCGATGCGTTCGAGCAGCTCCGAGACCCTTTGCCGTACCTGCAAAGCGGGCGTCCGCCGCACGCGGAGCGCGAACGCGACGTTGTCGAATACGGTCATGTGCTCGAAGAGCGCGTAGTGCTGAAAGACGAGACCAACTCGCCGGGCCGACGCCGGCGCATGGGTGACGTCGCCACCTTCGAAGAGCACCGTTCCCGCGTCGGGCGCTTCGAGACCGGCCAGGACGCGAAGCAAGGTCGTCTTGCCGCACCCCGAAGGGCCGAGGAGCGCCAAGAGCTCTCCCCTCGCCACACGCAGCGACACACCACCGAGCGCGACGAACGGACCGAACTTCTTTTCGATCCCGTTGACTTCAAAGCTCACGACGGAACCTTTCGCCTGTGTTCGAGCACCATCCTTGCCGCCAGCGTGAACACGGCGAGAAAGACGAGAAGCGATGCGACGGCGAACGACGACGAGAAGCGGTAATCGTCGTAGAGCACTTCGACGTGCAGCGGCAGCGTGTTCGTCTCGCCTCGAACGTGACCCGACACGACGGACACCGCCCCGAATTCGCCCATCGACCGGGCGTTGCAAAGAACCACGCCGTAGAGAAGGGCCCAGCGGATGCTCGGAAGGGTGACGCGCCAGAACGTCTGCCAACCGCTCGCGCCGAGCACGAGCGCGGCCTCTTCCTTCTCGCGTCCCCCCGACTCCATTGCCGTGATGACCTCGCGGGCGACGTACGAGAACGTGACGAACGCCGTCGCGATGACGATCCCCGGCCAGGCAAAAATGATGCGAATGCCGTGATCGAGGAGGAATCTTCCGGCGAGCGAGCGCGGTCCGAGGCACAAGACGAAGAGCAGACCCGAGACGACGGGCGAAACCGAGAGCGGCACCTCGATGAGCGCGGTCAAAAGGACTTTGCCCCGAAAGTCGAACTTGCCGATGGCCCACCCCGCGGCGAGCCCGAACGCGACATTGACGGGAACGACGACGAGGGCCGTCAACACCGTCAACTTCAGGGCCGACAGCGCGTCGGGCTCGAGGATTGCGGCGAGGTAGGCGGGCACGCCCCGCTCGAGCGCCTTCGCGAAGACGGCCATCACGGGGACGACGATGACCGTCGCCACGAAGCCGAGTGCGACCGTGAAGAGTGCAGCACGACCGACATAGCTCGCCACCCGCGAGCGGTTGGCCGTCCGCGCCGGCAGGGGGCGTGCCTCGAGGGCGGTGAGAACGTCAGGCGATTGCACGACGCCTCTCACTCAGGGTGCGTGATGCGTGAATCAAGACCAATAAGAGGAGCGACGCGCCCAGCATGACGACGCCGATGCTTGCGGCGCCCACGTAGTCGTATTGGTCGAGCTTCGTCATGATGAGAAGTGAGCTGATTTCGGTCTTCATCGGCATGTTGCCCGCGATGAAGATGACGGAACCGTATTCGCCGAGCGCGCGCGCGAACGCGGAGGCGAACCCGGCGCGCAGCGCGGGAGCCAGCGCCGGCAGGACGACGTATACAAAGACCCGAGCCGGGCCGGCCCCAAGCGTCGTCGCGGCCTCTTCGACCGCAGGATCGAGCTCCTCGATGACCGGTTGGACGGTGCGAACCAAGAACGGAAGCCCGACGAAGACAAGTGCGATCACGACGCCGGGCCACGCGTAAGCAAGATGCAGCCCGAGCGGGGCGAGGAGCGATCCGATCCAGCCGTTGCCGGAGTAGATCGAGGCGAGGGCGATACCGGCGACCGCGGTCGGCAGGGCCAGCGGGAGATCCACGATGGCGTCGACGATGCGTTTGCCGGGGAAATGGTGGCGCGCGAGCACCCACGCCACGACGAAGCCGAAGACCGCATTGATGGCGGCCGCGGCGAGCGAGGCCAGGAGGGTCAAGCGCAGGGACGCGAGCGCCCGAGGGGTCGTCACGGCGCCCCAAAACCCGGCCCATCCGCCGCTTGCGGACTTGACGACCAAGAGCGAGAGCGGCAGGAGGACCATCGCACCGACATAGAAGACGGTAAAACCGAAGGTCAGCCGGAAGCCGGGGATGGCCGAGCGCCTGGTCTTCGGTTTCATCACTTGCCCGGCGAGTACATCTGGTCGAATGCCGCGCCGTCGGCGAAGTGCGCGGCTTGCGCCGCCGACCAACCGCCGAACATGTCCTCGATCGTGAACAGCTTCAGGTGGGCGAAATTCTTCGCCGCCGCGGCGGGATCGAGGGGCCGATAATACTGCTCTGCGGCAATCGCCTGCGCCTCGGGCGAAAAGAGAAACTTGGCGTAGGCTTCGGCCACGGCGCGGGTGCCGTGCTTGTCGACCACGCTGTCGACGACGGCCACCGGCGTCGCGGCCACGATGCTGACCGACGGAAAGACCACTTCGAATTTGTCCCCCCCGGGCTTGCTCTTCGCGAGAAGCGCCTCGTTTTCCCAGGCAATGAGCACGTCGCCGAGCCCCCGTTCGACGAAGGTCGTCGTTGCGCCTCGGGCGCCCGAGTCGAGAACCGGAACATTCTTGTACAGTTTTGTTACAAATTCGCGCCCCGCCGCGTCGTCGCCGCCGGCCTTTTGCTTCGCGTACCCCCACGCCGCCAAGTAATTCCAGCGGGCGCCGCCCGACGTCTTCGGGTTGGGGGTGATGACGGCCACCCCCGGCTTGACGAGATCGTCCCAGTCGCGGATGGCCTTCGGATTGCCCCGTCGAACGAGGAAGACAATCGTCGACGTGAAGGGCGTGGACCGGTTGGGCCCGCGCGCCGCCCAGTCGGCGCCGAGCAGGCCGGCCTTGGCGATGGCATCGATATCGTAGGCCAGGCCGAGGGTGACCACGTCGGCTTCCAAGCCGTCGATGACCGCACGGGCCTGCTTGGCCGACCCCCCATGCGATTGCTTGACCTTCACGCTGACCCCGGCCGTCTGAAGGTAGTTCTTGGCAAAGGCTGCGTTGATGGCTTCGTAAAGCTCGCGGGTCGGATCGTACGAGACGTTGAGAAGCTCGACCTCGCGAGGCAACGGGCCAGCCGACGCGACGCCGCTCTTGCTGCACGAACAGAGCCAAACCGCAAAGACGAGCAGCGCCGTGGCGCCCAGACCTCGCACGACAGCCCGCATCGTCAGACGGTTTTTTGGCCCGTTCGAGCCCGTTCGTCAAGACGAAATGGTGTCCGTTTTAGTAAAACAGGCCGCCAAGGCGCCGGCGCCGGGGGGGGGAGCGACGTTCCTCCCCCCCGCTTTTTTTTGGTTATTTGACCCAGACTTCGACACGCCGGTTCCGATCTCGGCCCGACGGATCGTCGTTCGACGCAACGGGCATCTCGGCGCCCAGACCCTCGACGAGGCTCGCGTGAACACCGTAGGCCTCGAGGCCCTGGGCGACACGACGGGCGCGCTCGTTCGAGAGCTCCACGTTGGCGGCTGCGCTGCCCATATTGTCGGAGAATCCGAGGAGTTCGACCTTCGGATCGCGCTCGCCGGCAAGCATCCCCGCCAGCCGGCCCAGGTCGCGCTGGCCGCGGCTGTCGATGTCGATCTGGCCCGGCCGGAACCGAAAGTTGAGAGACAATCGGCGAGCGCCGGACGTGAGCGAGATGTACTTGGGGGTGCACCCGGAACAAGGCGCCGCCTCGTTGGCGACGGCCGCCAAATTCACAAAGCCGGCGGCCGAGACGAGCGTCTGTCCTTCCGTCGAAAGTGCGAAGGCGACGAAGCGACCCGCGAGAGGGTGGGCGGCGGTCGAAGGCGCATAAAGGTAGAGCCGCCGCGTCAGCGGATAGTCTTCGGTCCCCACGCTGAACCGCGATGGCAGGACCGCCGCCGCGCCGCTCTCGGCGATGGCGACCGCAGCGGCTCGCCCTGCGCGCGACATGCCGGTGAAGCCGATGGCTTGCGGGTCTGCCGCCACGGCTCTCGCGAGCGCATCGCCGTCGGCCAGTCGCCTGGCGCCGTCGACGAGCTTGCGGCTGCCCAAGACGAGATTCCTGAACGTGTCGTAGGTCCCTGAGCGGTCGTCCCGCGCGTAGACGGTGATGGGCCCGGCCACCCCGCTCGCCGCCGACCAGCTCGCGGTTTCTCCGTCGAAGATGCGAGCCAATTCGTCCATCCCGAGCGTCCGGACCGAATTGTTCGGGTTGACGATGACGGCGACCCCGTCGAGGCCAATCACGTTTTCGCTGGCGGGCAGACGCATGTCCCCTCGCCCCGCCTGCTGAACGCGGTCGACTTCCTCGGCGCTGACGAGGCGAGACGCCATCCCCAGATCGCAGTCGCCCTGGACGAGGCCCTCGAATGCGGTCGCCGAACCGGCTGCGTCGATGTCGATTTCGATGGCGTTCGCATTCCCGGGGACGTGGCCCGAAACGACCCAGGCATGGCCGTCCTTGTCTTTCGCGCGCGCGGCGTCGGTCGATCCGAGCTTCTGCAAGAGTCCGAGGGCGAGCGCCGGGGCAAGCTCGGCGCCGATGGTGTTCGAACCCTGCAAACGCAAGGGCTTGGTCGTGACGGGCATGATGGCCGAGGTGTCGCCCGTCGAGTCGAAGCGGACGGTCGGCGTCGACGCAGCGTGCGCGTCGGGAATGAGGGCGCGAAAGCAAAGAAAGAGACCGCCGGAAAGGACCATCGCCGCGGGCAACGTGAGCACCCAGGCGAGCGCGATGTTGCGGACCGTCGAGGCCTGGAGGCCGGACTTTTGCGCCAGCATGGTCCCGGCGATGCCCGACGAGAGGACGTGTGTCGTGCTGACAGGCAGGCCGAAGGAGCCGGAGAGTCCGATCGTCGTCATGGCGACGATCTCAGCCGATGCGCCCTGGGCGTAGGTGAGGTGTGTCTTGCCGATCTTTTCGCCCACGGTGACGACGATTCGCTTCCAGCCGATCATGGTCCCGAGGCCGAGCGAGAGCGCGATGAGGCCGATGACCCAACCCGGGGCGTAGTCGATGGATGCCCGCAGCGCGCTCCGGTCCTTCTTGATGCGCGCGAGCTTTTCGGGTGCCAGCGTCGACGCGGCGTTCTTTTCGAGCGCCGCGAGGGCCACGTCGACGCGCATGATGCGTGACCGGACATCGAACCGGGCATCGGCCGGGATGTCGCGAACCGAGTCCTTTCCGTTCAAGGCCGCGCGAATTTCGCCGAGGTCCGTCAGGACGTCGCCCGCGGCGGTCTTTTCGACGGGGATGTCCGCGTTCGACGCGAGACGTCCGCTCTCGGCGCCGAACGCCTCGTGGGTCGCGGTCTCGAGCCGCGCCGCAATCATCGCGGTGTCCTGGATCTGCGACTTGGCGAGCGACTTGTCGAGCGCGTAGTCGGCCGGCAGGAGGCCGATGAGAATGAGCATGATCAAGCCGACGCCCTTCTGGCCGTCATTCGAACCGTGCGCGAAGCTGACCCCGCTGCAGGTCGTCACCAAGATCGCGCGGATCCACCCCGGGGGCCGCTTGTTCGGATCGGCCGGGGTGTGGAACGCCGCGGATCGGAGCAGGTACCGGCGCGACAAAAAGAGTAGGAGCGCGGCGGCGCCGAGGCCGAAGACGGGGGAAACGAAGAGCGAGAGGCCGATTTCCTGGACTTTGTGCCAATTGATGCCCGTGCCGAAGACGTGGCCGGGCATGAGCGAGTTCGCGAGCCCGACGCCGACGATCGCGCCAATCAAGGTGTGCGAGCTCGATGCGGGAAGGCCGAGCCACCAGGTCCCGAGGTTCCAGAGGATGGCGGCGATGAGCAGCGACAAGACCATCGCCAGGCCCGCGCCGCTGCCGCTCGCTGCGAGCAATTCGACCGGCAAGAGTTTGATGATGCTCATCGCGACGGCGATGCCGCCGAGGTAGACGCCAAGCAGGTTGAGCGTCCCCGAAAGGATGACGGCCGCCCACGGGTGGAGCGACCTCGTGTAGATGACCGTGGCCACCGCATTCGCCGTGTCGTGAAAGCCGTTCACGAACTCGAAACCGCACGCGATGAGGAGCGAGACGATGAGGAGGATGAACGGGACGGTTCCGATGTTGGTGTCGAATGGATGCATGGGGTCGCTCCCGGGCGGCCGCGGAGGAGACCACGCTTCGCAGGGGCATCCCGTTACATTTCAGCTTCTGCAGTGTGTCGACTTCGACAACATGCGTCGTCATCGCGTCTTGATTGCAACGGCAAGATGGCGAGACGCTCGTGTGGGCGCGTGGTAGCGTCGCGGGCGCTTGCGCTTTTTCTTCGGCTCCCTTCTCGGGGTTCTCGTGGGCCTCTCCGTCGTCGCGGCGTGCACGGAGACTCCGAGCTCTTTTCCACCCTGCATCGAAGGATCGCCGTGTCCGACGATCGAGGCCGGCGCTGACGCGGACGGCGGGCTCGACAGCTCCGTCGAGGCCGAGGACGGCGCAGTCGAGGCCGAGGGTGGATTGGACGCCCGCGGCGCCATCGACGGCAGCGAAGGCGCGGTCGATGGCAGCGACGGCGCGGTCGATGGCAGCGACGGCGCGGTCGATGGCAACGACGGCGCGATCGATGGCAGCTAAGGCGCGGTCGATGGCAGCGACGGCTGCGGTCGATGGCAACGACGGCGCGATCGATGGCAGCGACGGAGCGGTCGGGGCCGCGGGTGGATAGGACGCCCCTGGCCCGCCGGACGGCGGCGACAGCGATGGAGGAGCGACGGCCGATGCGGGGGCCCATGATGGCGCCGGCCAAGCGGCGGGCGGCTGAGTGGACGCCGACGAGCGACGGCAGGCGCGGGGCGAGCGGGGCGTGCCCGAACGGGCCCGGCGTGATCAGTACCGGTGTTGCCAGATGACGTTCAGGATGGACGTTCCGGCGTCGCCGCGGGTGGCTTCGAGCGACCACTTTTTCAAAAAATGCCAATCGAGCGACAAAAGCGTCGTGTCGGGGTTCGTACCGGGCGGGGGCGCTCCGAGCACCCAAGCGATTTGCAACGAAATGTCGCGGGCGATCTGAACCTCGACTTCAGGGCGAGGGCTGATCTGCGACGTGTCGATTTTGGTCGATATGCCGGCCGCGAGCCCGAGGTTGCTGAGCGCTCGGTTCACGCCCCCAAGCGCCTGGTTGAGCTGCTGGGTCGCCACGCCACCGGCGGCTGCGGCGAACGGCGACGAGTCGGTGGTCGTCGACGTTTGAGCCGATGCCGTCGCCTCTTCGCTCGATCCATAGAGAAGAAGAGCGAGGATTTCGTTTTGGCTCCTGGCCGGCGAGCTGCGGAGGCGCACTTCGGCCGTCTTGAGCGATCCGATGTAGTCGGCGTAAACATGGGTGCCGTCGGGCGCGGACCACCCGGCGGTCAAGACGACTTGGGGGTTCGTCGGGTCGGGACCGACGAACGTGACGGCGCCGTTCTCGATCTCGAATGGCTTGCCTTGGACCTCGATCCTCCCGCCGGGCGGCAAGCGGATCTGGCCGCGCACGACCGATGGTTCCGATAGGACGACTGTCGGCTCGCCCTCGAGGCGAAGGTCGAGGTCGGCGCCTCGACTGACATGCACGTCCTGGCCGAGCCTGACGACGATCTTCGTCGGCACTTTGCCTGCCCCTTGCGCGTCCGGGGGATCGGAGCGTGAAGCGTCGAGTGAAATCGGGATGAAATCGTCCCTTTTGCCCTGCATGCCGACCTCAACGCCGTCGAGATCGTTCAATGACTGAACGTCGAGCGACGAGGAGATGGTCGGCAGCTGGACTTGCGCGCGCGAGACGTCGACGTCGACCTCGAGACCGGCCCCGCTCCGCGTGGCTCCAAGCTCGAAGGCCCCGTCGAGCATGCCCATCTGCACGCCGTCGAAGACAAGAGGCAGGGGGTCTTTCTTGGGCACACGGATGGACATGCGCGCGCCCTGCAGGTCGAAACCCGCGAACCTCGCCGTCGCCGCGGCTTGCAGGGTGCCGTTCAAGCCGTGGGCGACGGCGTCGGTGAGGCGCACGACGCCTTCGGGGGTGAAAGTCAGGGTGGCGGCGGCATCGTGAAAGTCGCTGCCGAAGGTCGTGAGCTCGAACGACCCGTGGCGGAGGGCCACGCGCCCCTCGGGCCGCACGGTCTTGGCGACCGGATCGATGTCGACGCGCGCGTTCGCGTCGACCCGGCCGTCGATTTGAGTGAACGAGCCAGACACAAGGGGCAGAAGAAGGGCCAGGCGGGCCTGCTTGGCCGCAAGCGACAGGTGCGCCGGCTGCGAAGAATCGAGGGACGGCCAGAGCGCGCTTCCCCAGTGCGAGCCGGCATGTGCGCGGGCGTCGAGCGAGCCGTCAGCCTGATCGATGCGGAGCGCGGCGTCGAACGCCCGATCGTCGAGGGCAACCCGAAGGCGGGCCGACGGGTAGGCGATGTCGGCCACGTTCAGCCCATCGAGCGCAAGGTCGACGGCGGCGCGTGCGTTTTCGTGGAGGCCCTCGACTTTCACTTGCCCCGAGACGGTGCCCCGCACGCCACGGTCGTAGAGGGCCCCGAGAATCCGAAGGGGCATGGCCTCGAGCGTCGCGGCGATCGACGCCTTCCACGGAAGAGCGTCTTCCGACGACCCCCCCAGAACGTCGGACGCGCGCAGGTCGATGGCGGCCACGGCATCGACGACGTGCGTCTTTCGCGCCGTCCCTTCGAGCTTGGCATCGACGTGATCGCCGTCGTAGCGGGCATTCAGCGCCAGATCGGTCGGGCCCGTCATGACCGACGGCTTCATCGCGTCCGACAGATTCGCCGTCACGTCCACCAAGGGATGGCTGACGGCGCCGCGCCAGGTCAGTCGCCCTTGCATTTGCCCCGCCACCCCGGCCGGGCGGATGAGCGAGGGCCACCCGGCGAGCGCGCGCGGCGGCACGACGAGGTCCAGATCGAAAGGCATATCGAGAAAATCATGGGCCGGATTTCCAGCCGAAAAGATCTTCGCGTAAGGGACGTCGCTCGAGTTCGCGCGGAGCGAGGCGAGCGATCCGGAGGCGTCGCGGAGATCGGCGGCGACCTCGGTCCGCCCGGTGTCGCCGTTCACGAGGACTCGAACGTCCGGGTCGAGGCCACGGATGCGCCATGATCCCGTCGCGCGACGCGCCCCCACTTCGAGGCCCGAGGTCCGCAACGTGAAGTCGACGCCAGGCGTCGAATCACTCGAGGTATCGCGAACGACCCGCGCATCGAGGTCGAGCGAACCGCGGAGGTCGACCGGGAGCCATGGTCGCGGAAGGCGGGCCTCGAGTTTTGCAAGATCCACGCGGCCACGAACCTCGAGAGCTCCCCAGGTCGTGCGCCACGGGGCCGCGGCGGTGAGCCGGCCCGGACCAATCGTCAGGTTCGATGATCGGGCTTCGAGGCTGCCGACATCTTCGACGGCCAGTCCAGCGAGTCCGGCCACGCGCCTGCCGTGGACCGAGGCCTCGACGTGGGCGCTGCCCTCGCGAATTCCATAGAGTGACGCGCGGTTGACGTCGACCGACAAGCGGCCTTCGGCTTCTCCCGCGCCGACGGCGGCGTCGACGTCGAACCCGGCCGTCCCGGCGAGGATGGGGACGCCCGTGAAGGCGCCGACCCGTGCGAGATCGATCTGCTCGGCCTTGGCCTGAACGACGAGGCGCGCCGGCGACCACCGAACGGTCGCCGAGATGGGCGTACCGAGCCCGAGGACTTCGGCATCGCTGACGTCGACCGCTGCGCCACTCACCCGCAGGAGCGCAAGGTGGGCGTGGACGGGGTCGCCCTCCCAGGCGACGTCGACGTCCATATTTCTGGCGGCCACGCCCCCGGACAGCACGAGTCGAGTCGTCGCCCGGAGGGCCGACACACGCACGCCGCCGAGGATCAGATTTTCGCCCGCGACGTCGACATCGACGACGGGATTCACCCATCCGCCGCCCGCTCGCGCATCGATCCGCACGACGTCGACGCGGGCCGCGCGGGTGCTGAGGTGCTCGAGGGTCGCCGACAGCCGGGCGGCGAGGGTGTTCGACCCGAGGTCGATCGTACCGTGCGAGGTCGCCTGCACCGGGCCGGTCTCGAGCGAAGGAACGCCCTCGACGGAGGGGGCGCTCGCCTCGAGGTCGAAGCCGAGCCGGCCCGCACCCTCTTCGGGACTGACCTCGAGCGTCACGGCCGTCGGCGCCCCCGGCTGGCGCACGACGAGCTCCGCCGATCCGGTCGGCAAGCCTCCGGGCGGAGCCGAGGCGTGGGCGCGGATCGCCGCGGCAGGCAGTGCCAGGCGGTCCCATCGCGAAGGCGGGAGATCGATCGCGATGTCGCCCTCGAGCTCGCCGTCTGCCTTGGCGGAACCCGAGATGTCGGCCTCCGCGCCGAAGTTCGAATCGGGCATGGGCAGGCCGGGCGCTATGGCGCGCAGGTTGACGTCGCGGGCCGAGAGGTGAAGGGCCGCGCGCTTGTCCGCCCCGACGTCGATCGAGCCTGCGAGGTCAAGCCAAGCCCGGCCCGCGGTCGCGCGGACGTCGACAGCGAATTCCGGCAGCATCCCGTGCCCTTCGGCGTGCAGGGTCAGGTCCTCGCCGACGGCGGCGGCGGGCCACACGGTTTTCAGCTGCGCGGGCGTGGCGTCGGGCACGTCGAGGACCGCATCGAGCCGGCCGTCGCCGTAGAGCAGGTCGAGGGCCTGAGCCACGTCGCCGACGGCGCCGTTCCAATGGGCGCGGACGCGCAGCGGCGCGGTCGTCAGGTGCACATCGAGGTCGCCGCGCGCGGCCTTCGCCGGAGGCCATGCGACGGCGACGTGCCCGCGCGCGATGTCGAGCGTGACGAGGCCCGCTTCGAGCGAAAGGCTCCCGGCGAGTCCGTCGATCTCGCCGTCGATCGGCGCCGTCGGACGCGCATCGAAGGTCGTGCGGGCGACCTGGATACGACTCAGGCGCAAACGGAGGGGCGGGCCGGCGGAGGTCGAAACGGCCGGGGAGGGCGGCTGCCGAACGGCCAGTGCGCTCGATACGCGCGGCGACCCGGACTCGTCGGAAGCCACCATGACATCGACGCGAGCGGCCGACAGCAGCGGCAAGTCGATGTCCACCTGCCGGCGGCCGCCGAAGAGCCGTCGCAGGAGCAGTCCGGTCGACAGGCGGGCGTGCACGCCTTCGAGGCGCACGACGGTCTGACCGGTCGCATCGTCCACATGGGCGTCGACGTCGTCGATCCCCGTCAAGCCGAGCGACCCGATGCGATCGATGACGACGCGCCCGACGAGAACGGACGCGAGGGTGCGGTTGACGCTCGTCGCAACCAAGCGCCGGGCGATCGGATGGCCGAGATGCACCGCCGCGCCAAAGCCGAGAGCCAGGACCAAGCCGAGGACCCACGTGGCCGTGTGAGCCGAGGCGTGGACCGACCGCATTCAGAAAGCCTCTCCGATTCCGAAAGCCAACGCCACCGGGATACCTCCCTGGGGCAACCCCTTGGAATTCGTCGTGCCAAACAAGTTCGGTTGAACACCGAAGCTTGGGTCGCCGTGGCAAGCCGAATTGGCATGCGACGCGTCGCCCGCGGTCGGGCACCCGAGCAGCTGAAGAAAAGGGATGCGATAGGCCACGTCGAGCCGAATGGGACCGACCGGCGTGTCGTAGCGCACGCCCCCGCCGCACGACATGTGGAGATAGCGAAATCGGAAGTCGGCAATCTGCTGCGATGCGTCGCCCGTGTCGCAAAAGAGCGCGGTCCCGAGAGGCCCCGAAATGGCAAAACGCAGCTCGGCCGAGGCCTCCCACATCGTGAAGCCGCCGATCGGGCTGAAACACTCGGGCGTGCTCGGAGTGCAGGCCCCCGCACTTTGCGTCGCCTGCTGCGCCGCGGCCGCGGCCGGGTTGAGAAAAGGGACGAACGCGTGAGGGGTGATTCCGCGCAGCGGATAACCGCGGTTGTCGCTCGGACCCCCGGCGAAGAAACCTCGAAAGTAGATGGTCTGGATTTCTTGACTGTAATCTTTGAGAAGGTTCGGGGCCGTGGGGGGCCCGCAGTAGGCAGCCCCCGACCCGGGGCACGCGCCGCTTCCCGCCGTCAGGTTCTGGACCTGCGAGCCGTAGTGGGCGAAGGGAAAGAGGAGCCCGAAGGAGGTGCTCAGGCCGAGCGTCACGCCGTGGGTAATCGGGATATAGCCGTCGAGGTCCGGCTGGATGCGCACGTCCCCTGCCGTTCCGCCGAAAGGACCGCCGGCGACTTGAACGTCGATCGACGCTCCGAAGCCCTCGTGCGGATGCACCTGGTCGTCTTTGAAATCGACCTTCATCGTCCACTGGGGGAACGACAGCACGACCGCGGGAGGCAAGATCGGCACGGACGTCGAGGATTGCTTGTCCCAAAAAGGGAGCTCGCTTTGCACGTTGTAGGCAACGGTCATAAAGACGTGTTTTCCAAACCGCCGTTCGAGCCCGATGGCTCCCTTCGGCTCGACGTATCCGACGACGTTTTGGAGCTCGGTTGGACTCGGGATGACGAGCAGCGGGTAGACGTTGAACTCGGGCCGAATGAAGCCGGTCGTGCGGGCCTCGAGAAACGCAGGCTGCCGGAGCTGCAGGCGGAGCCGCTCGAAGACGAACGGCTTGTTCGGAACCGTAAAGTCGGTCGTGCTCGTCGGATAGAGAACGACCCCGGGTACGAAGTCGACCGTGAAATCGCGAAGATTGCCGAGCGCGTCGTGGTCTTCCCATCCGACGAGCGCGTGCAGGTCGGTCTTGATGGCGTCGAACTCGCCGCCGACGCCGAGGCGCAACGCACGCAGCTTGGTGGGCTCGAGTTCGACGACCAGCGGAACGACGGGCCGAGGGGGGTCGGCAAGCTGCGCTTTGACGTGCGCCGCGCTGAACACCTCGAGGTCGAGCAGCGCTTGCTCGGCCGATTGAATGCTCGCCGTCGAGTAGGGGGCCGATGTCCGCAGGTTCATGACCCGACGGACGATGTCTTCGCTGATCTCCTGGGGCTGCGGCCCGGCTCCGTCGGGGTCGAGCCCGACGATCGTGATGGGCCCGAAGACCGCTTCGATGCCAGGCGTCGCGGAGAAGGTGTAGTCGATGGCGTGCGAGACCAAATCGACCCGTGCATCGGACAGGACCTTGGCGTACGCGTAGCCGCGGTCCGTGAGCGCGCGGGAAACGGCCGTCGCGGCCTGCCCGTATGCTTTTTCGTCGAAGCGCCTCCCTTTGGGCAACGTCGCTGCGGCGGCCGCTGCCACCGCAGCGCGGGCGCCCGGTTCCAACGCGCCCAGTCCGACGACGCGAACGTCGCGATTGACGACTGGCGATCCCTCGTCGACGACGATCTCGACGCGCACGTGGGCGTCGCTCGTCGGTTCGATGCGAGCGACGCGGGCGTGTGCCTCGAAAAAGCCGCGGCCCCGGTACAATCGTTCGACGCGGGCGAGATCCCGCTGCACGATCGAGGGGTCGTAAATGCTGTAGTCGTAGACGAGGCCGCGAAAGAGGCCCAAAAACTTCGGGCTCTCGGTCGTCGCCAGCTTGTCGAGCACATCGCTCGGGTCGACCGCCCGGGCGCCGAGGACTTCGACCGAGTCGATCGCCATCCGCCCCGGAGGGATGGACGCGCAACCGGCGAGCCCGCGAAGAGCGGTGGCCAGGGCGGCGACGATGCACACATTCGCGATCGGCGGGCGTGAAGCGTCCGTGCTTGAATCGGGGGCCATGGGGGCGCGCGCCTTGATCCTCGCCATCGGGCTCGCGGGCTGCACGAGAACACTGCCTCATCCTGGCTACGTCCCACAACCGCCGAGTGCGCTCGTCGAGGTGACCTCCCCGCCACCGCCCGGCCGGATTGAAAACGTCCCCTCGCGACCGACCCGTAGCGCGGTGTGGGTGGACGGCGAGTGGACATGGAGGCGGGAGCGGTGGGCGTGGCTGCCGGGCGGCTGGGTCGAAGCGCCGCCTGGCGCCAAGTTCTCCCGGTGGGCTTTCGTCCGTGGCGACGACGGCCGGATGTGGACCGCCAGCGGCACCTGGCGCGACCCCTTGGGCGCGACGGTCGCGGCACCGGCGCCGCTCGCCCGCGCGCGCGTCGAGAGCACGCAGGTCGTCAACGCGAGTGGCGTTCCTGAGGCGACCGGGCCCATCCTCACCACCGGGCCCACCACGGTTCAGCACGAGAAGGGGCCGTGACGGCGCAATGGCCCTGCCCGATCGGGGGTTCAATGCGAGACGGGGCCGCGGCCGCGTGATGGGCCGGACCGATCGGGGGTTCAATGCGAGACGGGGCCGCGGCCGCGTGATGGGCCGGACCGATCGGGGGTTCAATGCGGGAGGGGGCCGTGACGACGTGTGATGGGCCGGCGGACGGCGGTGGGCGATGGGTCGGCGGGCTGGCGATTTTCGCCAAGTCGGAGCGCAGCGGGGCGGTGAGGACCCGCTTCAACCGGGTCGGCGCGGCGGGGGCGCGACACGAATGTCAGGGGTCGGTGAAAAGACTGCCACCTTGGATGGCAGCGCCATAGCCATCCCGTCGATCTCCGGCCACAATCGCCAAGCGGGGCACGCTCTGTGAATCACAACGCTCCCCTGCCCTTCTTCGCGCCCATGATGGCTCGCTTTCCTTCCCGTCCGAAACCGGCAGTCGGGTCGCGGCCCACCCCCGGCGCGCCCGACGCGAAGGGAGCGCTCGGCGACCACCCGGCGCCTGTTTTGCGCTGCACGGGGGCAGGCCGCCCGGCGGGCGGGGCTTGGTCTCGGTGGGTTGGACTTTGCGCCGCCCTGGTGCTCACCGGAGGTTGCGCGACCAACAGCAACAGCTCAGCCGAGGCCGTGCCCCTCGCCGAACCCACGACGAACTACAGGCCGTACACGCCTGACGCCGGCATGGCCTCGGATGCGTCGGACGCCGGGCCCAATTGGCCTGGGCCGTTCGACGCATCCGTCGTCCAGGCCGCTGCGGGAAACGCGCAAGTCGTCCAGGGCAGCCCACTCTGCAACGCATCTCAGCTCAGCCGATGTTATCCCGACGACCCCACCACCGAGCGTGCGTGCGGCACGAGTTCCGACGGCGGCCCGTACCTTGCGGGCGAGGGCGATCCGGACGCCGCGCTCGGGTGCGAAGTGGTGCTCGACGTCGAGGCGGGGATTGCTCAGGAGTGCAGACCCGCCGGCGTGGGAGTCGACGGCACGTCGTGCACGACCTCGGTCGACTGCGCGCCGAGCTTCGAGTGCGTGGGGACGCCAGGTGCTGCCAAGTGCCGGCAATACTGCTGCTCGGCGAGCTGCGACGCCAAGCACTTTTGTGACGTGCAACCAGAGGCTGCCGGCGCCGACGGATCGACCATCACCGTCCCGGTCTGCATGCCGATCCTGACCTGCAGTTTGCCCGGGGAAACCCGCGACGCGGGCGCGTGCGCGGCCGACCAGACCTGCGCGGTCGTGACCATGGCGAGCGGCAACGCACTTACGGGCTGCGTGATGGACGGACCGGCCTCGGTCGGCGAGAGCTGCGACGGAGAGCATTGTGCCCACGGACTCATGTGTAGCGGTCCTTTGGGAAGTCGGGTGTGCGCCGAGCTTTGCGAAACGTCGGTAACCGACGCATCCACGCCTTGCACCCCGCCGCAGGTGTGCCTGAGCGGGCTTCCGCTTTTTCCGAACCCGGCGACCGGGATCTGCGCCAATCCAGTCACCGGGGACGACTGAGACGACTGAACTAAGGCCCCGTGCGTAAATTACTCGCGCAACTTGTTTTTACAGGTACCGAGATTCACGGCGCCTCGCGCGTAGTCGTGAACAAGTCGTTCGGGCCGAGTCCTCAGGTGACCCCCCCTGCGTGGCAAGCCGGGGAACTTCGGAGTTGCCGGACCTTGGGGGCCTATCCGAATTCAACGGAAGGACTCCACCGCGCGCAGCCGTGGACCCAGGCGCGAGAGACGGGCCACGCCGCCGATCGGCGCGCGTGCCCTCAACGAACCTGACGGGAGAAATTGACCTCGCGGCCTTGGGGCCGCTCGCCCCGGCGTCAGGACCTTGGCGCGCCCGCCAACGCTTGGACCCACCCCGTCCGATTTCGCAGCAGGGCGATGACGGTTTCCGTCGAGTGCGGCTCCTTGGCGAGTGGAACAACGTGGCGCGCGAGCCAGTCGTAGCGCCGGAGCATGAGCATGAACCAGACACCGAAGAAGTCGACTCCGCGAAAGACGATTGCGCCTTCGTCGGCATAAGTTCGAAGGTTGCGGCGAAAGTCGTCCGGCATCTCGGTCCAGTGGCGGGTGGCCTTCACGTGGTGCCCGATGTGGTAGCCGTCGTTGAAGCAGCGGCGATTGTAGGCAGAGTTGATGCACGTGATGCTGTTCCGATACGCGTTTTCGGGCGCTGCACGGTCGACGAAGGCGTGCTGCCCCCAATTGCCGGCCATCATCGCGAAGCGAACGACGAGAAACGGGATGACGAACACGGTCAGTGCGGCGCGCCAATGAAAGACAAGCAGCGCTCCGACGACGATGAAAAAGGAGAGCTCGCCGACGAGGGTTCGAAGAAGCAGGCCGCGGCGCTTTTTGCGTGCGAAGTAAGAGAGCAGCTCGAAGATGCCAAAGAAGAAGAAGCGAAAAAAGTAACGCGCGAAGTCGATGGCGCTGTCTCTGACATAAGGCAGGGTCGAGCTGAGATCTTCGGAGAGGTTGTTCTCGGGATGGTGCATCCCGACGTGATGCGCAAAGTAGGTCTCGGGCGACTCGCCAAAGAGCGGGCCAAGGACCCAAGGGATGTAGTGGTTGGCCCAACCGAACGGCCGGCGAAAAAGCCGGCGATGGCTGGTGTTGTGGAGCATGAGAACGAAGGGCCCCAGAAAATAGATGACGAGGGCGAGGTGCAGCGCGGCAATCCACCAGCGAAAGGCGCCAGGGAGAAAGAGCACGACGGCCGTCGGCAAGACCGTGGCCGTCAGGACGAGCAGCAGCCTGACGAAGGGCAAGTCGCGCGGGTCGCAGAGCAGCGGCGTGAGGAGGCGCTCGAAAAGGCTCGACGACGGACTCGGTCGGCCGACCGGATCGGTCAAGACAATCTCCATAGCCGCTTGTATGCCGATTTGGGGCAGGAGGCGAGTGCGATGCGGAAGGGGGCCGGCGGCCTGGGGAGGCGGGGGAGGGCCAGCTGGGGGCCAGGCCGGGCGGAGGGGCGAGGCGGAGGGGCGCAGGGGAGCGGCGGCGAGGCGGGGCGAGGCGGAGGGGCGCAGGCGAGGCGGAGGGGCGAGGCGGAGCGGCGAGGCGGAGCGGCGAGGCGGAGCGGCGAGGCGGAGCGGCGAGGCGGAGCGGCG